>CAZKNF010000045.1:0-29526 GCA_964554105.1 uncultured Rhodothermales bacterium | reverse complement strand
GCGCCGGGCGACTTTCTTCTAAATCAGAATTATCCGAATCCGTTCAACCCTAGTACTACGATAAGCTACGCTGTCCGGAATCCGGCGAACGTAAATCTGACGATCTTCAATATGCTCGGTCAGGCGGTGCGCACACTTGTGGATTCGACGCAGCCACCCGGCGAGTACAGCGTCACCTGGGATGGCGGGGACGGAGCCGGAGGTGTCGTGAGCAGCGGTCCCTATCTGTATCGCATGAAAGTGGGCGACGTGGTGCAAACTCGGAGCATGCTGTTGTTGAAATAATTTCGAATGCTCTCCATCTCCCGCGTATCCCGGCGCCTGCACTCCGCTGCACGCGCAGGTCGCGCCTAGGTGCCGGGCAGAGCGTGACAGTCGTAACGTTTCCTCTATTCTATTCGGGCTTCCAGAACTTGCCGGCTCATGTGCGGCGTATCTATGCTGCTAACCGCCGCCCGACCCATCGAGGGTGCACGTCGGGGCCAGAGCCAAATAGAATCAAAGGGAGGATGACATGTCAGAGACAGTCGATCGCAATCGGCCGTCGGAGTTTCCGGCGCAGCATCAGGATCCGCAGCCCGGGATAGAACAGGAGATGGAGCCGAAACCGGAAGCTCTTGCTCCGTGGTATCGAGGCAGCGGAAAACTCGAGGATAAGGTTGCCATTATTACGGGCGGCGACAGCGGAATCGGCAAGTCCGTCGCCATTCTGTTTGCCCGTGAAGGAGCCGACGTCGTGATCGTCTATCTCGACGAGCATCAGGATGCGCAAGAAACCAAACGGCTCGTCGCGGAGGAAGGCCGCGAATGCCTCGCCATAGCCGGCGACGTCGGAGATAAGGCGTTCTGTAAGGGCGTGGTCGATCGGACGATCGAGACATTCGGTCATCTCGAGATCCTCGTGAACAATGCGGCGGTGCAATATATACGGCAGTCCATCGAAGAGATCTCGGAAGAGCAGATCGAGCGGACCTTCCGGACGAACATCTTCTCGCACTTTTTCATGACGCAGGCGGCCGTTGCTCACTTGAAGGAAGGAAGCAGCATCATTAATTCCGCGTCGATCACGGCCTTCCGAGGAATGGAGGTGCTTCTGGACTATGCATCGACCAAAGGCGCGATCGTGGCGTTTACGCGTTCCCTCGCGCAGAACCTCGCCGAGCGCGGCATCCGAGTGAACAGCGTGGCTCCCGGGCCGATCTGGACTCCGCTCATCCCCGCCAGCTTCCCGGAAGAGAGTGTGACGGACTTCGGACAGAATACGATGCTCGGACGTGCGGGCCAGCCGGAGGAGGTGGCGCCGAGCTACGTGTTTCTCGCATCACGTGATTCGTCCTATATAACCGGCCAGACCATCCATCCGAACGGCGGCCAGATCATCGGTGGATAGCGGGAATCGGGTAGATCCGGGGCGTTTGGTGGCTTAGATTCGGTGTCGGCGCGTCCCGCACATTCTTTCCCGGCACTATGATCTCTCGTCACCGATCCATCGGCCCGGCGGCACTGCTGTGTTTGATCGTCATGGTGGCGTGCGGCGGGTGTTCGCGTGACGAACCGTCTGGCGAGGGCGGAGAAGCGCACGTAGACTCGATACGATACGTCGGCCGGGATGCGTGTGCTGAGTGTCACGAGGCCGCCACGGCCGCGTGGACGGGATCGCATCACGATCTCGCCATGGCGAACGCGGCCGACGAAACCGTGCTCGGCGATTTCGACGAGGCTAGCTTCACAGAATGCGGCGTAACGACGCGATTTTATCGCGACGGCGAGCGATTTTTGATATCGACAGGGGGTCCGGGTGGAGAAATCGATACGTTCGAGGTTTCCTACACGTTCGGGGTCGATCCACTCCAGCAGTACCTTATTTCCATGCCGGAAGGCAGGTATCAGAGCTTTACGGTGGCGTGGGATACGGACGCCGGGCGCTGGTTTTCGCTGCATCCGGAGGAGTGCGTCAGTGCGGACGATCCTCTGCACTGGACGGCGCCTGCGATGAATTGGAACTACATGTGCGCCGACTGCCACTCGACCAACCTCCAGCGCAATTTCCAACTCGAGTCGAACGTCTACGAGACGACGTTTTCGGAGGTCGACGTCAGCTGCGAGGCGTGCCACGGCCCGGGCGGGGAGCACGTCGAGTGGGCCGACGGCGGGCGCAGAAGTGGGGAGAATCGAGGGCGCGAGTCCCATAACACGGCCTTCCGCGACACCTACGGCTTTGCAGTCGATCAGTCCTCGCAGCGGCAGCAGGTCGAGTCGTGCGCACCCTGCCATTCCAGGCGCCGCACCGTGTATCCGGATTTTCGTCCGGGTAAGAACTACCTCGACCACTATGAGCCGGACATCCTCCAGGACCATCTCTACTATGCGGACGGCCAAATAAGGGACGAAGTTTATGTGTACGGCTCATTCCTTCAGAGCACGATGTATCGGGAGGGCGTCCGCTGTACCGACTGTCACGATCCACACTCGACGGATGTC
Source organism: uncultured Rhodothermales bacterium (assembly GCA_964554105.1). Lineage (GTDB taxonomy): Bacteria > Bacteroidota > Rhodothermia > Rhodothermales > VXPQ01 > CAZKNF01. The sequence goes on along the minus strand of CAZKNF010000045.1, from coordinate 27,045 downwards.
AAGATCGACGGCAACGGCCTGTGCACGCAGTGCCACGAACCCGATCCGTACGACACCTTCGAGCATATTCGCCACGACCCCTCAAGCGCCGGCTCGCAGTGCGTCGACTGCCACATGCCCGAGCGCACCTACATGGTCGTCGATCCCCGTCGCGATCACAGTTTCACGATTCCACGACCCGATCTCACGGCGGAACTGGATGTGCCGAATGCCTGCACGGGCTGCCACGACGGCGAGACGCCGGAATGGGCGGCCGAGCGCATTGTGGATTGGCACGGATCGGAACGCTCCGGTGATGCAAATGCCGTGCGTGCGATTGCAGATGGTCGTGAGCAGCATCCGGCCGCTGAGCAGGACCTCATCCGTCTTGCACAGAATGGGGATAAAGCGGGCATTGTTCGCGCGACGGCGATGTTCTTGCTGCAGGGATACGAGAGCGCCGCATCGTTCGATGCCGCAAGGGCAGCGTTGTGGGATTCCGAGCCCCTGGTGCGCCTTAATGCGATCCGGAAGCTCGAAGGCGCCTCCGAGAGCGATCGCATCACCGCTCTATCGCCGCTCGTGGAAGATTCGGTCCGCCTCGTGCGCATGGAGGCGGCGAGGGTTCTGGCGCAGACATCCGCGAGCCGATTCGCCGAGACCCCGAAGACCGACCGCGCCGGTGGATTCTGGGATGCCCTCGAGGAGTATCGAACGGGTCAGTTCGCGCTCCGCGATCAGGCGGCCGCGCATCTGAATCTCGCGACCATTCACGAGGTCCTCGATGAGGCGCACGATGCGGAGCAGGCCTATCGTGCCGCCATCCGGCTCGACTCCTCCTTCGTTCCGGCACATCTCAATCTGGCGATGCTCTACAATCGGATGCGAACCGACCTTCCATCCGACGAACGGCGCTCCGATTCATTGTACCGAGCCGCGGAATCAGAGCTCAGAAGAGCGATACGGATCGAACCCGACATGCCCGAGATTCACTATACGCTCGGACTCCTGCTGGCCGAGAGGGAGGACGGCCTTGCGGATGCAGTAACCCATCTTACGCGAGCGGCGGAGCTGGCGCCGCGCGACGCGCGCATACACTACAATGCCGGCCTGGCGCTCCAGCATGCGGGGCGGCGCGACGAGGCCGAGGCGTTTTTGCGGAGCGCACATGATCTGGAGCCGGGAGATTCCGATTATCTGAATGCGCTGAGCATCTTTTATGCGCAGGCGGAGCGATGGGCGGAGGCACTCGACTTCACCGAGCAGCTGTCGGAGCGCGTCGGACCCAACGAGGCGATCCAGCAGAGGCTCGCGTACATCCGGTCACAGATGGGGCGCTGAGTGTGGGTTTCGATGCGGGTGTAAAGCATTGCGGTCCGATCCGGGGTGTAAAGCGACGTCGTACTTTGTAGATTCGTCAGCTCACATGACACCGAAATCCAGATGAAAAGCAAGGTCTACTTCAGTACGCTCGTTGCCGCGCTCGGCGGGCTGCTCTTCGGATTTGACACGGCCGTCATCTCGGGCACGACGGAAGCACTTCAGCGCGAGTTCGACCTCGATGCATTCTGGCTGGGCTTTACGGTGGCGGCGGCGCTCATCGGAACGATTGTCGGGGCCTTCGCGGTGGGCGGTCCGGCGGACCGATTCGGCAGGCGTAATGTGCTGTTCGTCCTCGCCGTGTTTTATTTCGTGTCCGCTCTGGGCAGTGCGCTCGCCAGCGGCTGGATCGAGTTTTTATCCTACCGATTTCTGGGAGGATTGGCGGTGGGAGGCGCCTCCGTCGTCGCCCCGATGTACATTGCGGAAATCTCTCCTGCGCGACTGCGCGGCCGGCTGGTGGCCGTAAACCAGCTGAATGTGGTCACGGGCATCCTCGTGGCGTTTTTCTCGAACTATCTCATTGCCGGTGCACTCTCCGGAGACGTCGCGTGGCGCTGGATGCTGGGCGTCGAGGCGTTCCCGGCGGCGCTCTTCTTCGTGCTGCTCTTCTTTATTCCGATGAGCCCCCGGTGGCTGGTGAAACGCGGTCGCGTGGATGAAGCGCGCAGCGTTCTGGCCCTCGTCGGAGAAGCGGATGTCGAGACAGAGATCCGGGAAATCGTCGCGTCGCTGCGATCGGCCGCACATGCGGAGGAATCGAAGCTGTTTCAGCGTGGTCTGGCGTTTCCGATCTTCCTGGCCTGGTCGGTCGCGATGTTCAATCAGCTCTCCGGCATCAACGCCCTTATGTATTACGCACCGCGCATCTTCGTCCAGGCGGGCGCGGAGGAAGGTGCAGCGTTTCTCCAGGCGGTCGCCGTCGGTGGAACGAATCTGATCTTCACCATCTTCGCGATGTTTCTGATCGATCGGCTCGGCCGCCGACCGCTGCTGCTCATCGGCTCGCTTGGTACGGCCGCGTGTCTTGCGCTCGTAGCGATCGGATTCTCCATGCCGGAGACGAGCGGCGCTCTCGTGCTGGCGGGGCTGCTCGGGTTCATTGCCTTCTTCGCCATGTCGCAGGGCGCAGTGATCTGGGTGTTCATCTCCGAAGTATTCCCGAACCGGGTGCGATCTAAGGGCCAGGCGCTCGGCAGCTTTACGCACTGGTTCATGGCGGCGGCCGTATCATGGACGTTCCCCGTGATGGCATCGGCATCAGGCGCGTTTGCATTCGCCTTTTTCAGTGCGATGATGGTCCTGCAGTTCTTCTTCGCGTGGAAAATTATGCCGGAAACCATGGGTCTGACGCTGGAAGAGCTCGAGGTGAAGCTCGGAATCGCGACCGACGAGCTCGAGGCGATAGAGGACGAAATGGCAGCACCGGGATGAGGGATCCTGCTTCCCGACCCTTCGTAGGCAAGGTGACTTTTCCCATCAGCCCAATCTCAGATGTTACAGTCGATGACAGTGAGTACGACGACGGTATACAAGCTTTTAACCATCGCGTCACTGCCCCTGATACTCTTTAGCGCAACGTCATGTGCTCAATCACCGACACAGGACGAGTTCGGCAATGGAGACGTGAACCTGGACGTAGCGTTCGAGAATCTCGAGTTTACCCGGCCCGTAGATCTGCAGGCGCCCGACGACGGAAGCAACCGGCTCTTCGTTGTCGAGCAAGCCGGTATCATCCGCGTTTTTGAGAACGTACCGGACACCGACGACGCCCCCGTCTTCCTCGATATCAGCGACCGGGTGAACGACTCGGGCAATGAGGAAGGCCTTCTCGGACTCGCGTTTCACCCGGATTATGCCTCCAACGGCGAGTTTTTCGTCGATTATACGGCGTCCAACCCGCGCCGCACGGTCATCGCGCGCTACCAGGTGGATCCAAATGATCCGCTGCAAGCGCAACCCGGCAGCGAGGAAGTCATTCTTGAAATAGATCAGCCCTTCGGAAATCATAATGGAGGGCAGATCGCCTTCGGCAGCGATCGTGCTCTCTACATTGCGATGGGGGACGGCGGAAGCGGGGGTGATCCGCAGGGACACGGCCAAAATAGAAGCACGCTGCTGGGTACGATCTTGCGCATCGATGTCGACCGTCAGGATGAAGGCAGGGCGTACGCCATCCCGGAAGACAATCCGTACGCGGACAACGATGAGGGCTATCGTGAAGAGATCTACGCCTACGGGCTTAGGAATCCGTGGAGGTTCAGCTTCGATCCCGAGACGGACCGGCTCTGGACAGGCGATGTCGGCCAGAATCAGTACGAAGAGGTCGACGTGATCGAGAGCGGAGGCAACTACGGATGGAACGTGATGGAAGGATTCCACTGCTTCGAGCCGCCCACCGGCTGCGATACGGAGGGTCTGATTGAACCGGTCGCCGAGTACGACCACAGCGAGGGGCAATCCATCACCGGGGGGTTCGTCTATCGCGGAGAGAACGTCCCTGCACTCTCCGGCAAGTATGTATATGCCGATTACGTCTCCGGAAAGTTCTGGACTCTGGAATACGACGGCGCAGAGGGGACCGAATCCGAACTCTTCGATACGAGCCTCAATGTCTCGGCTTTCGGCGTCGATCGAGACCGTGAGCTGTACGTCCTGGCATTTGACGGCAACATCTATCACTTTACCTCCGGCTCGGACGTACCGGCCGGTGGTCAGTAGCGAACCACATCCCTCTTATCCACTACGCGATACCTTTCGACATGGCCCGTATGAGATCCGCTGCGTTGCTCACCTTGATCCTCTTGTTTGCCGCGGCTGCAAGCGGGTGCGGATCGTCTTCCGACAATCCGGGTGACGAGGAACTGCAAATTGCCGTCATTCCAAAGGGGACGACCCACGAATTCTGGAAATCCATCCACGCCGGCGCCGAAAAGGCCGCTCAAGAGCTAGACGTCGATGTAGTCTGGCAGGGACCGCAGAAAGAGGATGATCGGCAGATGCAGATTCAGGTCGTTCAGAACTTCATCAGCCGGGGCATCGACGCGATCGTGTTGGCGCCGCTCGATTCGAGAAGCCTCGTAGGACCGGTCGAGGCGGCATCCAACCGGGGTATTCCGGTGATCATCATCGATTCGGGGCTGGATTCCGATGCCCAGACTAGCTTTATCGCTACGAATAATTATGAAGGCGGCCGGATGGCGGGCCGGCATCTTGCTGAGATGCTCAACGGGCAGGGCAACGTGGTGATGCTGCGTTATCAGGAAGGTTCGGCCAGCACGTCGGCGCGTGAACAGGGATTTCTCGACGCGCTCGAGGAGCATGCACCGGACGCGGATCTGCTGGTCAGCAACATGTACGCCGGCGCGACGATGGAGCGAGCGCTGCAGGTGTCGCAGAACATCCTCAACCGGTATTCCGACATCGACGGAATCTTCACGCCGAACGAATCATCGACACAGGGCATGCTGCGCGCGCTGGAAACCTCCGGACGCGCGGAAACGCTGGCGTTTGTCGGCTTCGACGTCAACGAAACCCTCCTCAGTGCGATGCGCGACGGTATGATCGGCGGTCTCGTCGTTCAAGATCCGTTCGATATGGGTTATCAGGGCGTCACTGCTGCGGTAGCCGCCGTTAGGGGAGATTCGGTCGACACCCAGGTGGATACGCGATCCGTGCTCGTCTCCCGCGACAACATCGATGATTCGAGCATTCAGGAGCTCATTCATCCGGATCTCGACCGGTGGTTGGGAGATAACTAGTGGAGGCTCATCCACACGAAGGTCGTATGGCCGTGGCCGATCCCCTTCTCCGCCTCGAAAACGTGCACAAGTCGTTCGGCCCCGTACAGGCGCTAGCCGGCGTCGATCTCGAGGTGCGTAGCGGGATGATTCACGGGCTCATCGGCGAAAACGGCGCCGGAAAAAGCACGCTCATGAAAATCTTGAGCGGTGTGTACCAGCCGGACGGCGGACGCATGTTGGTCGACGGCGTGCCGTACGCACCTCGCTCGCCGCTGGACGGCCGAGCTTCCGGAATATCGATGATCTACCAGGAGCTCGTCCTCGCGCCGCACCTCACTGTCGAGGAGAACATCACGCTGGGAGCCGAAAAGTCATCGTTTGGCTGGGTATCCCCCAGAACGAACGAAGTGCGGGAGGTCCTATCCTGGCTGGGGCAGGATATCGATCCCAGAACGCCGGTACGGAAGCTCGGCATCGGCAAGCAACAACTCGTCGAAATCGCACGAGCGCTCCTGCTGAATGCCCGCGTCGTCGTGATGGACGAACCCACCAGCTCGCTGTCCGCATCCGACGTTCGTGCGCTGTTCACGGTGATCCGTCGCCTCAAGGAGCGCGGCGTGGCGGTCATTTACATCAGCCACTTTCTGGAAGAAGTGGAGGAGATCTGCGAGACGTATACCGTCCTGCGCGACGGTCACACAATTTCCACCGGGCGCGTCGCTGACACGACGATGGCCCAGATCATCAAGGACATGGTGGGACGCTCGGTGGATGAACTCTTTCCGGACACCGATCACACACCCGGTGAACCGATGCTGCGCGTGGATGGGCTCCGAGGTCGGGATGGGTTTCCGGGCGGCGTTTCGTTCGTTCTGCATCGTGAGGAGATTCTCGGTATCGCCGGATTGGTCGGATCGGGCAGATCGGAAACGGTGCGATCGCTCTTTGGGCTGCACCGCGCGGCCGATGGTTCAGTTTCGATCGAGGGGAGGCCGGATCTCAGGGCAGCGTATGTCGGCCCCGGGGACGCGCTGCAGAACGGACTCGACCTGCTCAGCGAAGACCGGAAGGCAGAGGGTCTGGCACTGAAGATGAGCGTCCTCGAAAATATGACGCTGTCCGACATCGGGCGATATGCACGCGCAGGATTTTTGAATCTTCGAAAGGAGCGAGCGGAGGGCGGGCGCTGGATCGACGCGCTCGGCGTTCGCTGCCGAGACGCATCGCAGTCCGTGCAGGAGCTTTCGGGCGGCAACCAGCAGAAGGCCTGCGTAGCTCGTCTGCTGCATCAAGACAATGACGTGCTCTTTCTCGATGAGCCCACTCGCGGGATCGACATCGGCAGCAAGGCGGAAATATACCGGCTGATCCACAAGCTGTCCGAGCGCGGAAAGGCCATCATCGTGATCAGTTCCTATCTGCCCGAGCTGCGAGGCGTATGTGACACCCTCGCCGTCATGTACAAAGGTTCGATGTCTCCGGTGCGTCCGGTCGAGGAATGGAGCGAGACGTCGATCATGCGATACGCGACCTCAGGAGCATACGAAGTCGACCCCGTAGAGAGCGATTGAGACGCTGCGCGTAGATATCATGAACTGGGATCTCAAAAAGGTATTGTCTGAGTTCGGGCCCTTTATCGGCCTGGTCTTTGTCTTCGTGCTTTTTGCGATGCTGGCGCCGTCTGCGTTTACGTCTTTCTACAACATCAAGACGATTCTCACGCAGAGCGTCATCATCGGAATCGCTGCGCTCGGGATGACCTTCATCATCATTTCGGAGGGCATCGACCTGAGTCCCGGGTCCCAGATTGCGCTCGGGACCGTCGTCGTCGCGGTGATTCTGAACATGTCGGGGGGCGAGCCCGGTCTGCTGTTTCCCGTAATCGCGCTGGCCGGAGGCATTCTCGCATGCGGACTCGTCGGCGTCTTCAATGGCGCCGTGATAACGAAATTCAACATCGTGCCGTTCATCGTGACGCTCGGCACGATGCAGATCGTTCGCGGCATCGCGAAGTGGATCGGTCAGGAGCAGACGGTGCCGACGCCCTCGAACTGGCTCACAGACCTGATGCTCATCGATCCGCGGCAGTCTTGGATGCTCGTCGCGCCGGGCGTGTGGCTCTGTCTCGTTCTGCTCATCGCCTCGGTCGTACTGCTGAAATACACCGTCCTCGGCAGATACATGTTCGCGATAGGCTCCAACGAACAGACGGCGAGGTTGTGCGGGATCAAGGTCGACCGCATCAAGATCGCGATCTACACACTCGGAGGTCTTTTTACCGGCATAGCATCGGTGCTCCAGTACAGTTATCTCACGGTGGGCGACCCCACGTCCGCAGTAGGTCTGGAGTTGGATATTATCGCGGCGGTCGTCATCGGCGGCGGCTCGCTGAGCGGCGGAGAGGGCAGCGCTGTCGGGTCGATCGTAGGCGCTCTCATCATGGCCGTTCTTCGCAACGGATGCAATATGCTCGGCGTGCCGAACTACGTTCAGGAGATCATCATCGGCTCGATCATCGTCGGCGCCGTGCTCGTCGATCAGCAAAAGCACCGGCTGCGCGACCGGCCACGCAAGGAGCCGGCCGCTGCCACTGCCGCCTGAGTTTTACTCTTCGACGACTTCCTCCTCCTCATCAGCCTCATCGAAATCCGTGAACTCCACACTAGTGGGGATGATCACCGGTGTGAAGATGAAGCCGTCGATGCCTGCTGCTGTCAATGGATTCCCCTGCACGATAAATGACTGGCTCACGTCGAAATCAAGCGTCAGCGTGATTTCCTGACCCTCCTCAAATTCGATGTCGTTCAGAAGTACCTTGATGCCGGTTTCCGAGCCGCTGGGCACTTTGAGGTCAAATGTGGTTTCGTCATTCAGCACAATCGACGCATCTTCAACGATCAGCCGCGCCTGTGAATACGTTCCCGCAGACACGTCGACTTCGCCCAATAAGGCTGACACGCCGTCCTGCAGTTCAAGCAAGTTGAATTCCCGCTCCTCGTCCATGACGATATAGTGTTCGTCATCACGTATCAGCTGGACGTTGCTTATCGTTACGTTCGCCTCAGCAACCAGGTCAAAAGGAAACGGCTCATCTACGAGTAGCACCCGCACACGCGCATCGCCTGTAGAATCAGATGAGCCGATCATGTCGCACGCACTCAGACCAAAGAGTCCGGCGATGACAAGTCCGGCAGCAAGCGGTACCGTGAGGAAGCGGTGGTGAGATGCAAGTAGATTCTTCATTTCGAGGGTCCTGATTGTGCATGTGGACATCTTCGGAGCCGCGGCCCGGAAATCAGGGCGAGCAGCTTAGAGGTTCACGTCGTCAGCAAATCCCCTGCCAATTGTCGATGCCGCTGCTCGGCCTACGATGTAGAAAGTGCTGCGTTAAACTCCCGCCGGCGTACGGATAGGAAGATCGATATGCCACGAAGCGCGACGAGAAGCATTAGCGGATAGAGAGCGGGGTGGAACCACTGGTACAGGAGCGGGCTCAGAGCCACGGCAACGAGGGCTATCACCCCGGCGGCGAGAAGATAAGATGCGATCCACTTTGTCGAAGAACGCCGGATCAGGGCGGCCGCGACGACCACGTGGGTCGGCCAGGACCAGAGCAGATGCCAGTTCCTTTCGGTAACCTCGTGGAGAGAGATGAACCACAGGAAAGTAATAAATACACCCGCGAGGCCGATTATCGTGAAGAGCGGCACGTCAAACCACCGGACTACGTCACCAGAGCGCTTGAAACGACCCGCCGTAACGAATATGCCCGCAACCAAAAGCACCCAGGAGGTCGCCGCCGCCCATGGGAATCGGTTCGTCGGCCTGACGCGATCGGGTGTCCAGAATACAGTGTCTGTACGGGAAACCAGGGGCACCACGGAACCGTCGATCCGGATCGTGGCGTGATCAAAGGCAGCCTTCAGGTAGAGCGGCAAGAACATAGTTTCGTACGGAAGTGCCGTGCGGTCGACCGGCGATCCTAACATCCAGTCGATGCCGGCGTCGATGAACGGCCGCGGGAGCAGCCCGGGATCCAGCAAGTGTCTGAAGGAACGCTCCGGATCGGGGGTGTCCGCAAAGTCGACATCATCGCCGAGAGACAGCTCGAGGACGTCGCGGATGCGCGTCGAACAGTTGTCGTATAGAAAATCGTATCTATACACACGATTTTCGGGCCGCGCATTAATCCGAAGAAATTGAAAAAGCGTGTCTTTCTGTGCTGCGGAAAGCGTTAATTCCTGCTCGATGACCGGCCGTTCACCCGCACGATACTCCTCGAGCGCGAGACGGTAATCGTGGACCGACAGCATGTAGTCGAGTTCGCCGTACAGGAATTTGGGCAAGAAGTACGCGTCGAATTGAAACGTGCCGTAGTTAAAGGAGATGTCGAGATCACGTTCGGTGTCCTGTACACGGATCGCGCTGTGCCCCCACGTGGTATAGATCTCGTCGCCGGGGAGAATCGTCATCAGCCAGAACCGCGCATCTTCGGATAAGGCGCTGTCGGATTGCGCATGAGCCGGCAACGAGATGCTCGCGCACAGTAGTAGGACGATGAAACACGTGCGACGCCGCGCCAACGAGAAGGAGAAAACGCCGGAGTGATGAGTGCTTAGATGACTGGAATGGACCATGTACGAAATTGAGTAAGAGAGCACGCGCGTATCGGTGTGACGAGAACCTCCCGTGCATTAAAGTGAAAAGAAGAACGCATACGGCAAGTGAATAGACGAAGACGAGTTCAGCAGACGATCGCGGCACTGCGCGACGTCATTCCCGTACCAGAGACAGAGCTAATCCACGACAATCCATATCAACTTATCGTCTCCGTCATTCTGTCGGCGCAATGTACGGACGAGCGCGTCAATCTAGTCACGCCGGCCCTGTTCGATGCCTTTCCGACGATCTGGGATCTGGCCCGTGCGGAAGCGGCCGACGTGTACCCGTACATCAAATCGGTAACCTTCCCGAATAATAAGTCAAAGCATCTCGTTAGCATGGCTCGGAAGGCCGTCGACGAGTACGGGGGGCGCGTGCCGGAGTCCGTTCCAGAACTCACCTCGCTTCAGGGCGTCGGTCGAAAGACCGCTCAAGTAGTGTTGGCAGTGGCGTTCGGGCGACCCGCCCTCGCCGTCGACACGCACGTGTTTCGTGTGGCAAACAGAATCGGTCTGGTGAAGAACGCCGATACTCCGCTAAAGGTCGAGCGTCAACTCAAACGCGCGGTGCCGAAGGAGCAGTGGGGCGAAGCGCACCACTTGTTGATTCTCCACGGAAGGTATACGTGCACGGCGCGAAATCCTTCGTGTGACCGATGTCCCGTCAAGCCGATATGTCTCCACCACGAGCGGCTGAAGCGTCTTCCCGACGCTGTCTCCGGCTTGAACGCGAAGAAGGGGAAGTACTATTGCAAGACGCGGGGTCACTATTTCAGCGACGCCGACCGGCACACCGATCGCTTCGGCACCGAGCAGATTTGCTGCCCTTCCTGCGGATCAATGAACGTCTTTCACACGGGGAGCGGGGAATCGGCGAAGAAGGTAAGAGATTTCAGGGTTTGATTAATCGAGATAGAAAATGGATCGCAGTCAAAAACACATCCTCATCATCCTTGATGGGTACGGAATCGCGGAAGACCCGGAGGTCAGCGCAATCGACCATGCGAAGAAGCCGTTCCTGGACGAGCTTTTCCAATCGTACCCGTGGGCTCGGCTGCAGGCTTCCGGCAAGGCTGTAGGATTACCGGACGGTCAGATGGGCAACTCGGAGGTCGGTCACATGAATCTCGGGGCCGGGCGCGTGGTCTATCAAGAGATTACGCGAATCGATAAGGCGATCGAAGACGGCGATTTTTTCGAGAACGAGGTTCTGGTGGGCGCAGCCGGTCATGCGAGAGAGAACGACTCGAAGCTGCATCTCTTCGGCCTCTTCTCCGATGGCGGGGTTCACGCATCCCTGAACCACCTGTTTGCACTCCTCGAGCTCGCCGAGAGGGAGGGGCTTCGGAGCGACCAGGTCTTCGTTCATGCGTTCACCGATGGCCGTGACACCGATCCTAAGGGCGGCGCGACGTATGCAGAGGCATTCGAGCGCAAGGCGGAGGAAGTAGGTCTTGGCCGCATCGCGTCGATTGTTGGCCGCTACTACGCCATGGATCGTGATCAGCGCTGGGAGCGTACTCAGAAGGCCTATGATCTGCTCACCAGGGGCGAGGGCGAGACGTATCCGAATGCCGCCGCCGCCCTCCAGTCGAGCTACGATGCCGGCGTTACGGATGAGTTCGTGAATCCCGTCGTCATAGAGCAAAACACGGCGATGACACCAGGATCCGGTGGTACACGCGTCGAGGACGGAGATGCCGTCATTTTCTTCAACTTTCGCGGCGATCGCGCACGGCAGCTTACGCGCGCGTTTACCGAGGATGGTTTCGACGGCTTCGACCGCGGACGGAAGCTCGACGTTCATTTTGCCATCTTCTCGCCCTATGATGCAGCCTTCGAGTTACCGGTCGCATTTGAGAAAATCAATCTGTCGCACACGTTGGGCGAGACGATCTCGGAGCGGGGCGGCACCCAGCTTCGGATCGCCGAGACCGAGAAATACGCCCACGTGACCTACTTCTTCAGCGGAGGTAGGGAGAAGGCCTTCGAAGGCGAGGACCGAATTCTGGTACCCTCACCAAAGGTGCCGACGTACGATTTGCAGCCGGAGATGAGCGCAGGCGAGGTGGCGCAGCGAGCCGCGGAGGCGCTGACCGATGAGAAGCATAACTTTGTCTGCCTCAACTTCGCGAACCCTGATATGGTGGGTCACACCGGGGATTTCGATGCTGCCGTTAAGGCCGTCGAGGCTATCGACGCCGCAACGAGAACAGTCGTGGAGGCGGCCGTCGAACACGGGTACGGCGTAAGCATCATTGCCGATCACGGTAATGCCGACAAGCTGAAGAATCCCGACGGGAGTCCGAATACCGCCCACACTACGGCACTCGTTCCGCATCTGATCATCAAGGACGGGTTTTCCGGACCCATTAAAGACGGCAAGCTGGGCGACATAGCCCCGACGATCCTCGCACTCCTCGGTGAGGACATTCCTGACGAGATGACCGGTGACGTCCTGGCGTCGCTCGAGACAGCCGGAGCATGATCTCAGTTTGGGGCGGCCGGCCTTTAAGATTGTCGCCGCCACCGGGCATCGTCTCGCTCGGACGGCATGCTGCGCCGTCCGCGGTTTAGTGAATCGCGATGTCGAAGGGGAGGCGTGCGCGCACGGTTCCCTGATGACGAACGGCATCCCGAACGCGGTGAGCCTGTTCGAGAAGGGCGCGCTCTGCCGGCGTCGTCGACGCCCTGGTCCACACGTCGGCGGCTCGGGCGCTCAAGCCTCTCGTCATCTGCTCCAGAAACGTTTTAGGGCGAGGCAGAACGCGGACGCGATATGGACCATCGCCCAGCTCAGCGTCACGCGCGGCCATCCTCACGGCATCGGAAAGCGTGCCGAGGGTGTCCACAAGGCCAATTTCTTCCGCCCGGCGGCCCATCCAGATCCGCCCCTGGGCGATGCTGTCGACCTCCGCCGTGGTGAGTCCGCGAGCATCGGCAACGCGTTGAAGGAATGTTTGATAGGTGTCGTCGACAAATCCTTCCAGCATCTGACGCTCTTCCGCGCTGAGCGGCTCAAGCCCGGAGAAAACGTCGGCGTAGGGGCTGGTCTGCACCGCGTCGAATGTAATGCCGAGCTTGCTTTCGAAAAATCCGCTCGCATCGAAAAACAGACCGAAAACGCCGATGGAGCCAGTAATCGTGAGCGGATCGGCGACGACACGTTCCGCTCCCGTCGCAATCCAGTATCCGCCGGATGCGGCCGTGCCGCCCATCGAGATGATTACGGGTTTGTCGCGGGCGGTTAGCTGGATCGCCCTCCACATCGCATCGGAGGCCGCCGCCGATCCACCCGGTGAATCGACGCGTACGACGACCGCATGTACGCTTTCGTTCTCGCGAGCCTCTTCCATCGCTTCGATGAACGTCTCAGCGCCCAGCATTCCGCTTCCGAACGGATCCGAGAAGTCGCTCTCGCCGCTGACGATCTGGCCGACGGCATACACCACGGCAATTTCGCCGTCGCGATTGACTTCGAGCCCGGCATCCGAAGGAGGCACATGCTGATACCGCGCCATTGAGATCGTGGACAGGTCGTCGTCTGCTTCGATTCCGAGACGCGCCTTTATGACGTCTCTTACTTCGTCGTGAAACAACAGACCGTCCAGGAGGCCGCGTTCGAAGGCATCTGAGGCTGAAATAATGGCACTTTCGGAGGCAATCCGCCGAAGCGAGTCGGGAGACATGCCCCGGCTTTCGCCGATGGCTTCCATGAACACGTCATCGAGCGTCTCCAGAAATGCCTGGAGCTGCTCTTCGTTTTCGGCCGACAAATCCTCGCGCGTGAAGGGTTCGACTGCGCCCTTGAATCGGCCGGCGCGAACAACCTGCGGCTCAATCTCCATCTCCTCGAGGAGATTTTGAAAGAAGGCGACGGTTAGCTGGAATCCGTTAAACTCAAACATCCCCTGATCCGATGCGAACACGCTGTCAGCCGCGCTTGCGACGAAATAGGCTTGCTCGGTCATGGCATAATCGTCGCTGGACGCATATACCGGCTTTCCCGATTCTTTGAAGACCTCGAGCGCCTGGCGGACCTCCTCGAGAGCACCCCACGAGCTCGTGACGTTCTGAATCTGGAGCCAGAGGGCGTCGACGCGGTCATCCGTAGCAGCCATCTGAAGCGAGGAGACGAATTCGCGAAGGCCGAAGGGCGGCTCACTGGCGACGAGCTGCGTGAACGGGTCGCCGGATACGACTTCAGGAATCGCCCCCGTGAACTCAACCACGAGCACGCTGCCGTCGGCTACGGAAGGTGTCTGATCGGCGGCGGCCATAAAGACGAGCAGGATTGCCATACCCATGAAAAAGATGATGGCGAGTGCGATTAACGTACCGAGTGCGCTCGCAACCAGGCTGGAGAGGAATTTCATGTGCAAATAGTATGCTGGAACGTTGGAAGTAAAAATTCAGCGCAAGCCGGTCGACCCTGTCTGCGAAATATGCACAGGATAGCGCCGAGACTACTTACCGGCATTAAAAATACGGGACCGCGGTGCGTCTTGCCGCCGCGGCCTGATCTTTATATGTTGCCCGAGATGTCTTCATAGGGTGCGCACGATGGACGCCGTCTTCGACTACAGAATTCCTGTTTTTCATCCGCTCGCGGTGCATTTGCCGGTGACGCTGCTGCTGGTATCCGCGCTGGCCGCGATTATCTGGATGTTCAGGGGAACGGCGTTCTGGAGGCGGTGTCTGGTGTTCTTGATGTTTCTGAGTGCGCCCGCCGCGCTTCTAGCATATCTCACAGGCGACGCAATGAAGGACCGATCCGAAGGTGTACCGATCATCGACGAATTGGTTGGCCTACACGAACGTATGGCTCTGCTTACGCTGATCGTGACGATGATTGTTGCAGTCTTCTTGGGCTTGTACGCACTGCGTGTAGAACGTATCGGGGGGATTAAGGCGGATCCTGTCCAGGCACGGGTCGGGTTTTCGCTAATGATCTTCGTGGCCGCGGCCCTCGTGGCGTGGACGGCCCACATCGGGGCGGCGATGACCTGGGGTGTGGCATCGTAGCTAATCGCACTCCGAGAATGCAGAATATAGGCACGTATCGACTCCAACCGTTTGCACTCGACTGCTCATCGGATTGTTCATGAGGACGTGCATCAATGTACAGCCTTGTGGACACGAAGTGGTATTCAGGACGCAGATCTGGCTGCGGTATCGCTGGACGGAGCTTCTCACGACGGTGGCACGGTTTTTACAAGAAATTCGGGAAGTTGATGCTGTACTTCTTCGCCGAACGGGTGACCTGTCATGAAAAAGCGGCTAATGGATCTTCTATCACCTACCGCTGCGCTCGCCGGTGCCGTACTGGTGCTTTCCTGCTTTTTTCTGTTTCCGGGTTCGACGTCTGCGCAGGATTCCAGAGATTCCGATTCCGCGCGTCCGGACGCTCGAGAGGGCGTCGACCGCTCACGGAGTCCCTCGAACGAGTCTGAAGCCCGGCCGAGTCGCGAGCCCTCGCGCGCGAGTAAGGGAAATAGCGAGCGTGGAGCTCGATCGGCGACGAGTTCACGGCCCGAGTCGAACCGGGACCGCAGCACCGGCGGCAACAACGATGTTCTCGAGCGCCGCGATCTGGATAAGCGCGATTCAAATCCGCGAGATACCAACGGCAGAGAGGCTGACCGTCGCACGGGCGAGCGCGGTACTGTCGACCGGCGTACCGACGGACGCAGCGGAGAGCAACGCACAGATAACCGCAAAAACGACCCGCGCACCAGCAATCGCGGCACGAACACGCACCGCCGAGATGACCGCTTCCGTCGCGACAACGAGCGCGGACAGCGACGTGGAGATGCCGGATACGACAGGCGAGGTGACCGGCGAGTACACGACGGACGCATCATTATCGATCGACGTCCGCCGGCTCACGCGCGCGCGCGCCCGCATATATTTATCGACATCGCATGGCCGTGGATCCATCGCCACGAGCGTCGCTGGTCCCCGCGCTACAGATATCGCCAGATGGTGCATGTAGATGCAGGATGGGGCCCGCACCGCCGCGAATCGCGGCTCGAGCTGCGCACCTACTATCGTCACCGCGTCCGCAACGCGTCGTCCAGACGGGCCCGGATCGACGTTTTCATCGAGAGGATTGAAATCTTTGAGGATGGATTTTTCATAGGAGACGTGAATCACATTCCAGATCGGCTCGCACGCACGAGTGCATCAGTCGACCGGAGCGGGCGCGTCCTATTTGACCGAGATCTGTTTCTCCTCGGTGATCCCGATGCGGGGTTCGAGCTTATCTCGACCCGCCACTATGACGGTTTCATCCTGAATAAATACAAAGCTTCGCACGGCGTTCGCGCAGGAGTTCTGGACTTGCGCCGCCAGCGTGTCGTGCCCGTGAATCGAAGCCGATTTTTCGACCCGCGCAGTTTCGACGGTTTCGTGCCGATAAATTTGCTGCCCGACGATCCCGCCTGGATAATCGACTACGGACACACCTCGTACAGCGGAGTTCACTGGGGAAACGATGCGCGGTACTACTACGGCTTCGACGATGTGGACGTATATAGCGGCGCCAGGGGAAGTCAGACGAGCTACAGCCAGGTTGAACCACGCGGTGCGACGGCGGGTCGCGGTACGGTACCGCGCGTCCACGTCAGCGAAAACGCGCGAGCTGAGACCAGCGGGCGCGCCGAAAATTCGTCAACGCAGCCGATCCGGGTGACACCCGAACGCCAGGCGCTCGAACGAGCAGACGAGCGGACCTACGAGACGGAAAACGGCGCGCGTATTCAGATGAGCCGTGAAACATCGATCGAGCGGATAGATTAACATCTCATCCACTTATACGCGTGCGGGTTTACGCGCCCGGCGGGTCGCTCGACGATTCGCTTGGCTCGATATCCGAAACCCGTCGAGCGCATACACGGTTTGAACACACCACTCCGCGGGGCGTCCGCACTAGCGAACGTCCCGTTTCCATAATACTCGGGCACCTGTCGGCCGAAAGCGGACGTAAGCGTCCGTCCGTCGAAGAGCTTCGAGGGATCGGGATCCGACTGGCTCGAACGGCAAGGGATTTGCTAGTAGAACTTTATCATGGCATCGCCAGATACGACATACAGCACATCTCCGTCCGATCGGCAATTGACGGATCGAGAGCAGGAGATCCTTCGACTGGTCGTCAAGAGCTTCATCGACACGGCCGGACCCGTAGGATCGCGGTTCCTCGCGAGAACCTCGGGGATTGCCCTCAGTCCAGCCTCCATCCGCAACACCATGAGCGATCTGGAGGGCTACGGGTATCTGGATCACCCATACACGTCAGCCGGCCGCGTTCCGACAGAGCTGGGATACCGCACATTCGTCGATGAGTTGATGGACTCGCCGCGCCTCTCGACGCTCGAGAAGCAGGTGTTGAAAGGAGAACTCGATCGGCTGATGGGCGATACGACGCAGCTATTGAAGGAGTCGTCGCGTCTTCTCGGCCGGTTCTCGAATCTGCTCGGCGTAGTACTTCCGCCAAAATTATCGACGGGCGTGCTCGAGCGGATGGAGGTCGTACAGCTTTCCTCGTCGCGAATCATGTTCGTCGTGAGTGTCGAGGGAGGACTCGTCAAAACCATCGTACTGGAGCTGGAGACGGCGCTCGACCGCCGCCATCTCGATCGGGTCGTCCATATTCTGAACGAACGCCTGGCCGGATTGACGCTCGAGGAGATTCGAAAAACCTATCCGGCGCGGGTTCGTGACCTGCGAGACGACAACAGCGGCGTCGTCCGGTTGATTCTCAAAGAGGGCGCGCTGCTCTTCAATGAGCCGTCGGAAACCCGGCGCCTCGAGTATGCCGGGGCGCAAAACATCCTTCTACAGCCCGAGTTTCAGGAGCCCGCAGACCTTCATTCACTCATCGAGATGCTCGAAGACGAGGATTTCGTGGTTCATTTGCTCGAAGATCGGCGCGCCGTAGAGGGCGACGAACCCGGACGCGCGACGATCAGTATAGGCCGAGAGAATGTGCAGGAGAAGGCGGAGAGGTATTCTATCGTCACGGCCGACTATCAGATCGGCCGAACGGTCGGGACGGTCGGCATCATCGGTCCGACACGTATGGACTACGAGCGCATCATTGCACTCGTCGAAAGTATTGCGACCTTATTGAATCGCCCCGAGAGTGGCGGAGAGACCGGGAAATAACAGGGAACGTTCGATTGATAGACAATGAGTAAGCACGACACGCAGGCAGCATCAAACTTTGAGTCAGGCACCTCGCCAAACGACGACCAGAATCCGGAGATCGATGACGTGCGCGACGACATTACGTCCGGAATGAAGGGCGAGGACGACGCGGCAGACATCGCTCTGGCCGCCGTCGATGAACTTGCCGACCGCGCAACGGAGCTCGAAACGCTTCGGGAGCAACTCGAGGCATCGCAAGAGCAACTCCTGCGCAATGCGGCAGAATTTCAAAACTATCGACGTCGCACCGAACAGGAGAAGACGCAGCTCGTCGAGCTTGGCAAGAGCCTCGTGATTCAGCAGTTTCTCGATGTACTCGATGATTTCCGGCGTTCGCTGGAGGCGGCGGAGCAGGTCGAGCAGACTGAGCGCCAGAGCGGACCCGCCTACCGGGCCCTGAAGGAAGGAGTCGAGCTCGTGTATCGCAAATTCATGGACGAGCTGTCAAAACTCGGCGTGGAGCCGATTGAAGCGGTCGGTCAGCCGTTCGACGAGAACGAGCACGAGGCGATGATGCAGCAGCCTGACAGCGATGCCGAACCTGGAATCATCGTCGAGGAGTTGCAGAAGGGCTACAGAATTAACGACCGTATTTTGCGCCACGCGAAAGTAATCGTTGCGGCTTGATGAGAGATTATTACGAAATATTAGGCGTCGAGCGATCCGCAGGGCCGGACGTTGTCAAAAAGGCTTATCGGAAGCTGGCCCTCCAGTATCATCCGGACCGAAATCCGGACGATGATGCAGCCGAGCAAAAGTTTAAGGAAGCTGCCGAAGCCTATGAAGTTTTGTCCGATCCGCAGAAGCGCCAGCGATACGACCGATTCGGACATGCCGGCGTTCGGGGCAACGGTGCCGGCGGACAGGGCCCCGGATTCCAGGACATCAACGACATTTTCAGTGCCTTTAGCGATATCTTCGGCGGCGCCGCGGGCGGCTCCATTTTCGAGGAAGTCTTTACAGGTCAGCGCGGACGAGGCCGGCGTGGGCGCGGCCGGGGACGCGTCGGGAGCGATCTTCGCCTGAAACTTGCCCTTTCTCTCGAGGAAATCGCGGAGGGCACGGAAAAGAAGATCAAGGTGCGGAAGTTCGTGCCCTGCGAAACGTGCGAAGGTATTGGCGCGGAGAACGGAGACGAGGGCTATGAAAGCTGCCAGACATGCCAGGGTGCCGGAGAGATTCGCCAGGTGACGCGATCCGTGTTCGGCCAGTTTATCAACGTGCAGCCTTGCCCGGCGTGCCAGGGAGAAGGACGTATCATCCGCAATAAGTGCGGCGACTGCGGCGGCGAAGGACGCGTAAAAGGTGAGGAAACCATCACGATCAACGTCCCCAGCGGCGTGTTGGAAGGCAATTACCTTACATTGCGTGGAGCGGGAAATGCGGGAATCCGAAACGGCCCCTCCGGCGATTTGCGCGTCGAGATTCAGGAGCTGCCGCACGACGACTTCAGCCGTGAAGGTCTCGACATCTTTCACGAGCTGTATATCTCGTTTCCGGAAGCAGCCCTGGGCACGGAAGTCGATGTCCCGACGCTGAAAGGCAGAGCTCGTCTGCAAATCGACCCCGGCGTGCAGTCCGGCAAGATCCTCCGAATGCGCGATCGTGGTATACCGGAGCTCAACGGAATGCGGCGCGGTGACGAAATGGTGCGCGTTCACGTGTGGACGCCGCTCGACCTCACGGACGAGGAGCGGACGATTCTGGAGAACATGCGGCATTCCAGTTCCTTCGAGCCGCAACCCGAGAAGGAGGATCGTAGAAGTTCCTTCTTTAGCAAGGTCAAAGACGTGTTTACGTGATGGAGAGCAGGATGGATGGTGAGGTACTGCGCAGCGTCATGCGAGAGGTTCCATCCCCTGTAACCGTCATCACCGTGAAGGGGGAAGACGAGATACGGGGTATTACGATTGGCTCATTCGCGAGTACGTCGCTGCGCCCTCCGCTCATCTCATTCAACGTAAAACGCGACGCTCAGATATATGAGGCGCTCGTCAACGCGGAGCACTTCGCGGTCCACATCCTGAGTGACGCGCAGGCGCATCTATCCGATCATTTCGCATCTTCTGAAATGACGGGTGAAGAACAGTTTGAAGCTGTGCCCTATCAAGTCGACCCGCTCGGCACGCCCATCATTCTCGACACGCTCGCCGTGATCCGATGCGATCGGTATGCAATCTATGACGCCGGGGACCACTCGATCGTAGTCGGGCGCGTTACGCACGTCGACGGCGGAGCTGATGGCGGGCCGATGCTGTATTATAACCGCACCTATCGCAGCATAGGCAAGGAAGTGCAGCCGACCGCATTCGACCCGATCGGGAGTGATTAAAGCGCCGGGATGGTGGGTCGGGCTCTCAATCCGGCCCCCAATCACCGTCCGGTTCGCCGTATACGCCCAGTCCGAAGAACGCAAAGTCGTATCGGGCCGGATCCTCCGGACAGAGCCGTCGACAGTTGCGTGTCAGATCCTGGCAGGCCGGCCAATCGTCGTAGGTGCGGTCGAGCATGCCCAGCTTCCGTGCTTGACGTCCCGAGTGCACGTCGAGGGGCAGAACGAGTTGGCGCGGCGAAATACGCTTCCAGATTCCGAGGTCGACCGGCCCGGGCCGGACCATCCATCTCAGATACATGCTCAGTCGCTTGCAGGCGCTCCCTTGTTCGGGTCGCGCCAGGTGCTTCTGAAGCCGCCGCGGCGTCTCCGGATTGGCCTGCATGATCGAATCGCTGAAGCCCTGTATTGCCGGCGCAACGTCCGGATCCCCTGCGGCAAGGTGGCGGACGAACAACTCCTCGATTGTAGAGTGCTCTCGAAGCAGCTTTCCGAGGTTCTGTGACAGCCAGACGGCGTCAGCCGGCTGAAACGTGCGGTGTTTGAAGCCCTTCAGGCGGTCGGCGTCCCGAGCCGGATCGAAGTCGTACACGAAGCGATATGGTGTATATCGCATCCGCTCACACAGCTCGATCATCTTGTTGAGGACCGTCTTGCGCTGACCCCACGCGAGCAGCGCGGCAAATAATCCGATGACCTCCTGATCGCGCGGATCGTCAAATCCATGTGGAATGGAGATGGGATCACTCGCAATGAAAGACGACCGCTCGAAATGCGTCACGAGGCGGTTGAGGTAGACTTCTATGTCAAGACGCATGCTCCGAAAACCCTCCAAAGAACGTTGTTATTACGAGTCTATTCCACATGCAACCGGAACGGTACATCGGGATGCGGACGCAACCTTGCGGAAGTGAAACGGTGGCAGCAGAGGTCACAGTTTTTATATCCCATTCACAAATTACGAGGTAGCATTATGCGACCTATACGGATGACTTTTCTCGCCGTCGCCGTAACGCTTATGTTCTCGGTTGTCGCGAACGATGCGGCGGCTCAGGATTTCGATCACCTCAATGCAGCGATCGACAGCACGAGTGAACACGTTACCGCGCTGCAGGGGAACGCAGATCTGACGGCGGAGAACGTTCAGGTCGTGAGGACCAGCGAACTCCTTCTCGACGAGGAGCAGTCGACGGCCCTGAATAACACGCTCGAGATGAACAACGCAGAGATCACGGAGCTTCGCACCACACTCGGCACGAATGAGCCTGTCGCCACCGCACTTGGGGCGTCCCAGGCGAGCGTTGACGAGGTGGTCGGACTTCATGTGGCCAATGACGGCCGCACGACTGTGTACGTTCAGGACGAGTAAGTATAACCGAAAAACGAAGGTTGGCCCGAGGGGAGCTTCCGTCAGGAGGCTCCCCTCGTCTATTTTGGCAGTTTTCCCGCATGTCAACGTGGCGACGCTTCTCCGGATTCAGTGACTGTTCGGCGCGTCACGCTCCTACCGACTGAAAAAGCGCTGCGGCGGCATGCAAATCAACATTTCCGCCGCTGACGACCACTCCGACACGTTCCGGCATCTCGTCGAGCACGTCGTCCCGCGCCTCGTCGAACAGTGGCGCGGCCGATAGCGCACCGGTCGGCTCAACCACGAGCTTCATCCGCTGCCAGAAAAAGTGCATTGCATCGATGATGGCGCGCTCGCTCACAGTGACCATGCCATCGACATGCTCGAGAACGAGCGGAAACGTCACCGTCCCCAATGAGGGTGTCCGTGCACCGTCCGCTATTGTATCGGGATCGCGTACCGTATGAATCTTCCCCGTGCGAAACGAACGTGCTGCATCGTCGGCGCGCTCCGGCTCGACCCCGATCACGCGGCACGACGGCTGCATGGCTTTTGCCGTAATTGCCGATCCCGAAAGGAGGCCGCCGCCACCGCAGCACACGAGAAGGAGGTCGAGCGGTCCGGCATCCTCTAATAGTTCGTGCACTGCCGTGCCCTGGCCGGCGACGATATCTGGATGGTCATAGGGCGGAATGATGGGCAATCCGCGCTCCTCGGACACCTGAGCCGCGAGCGTCTCACGCGTGGTTTCGGCACGATCGTACATGATGATGTCGGCGCCGTAGCCCCGCGCGGCGTCGAGCTTGGCGGGAGGCGCATCCGACGGCATGATGACGGTCGTCGGGGCGTGTAGGATTCGTCCGGCCAGTGTGAGCGCCTGCGCGTGGTTCCCCGACGAATACGTCAGCACGCCGCGCCGACGCTCGGCATCCGAAAGACGAGAGAGCGCATTATAGGCGCCGCGAAACTTGAACGCGCCGGAGCGCTGGAAATTCTCGCATTTAAAGAAAAAGCGAGCGCCGAATCGCCGGTCGAACGTCTCCGACGTGTGGATCGGCGTCCGGTGGGCGACACCGCGGATCCGACCGGCGGCTTCTTCGATGTCGGCGTACGAAACTGAGCGGCGATCGGGCACATCGGATCCGGGCGAAGGCAAATCAATCTTCGCCCGGGAGCGATTCGATGCGGTCCGGCAGGTCTTCCGATGAGGTTTCGAAGCGCTCGACGACCACGTGGATGTCGCTGGCGAGCGACGCGAACGCCCCGAGTGCCGCCAGGGTCGGCGATAGCAGAATGGCAGCCGCTGCGCCGCCTACGCCGACCGACAGGGGAAATTCCATCACCGTGCGGTCATCCTTCTTGACGATGATTCGTCGTGCATTCCCTTCCTCGATCACGTCGCGCACGCGGTCTACCATCTGATTCCCGCGGATCTTGATCTCTTTGATCGTCTGCTCGGTTTTCTCTTTTCCGGACGCGCCGCGATTAGTGCCCTGTCCGATATTGCCCGTCGTCGATTCAGTTGCTGCCATCCTGGATATCCCCGCTCGATTGGTATCTGATCGTTCATAGATAGAATATCAGAACGCTTCTCTGTAGTTCCTTCGCCGTCACGCATATCGCCGCGGGGATTGTGACGTTTCCAAAAAATGGCCAACAGCGTCGTCTGCTACCGTCTTTCCACCCAGCGAATCTAGGTAGTTCTTTCCACGCTCGTTACACAAGGTAATGATCGTCACGGGCGGGTGCAGAAGCTAAATCGTCCTTCTACGAATGGATGTTATCCGCACGACTCGGGGCGAATACCAGACTGAATCCCCCCGAATCGTCACTTCTGTGGAGAACGGTCTAAGCACATCTATGCAAACCGGCACGGGAGATGTTAGGGGTTGCTACTCGAAACTACATGGACGGCTCGACGGCCGTCTGCCCGAATGACGGGGATGTCGACTGCTCACACCGGCTTAAGTCCTAAGTGATTCTGCCGATGATTCGGTCATCCACCCCGGTAGCGACAATCCGTAATTCGGGAAGATTAGCAGGGTAATTCCATAAACAACAAACAACGGAGGCTCACTCATGGGTCAACAACAACTCCTTCTCCTCGTCCTCGGTATCGTGATTGTCGGCCTCGCCGTCGTCGTTGGTATCCAGGCGTTTGGTGAGAATCAGAAGAAAGCAAACGCGGACGCTCTCGTAAACGACGCGATCCGTATCGCATCCGACGCCCAGGCGTGGAAGCTCAAGCCGGCAGCGTTCGGTGGTGGCGGCTCGCTGGTCGGTGACGGCAACTTTACCGACCTCGAATTTGAGCAGCTCGGCTATACGGTAGACGGCTCCGGTGACTATGTGAATCTGAATGGTGTGTTCACCATGGCGGCCACTGGTACGGAAGTCACAATAACGGGAGAGAACGCTCAGAATGAGAATCAGGTCGAAGTTGTGGTCGTCGGCACGAAGCCGGAAGACATAACGACGACGGTCTCGAATACGGGCACCTAAGTAAATCCTGAGTAGCTCAGGCTCCATACGAAATCAGCGGCACCCTCGCTGCGGGAATGCCCGGGCCGGGGTGCCGCTGATTTGTTTGGTGCAATCCCTGAAGCGATCCGATGGAGCGGAAAACGGGTCGTCCATAGAAAATGTAGCCATGCCGGAACTGAAGTCATGGGACAGCAACAACTTTTGCTCCTTGTCATGGGCATCATCATTGTCGGCTTCGCCGTCATTGCTGGTTACGCGATGGGACAGTCGACGATGCGACAGACCGCCGTCGATAATCTCGTGGATCGGAACCTTACGATCGCAACGGAGGCGGCCTTCTGGAAACAGAAGCGCGATCCGTTTAACGGCGGCAATGCGAGCTATGCCGGACTGGCCACGGACGGAATGCAGAAGCTATTCCTGGGCGAAACGACAGTGACCGGTTATTTCAAAATCACACGTGCAACGACCGACGAGCTCGAAGTGACCGCAGTGAGCCTGCGCTATCCTGAAATCGGTGTACAGACGTTTGTCGAAGGATACGAGATTGTAGAAACGGTCATTGCCCACGACGGCACTATCCAGGCGGAAGACTAGGGCTCCGACGCCACCAGAAAAGTAATCGTTGTCATCAGTTATGGCCGTCAAGGAATTCAGATTTAGCGGAGTCGGCGTCGCAGGGCAACCCGTACAGGGGACGGTCTTTGCGCCGAACAAACGCACGGCTCAGAAGAAGGTCGGCACGCTCTCGCAGGAGCACCGTTTTCGCCTGAGAAACGTGCACCAGCGTGCATCCTTCGTGTACAAGGTCAAGCACCCCAATGGCAGGGTCGTCAACGGGGAGCAGAAAGCGTACTCGGCCGACGAAATCGAGGTCGCGCTCCGCAAGATGGGGCTCGAAGTCCTCTCGGTCAAAAAGAAACTACTCGACTTTCATCGCAAGCCGCCGAACACAGACATCATTCTGTTCGTGCGCCTGGCTGCGAACCTGATAAAAGACAAGCTTCCCTTCGACGAGGTGCTCAATCTCCTCGTCAACGACATCTCATCCAACAGCTTAAAGCAGGTCATCCGCGACCTCAATGCGGACCTCAAGAGCGGCATGGAGGCCCAGCAGGCCTTCATGAAGCATCAGCACATGATGGGCAAGTTCACCGCGTACATGCTGGGCATCGCCTCGCAGAGCGGTAACATGGCTGAGATCTATGAAGCCACCGCCCGCTTTCTCGAGCGCAAGGATGAGTTCAAGAAGAGCGTGCGCAGCGCTATGATCACGCCGGTCATCACGATGATCGTGCTGGCCGCCGCGTTCATCTGGTATGTCTGGTACATCTTCCCGCAGACGGCCGGACTCTTCGAAGGTATGAACGTGGAGCTCCCGCCCATGACCACGGCCACGCTCGCATTCTCTCACTGGATGGACGCGAACTGGTTCTGGGTTTTCTTCCTGACGTTCGGCTCCATCTCAGGATTCATTTACTGGGCCAAAACCGAGAAGGGAAGCTTCTTCATCGACAGGAATCTGATACGCGTTCCGGTGGTCGGAACGCTTCTCCACAAGCTAAACATCGAAATATTTTGCCGCGTGTTTGCCGTCCTCTATTCGGGGGCGGGCGAGAACATCGGCGTGATCAAGATTGCGGCTGAGGCCTGCGGCAATAAATACATGGAGCATCGGATCAAGACGATTACGGTCCCCATGATGGTCGCCAAGGGCGCCGAGCTCATGCGGTCCATGGAAGCCAGCGGCGTGTTTACGTCGATGGCCCTTGCGCGCTTTAGAAGCGGCGCCGAGACCGGGAACGTGCGCAAGGCCGCACAGCAGATGGCCGACTATTACGAGAAGGAGACGACGATGAAGCTGCAGATGGCGGTAGAGACCATCCAGACGGTTGTCGCGATCATCATCACCGTGGCGATCTGTTTCCTTACGATTATTTCCTCGGAAATCGCCCTGATTTCGCCGTCCTCGACCGGGATGATGGGAATGGGAGGCTAACGACGTCTCGGCCGGCCGCGTGGGCGAATCGAATCGTCGACGTACAGCCGGACAGATCAGTGTGAACACTCGAATCAGTACATAGAAGTACATAGAGATGACGGGAAAAGACTTCTTCGGAAAGTTGCTGAACAATCGGGGACACGAACAGCCGTCCCTGGATCACGACGATCCGGGGACCGGTCTGCCGGACACCGATCTCGAGGAAGCTCCGCCGTCTTCGGATGTACAGGAATCTAGCGGGGTGCACGCGGATGATGCCGTCACATCGGATTCGCCGGCTTCGACCACGTCCGACCCGTCGCTGGAAGATGAACAGCAGGATATTCTGGACACGGATGTCGCGCCCCTGAGCATCGATTCCGACGATGACATCGCTGCGGTACCCATCGGCGGAGATGGTCTGAGTTCGCCGCTGCCCGAGGTCCGCCCGACGCAGCCGCAGGATGGTGGTGAATCGGAGCAGGATACCACGCAGCGCGACCTGCTGACGGCGATCCAGGAATCGGAAGAAGCTCAGCCCGAGGCTGCCGAACGGCAAACGGACATTGAAGTGCCCGCATCCGCCAACGGCTCGCCGCAAAGCACGGAATCAGCCGAGAGTATAGTACCTGCGCCGATTCGGCTTCGCGGTACGGAGCCTGCACGAGACGACACGCCGCCTCCCACGGAGAAGCCGTCACCGCCGGAGACTCCTCCCGAGTGGGAAGAGTCGGGTCAATCAGAGGCGACGGGCGACGCAGAGCTTCCGGACCACGAACGCATTGAGATGTCCCCTCACGAGGAGGAGAATGCGGCATCCACGCAAACGCCTGCCGCCGACCTGTCGAGCAGCACGGACGTGCACGCTCTGCGGGCCGATGTTCAGAGCGCAGATGATGGGCCAGCGCCTTCTGCCGACCGACAGA
>CAZKNF010000044.1:0-30641 GCA_964554105.1 uncultured Rhodothermales bacterium | reverse complement strand
TGGGTGCCCGTCCAGATAGAACCGTCCGGTGCCTCGGAAATGCTCCAGATCCAGTTTGCGTTGAATGACGCCGAGTCGAACGGTGTCCGTTTGTACACCTTGAACTCGTGCCCATCATAGCGATTGAGGCCGTCTTGTGTCGCGAACCACATGAATCCGCGGCTGTCCTGCATGATGTCGAAGACACTGCTCTGTGACAGACCGTCCGCTAAAGAAAGCTGCTCAAATTGGATCGAGCCCCTCAAGTGGGCCGGAGCGGGCAGAACATCCGGCTCGGCGTGCTCCTGGGCGAGTGCTGAACCGGCAAGAAGTGCGACCCAGGGAAGAAGAGCCGCCAGTCGAACGAACACAGATCGGGACGAATGTGACATGTATAAGGAGGACATGTACAGATCGACGCCAGGTTCTAAAGGGCGACTCTGGCGGATGGCCAGTCGCTTAAACGAATATCAATCCTGAGTTTACACGAAAGTTTCATCGTGATCAACACAACGGCGGGCTGGGGTAGTCCGCGGCGCTGGGCACAAGGAGGGATTTCATCAAGTGAATGGCGAATGACTCGCAGCTTTCGTTACTTACGACCACTCCGCCGATCATCCTGCCGATCGCACATCAATTCTCAGGTACCGCTATGACGAGACGTACAACGTCTTTCGTGGCCGTATGCGTGTGGTCGGTCGTGACGCTGCTGAACCCCGCATTCGCGCAGGACACAGTAACCCTCAGTGCTTCGTACCAGGGACAGTTCCTCCCTGAAGGCACCGAGTTCGTCGTGCTGACAAAGGAGGCTCGTGTACAGCGAGACGGCCGTCATCAACCCGAGTTTTTGCCGACGTCCGGCTTTCCGCGCGACCGTGCCGCTTGGTCGGGCAGGGACCGACTGGGATCGGATGGTCGGTCGAAGCGCAGCTACGATAGAACCCAATCCTCGGGGCTTCTCTACTTCATCTATGCACTTGCTCCGGACTCCACACTTTACTGGAGCTATAGCGCACAGCGAGATTCCCTCAAATATGACGTCGTGAGTTCGGGCGTCATGTCGGTTGCCCCCATCGACGTCGGCGAGATTCGCAGCGAGGTGCTCACGTCATTCTTCCGCCAGCGAGTCACCGTCGTCATGCCGAATGACCGTAGGAAGAGCGATCAGTCGGGCGATGCAGTGGACCGTCCGGTTTCTCGGGATTCCGTAGGTGTAACGGAGGAATCAACCGATCCCGCAGCCGATGTCGTACCATCCGGACCATTCTTTGAGGATGCCGCGGCGACGTTGCCAAGTGGAGACGATCTTGCAGCCTCTGTACCTGCCGGAGCGGCGGCTGGGCATGCGAGCGAGGAGGCTTTGCGCATTCCGGCCTCGGT
Organism: uncultured Rhodothermales bacterium; assembly: GCA_964554105.1. GTDB lineage: Bacteria > Bacteroidota > Rhodothermia > Rhodothermales > VXPQ01 > CAZKNF01. The sequence goes on along the minus strand of CAZKNF010000044.1, from coordinate 29,282 downwards.
TGCGAACATATCCGCGACGTCTCAGCGCGAACGTTCGGGGGCGCTTCCACCGTTCGTTGCCTATGCTATCCTCATGCTCCTCGTCGCAACAGCAGCGGTGCCGGCCGTCCTGGCACGAAACTATCGGCGCGAGTTGAAGCAGATGCGGCGCGAAACGATTGCACTTCGCGAGCGAGTTGCCTCTCACGATCCAAGCATGGATCTTCGCCGAAGGCTTCAAGAGGCGGAATTGCGCCGCAAAAGGATAGAAGACGACTATGACACGCTTCTGGCTCGTTACAGCGCGCTGAAGTCTCGGGTTGAAGAATAGGGCGTGTGAGCTGCGGAACAAGCCGGAGCTTACGAGGGTCAGGAAAGCCACAAACCTTATCTACGCCCCTCTAGCGCGGCATTCGAATAGCTGCCGCCGTGCGATCCGGATAGAGGCCGCCACGCCTTGCTATCACTTCCGATATATGAGTTTCGTTGAGACCCAGACCCCGTTCGCCATCTCGTCGCAGTTCGAGCCTACGGGCGACCAGCCACGCGCCATCGAGGAACTGACGGAGGGATCGGTGCAGGGCCTCCCTTACCAGACGCTGCTCGGCGCGACCGGGACCGGCAAAACGTTCACGATGGCGCACGTGATCAAGAATCTGGGCCGCCCAACGCTCATCATGAGCCACAACAAGACGCTCGCCGCACAGCTCTATGCGGAGCTAAAGACCTTCTTTCCCACGAATGCGGTCGAGTTCTTCATCTCATATTACGACTATTACCAGCCTGAGGCCTACGTCGTCCCTACGGACACATACATCGAGAAGGACATGTCGATCAACGACCGGATCGATCGACTACGACTGCGCGCCACAAGTTCGCTCGTCTCCGGCCGCCGCGACGTCATTGTCGTTGCCAGCGTCTCGTGCATTTACGGCCTTGGCTCTCCTGACGAATACAAGTCCGAGATCGTGCAGGTTCGACCCGGGATGGAGATTGCCCGCAACGATCTACTGCACGGCTTAATCAACATCTACTACGTGCGGAACGACGTAGAATTCGTACCCGGGAATTTTCGTGTGCGCGGGGACATCGTCGAGATCTTTCCGGCATACGCTGAGGAAGTCGCGTATCGGGTCGAATTCTGGGGAGATGAGGTCGAGAAGGTATCGGTGTTCGATGCCGTAAGTGGAAAAACGATCTCCGAGGAGGAATATCTCACCATTTATCCGGCGAAGATCTTCGTCACGCCGAAAGAGAAGCTGCAAGCAGCAATCGAGAGCATCCAGGAAGAGCTGCGTTGGCGTCTCGCCGTGCTGCGGGATGACGGCCGAATGTTGGAGGCGCAGCGGCTCGAGCAGCGCACGTTGTTCGACATCGAAATGATGAAGGAGGTAGGCTATTGCTCGGGAATCGAAAACTACTCCCGACATCTTACCGGACGCAAGCCCGGCGAACGGCCGTACTGCCTCTTCGATTATTTTCCCGAAGACATGATGCTCATCATCGACGAGAGCCACGTCACGATTCCGCAAGTCCGCGCCATGTACAACGGTGACCGTGCCCGGAAGCTGGTGCTTGTGGAGCACGGATTCCGTCTTCCATCTGCTCTCGACAACCGCCCCATGACATTCGAGGAGTTCGAGGCGGAGCACAATCAGGTTACGTTCGTCAGCGCCACTCCAAGCGATTACGAGATGGAGCGAACGGGCGGAGTGTTCGTGGAGCAGATCATTCGTCCGACCGGCGTTCCGGATCCCGAGGTAGAGGTTCGCCCGAGCGAGAACCAGATAGACGATCTATTGGAAGAAATCCGCATCCGAATTCACCGCAAGGAACGGGTGCTCGTGACGACGCTCACGAAGCGAATGGCCGAAGATCTCAGCGACTATCTGGCCTCGTACGGGATCGAAGTGCGCTACATGCACTCGGACATCGATGCGCTGGAACGTGTGGAGATCCTGCGCGACTTGCGGCTCGGGCGTTTCACCGTCCTCGTGGGCGTTAACCTGCTCCGCGAGGGTCTCGATCTTCCGGAAGTTTCTCTGGTCGCGATCATTGACGCCGACAAAGAGGGCTTCCTTCGCAGCGAGCGTTCGCTCATTCAGACGGCTGGACGCGCGGCGCGTAATGTAAACGGCCGCATCATTATGTATGCCGACAAGATTACGGATTCGATGAGGCGGATGATGGACGAAACCGGACGGAGGCGCGAGATCCAGCTGGCGTATAATGAAGAGCACGGGATCGTCCCGACGACAGTCTACAAGTCGGTGGAGGACATCATGCGAAGTACGATCATCGCGGAAGAGCGGGCAGAGTATGAGGGGCAGACGCCGGAAGCCTACAGCGGGCCGCAGCAACTTGGGCCCATCGTCGATCCGGTTGTCAAGAGCCTGACCGACGATCAGAAGCGCGACCTCGTCGACCAGATGCGCAAAGAGATGCTCGAGGCGTCCGAGAATCTCCAGTTTGAAAAGGCCGCCGAGCTGCGCGATTCCATCGATCAGATCGAGAAGATGATCGAACTGAGTTGATGTTTATATTTTTGAGTTCAGACTTCGTATTCAGAGCTTGAGTTTAGGTTTGGCTTGGGAGTTGCATTTCATTGGATTATGCGCCTCTAGTTCGCATATCGTCGCATTTCGACCATCTTTCAAGCCGTAACTTGACAGGTCAAATGCACACCCACCCGCCGAACCCATCCGCCTAGTGGCACGGCACGTAAGGCCTCATGGACACAAAGATAGAAGCGCTGCTCAGCAAGTCGCAGAAGTATCTGCGCAGTGCCGCGGTCCTCTTTGAGCTTGAGGACTTCGACTCGTCCGCATCACGGGCGTACTTTGCCATGTTCTACGTGGCGCAGGCGTTACTGCTGAGCGAGACCGAGGCGTTTTCTTCCAAGCAGGGCATTCGCTCCTCGTTTGTTCGGCAGTTCGTCGACCATGGCCCGCTGCCTCCACGCGCCGGCGAAGCATTCGAGCGAGCTTCCGACCTTCAGGAGGTCGGCGACTATGCATTCGATCACGCGGTATCGAAGAGCGACGCGGAACACATTTTATCGGAATCGGAAGCTTTCGTAAACAGCATCACGAATTTGATCGAACGGCAGGTGGCGTGAGGGAAACTGCCTCCGAAACAAGTCGCGGAAGGACACGTTCATCGGAGGCTAGACACCTGACGCCAGCGCTGCGACTTATCCGGATATCTGAATCATGAAGAAGGACATTCACCCCGAATACAAGAAGATCACCGTACGCCTTGCCGACGGGACGGAATTCGAGACGCGCTCGACGATGGACACTGAAACGTACGCGTCGGAAGTCGACTCGACCAACCATCCGTTCTACACAGGCCGTCGGCAGTACGTCGACACCGCCGGCCGTGTCGAGAAATTCAGGCGTCGCTACGGCATCAAGAAAGAGAGCGCCGAAGACGAAGAATAGAATTCCCGTTCCTCCTTTTCTCAGGCGGCTCGCTCCGGCGTGCCGCCTTTTTTTGAATCATGCCGAGCCTCGATGTCGTCGACCTGATCGTCGCCAAACGCGACGGCAATGAGCTGGCGCCTGATCGTTTGCGCGCGCTCGTCGATGCATACACGCGGGGCGCCGTTCCGGATTACCAGATGAGCGCCTTTCTGATGGCGGCGTTCCTTCGCGGGCTCAACGACGAGGAGACGTTTGCGTTGACGGAGGCAATGCTGGAATCCGGCGAGATCATCGACCTGTCGTCCATTCCGAGATCGAAGGTCGACAAACATTCGACTGGTGGTGTAGGTGACAAGATCTCACTGATCCTGGCGCCCGTCGTAGCGGCATGCGGCGTTCCGGTGCCGATGATTTCCGGCCGCGGCCTCGGATTCACGGGTGGAACGCTCGACAAACTGGAGTCCATCACCGGCTTTCGCACGGATCTCCCCACGGAACGGTACACTGCGCAGCTTGCGGAGATCGGAATCGTGATGATCGGGCAAACGGATGAGATCGCCCCCGCGGATCGCTCTCTGTACGCCCTTCGTGACGTCACAGGAACAGTCGAGTACATACCATTCATTGCGTCATCCATCCTCAGCAAGAAGCTCGCTGAAGGCATCGATGCCCTCGTGCTCGACGTAAAGTGCGGTCGTGGTGCGTTTATGAAGGATGAAGATTCGGCTCGAGACCTTGCCGAGACCCTGGTTGCGATTAGTGGTCGGTTCGGCACAAGGACGGTCGCCTGGCTGACCGACATGAACGCGCCGCTCGGCAGAGCGGTCGGAAACTGGCCGGAGGTCGTCGAAGCGGTAGAGTGCCTCCAGGGGGCAAAGGTCGCGGATGTCATGGAAATAGTCTACACGCTCGCGGGCGAGATGATCGCCCTCGGCGGCAAAGCAGCATCTCCTGAGGAGGGGACGCGTCTCGCTGAGAGTGTTGTTGCATCGGGCGCAGCGTTCGACGTGTTCAAGCGCCTGGTCGAGGCGCAGGGCGGCGCCGTGAATGTTGTCGTCGAATCCGGCAATCGCGAAGGCTACGAGCCCGCCGGCCGTGTTGAAGCGGATTCCGGCGGGTTTGTTACTGCGCTGGATGCGCTCTCAGTCGGGCGAACGGCGACGCACATGGGGGCGGGCCGATCGAAAAAGGAAGACGACGTCGATCCGCTGGCGGGGATCGTACTGGAAAAAACGATGGGAGATGCAGTGGAGAAAGGAGACACACTGGCGCGCCTGTACACGCGTCGCGAGGCTCAGCTTGACGAATTTACCAGAAAGATTCGTGAATCCTATAAAATCGAGCCGGAGGCACGAACCGAACGAACGTCCGTTTTAATCGATCGCTTCGCCGACAACCAGTGGCAAAGCCGCACCAATTAACCGTGTCGAGCGTGATCATTGCCCTTGCTAGCTGAGAAACGGCGCAACCGGCGATGCATGCATCTTTCGGGAAGGCACATACGTTAGACTTGATGGATTCTTTATATTCCCGTTCGACCCATTGCTTGTGACGGGTAATTGTTATTACTGACGATCGTTTGACTATGCATTCATCATCCTATTAGCATGTCTGTCTGGACGCGTTTTAAACGACTTCTCAACTCCATGTTCGGCGGAGCGATCTCCGCGATGGAGGACCCGCGCCTCATTCTCGAACAGAACATCCGGGAGCTGAACGATCAGGTCCCAAAGATGAACGAGAACATCGCCACCGTGAAGGCGAACGTCATCATGCTCCAGAAGGAGCTGCGTCGCAGCGAGGACGAGATCAAAAATCTAACCGCGAAAGTCAAGGCCGGTATTCAGGCGGGTCGTGACGATATCGCGCAACAGTACGCGCTTTCGCTCGAAAAGTCGAGAGAATCGCTCGCGCGAACGCGGGATCAGCTCAAGTATGCTTCAGCTGCCTACGACAAGTCGATCCAGGTCAAGAAGGCTTTCATGCGAGAGAAGGATCGGAAGATATCCGAGGCAAAAGAAGCTCTGCGCGCTCACGAGCGCGCAAAATGGCAGTCCCGGATCGCCGACACGCTGGAGCAGTTCGAGGTCACGGGCATCGACCAGACGCACGACGAGATGCTCAATCGCATCCAGGAAGAGACGGCCCGAAATGAGGCTCGGATGGAGATGGCGCTCGACTCAGTCGACAGCGATGCCCTTAGAATCGAAGAGGATGCCGAGGCTATCCGCGCGTCGGAGCTCGTAAAGCAGTTTAAGCTCGAAATGGGAATGGGCGACACGACAGCGGCCGAGCAGGAGGAGGAGAAAGTTGATATCCCCGAGCAAGAAGCGGAGGAAGCGTCGAAGACGATCGGGAAACAGCGCACGCGATCGGAGTAATTTCCCCGCTCGCTGTTTTGCGTTTCGAGTCATCGGAGAAGCCTTTATGCTTTACGTACCATGACGCCGGAAGAATTTAAGCGATACAAAGAGGCCGAGAAAGAACACCTTCGGAAGTTGAAGGAGTTGAAGAAGGCCGTGCGGAGCCTTGAAAAAGAGAAGTCGATTCGAGCGGCCTTCGAGCGCGTGAACGCCGAGCCGTCAGACCTGCTTGACAAGCAAAAGGAACTCGTCGACCGGCTGGCCCGGGAAACGGCGCAGCAGGAGGCACGCCTCGATATTGCTTTAGAAAGCTCCTCCGAGGCATCCCGGCAAGCCGAGAGCGAGGCAGCCGGTCTTGAGGACGAGCTTCGACGAGATCGGGCCCAGGCACTTGTGAAGCAACTAAAGAAGGAATTTGAGGAAGATGAATCGCGAGCCGAACGTGTCGGGGACCAACGGAAAGCGAGTCCTCCAGACCCTACGTCGAGCCGGACCGACCGGCCGGACAAGACGATAGGCAAGATGTGAATGCACGAAGGACTCCAACGGCCATCGCCGACGCCGGACGGAGCATGAAGCACTCGGACGTGCCGCAGTACATGAACGACGTCGATATAAATTACACGAAAGAGGCCTTCCTGAATCCGATGAATCTCGGGTTCTTGATCATGGCCATGCTCACCGCGTTCTTTATGAGCGGATTCGAGCCGTGGTTCAACGTCGTTCTCATTCTGGCAGCGGCTGTCGAGTTGATGTACCTGGGCGTCGTACCGCGCAATGAACGTTTTCGACGGGCTGTTCGGTCACGGCGCGCGGCGGAGCACACGAAGCCTCCTTCCCAAAAGGAGATATTTCAAGTGCTGACGAAGACCAGCCAGCGACGCTATGCACGGCTTCGGAAGCTCGAGAAGGACATCCGTACGAACTATCGGAAACTGAGTTATTCGACACAGGGGCTGCTCGAAAGTCACCTCGGCAAGATCGACGGACTCCTCGATTCCTATCTGAACCTGCTCCACCAAAAGGAACGGTACGAGTATACCGTTCAGAGCGGCACTGAGAGCGAAGTCGTCCGGGCGATTTCGAACCTTCGTGACGACATGGAAGATGATTCTCCGAAGGTCCGGTCAATCAAGCAGCGGCGCCTCCACATCCTACAGCAGCGACTCGATCGCTTCAAGAAGAGCAACGAGAACCTCGAGATCATCGAGGCCCAGCTCGAGACCATCGAAGATGTGGTCAAATACATCCACGAACAATCGCTGACGCTGCGCAATCCCGAAGAAATCACGTTCCAGCTCGATACGCTACTGAGCGAGGTCGAAGAGACCGAGGCGGCGATCGAAGAAATCGAGGATGTTTTCTCCTCCTCCATCGATCTCCTCAGTGAGATCGACACATTTCAGGCCGAGGAACAGCAGGAATCCGAATCGGCACGAGACCGCAGTCGCCTGGGCAGCTGATTATCGGAGTTAAAGGTCGCTGATGGAATTCGCCATCATTCTCCTCGTGCTCCTCCTGAGCGCGTTCTTTTCCGGTTCTGAGATGGCCTACGTCGCTGCGAATCGACTGCGCGTCGAAGTGCTTGCCCGCCGCGACGGCGTCGTCGGACCCATCGTACGTGATTTTCTGCAGAACCCCTCCAACGTTCTGACCACCACACTGGTGGGGAATACCATCACGCTGGTCGTTTATTCGACCTTCGTTGCGATCCGGTTCAATCCAACTCTTCAGCAGACATTCGATGGTGTATTCGGCTTCCGAACAGGCGGAATAGATGTGGCGGTGCTCGCAGCGCAGACGATCATCGCCGGCTTCATTTTGCTCGTTTTAGGCGAGCTTCTACCGAAGACCGTCCTGCGAGAGACGGCCAATAAAGCCGTGTTCGGCCTCGCGGTCCCCCTACGTGTATCCTACTATCTACTGCTGCCGATCGCGAAGCTCGCCGCGTTTTCCGCACCACTGGTTGTCCGGCTTTTTAGAGTAGAAGGCGATCCATTTTCGGACGTCATTCGCCGGGATGTCGAAGCCACCGTGCAGGAGAACGAGGTTGAAGGCAATGGCGAGCTCGAAGGATACGAAAGTGAGCTGCTTGCGAACGTGCTTGCCATGGCCGGTATTCGCGTCAGGGAGTCAATGATACCGCGCACGGATGTCGTCGCGGTTGATGAGAATACGCCGCTCGAGGATTTGCTCGCCCGGTTCATAGATACCGGCCTTTCGAAGCTCCCGGTCTATCGGGAAAATATCGACAGCATCGTGGGTGTCGTATTCGCCTATGATCTCTTCGCACAACCGGGCTCACTGGCAGACATCCTTCGTCCGGCGAAATTCGTCCCTGAATCGAAGAGGTCAAAGGATCTCCTTCGGGAGTTTCTATCGACGAACACGTCTATCGCCGTGGTGATCGACGAATACGGCGGCACGGCCGGCCTGGTGACGCGTGAGGATCTGCTCGAAGAGCTTTTCGGCGACATTCAGGATGAGTTCGACAGAGAAACGGAGGTGCTGCGCCAGAGCGGCGACGGCAGTCTCATAGCCAGTGGGCGCGTCCACATCGACGAGATCGCCGAACGATTCGGCATAGATCTCCCGGAAGGGGATTACGACACAGTGGCCGGCTATCTGCTCGAACGGATCGGCGCGATTCCTTCGCCGCAGGCGCACTTTCGTTTCGACGGATTCCGCTTCGACATCCTCAAAGCCACTGCCAGCCGGATCGACCTAGTCAGGTTGACGCGGGAACGCGAGCAGCAAACGGCAGCCTGAATCCCGCGGTTTCATCTATCGCAGGATCAGAGAAGTCGGCCGCCCATACTATCCTCTCTCCGCGCGAGCACGGATCGCCCTCTTCTTACCGTGTACGCATGAGCCGTGCCCCCTGAACGGCTCCGAAAATGGGCAGCTCGGCCGGTCAGTTCGTCCGCGTAGACAGGCTGCCATACTCCAGCACGAGCTTCAGGTGGGTGAGGAGAGGGGAGACGAGATTGAGCTTTTTGAGGCGATCCGTAGGCATTTCAGGCAGGCGCGGCGGACTTACGCGTCCCATCCACAAGCCCATTTTTTCGTTGAGCAGGCGTTCGCCTGGAAACTGGTTGGGTGGCAGGTGGACGCTGTAGAATTCTCGCTTGCGCTGAAGACGCGCGTACACCTGCTCCGCCGCACCGGCAAGCGACGAATCATGCGAATCGAGCATTTCGCCGCCGATCAGATAGTCCCTGTAGCTGAACGGAATGTCGAAAATGGCCTCGAACGCGGCTCCGGCAGTATCGGGATCATCTTTCAAGCCGACGACGGCGGCCCGGGACGTGGCGGTGGCGACAAGGCAGAGTGTTTCTTCGGCGACGAGATCGGGCTCGGCGCCCTCCACATCAGCGAGCACCGCAGCGGCGAGATGTTGGGTGACGTTGAACGTTCCGATCGTAGCGAACGCCACGAAACGACCAACGCGTTGGATGCTCATATAGAAGGAGGGGAAAGGGAGATCGCCTGCGAGCGCCGGCTATTCCTCACTGCCGGAATCGTCTTCACGGCCGATGGACTCGCGCATTTGCGTATCTGACTGAAGGTTTCGCAGGTTGTAGTAATCCATGACGCCCATATTGCCCGAGCGAAATGCTTCGGCGAGCGCCTTGGGCACCTCTGCTTCGGCGGCGACGACCTTCGCCCGCTGTTCCTGCACGGCGGCACGCATCTCCTGCTCGCGCGCGACGGCGGAAGCACGGCGCTCCTCGGCCTTTGCCCGAGCGACCTGCAGATCCGCTTCGGCCTGGTCGGTCTGGAGCTTTGCGCCAATGTTCTCGCCGACGTCCACGTCCGCTATGTCGATCGAAAGGATCTCGAACGCCGTACCGGAGTCGAGCCCTTTCGAAAGTACAACCTTCGAAATGGAATCGGGATTCTCGAGAACGAGGGCGTGCGTTTCGGATGAGCCGATGGTCGAGACGATCCCCTCTCCGACACGGGCGATAATCGTTTCTTCGCCGGCGCCACCGACGAGCCGCTCGATATTCGCCCTGACCGTCACCCGTGCGATGGCGCGCACCTGGATACCATCTTTCGCGACCGCAGAGACGGGCGGGGTCTCGATTACTTTCGGATTCACCGATACCTGGACGGCCTCCAGCACGTCGCGGCCCGCCAGATCGATCGCCGTAGCTCGTTCGAAGTTCAGGTCAATGTTCGCTTTGTCGGCTGATATAAGCGCATTAACCACCTTTTGAACGGCGCCGCCTGCCAGATAGTGCGCTTCGAGCTGCGGTGTATCGACGTAGATCCCTGCTTTGTGAGCGGTGATGAGCGGCTTCACGATCACTGCCGGCGGTACCTTGCGAAGGCGCATCCCCACTAGATCGCGGACCAGTTTGATGTGCACTCCTGAAAAGTACGCCGTCACCCAAAGCCCGACGGGAATGAAGTACAGAAAGAAGACAAGGAATAGTACGGCAAGTGCTATGATGAGCAAGCCGGTCGTCGTAAAAAGTACTTCCATTGGTGGGATCCTCTATCAGTGGTTTCGTCGACCGTAGAGAGTACGAAGGCATCGGCACCCGGTTACGAACCGATGTCCTATCAGTCAGATTCCGTCTTCCGGTAGTCGCCGCTCATTCCACCCGTCTTCGCTAGGAGGTGAATATCTGTGATCCGCAGGTTCTTCGACATCGATTTGCACATATCGTATACGGTAAGAGAAGCGATGGAAACGGCCGTGAGAGCTTCCATCTCGACGCCGGTTTGTCCGATGCTCTTGGCGTAAGCGCGAATTTCGACCGTGTGTGACTCTTCCTCGAGATTCAGCTCCACATCCACACCCTTCAGATGCAGATCGTGGCAGAGGGGCAAGAGTCTGCTGGTTTGCTTAGCTCCCATAATTCCGGCAATCTGCGCTACGGATAGGACATCCCCTTTCCGAATATTTTTCTCTCGAACGGCTTCAAATACGTCCTTTCCCAGCCATACGCGGCCGGAGGCAAGTGCCGTCCTCACGGAATCCGGCTTCTCGCCTACGTCTACCATCTTCACGCCGCCGGCGGGATTCACGTGCGTTAGCGTGGGAGAATCAGTCATTTCTAGTATAGCTTGAGATACTTCGGTCATTGGAAACGATGTCGAAGATAGGCGCGACCCTGACGAACGGCAAGGCAGCGTCGCCGGGATCGTGTCGAGAGAAGAGCCTCCTCAACTTACGACGGTTTGGGCTCTCTCCCCGGCACCAGTGGTCGCTGGAAGGATCGTTCGTTCGAGCGTGCGGTGCACACGTGCGATACGATCCGTCGATACGGCACTATCATTTGTTGGACGATTCGTCGGACGCATCTTCACGCCGATAGATCCTCTCTCCACCAAGATACGTCGCAACGACATCCGTCGTTAATATCTCGGCTGGCGGGACTTTCATGATATCCTTAGATAGAACCACAAAATCCGCCAGTTTCCCCGACTCGATCGAGCCGAGATCATGGTCCTGAAAGGCTGCATACGCGGCGTCGTGCGTAAACGCCTTCAACGCTTCCTCTCGAGATACAGCCTGCGACGGGAGCCATCCCCCTTCAGGTTCACCTGCCGCATCTGTCCGGGTGACGGCAGCGTGAAAGCCGAGCAGCGGATTTACATTCTCCACCGGAAAGTCCGAGCCGAACGCCAAACGGACACCGTTGTCGAGGAACGACCTCCAGCTATAGGCACCTTCGAGCCGGTCCTCGCCAAGACGATCGCCAGCCCAGTACATGTCTGATGTGGCGTGGATAGGCTGCATCGACGCGATCACGCCGAGCTCTCGAAATCGCGCGATGTCGGCAGGATGGACTACCTGTGCGTGCTCGATCCGGTTTCGGTGGTCGACGACGCCGATCTGGCCCAGGGCTTCCTCGTAGGCGTCCAAGACGAGGCGCGTCCCTCGATCGCCGATTGCGTGGGTGTTCACCTGGAAGCCACAATGCATGGCCGCCTTTACGTTTTCAGCGAACACGTCCGGTTCTATCTGCAAGAGGCCCGCCGATCCGGGCTCGTCGGAGTACGGTTCGAGCAGTGCGGCGCCACGACTACCAAGCGCCCCGTCGATATAGAACTTCACGGACCGAACCGTGAACCTGTCGTCGAGAATCGGCCCTGACTCGCAGAAATGATCATATGTTGGGCCGCGTCCACCAATCATTCCGTAGAGTCGAATATCGAACCAGTTCTCCTCGATCGCCCTTCTGTAGAGCGCTGCGTCGCGGAGATCGATGCCGGCATCGTGCACTCCTGTAATTCCAAAACGAGCCGTCTCCGCCAGCACGAGCCTGAGGGCCTGCAGGTAGTCGTTCTTCGTCGGATCGGGAACGTGACGGTCGACGAGGCTCATCGCCGCGTCGATGAAGACGCCCGTCGGCTCTCCGGACGCATCCCGCATGATGCGCCCACCCATCGGATCTGCAGCGTCTCGGATCTGCCCAATGCCGGCAGCGGTTAATGCAGCCGTATTCGCCCATGCCGCATGGCCGTCGATTCGGCGTATCCAGACAGGTCGATCAGGGAATGCCGCATCGAGATCCTCGCGTGTAGGAAAGTCCTGCACGGGCCAGTCGGTCTGGTCCCATCCTCGGCCCGTCAGCCATGCTCCCTCCGACAGCCGCTGCGCGAACTCCCTCAGTCGTTCGATAATGGCGTCTTTCGACGTTGTGCCAACTAGATCCACCTGGAGCAGTGATAAACCGCGGCCCATCAGGTGCGCATGCGCGTCGATTATGCCGGGAATGATGGTGCGGTTGAGGGCGTCGAGACGTTCGGCATCCGGATACGCGTCGAGAATCTCCTCGTCATCTCCCACCCTCAATATTCGCTCGCCCTCGACGGCGAACGCCTCGGCCATGGGCTGTTCCGGATCCATTGTATATACGCGTGCATTGTGGACAACGTAGTCCGCCTGCGCAGCCGCTTCGGAAGCACCGGCAATACATGCAAACGCCAACGCCGACAAGACAGCCGGAAGCAGATGAATCATCCCTGATCTCCACTTTGCGCGTCTTTCATTCGTTCGACCCACAGGGTCACCGGGCCGTCATTTAGAAGAGTGATATCCATCATTGCCCCGAACTTGCCGGTTTGAACCGTCGCTTCGAGATGTCCCTCCAGGAGTGCGACAAACTTCTCATACAATCGCTCCGCGATCTCCGGAGGTGCCGCAGACGCGAATGATGGTCTATTGCCGCGACGAACATCTCCGTACAAGGTGAACTGGGAGATGACGAGCGCCTCGCCACCGATGTCTGTGAGCGACAGATTCATTTTATCGTCCTCGTCCGGGAATACTCTGAGATTGGCGCATTTACGAGCGATCCAGGCTGCCTCTTCCTCAGAATCATCGCAGTGCACGCCCAGAAAAATGAGAAGGCCTGTTCGGATGGATCCTTCAACGGCTCCGTCGGCCTCGACCGAGGCATGCCGTACGCGCTGAATCAGTGCTACCATCCGTGCTCTTCGTCTCGATTTCTTGTCTGGTTTCGCACGATAGAATCCTGACCCTCGTCGACGTACTCGCGAAGGTAGGAGGTAACTTGTCGAAGTGCGCGGCCGCGATGACTGACGGCGTTCTTCTCTTCGCTGGAAAGTTCGGCGAACGTACGATCGTTGCCTTCAGGAACGAAGATGGAATCGTAGCCGAATCCGCCGCTTCCGCGTTCCTCCTCGATGATCTCTCCGGGACATATGCCTTCGAAAAAATGCTCGTCTCCGTGAGCGTCGATAAACGCGATTACGGTTCGGAATCTCGCGACGCGGTTCCGGTCGACGGACAACTCCCTCAACAGCCGTTGACGGTTCGCTGCGTCGTCAGCCTCCTCTCCAGCGTAGCGGGCCGATCGGACGCCGGGGAGACCGTCGAGGGCCTCTACTTCGAGCCCGGTGTCATCGGCCAGCGACGCTAGGGATGTATAATTGTACAGAGCACGCGCTTTTTTGGCGGCATTCCCTTCGAGTGTATCGGCGTCCTCGTCGACCTCCGGCGCCGCGTCCAGGTCCGCAGCAGAGATGAGTTCAACGGCCAGCCCTGAGAGCAACGAACGCATCTCACGAACTTTCCCCCGGTTCCTCGTTGCCAATACGATCTTCATACGGCGCGCTGCAATGTACTCTATTCCCCTCCAGGAGGATGCATGCATGTCGGGTGACGTGAAACAAACGAGGCTCGTTTTGTATTTGAATAACCTAAGTGCTATTTTGTAAGGCTATTCAAGAAGTTACCACAAAACGTTCCATCTGGGGGAAGAAGCTTGTCAGTAGGAGTAAAAGTTCGGGATAACGAATCCATCGATCGCGCATTACGCCGGTTCAAGCGGGCCGTGAACCGCAGCCGTGTGCTCCGAATCTATCGGTCAAACATGTCGTTCACGAAACCGTCGGAAGAACGTCGTGTCGCACGCGAAAAAGCCAATCGCGCAGCGCGAAAGCATTCGAGAAATTACTAGACAGCGGCAGATTCGCGATCAGGTTCGTTGTCTACGGCCGATCGCGTCTGGTGTCTGCAACATCTGGTGTCTCCCACCGGCACCGTTAGATTTCCCTGCAAGGCAGTACCCGATCGGGGCTGCCTTTTGTCATTGCATCCGCCCGTGCGACCGCATGTTACATTAGGTGGACGCAGAAAGACTCCTCGTGGAATTTGCCGGTGCTCCGCAGTCAAATCCGCAGGGCTTCATTTAGGATTTCCTTCTGCTCTTGCTGATGGATTCTCGCGCTTCCTGTCGCCGTACTCGCGCTTGCCTGCCGGCCGACATATTTGACGCGCTTGTCGCAAGGCCCGTGCAGATCTTCGAGTAGCGCATCCAGTCGATGGCGCAGATAACTCCATGCACCCATATTCGCCGGCTCTTCCTGCACCCACACGACGTCGTTCACTGCACTGTAACGCTCGAGCTCCTCACGAATCTCACGCTCGGCAAAGGGATAATACTGTTCGATGCGGGTAATGGCCACATCATCGACGTCGATCTCCTCTTCGTCTCGATCTCGGATCAGGTCATAGTAGACTTTCCCGCTGCACAGGAGAAGGCGTTTTGCCTTCGCCGGATCGGCGTCCGCCTTCATGATCTTCAAGAAGCGACCTTCGCTGAAGTCTTCGGGCTTCGAGACAGCCATCGGATGCCGGAGAAGACTCTTCGGCGCCATCACGACAAGCGGCTTTCGCACATCTCGTTTTATCTGTCGCCGCAGGGCGTGAAAATAGTTCGCCGGTGTCGTGAAGTTGGCGACGATCATGTTGTCTTCGGCGCACATCTGAAGAAACCGTTCGGGACGCGACGATGAGTGCTCCGGCCCCTGGCCTTCGTAGCTGTGCGGCAGCAATAGAACGAGGCTGCTGCTCTGACCCCATTTCTCTTCGGCGGCAGAGAGAAACTGATCGAAAATGACCTGCGCGCCGTTGCCGAAATCGCCGAACTGAGCTTCCCATAATACCAGCGCGGCGGGATCGCCAACCGTGTACCCGTACTCAAAACCCGCAACGGCGTACTCCGAGAGGAGTGAGTCGTAAATGAGCAGCTTCGCCTGCTCCTCGCGGATGTTGTTCAACGGGATGTACTCTTCACCGGTCTCTTGATCGTACAGCACGGCATGACGCTGGCTGAACGTCCCGCGCCGCGTATCCTGGCCGCTCATTCGTACGGTCGAGCCTTCGAGCAGCAGCGATCCAAAGGCAAGCGCTTCCGCGAATGCCCAGTCGATCTTCTTTTCGTCGTAGAAAAGCTTTCCACGCCGCTCGAACTGCCGCACCAGTTTCTTATGGACATGGATGTTATCCGGCAGCTCCACAAGCGCCTTCACAATCGACTCGAGATCTTCGAGACGTGCTTTCGTATCGACTTCCTTAAGCTCCGGCTTCTCCTTCTTTTTCTTCTGAAGCAAGTCGAACCGCTCGACGGCTTCTTTCGAGTCGAGCTCCTTGGTGCGATCGAAGGCCTCCTGCAGCCGGTCGCGAAAGTCTTCAAGCAGCTTCTCGGCCTCGACCGGATCCATCTCTCCCCGGCGCAGGAGCGTCTCCGTATACAGCTTACGAGGCGAGCGCTTATCCTCAATTTTCTTGTAAAGCAGCGGCTGCGTGTACGTCGGCTCATCGCCCTCGTTGTGGCCGTGGACGCGGTAGCACAGCATATCGATCACAACATCTTTGTTGAAGACGTTGCGATAGTCGAGCGCAAGCCTCGCGACGCGAATGCACGCCTCGGGATCATCGCCGTT
The DNA here is from genome assembly GCA_964554105.1 of uncultured Rhodothermales bacterium. Taxonomy (GTDB): domain Bacteria; phylum Bacteroidota; class Rhodothermia; order Rhodothermales; family VXPQ01; genus CAZKNF01. The sequence goes on along the minus strand of CAZKNF010000044.1, from coordinate 13,303 downwards.
CACGTGGATAATCGGCGCCTGAATAGTCCGGGCGACATCGGTCGCGTAGGTCGAACTGCGGGCGTCGGACGGCGTCGTGGTAAAGCCGATCTGATTGTTGATGATCACGTGGATCGTACCACCTGTCTTATAGCCGCGCAGTTGGCTCAAATTGAGCGTTTCCGAAACGACCCCCTGGCCCGCGAACGCGGCATCGCCATGGATAAGCAGCGGGATGATGGAATCCAGATAATCCCCACCCGGCGTATCGACATTCTTTTCGCGCATCAGCTCCTGCTTCGCTCGAACCATACCCTCGACTATCGGGTCGACGGCCTCGAGGTGGCTAGGATTCGACGCGAGGGTAAGTTTGACTCTGGCGCCGATTGGCGATTCATGCTCACCCTTGGCCCCGAGATGGTACTTCACATCACCGGAGCCCTGCGTGGTATTCGGATCTATGTTGCCCTCGAACTCGCTGAAGATCGCCTCGTATGGCTTGTTCAGGATATTCGCCAACACGTTGAGGCGGCCACGGTGGGCCATGCCCATCACGATCTCTTCGGCTTCTTGCTCGGCGGCATCGGAGAGCACTGCGTCGAGCAGCGGAATGAGGCTCTCGGCGCCTTCCAGCGAAAAGCGCTTGTGGCCGATGTACTTCGTGTGAATGAATCGCTCGAACGCCTCGGCCGAGTTTAGCTTGTGGAGAATGCGGCGTTTGGCTTCGGGCGTGATGGGCTCCTCGCATCGTACTGGCTCGATCCGCTCCTGCAGCCAGCGCTTCTCCGTCGGATCGGAGATGTGCATATACTCGATTCCGATCTTCCGAGTATACGTGTCCCTTACGATCTCGACGATCTCTCGCAGCGGCCGTATGTCCTTGCCACCCAGGCCGCCAGTGACGAACTCACGATCAAGATCCCATACGGTCAGATCATACGTCGCCGGATCGAGCTCCGGATGGTAGCTCCAGCTATATCCGAGTGGATTGACGTCCGCCTGTAGATGGCCGCGCACACGATACGATCGTATGAACTGAAGGACCCGCGCCTGCTTCTGCGTCATGCTCATCTCCTCCGACTGCTCGGCGGCGCCGAGCTGCGGCGTCGAGTCGGTGGTGAGCGAGTACGGCTGATAGGGAATGGTCAGATGCTCGAAGATTTCCTGATAGAAATCGTGGCGTCCGAGCAGCAGCTCTGCGATGTATGAGAGGAACGCGCCGGACTCCGCACCTTGAATGACGCGGTGGTCATACGTCGACGTTATCGTCATCACCTCGGAGATGCCGACCTTGCTGACGCTCTCGGGCGGGTACGCATAGTATTCGGGCGGATACCCGATGGCACCGGCTCCGACGATCACGCCCTGTCCCGGCATGAGGCGAGCGACGCTCATGGTCGTACCGATCATACCGGGATTTGTGAGGGTGGCCGACGTTCCTTCGAAGTCGGCGATTTCGAGGTTTCCGTCTCGAGCACGGCGCACGATATCGTTGTAGATGCCCAGGATCTGGGCGAAGTTCATGCGATCTGCACCCTTGATATTCGGCACGAGAAGGGTACGTTTACCTCGCCGTTCGATATCGATGGCGAGTCCGAGATTTACCTGTTCAGGAATGACGTGAACCGGCGTGCCGTTGTCATGACGGAACGTCGTATTCATGTTCGAGAATTCCTTCAGGCCCTTCACGACCGCCCATGCGATAAGGTGTGTAAAGGAGACCTTCTCTCCGCCTACGTAGCGCTGGTAGTCGTTGATGAGCTGACGATTCTCCGACATCAGCTTGACCGGGACCGTCCGCATGGAGGTGGCCGTCGGCACGCCGAGGCTGGTCTCCATATTCTCGACGATCTTCGCCTGCGCTCCACGGATGGGCTCGGTTCTCCCGCCGTCGTCGGCCGACTCCGGCGCGGACGCCGGTGTCACGGGCTCGGGCATCGCACCGTCACCGCCGTCGCGGCGCGCCTTGACGACGAGCCTGTCGGGTTCCACCGCAGATTGGGGACGGGCTTCCTTGGCGGCGATGAACGACTCGCTCGGGTGGTAATCGGCGAAGAAGTCGCGCCAGCTCTCGCTTACGCTTTCCGGATCGTCGAGGTACTGCCGGTAGAGCTCCTCGATATACCCGGTGTTAAATCCTAGACTCACGGCATGATCTATTTTGATAAGCGCTGTCGATAAAGGATAACGAAACGGTGTGCGCTGAGTTCAGTGATCGAAGTTCAAATATGAAAGTTTCTCGATTTGTATCGCAGCTCCTCACGCGAGACAATCGATGGCCCGCGTCGCTGATCGTTTGGCCAGGCGATTGGCCGATCTATATCCATCCTTCGTCTCGATACCAGGCGATGGTATCTCCGATTCCTCGTCCGAGCGGCACGCGCTGTTCATAGCCGAAATCGCGCTTTGCCTTTTCGGTGCAGCACTTTTTGCATACGAATCGAATCTCACGGGCCTTTTCTCGATTTAGCGGCGGATAGGTTCCGGTAAACCTGCCAGCCAATTCGACCGCTGCGCCGACGGGTCGGACGAGGAAAGGCGGAACCGCGACAGTCAAGGCCTTGCGTCCCAGAGCCTCCGTCGCCGCATCCTTGATATCGCTCCAGGAATAGAAGGGTTCACTTCCCAGAAAGTACGTTTCGTGCGTGGTTTCGACAGATTCTGCCGCATCTACCATTCCCCTGACCAAATCCGCGACGTGCACAAGACTGAGTGCCGGCTCGGTGATATCTCCTACGACCGGGCAAATTCCTTTGCTCAGCATCCTGAAGAATGCAAAAACGTCCCGCTCTCGAGGACCGTACACTGTGGGCGGGCGAATGACCGTGATCGGCAGATTGCCATCGTGCGCAGCCAGCCGCCGCTCCATCAGCGCCTTGCTGCGGCCATACTGACTGATGGGTTCCAACGAAGATTCTTCCGTTGCGACGCCGCCCCGGCATGGACCCACGACAGCCAGACTGCTCATGACGAGCACCTTTTCGACGGATGGATTGACCGTCGACACGACGTCCATAAGCCGCATCGTCGCCTCGACGTTGCTGCGTTCGAACTCCTTCCATGATTTTGCCCGCGTCAGCCCGGCTACGTGATAGACGAAGTCGACATCCGCCACAGCTTCAGCAACCGCATCCTCATCCAAAAGATCGGCACGGACCTCGACGATATTGATGCCGTCCAGCCACTTTCGCTCGCTGCGGATGAGGCATCGGACTTCGTCGTATCCGCGGCGAAGCAGTTCCTCGGCGAGATGTGAGCCGATAAAACCTGTGCCGCCTGTTACGAAGGCTCTCTTCATGATGCTGCTCCCTGCAGCGAATATGGATACCGGATTTAGTGCTGACTTGGCCGGACCGTCAGACGTGCCGGCCGTCTAGCCGCGACGCAATTTTACCACGTTTTCGATATGGTGGGTGTGGGGAAATAGATCCACTGGCTGCACGTCCTCGATTGCGTAGTGTTGAGCCAGCATTTGCAGGTCTCGCGCCTGCGTCTGCGGATTGCAGCTCACATAGACGAGCCGATCTGGTCTCAGTCTCGCCACGTGATCGACGACCTTTGGATGCATCCCGGCGCGCGGAGGGTCGACGATGAGGACATCCGGACGTCCGTGGCGTGCCACGAATTCGTCATCAAAATGATGCAGCATGTCGCCGGCTTCGAAGACGCAGTTGGCAACGCCGTTTGCTTCCGCATTCGCTCTTGCATTCTCGACCGCTTCGTTGACGAGTTCGATTCCGACGACCTGTCGGACATCGCCCGCGATGAAGATCGAAATGGTGCCTGCTCCGCAGTACAAATCATAGACGACGTCGTCGGGACGCAGTTCGGCAAAGGTGCGAGTCACGTTATAGAGCTGTTCGGCGCCCTGCGTATTTGTCTGAAAGAACGCATTCGGAGCGATTTCGAACTCATTCGAGCCGATCCTGTCGTGAATGACGCCGGAGCCAAAAATGGTCCTGATCTCTTCACCGAAGGCCGTTTGCGCCTTGCCCGTGTTGATTGTGTTCACAAACGTCGTAACGGCGGGAAACTCATCGCGAAGAAATCCCGCAATGAGATCCATCCGTTCGGCGTCCCAGCCGTTGGTCACAACGTTCACCATCAAATCGCCGGTTCGCTCCCCCGTTCGGATCACCAGATGCCTGAGGAAGCCTGTGTGTTTGCGGATGTCCCATGGTTCCAGATCGTTCTCCCTGGCAAACGCGCGAACACCGTTCACGAGCGAGCTGCTCAACTCTGACTGCAGGTGGCATTCGTGGAGATCGAGCACCTTATCAAAATGGCCGGGCACGTGGAGGCCGAGTGCGAAATCGGTATCGAATTGCTCCCCGGTATCGATCTCCTCGCGCGTCAGCCATCGCGACGCGCTGAAGGAGAATTCCATCTTGTTGCGATAATAATAGACGTTCTCCGAGCCGATCGCAGGACGCACCTTCACATCGTTAAATCCACCGATTCGCACGAGTGCGTCGTGGACGCTCTGCGTTTTCGCCTCGAGCTGCGCCGCGTATTCGACTTGCTGCCATTTGCATCCGCCGCACGCTCCGAAGTAGAAACACCTCGGCTCGGTCCGGAGGGAGCTTGGTTCGAGAACCTCTTCGAGATACGCCTCCGCATGGCGCTTCCTCGTCTTGCCGATGCGAGCGCGGATGCGGTCGCCGGGCACGGCACCTGCCACGAATACGACGCGGCCGTCGAGTCGAGCCAGGGATTTGCCGCGATCGGCGAACTTCTCAATTTCGAGCTCTACTTCGTCTCCTCGTTTCAATCTCACGCTCTGAACGACTGATTTATGTATGTGATGATTCCGATGGAATCATTTCGACGCGGGCGGCTGCGTTCTCGACCATCCGCCGAGCCTCGAGTTTCCCGTCCTTCTCCATCAGCACGCGGGTGAGCTCCGTCTCCATTGCTGCCAGATTGCGTGCGACGGTCTCGATAATGGCTGCGCCTGAACCGGGATGTCGCTTAATAATCGTTTTCAGATCGGGCCGAAAGAAGCCGAGTACGCGGGTCTCGCTTATGGCCTGTGCGGACTCGAGCCGCGGAAAATCACCGAGGAGCGATAGCTTGCCGAAGAACTCGTGTGCGCCTACCTGCCGCAGCTCGTGGACGGCTCCCGTCTCATTCTCTACCAGCAGTCGGATTCTGCCTCGCTGCACGATGTACATTCCCAGGCCCGGATCTCGTTCATAGTAAAGAAATTCGTCCCGCTTGTAATTCCGGACATGTACTGCGTCCGCGAGATCGCGAACGGCACCTTTCGGAAGATTTCGGAAGATGGACACTTGCTGAAGGGCGTCGATCAGCTCCATCGCCCTCGGGTCGCGCCCACGCGTGAACAGTCTCCGCGCGCGGCCGGCGAGGCGTTTTACAGAATTGTTCGTATCTGGCATGGGAGAATATATAGGATTGCCGGTGCAATCGGCCACCGTGCTAGTGGCGGCCGGGAGGCACGAATAAGATAGCCGATACCTGTAACAAGGACTGAGGCACACCCAGCGACATCAGAAGGCATGGCCGATGCCGAAATGCGGTTGAAGATCTCCGAATCCGTCTGGAAGAAATCCTTCGGAACGCCGGCGGGGATCGTATACCTTCACCCCGAGGTCGAAGCGGATAATGAGGTAGTCCCAGACGATTCTGAGTCCGAGACCGGAGCCTACACCAACCTCGCGAAAAAACGTGTCGGCACGAAATCGGCCGTTTCCACTTGCCGGAACGTCATCGCCGAAACCGGGATTGCGAGGACCGAACCAGACGTTCCCTGCGTCCATGAAGAGTACCCCGAGCCAGTCGGCGGCGAAGAGGGAGCGTAGGATATTGGTGCGGATTTCGATTCCCGCTTCCAGTTTGACGTCGCCCCCGAGAATGTTAGTGACATCGCCCGACGGGACGACCGTGGTATCCATCTCAGATCTCGCCGCGAATCTGGCGCTGCCCGGGCCGAGCTCCCGCAACCCCCAGCCCCGTACGCTGGAGGCGCCGCCGGCGTAGAATCGGCGGTCAAACGGAATGACGTCCGCGGTACCGGTCGGCTGTGCGAACCCCCCGATGAGTTTGAGCGCGGCAACGCTTCCGCGGCCGATCGACAGGTATCGTCGCGCGTCTCCGACCAGTCGAATATACTGCCGATAGGTGAGGCGCCCTCTAGCCCCATCTTCGCTGAAGATCGGAATTCCGGGGAGGCTGCCCTCGAGCGTACCTGGCGTAAATAAAAATCGATCCATCAAATACGGGAGATTGTTTCCGACCTCTATTCCCGCCTCATAACTGTATCCGCGTTCACGTCGAAGCGGATTGACGTTGGAAGATCGCAATGTGTAGCGAATTGCGGTATTGACCTGCGGCAGCGTGTAATCTTCTACGATCTGAGCTTGCTGCACGGGATCGGCAACCGACCGCAGCAGTCGATCGAGGATATCAGCCTCGAATCCGGCCAACGTGTCGGGATTGCTCAAACTCACGTCGATCAGGTCCACAAACGACGTTATCGTGGGTGAGTGCTGCATTTCGAGCAGATATCGCGCGTTGCCTCGTGCACGAATAATCAGCTTGATATCTTCTCGGCGGGCTGTGAGCAGGCTAAGCGAAAAACGCGTGCGCGCATCGTACAGATCGAAGGCGGATTCGAGTCCTCGGAACGGCCCTACGAGGTATGGATAGGTGAGCGAGGTAGTGATTTCTGCCTGCGTTGCCGCCAACGACGTGAGCTCGTTGTTTGCGGCAATCGATCCGGTCGTCTGCACGCGAAACGTTTCTCCGCGACCGAGCAGGTTGACGTTCTCGTACGTCACGCCGACGCCGGTGCCGAGCTCGGTGGACGAGGCCAGGAGGCCCTCCCCGCTGCGCTGGAGCATGAATGTTTCGAGCCGGATCTGATGGCGCCGGCGGGTCCGCAGATCGACGGCGTGTGGAAGTCGAGGCGGGGCATCCGGTCTCAGGCGCATCGTGTCGGCGGATTGCGCAGCGATGTCCGTGAACAGAAAGACGCCGGTACCTTCCAGGCGGCGCTTTGTGGCCAGGACAGCTTCCTGGGAGTACCAGTCCCCAGGGCGGAATTGTAGCGTTCTCGCGAGGAGACTCGGCGACAGCTTGCCCTCGCTTTCGATACTGACGGTGGCGATTCCGTCCACCAGGCTGTCGGATCGAGAGCGCAGGACGAGCGAATCGCTTCGGCTTTCCACTGCCGGCTCCGGGCCTTCTACCTGGAAGTGAACGTCTCCGAAGCGGTAGCGAGGGCCGGTATGTACCTGGAATCTGATGTCAAAGCTGTCGGCGGACTGCGGAAATACGAGAGCGCGGATGGAGTCGCGCGAGACGGACGCGTAGCCTTCATTTCGCAGGAAGTTCAAAAGCCGACGGCGTTCCTCGAGGAGCGTCGGCTCCGAGTACCGCTGGTCGCGCATTGTAAACGACAGCGGACGGTCACGGCTGACACGCGTGGTTCTTAGCAGCGTACCGCGGGCGAAGCGAACCTGCTGTTCCGGGTCGAGGCGATCGAGCCCGTCGAATTCGACGTGCCGTATGTACGTCGGAGCACCGGGTTCGATTGTAAACAAGACGGACACCTGATCGGCATCTACGGTGTCGACATCGGCCTTCACCTCCGCATCCCGAAATCCCTCCTGGGTATAGAGCAGTCGCAGGCGCTCAACGTCGGCGGCGAGAACATTCAAATCCAAATGAGCCGGCGGTTCTCCCCCTGCCATCAAGGCCCCTCCCACACGATCTCCGAGAAAGCCAGACTCACCCAGCTCGTAGAGCCACAACCACCACGTTAGTCCGCCGATGCCGAGAAAACGGCGATTCGGCTGCGTACGAACGCGGAGAGCAAGTTCATCGTCCGTGAAGAAATCATTGCCTTCAAACCTCACATCGCCTACCACAGCGGGGCTCCCGGTAGTATCAGTCGAACGCTCCAGCCGTCCCTCCTGTGCGCTTGCAGGCCGCACGGCCAATAGGAGGAAAAAGAAAAAAAGGCCCGTCGTGAGGCCTGAGGTGAAGTGGAACGTTCGCCGAAGGGATCTGCCCTCGACGCGTCTCTGGGGATGACGGTTTGGCCCGGTGCGACTAGAGCTAGTCCTCTTCGAAATAGAAGTCGTCATCGGCCGTCGGATAGTCGGGCCATACTTCTTCGATGCTCTCGTACGGCTCGCCATCGTCCTCCATCACGCGGAGATTCTCGATCACTTCAAGCGGAGCGCCAGTACGCTCGGCGTAGTCGATTAGTTCATCCTTCGTGGCCGGCCAGGGAGCATCTTCGAGATGAGAGGCGAGGTCGAGGGTCCAGTACATAACGTCCTTCACTTTTTTCGGATGCTCGGCGGGAGTAACGAGCTCGGTGCGACGTGCGTTTCGACCACCGTGCGCCGGGCAAGCACTATACTGTCCAGGTCCAAAAAAAGCAAGCAGCGTCGGTGCGACGACCTGATTTCAGCGAAAAGGTAGATGTGCGAGGAGCGTTAGTCGAGCGACATTGTCGACCGTTCGGTTTCTTCGAGGAGCTTCTTGTATTCCGGCGGCGTCATGCTCGGCGCGACGAAAAGTACAGGGTTCAACCTGCGGCCGTCCGCATCGCGAACTTCGTAGTGAAGGTGTGGACCGGTCGATCGTCCCGTATTGCCGCTGACCCCGATTGCCTCTCCCCGCTCGACCGCGGTACCTGGACGTATGTTGCTGGGAATCTCAGATAAATGGGCGTAGACGGTAGAATAGCCGGTCGACGTATGATCGACAATCACGTGGTGTCCATAGCTTGAGTTGTATTCCGCCTTTTTGATGACGCCGTCTCCGGTTGCGACCACGGGTGAGCCGGTGTCAACGAGAACATCGATCCCGCGATGCATCTTTCTCACGCGCAGGATGGGATGCCGCCGCATGCCGTATCCGGAGACCAACGGACCGTTGGCCGGCAGGATCGCAGGCATTTCTTTGAGCTGCATTTCGCGCTCATCTGCCAACCTCGCAAGCTCACGGTAGCTCGAGTTCTGAAGACCGATCTGTCGTTCAAGCTTGTCGAGCTTTTCGGATGTCGTGCGCAGCATCGCCGCTGTCGACGTACTGAACCGGCCAAAATCTTCGTACGGATCGACGCCTCCGACTCCAACCTGGCGTACATCTTCGGAAATAGGCTCGACCTGGAAGATCGTACGGTAGAGATCCTTATCCGATTCGTTGAGTTCCTCCAGCTTCTCGGAGTACGAGTCCATACGCTCGCTGATGTGAGAAAGCTCGCGCTGAAGGACATCGTTCTCGGCCATCAACGCGAGTTCCTGCGGGGTCTGCGAGAACTCATCGACGCCCCACGACAGCGCACTGGCGAGAAGGAATGCAACTAATAGAAGGGCTGAACCCTGCAGATATATCCGCGACCGCTTTGTTCTGACCTCAACGAAGCTGCACGATTCGTGGTCGTAATAGTAGTAACGATTTCTCGGCATACGAACGGCAATCTTAGCCAATCTCGGGTATTCCTGAACTAATGAGGAGCAGCTTCACGCAAAAAACGAACCCGATTATTCGCATAGCCTGATCGATGCAGAACAGAATCATTCCCGCCGTCCTCCAAATCGTCGATTTCAGTGCAGATGAAGGGCTCGTCGGTGAATTACGTGCGAACAGCATTCGAATATAGCCGCACCTGCACCTGATGTCAACAGATTCGAACAGGTGCGGGTCCTGTGAACTTTTGACCGAAGCGATTACAATTTAGCCACCTGAGCACCTGAATCCATAGGTGCTTAACTCCTGCATCGCCAATGACTTGGTCCCGATAAAGTTCGGCCGATCGATTCACAGGATTATTCATAGTCGTGCTCGGATTGCCGTCTAGGCGCGCTGCTTCACCACGTGGCATCCGAGAGGGTGCCCCTTTACATGGCGCGTGTTAATGTGTTAAAGGTTTCCGACAGTCAGTCAGTACTGGCGTCAAGATTCGGCAAATTTGTACCGTAGTGCGAATTGATCGCCTGAATTAAGGTGTTCGCGATGACCCTGTGGCCCTCCTCAGATGGGTGCTCCCCGTCAAGACTAATGTCTCGGCCGAAGACGGCCTCACCTGAACCAGGTAGATTCGGAAACCTCGTGGACGATAGGCCTAGGTCCCTTGGAAAAACAAAGGCCCATCCTGCCTCAAGCTCGACCCAGCTTTCGAGTACGCCGTTAGCTGCTTCGACGCTGTTCTGTATGTCGCCCCATTCCTCCCATCGCAAAACCTCGTCGTCGTTGAGACAGTCGAGCTGTACAGCTTCCCCTGATTGAGCCCGCGACAGAAGCTCCTGCATCGCATAATCAAACGGCACTAAGGAATAGGCACCCTCTCCGCTGCAATTGGGGGCCACGTCGAAGGAATCTGGCAAGATACCTTCTATCTTTGCCGTTGCATAGCGCTCTCCCGACGACCAATAGGGAGAGACGGGACCAAAGAGGCCAATGACGACGCCTCCCTTTACACCGAGAGCATTCAGACTATCCAATAACTGTAAGTAGCGATCTTCAAAGTCGTAGAGCCAGTCCGTTTCGGGATTGCCGGAGCGCATTTCGTTCCACAAGCGTTCAGTACCGATCCAAATGCTGACAAAAGTCGGTTCTGCCTGCACGAGCGCCTCGAGTTGCGGCCGTCCACCGAGCAAGAACTCATTCATTGCACTAGGTTCGTCAAAGTCCCCGTAGAAGTCTTCCATATGTGCCCCTGGCACCGCCACATTATGGAAAAGATCTAAGGCGCTACCTACAAGCCCGCTACACGCAGTCGTATCAGCGCGGGCACCGGTGTAGGCATCCGTAATTGGCGGCGGACACCCAGGATTCTCGATCAAAGGAACGTTGAAGTCAGTACCCATAGCTTCCGCCAACAAGACGGCGTAGGACTTCTGCTGCGTGTCTTGGTTTATTCCACCGGACATGTATCCGGCTGTCATGGCATCTCCCATCGCTACGTACCGTACAAATAGCGTATCGTCGGGGGATAATTCCGGATCTTCAGGGTTTTCGTCGTCCGCTCGATCAGGGATTTCGTCTTCCGCTCCAACTGGAACCTCCTCGGCACACCCCGAAATCACCAACGGCGTGAAGAGAATGAACGCACACATCAACCAGCGAATAATCACCACGACAGGCATCGAAACTTCTTTCATTGGGCGTCCATGCGGATTCGAATGGTGGGAGCAGAAAAACAAACCTTCTACCCGTAAGCAAGGACGTATCTCGAGGGCCGAGATGCGCCTGTGACCTGGCAAGGGGCGTCGGCCGAAGCCGGCGCCCCTTTATTACTCATGCCCGGCGGGCCTTACGGAATAGTTCGCGGACGGCAGACTGCTAGTGAAAAGATGATAGCTAGCTATCGCGCCGCGAGGCAGAGCACGAAAGATATACGCCTCAGAAAAATCCATCCCACATATCGTGACGTTCCTAACGTGTCGCGTTCCCTTCATTGTTGGGAATCGCTCGATCACCTCTTGGACAAACGGCTCGCCAATGTGTAGAGGGAAGATCCCTTCGATCTCGAGATCCTATCCCGCCTCTCTTCGGCGAGTATCTTTCGCCGTCCCTATTCATAGTCGTGCTCGAAGTATTCGATACCGCGGGCGGGTGCGCCAGGGCCTTTCGATCGGATACGCTCGGCCAGTCGCTTGGCGAACACTTCAGCCGGATCGTAGCCGTAATGCCGCAGAAGATGATTCATCCCGATGACCTCACAGATGACTGTGATGTTCTTGCCGGGAGTGATGGGTACCTTCACCATCGGCAGCTCGACATCGAGCAGCGTGTAGCTGTCGTCGACCATTCCCAGTCTCGTATACTCTTCATCTTTATCCCAAAGCTGCATGCCTACGACGACCTCGACTCGTTTCTGAAACCGAATCGCGCGAATTCCGAACATTGCGCGGATGTCCACGAGACCGAGACCGCGCACCTCCATGAAGTGCTGGACGAGATCCGTTCCCGAGCCCATCAGCAGATGTTCCTCCTTCTTCGTCACTATCACTACGTCATCCGCCACCAGGCGATGGCCCCGCTCTACCAGATCGAGTGCAACTTCGCTCTTCCCGATACCGGATTTTCCGACGAGGAGAAGGCCTATGCCATAGACATCCACGAGAGAACCGTGTATTGTCTGCTGCAGAGCAAATTGATCGCTGAGGAAGTCCCTCAGGACGGCCATAAAATGCGTCGACGGCAGCGGAGTTCTGTAGATCGGCACTCCCTTTTCCGTCGCCATTTCGATCAGCTCCGTACCGAGTTCGTTGTTCTCGGTCAAGATGATGCATGGGATCTCGAACGCGAGCAAGGTACTGAACGCCTCGCTGCGCGCGCCAGGATCCATGTTTCGCAGGAACTGATTCTCCGTATTTCCGAGGATCTGTACTCGATGAGAGGTGAACAGCTCGGTATACCCCGCCAGTACCAGGCCGGGCCGATGGAGATTGCTCTCGATCACGATCCGTTCGCTGCCCTGCACCGGATTGACGGACTGTACCTCCACGCCTACAGTAGTCCGCAGCTGCTCGACCATAAAGTCGATAGAGATCGACTCTTTCTTGAAGACCTGGGCTTTGTGCATCGTCTAGGTTTCGGTGGACCGAGTTAGTGTTCGAGATGAAAGTGTAAGGTTTAGAGGGTGATGCATCGGGCACGGGAGGCTGCCTAGCTCACGGCACTTCGACGGTTTCAAGGATTCGTTGGACGAGGTCTTCACTCGAGACCTCCTCGGCCTCGGCTTCATAAGACACGGCAATGCGGTGGCGCATAACGTCCATCGCGATCGATCGCACATCTTCCGGCGTCACGTAGGCCCGGTGATGCAAAAAGGCGTGGGCGCGAGAGGCCAGATTTAAATTGATTGTTGCGCGCGGAGACGCTCCGAAGTCGATAAGCGGCTCGATGGCGGCGAGACGGTATTTACTCGGCTCGCGAGACGCCATCACGATTTCTACGATGTATCTCTCCACGCGATCGTCGATATACATGTCGTTTAGCACACCGCGGGCGGACAGAATTTGCGCAGGCTGCACGACGGCGCCTACTTCGGCCTTCTTACCGGTTCGCGCCATTCGCCGCATGATCTCGAGTTCCTCGTCTTTCGTCGGATATCCGATTTTGATTTTCAGCATGAACCGGTCGACTTGCGCTTCCGGAAGCGGATAGGTGCCTTCCTGCTCGATGGGATTCTGCGTTGCGAGCACCAGAAACGGCTCGTCGAGGAAATACGTGGTGTCCCCAATGGTGACCTGACGCTCCTGCATGCTTTCGAGCAACGCGCTCTGGACTTTGGCCGGTGAGCGGTTGATTTCATCGGCGAGGATGATATTCGCGAAGA
>CAZKNF010000043.1:25255-31321 GCA_964554105.1 uncultured Rhodothermales bacterium | reverse complement strand
CCGCGTCGCGCTGAATGAAGCGAAGACGTTCAACACCGGAAGATATTCCCCGGACGTCCCTGATTCGGAGGCGCTCCGTGCACATTACATGCCCCACAACCGCCGGCTCTACGAAGTACTCGGGATTGACTCGTGGTGGGAATAATGCGTGGCATGAAATCTATTCGCAATGAATCCCTGCGAAAAAATCAGATGATATATGTCCCCGAACGATCGTCGCTGGACTCCGAATGGTCTCGGACCGTCCCAGTAGGTGATTACATCAACACTGCACGGTACCATGACGGTGCGCCAAGCATATCGCTTGACGGCAACATGCTTCTCTGTCGTTCAAAGTGCCCGGGCGGCATGGGGCATCAGGACATATGGAGGGTGACCTCTCACCCGATGATCCGACGGAAGTGCCGCCAATTCAATGAGATGTACACTACTGCATAGTTGTAGCATCCTCTTCGCTTGCAATTCAGAACGACCCAGTGGATGGATCTCCGCTTCAGCTGCGTAAATCTCCGCCCACCCAATGAAAAACTCATCGCCCATTATGCCCACGACCAGCCGTCATCCAAAACACCGGGTGAAAGCATTTGTCGAGAGAAAATTTGGCGTGACGATTTCCCGCGCGCCCCTATTCCCGCCGAACAAACATCCGGATGCAGCCCTCCGCAAGATTCGCCGTTGGTCGAGCAACGACATCATTTTCGACGTGGGTGCAAATGATGGAAGAACCATTCGCCGCGTACAGCATCAGCTGAACTCTCCCAGAATCCTCGCTTTTGAACCGGTGTCATCGACATACCAGGTGCTTGTCGATCGCACATCGCAGTACGAAAACGTCAGCACGTTTCAAATGGCTCTAGGTGCCAAACAGAGAGAGGCTACGATTTACCTGAATGAAATCGCGGAGATGAATTCACTCTCACCCGAATGGGGATCTCCCATTGGAACGGAGGTCGTAGAGGTGAGCACCGTCGATGCGGTTATGAAAGAACAGGGAATTCAGTTCATCCACCTGCTGAAGATTGACACGGAGGGACACGACCTGGAGGTGTTGAAAGGGGCGCAGGAGGCACTCTCCTCTGGTCGGATTGCCATTGTCCAGGTGGAGGTGGGGTTCGATCAGCTCGAGAAAGACCAACCGTCACTCGAGCAAATGAGGGTTCATCTCGCGCCGTTGGGATATTACCTGTACGGGATATACAACCAGTGCCGGAAGCGAGTCAGCGCCTCGGAATCATGGACCGCCGGCGAATCGAATGGATTCCGTCCTGCCGTACTTGCGTATTGCGACGCCGTCTTTGTTCACGCCACACAATAACCGTAGCCATCCAGGCGATCGCAAAACGCACCATTCAATGTCTATTACTAGATCCCGCGCCGATGTCCGCTCGACCGAGGCTGTCCCTGTCTCCGAAAGCGAGCACCGGCTGCATCGTCCCATCTTCATTGCCGGAGCCGGTCGCTCCGGGACGACACTGTTGCGGAGTCTTCTATCCGCCCACTCGAGGGTTTCCATATCTCCCGAAACCCACTTCATGCAGCGGGCCGAACAGTGGGGCTTATCCGACAGGGAAGGCCCGGAGAACTTCGATCAGTTCTGGGAGCGATTCACCTCGTCGGTCCGATTTCGAGATCTTGGCATCGAGGCGGAATATTGCCGCGAACTGATCAACCACGCCGAAAACCCGACGTTTCGCGCCATTTTTGAAGCCGTGCTTGTAGCGTACGGCAGGCGGGTCGGCAAAGAACGAATCGGCGAGAAGACGCCGGGACACGTCCATTTCATCCCGCACCTGCTGTCATGGTTTCCGGATGCCCGTGTTCTGATTCTTAGGCGCGACCCGCGAGCCGTGGTCGCTTCGCAGCTGCGAAGCCCCTGGGTCCAGGAGCGAATCACACCTCGCTCCATGAAGGAAGGACTGGTCGTCGGGAGTTACCTGCATCAAGTGGCCTACTATGCGGACGATTGGCAACGAATGTACGATGAGGTGGTCCCTGCTTCGGGGCAAGATGGTCGGGTGCTCGTCGTGCAATACGAAGAGCTGGTTCGAAGGCCAGAGGGCGAGATCCGAAGGATCTGCGCGTTTCTGGACGAAGCATTTGAGCCTGCGATGCTGGATGGCCGTTCGGACGAGAATGTCCCGATCCCGGCATCTACACATGATCTTAACAACGAGTACTGGCGTGAATGGCGTAAGAAGCACCATGCAAAAACACTCCGTCCCATCTCCACGCAGTCCCTGGAGAAATGGAGACTCCAGCTCTCGGAGAGGGAAGTCGCGATGATCGAGGGTCACTGTGCCTCGAGAATGCAGCTAGCTGGATACAGACCGACACTTTCGGCTTCGCGCCGGCGAGCCGGTCGTCGAATGGTCAAGACGCTGCTCTCTGCCGAGCGCGCAGAAGTCAGCGTGCGCGATCTTCTGCAAGATGGGAAGACATTCGCGCGACGCGTGTACCGCCGTATTCGCAGGGAGCTCGGCCTCCTCTAAAGGCCTGTTGAAGAATGTAGAGACAGGTCCGGAAGAGGTTGTGCAGATCAAGGCGCGCGACAAGCGGTCAGTGAGGCGTGCGTCATCAGTTAACTAACGACGTACGCCGCAGTGAGCCGCGAGGAGTGCAACGCAGAGGTGCGAAATTAATCAACGGCCCCCTAAATGATGCTCCTGCAGTCCGTCACCGACAAACTTAAGCGCAGGCTTCGAAATGTGCCTCGAGCCGGTGTAGAACTCGGGCTCCCCACGTCCTGGTTCGGATATCGATGGATCGAGCGGGAGACGGTGCCAGAGTACTTCGCTCGCCACGGAGGTACTGGCGAGCCAGGACGGTACGACACGCTGCACACCGAAGCCGTAGCACGCCATCCACTTCCACGCAACGTGACATCTCTGGAGGATCTGCCAAACGACCGGGGCTGGTGGGGCTTTTCCTTCCGGGATGTCCCTACGCGAAGGAGTGGAGAGACGAAGATCATTACGCTGCCTGAGTGTCGCATTACCTGGTACCGCGATGCAACACAGGACAATGATTTCTATCCGGCGATTCTCACGCGCGACGACCGTGCGCTCGACCTTCGGGAAGTGCGGTTCAGGGACCTACACGGAGAGGTACTGCGAGCTTCCCGCAGCGCTGCGCGTGTTGACCGTGCAACGTGGATTCTCGAGCGAGTGTATCACAACCACTCCCACTGGCTGACGGCCCACCTGCCCAAAATACTCCTTCTCCGCGAGCGGGGCGGTCTCGAGGAGATCATGTTGCCGCGGGAGCGAACGCCGACGATGGACGGATCGCTGCGGATGCTCGGCCTGGATCCGGACGCATTCCGGACGTTCGACCATGAGCGTCCACTGGAAATCGCCGAGCTGACGTTCGTACAGAACGACCGCTTTCGACCGGAACTGCTTCGCATGGTGCAGGCGGCGTTCGCGGCTTCTGCCGAGTCGCCGACGCCGCACCGGAGGGTGTTCGTGAGCCGTGGGAAGGCCGCGCGCCGAAATTTGGTCAATGAGGATGAGATATGGACGACGCTCGAAAAGGCCGGCTTCGAGCGCGTGTATATGGAGGACCTGTCCTTCGAAGATCAGGTCCTCCTAATGCGTGAAACAGCCATCCTCGTCGGGCCGCACGGTGCCGGTCTTACGAACATGATCTTCTGTTCACCCGGTGCTGACGTCGTCGAAATCGCAGACCTCAGCTTCCCCAACCCGAATTTCTATGCCCTCGCCTCCGGACTGAAACACGATTACTGGCTTCTGGCAGGCGAGACCGTAGGGAGCGGGCATCCACTCGAACGGAATCTTCGCATCGATATCTCCGACGTCGAGTCCGTTCTCAAGCAGCTCCTTTCTTAAGATGGGGAATGCGGGTACCGTCACCGACTTTGCAGCGCTCGACGCGCTCTATCCGCTTCCGCCGAAGGAGCTGTCGCGGCAGTGGCTGCTTACGCGCGACGCAGCACAGATCCCGCAAGGATGGCGACACGAGACCCTGAGCGGGTGGCATCTGGGTGCCCATCCCGATGCAGACGTCTGTCTTCTGCTCGCCATAGACGGCACACCGATCGGCTGGGTTATCGAGGCCCTTGGATATCTGAGTCCCGTCGTAGATGCAATTCCGTCTGAATCTCTCACGCTCCCCGTCGGATCTCGCGCTGCTGCTGCTGAGATTGAGCAGGCCCTGTACGGCCGCGACGAATACGGTCGAAGCAGCGGTGACGGCCTCGCGGGGACCTGGACAGCCGTCGTTTTCGGTGGATCGTATGACGCACCATTTCAGCGCGTCTATCTCGGGGCCACGCATTCGGTGGTGTACTGTCCGGCACAAGGCGCAGTCTCAACCACCCAGAATCTCGTCGAAGGCCTGCAGCGTGACGAATCCCTGAGCGGGGCCTTCGATTGCCTCTCCACGTTGGCCTATTTCACGTTCGGACTGACGGCCTTCGAAGGCCTTCACCGTCTTCTCCCGAATCATTACCTCGACCTCGAGACATTCCAGCCAGTCAGGCATTGGCCTGCAGGTCCGCTAACGCCCGACGGTTCCGGCGAGGAAGGAGCGGCAGCTATCGTGGAGTATGCACGTCGGCTGCTGCGGCTCCTCGCCAACAGGCACGACCAGTTCGTCGTATTTCTCTCGGCCGGCAGAGATTCACGTGCCGTCCTTTCCGTCCTCCGCCCGTTTGCCGACGAAGGTATGGATCTCCGTCTCTCCACGTCGTACGGATGGAATTTCGAATCACGGGTCGATGCGCAGGCTGCCCGGCGCCTTGCGCGGATCGCGGGGCTTCCGCACGAAGTGAAGCGCCGCCGCCCTCACGATAGCCGGAGGAGCGACGTGCTCCGTGCATTTGCACGAGTTGGGGAAGCGGCAGCCGGACCGAGCCTTTCGGCACCGGGTGTCACGCAGGGAATCCCTCGCGATGCCCCCTTTAAGATAGGCGGGATGGGAGGCGAGACGGGCCGTGCGCTCTGGTGGCGTGGAAGTCAGTATTCGAATCCGGAATCCGGGTCGGACCAATCCGGGCATCCGATACGGCCAAACAACGGCGACCATCCCGCACTACGCGACATGCTAATCCGGCGCACGCGTTCACCCCGATCTGGTGTCGTGATCGACGCAGCGGAGAAATGGTTGAGCGAGCTTCCCGAACACGTGCGGTCCAGTGTACCCGCCACGCTCGACCTGGCATATGTCGAACAGCGAATGGGCTGCTGGCAGGCTCCGATGACATACTTGTTCCCTGGGACACGGCGCGTGAGCAGTCCCATGCTCGAAGCGTTTCCTATCGAAATCATGCTCCGCCTGCCGAAAACGTATCGTGCTGCCGGGCTGCTTCAGCGTGACATGGTTGCGTATGGGTGGCCGGAACTACTCGCCGTTCCCTTTAACAAGCCAGCACATGTTCTTCAGCTAGTGCACATACTGAAACGCCTTCCGAGCGTGCCACGCCGCATCCGTCGATATTTCACGTAGAGCACATGCATATCTGACCGACAAGGCCGTGGGAGCTGATGGCTGCGGATGGTGCCTTGATAATTACATACCATTTATTCGAATGAGTCCAATTCGTGGATCCTGGCGCCGTACGAGCGCCTTGTAGAGGTAGTAAAATCGGTAAGACTCGGCGTCGAGAGAATCGACAGCATCGCTGAGATGCTAAGCGTAGAGGCCGACGACGAAGCGCTCAAGCGATTAGCCGGTTCTCGGTGTCCACCGAGAAGAGCCGACGGAGGATCAGAAAGGTGAGAAGGTGTAAATCGACAGACGCATCATGAAGGTGGATTTTATCATAGTCGGCGCGCAGAAATGTGCGACCACCACCTTGTTCAGCATCCTGACGCGCCACCCCGATATCGTCGGTTCGCGTGTCAAGGAGCCGCACTTCTTTAGTACCTCACCAGATTGGCGGCGGGAGCTGGCAAACTACGAGGCGCTGTTCGATGAGCGCCCGGGTGCGCTCTACTGCGAGGCATCCACGAGCTACACCTTTTATCCTCACCGAAATCTCGAAATCTGGGACGACATCTTTGCCTATAATCCGGCGATGAAGTTCATCTATCTCGTTCGTAATCC
>CAZKNF010000043.1:0-25155 GCA_964554105.1 uncultured Rhodothermales bacterium | reverse complement strand
AATCCTCCACCCCTGCTGCGACATGCCCGCAAGCTGTTGCCCGGGATATGGGAGCGCGTCGTGGATAGATTCAGCCGGCGTGTCGACCAGCGGCCAAGGCTATCGGCTTCATTCGAAGAAATGATCGCGGGTATCCTCGACATCGAAGTTCGAGCGCTCGAGGATCTGATGGGCAAGGACCTGGAAAGCTGGCGATTCGGCTCGGACGTAAACCGCAAGGGCGTCGATGCGTCAAGGATGGAAGAAGCCAGATCCGGTGTGGTCCAATGAAGATTTCCGTCATCATTCCTTGCTATAACGGCGATCAGTATCTGGCTCAGTCTATCGGGTCTGCGCTTGATCAGAGCCGGGAGCCTCACGAGATCATCGTGGTCGACGACGGATCGACGGACGCCAGTCTCGCCGTCGCGGAGCGTTTCGCCGCGGAAAACGGGAGCTGCGTCCGGGTGCTTTCCGAGCGCTCCGGCCAGGCGGCTCGGACCCGTAATCTCGGGGCTGCAGCGGCTTCCGGTGATGCGCTCCTCTTCCTCGATGCTGATGACGTGATAGCTCCGCGCACGCTCGAGTCCCTGGCGGAAGCGCTGGTGCGTCAGCCCGACAGCATCGCCGTGTGCCCTTGGTATCGGCTCGCCGTGGTCGATGGCAAGTGGGTAGAGCTCCCGCGATCGTGCGCAGCTCGCAGGCCCGGCGACGACGCGCTGAGTGCCTGGCTCACCGGTTGGTATCATCCACCATGTTCCGTCCTCTGGTCGCGAGAGGCATTCGAGCGAACGGGCAGATGGGACGAACGGTGGAACCCCAACGACGATGGAGACCTAATGATGCGTGCGATGGTCTTCGGCATTTCTCTCGTAGAGGCACGGCCTGGCCCCGGTGTGGCCGGCTACTACCGCCGGTTGCCGGAGGAAGCGGTCTCTCTCAGTGGGGCGCGCTTCACGCGTGAAGGAATCCATGCTCGGCTGCGCACCGTTCAGAAGATCGCGTATCTCCTGGAAAAGCGGGGGCGGATCCGGTTCTATCGTCGCCAGATAAGGGAAGCCTTCCTGAATATTGCATCCGCCGCGAAGGAGCGGCATCCGGACCTCTGCGATCAAGCTGAATCGTACGCCGGCCAATATGAGGCCGCCGGTCCGGCTCGGTCGATGGAACGGGCGCTCACGTCGCCAGAGTCGCCTGGCCGAAGACTTTACCGCGCCTTCCGATCGCGCGCCGGACGCGCAGTTTCTGCCCTGAATTCAACACCTGCGGAATCCTCCCGGATCTCAACGCCAGTGGAGGTTAGACACGGGCTCGACCGCGCAGAGGCTGTGATGGCTTCGGCGACAAACGACCGCGATGATGCCCCTTCAGAGCGACTGGTTCGACGCGAGAACCCTGCAGTTAGCGTCGTCATCCCTACGTACAACCGGGCCCACGTGCTCGGAAGAGCGCTTAAAAGCGTACTCGCGCAGACATTCGACGACTTCGAAGTTCTCGTAGTTGATGACGGCTCGACCGACGACACGGAAGACCTCGTAACGGCTTTCGGCGATTCGCGCATACGCTACCTTGCGCAATCGGAGAACCGCGGCGTGGGTGCCGCCCGCAATCGTGGCCTCCGTGAGGCGCGGGGCGAGTTCGTGGCCTTCCTCGATTCTGACGACGAGTGGCACCCGAAAAAACTAGATCGACAGATTGCCGTATTTCGAGATCGGCCCGAGGAGATCGGCCTGGTCTACACGGGCGTAGAGTCCGTGTTCGGCGACGGTTCACGACGGGTGGATCTACCAACCCGCCGCGGGAACGTGTATGAGAAACTGCTGCTCGAGAACGTAATTCATGGCGGAGGGTCGAACGCCATGATCCGGAGGAATGTGATCGCGACGGTCGGATTTTTCGACGAAGCATTTCCCGCGATTGAAGACTACGATTACTGGCTTCGTATATCTCGATTTTTCGAGATCGACTTCGTCGATGAGCCGCTTATTCGGTATCACGATTCCAGAGAACACGAACCTGGGACGCTCGAGAGAAAGTCGCTTGATGTCGGCAATAATCTCGCCGCCAGGGCACTACTGTACCGAAAGCATCGTTCGGAGATGCTGCGCGCCGGCGTCGCGCATCACTTTCTCCTCGAGAGCGCCAGACGCCATCTCGTGCCGGAATACGATGATAGCTGGGGAGCCCGGCTCCTAACCATCCGCGCGGTATTGGAGGCTCCGAAGTCGCGCACGGCGCACAAACGGCTGCGGCGAATTATTCTCCCGCCGCGAGTTCGACAAATTTTAGTAACGGGGTGGCGGTCCGTCCGCCCATCGGATAGTATTTAATGACATATTAGTCTACCCTACTTAAATGCATACACAGCAGCGACGAAATCTCCTTCCCGTCATAGGGAAAGCCATATGAGCGTTCGTGTTCTGATGTACTCCTCGACCCCGCGCGATAAGCTCGGCGGCGTGCAGGCTGTCTATGCACGACTGGCTACCAGCTTACGGCACCAGGGACATTCAGTAGTTGAGGCGTGGTCGGATCCCAGCATAGATGGTGATGCGGACGAAGAAGTTTTTCCGCTGACACGCCTCGTCGTGCGGAGAGGGATAATTGGACCACGCTCCGTCGGACGAGTCTTTCGTTCCATGGTTCGCCTCGTCCGGGGGCTCCTGCGGCACAAGCCGGAGATCGTAAATATCCACTTCGTGCGCCGCGAAAGCATCTATTTTCTGATGCTCAGGCGGCTGCTCGGATACAAGGTCGTCCTGTCGGCCCACGGGAGCGACCTTTTCGTGCCGGAACGGCGCAATGCCGTGCTCCTGCCTCACTTGCTTCCGCGAGCCGATGCAATTACAGCCGTGACGCAGCGGATCGCCGATCGGATCCTCGCATATCCCGGCATCGATCCAAAGAAAGTCCACGTCATCCCCAATGGGGTGGATACGGAATTTTGGGGAGCTCTGACAACGGCGTCGGCTCCAGAGGAAACGTCTTCTACTATCGTGGCGGTCGGCAGATTAACTGCGGTGAAGGGCCACGACATCCTGATTAACGCGCTGGCGCAGGTTCGCGAACACGTTCCTGATGCCAATCTCGTGATCGCAGGTGAAGGCGAGGCGCGGCAGGAGCTCGAGGAGCTCGCCAGGAAGTTGGGCATGCAGGACGCGGTTGTATTTGCCGGCTATGTGAGCAGGGAAGAAATACGCGAGCTGCTGAACCATGCCCGCGTGTTCGCGCTCCCCTCCCTGAGTGAGGGTATGCCGCTGGCTTTGCTTGAGGCTATGGCAGCCGGAGTGCCGGCAGTAGCCTCACGTGTTGGGGGTGTGCCGGAAGTCGTCGAACCGGATGCAGGCATTCTGGTGCCTCCGAACGACGCTGCCGCACTATCCGAGGCACTTACCCGCGTCCTCACCGATGCCGCCCTTACCCGGAGACTACGCCGGAGCGGGAAGGCCCGAGCGCAGGACTATCCCATTTCGATTCCGGAAAGGAAATACGCACAGCTCTTTGTCGATCTCGTGAACAAACCCGTAGCCTCGTATGCTACGTCTAACAGCGTTGCTTGAGTGCGCTGCGGCGACGGGTTTATCGAGCCGGCTTCAACGTCGGTGTGGTAGTAAATTGTCAGCATCCAGCTGATACAGCGGAGTAGGGCATCGGCATCCCAGCCGCCCATCAGAATTCGATCGGCGACACACATCCGTGCCGATCTAATCCGTGCCGATCTAAAAAGCGTGCATATCGAAAGGACAACTCTTCGACGAGCATCGAATAGAGAGTAGGGCACCGTCTTCTGTCTCGTCGGCTTCACGGGCCGTGAATATATTCGGATGGTCGAGCCTGGACGAGCCCAACCGACGCGGATTGCCCAAAAGGTGTGCACTTTAGATGCATCGCAGCTCCGAAATCGATGATGTAATCAGCGAGCCACGTAACACAGACT
This sequence comes from uncultured Rhodothermales bacterium, assembly GCA_964554105.1. Classification (GTDB taxonomy): domain Bacteria; phylum Bacteroidota; class Rhodothermia; order Rhodothermales; family VXPQ01; genus CAZKNF01. Next base: position 21,239 of record CAZKNF010000043.1, on the reverse strand, counting down.
TCGCACCTCGAGCGGGCGGCAAATCGTAGCTTTGTGTAAAGGCGCCCAAAGCTGATTACGCGCCAAAAGTGATTATTTCGACGGGCGATGGACGCATGATCCGGATGGCAGACTGTCGCGCCCGCATGGGCACTTAATCGGATGCTTAATATGAACCCATCAAGTTGCCTCTCTGGAGTCCTCTCGACTGGCAACGGCATCCATGTATACAATAGGATCCGACATGCTCCGAATGATGCTCCAAATATGGCACTATACCTTTACCACAATGGATTGCCGTAAGCACAATCCGGTGGTACGCTTATAACCAGGAATCCCAAAAGGCTATCTGGAACCCCGTATGTTTATTCTTGCTCGCCGCATTGCCGGCGCCAGCGTTGTACTTCTTTTCGGGTTTGGTCTCCAGACCACATCGGCCGCCGTTCGCTACGTCGCTCCGGCTGGAATGGACGGCGAGAACGACTGCTTGGCACAGGCAGATCCGTGCGCGACGATCAGCCATGCCCTCGCGCAAGCCGGCGATGGCGATGTTCTTGAGCTCGCCGCCGGCGAATTCACCGAGTCGAATATCGTGATCGATCGGGACATCACCTTAAGGGGCTCCGGCCGCTCGGCGACATTCGTTCAGGCGGGCCCATCCGATGCATGGTGGGCCGGCGATCCGAATATCAATCGGGTACTCTACGTCCAAAGCGGTGTCGACGTCGCTGTCCATGACGTGACCATCCGACACGGATGTGCGCCCGAGGCGTACGGAAGCGGGATCTTCAATGAGGGAGATCTCACCCTCACGAACAGCAGCGTTCAGGACAATGGAGGCTATGAGTGCGGTGGAGGCGGCGGGATATACAGCGAGGGAAACCTCATACTCGAACAAAGTACCGTCTCGCACAACTTCGCCTATATATGCTGTGCCTACAGTTCAGCCGGCGGGTTGGACAACGCCGGAACCGTCGAAATCCGTGAAAGCGAGATTTACAGCAACCATACCGACCATTTCAGCGACAACGCCGGCATCTACAACCGATCCGACGGCACGGCGGTGATCGTAGACAGCGACATTGCAGAGAACGGGAGCGGCAGCGTTTCATCGGGCGGAATTGAGAATGAAGGCGCGATGACTCTGGTCCGCTCGACCGTCCGTGAGAACTACAGCAGTGCGGGATATTCCTCCAGCATCTCGAATTCAGGCGATCTGAAGATCATCCAGAGCTCCATCATCAATAACTTTGGATACGTCAGCGGCATCATGAACTTCGGCGTGCTGAACATGGAGAACAGCACGGTAAGTGGAAATGTATCGGAAGGCGAGTTTGGCGGCGTATACAATTCAGGTACGTTCTACAGCGTAAATAATACGATCGTCAACAACGAATCCGATAAGTCTCCCTTTAACGACGAATACGGGTCGTCTAACGGCGCGGGCGGGCTTTCGAACGCAGGCGAGGCTCATCTTACGAACACGCTGATATCGGGAAACCACGGTGCGTTGGGTGAGCAGGACTGCAACACGCACATATCCTCCGACGTCCCTGTCAGCTCCTTCGGGTTCAATCTCATCGAGAACACCTCGGGCTGCGATATAGAGGAGATCGAAAATCCGGGTACGGATATAACCGGCACCGCACCCGAGATCGAGCCGCTCGCAGACAATGGCGGTCCTGGAGCAACGCACTCCCTTGCACACGGAAGCCCCGCCATCGACGCCATCCCATCAGGACTCAACGGATGCGGCAACGAGGTCGACGAGGATCAGCGCGGCCTTTCGAGGCCGTCCGGCGCCGGCTGCGATATCGGGGCGTTCGAGCTTCAGGTAGAGGCGGCCAATCTGCTGTCAGAACTAATCAGCTTTATCGACGGGCTCGATCTGAAGCCCGGCGTAAAGAACGTCCTTCTCTCAGCCCTCTTCTCCGCCCAGCAAGAGCTCGCCGAAGGGGATTTTTCAGCCGCACGTGAGCGGATCGATGCGCTGAGAAATCTGGCCAGGAACTACGGCAGCGACGTGCTGGACTCGGCTACGGCGGATCAGATCATTTCAGAGGTGGCGTACCTAATCACCGTAATCGATGCAGAAGCGGACAATACGGCGACAGATATCGTGGCAATCCAGGATGATCGAATTTCGACGGAATACAAGCTGGGATCAAATTACCCTAACCCATTCAATCCGTCAACCCAGATCCATTTTCACCTGCCCGTCGCCGCGCATGTCACCTTGGTGATATATGACATGGTCGGCCGTGAAGTTGGCCGCCTCGCCGATGGACCTCACTCGGCCGGCAATCATCAGGTAACGTGGGATGCCGCCCCACTTCCAAGCGGCGTCTATGCCTATAGACTGGAGTCGGGCACCTACTCGGAGACGCGGCAGATGACGCTGTTGAAGTAGGACTTCACGGAGCGGATGTCAGCGTATTCCGCCTGCTTCTGCTCCGGCCGTGGGCGCCTCCTGTAATCGTTTCGAAACACACCGCCGGCGCGCCAACTTTTGGGTCCGTCGGATTGTTCGGAGGTCTGAACCAGACAGACATTCAAACAACATCCGAACAGAATGGCAGAGGCATTGCCGTGGTGGCAGCGCGGTACGATCTATCAGCTGCTGGTACCGTCGTTCTTCGATACGAATGATGACGGAATGGGCGACCTGCCCGGCGTTGCTGCGAAGCTCGAATACCTTGAATGGCTCGGGGTGGATGCCGTATGGCTTTCGCCCATTTTCGAGTCGCCGTTTGAGGATCTGGGATATGATACGAGTGACTACACGAACGTAAACCCGGACTTTGGCTCGCTCGATGACTTCGACGCGCTCCTGCGCGAGGCACACGGCCGAAAGCTAAAGGTCATCCTCGACTGGGTGCCGAACCACACGTCGGATCGGCATCCGTGGTTTCAGGAAGCGAGGTCCTCGCGCGATCATCCCCGGCGGGACTGGTACATCTGGCGCGATCCTAAACCGGACGGGTCGCCGCCGAACAACTGGCTGTGCATTTTCGGAGGCAGTGTCTGGGAATTCGACGAACCTTCCGGGCAGTACTACATGCACACCTTTTTGAAGGAGCAACCGGACCTCAACTGGCGTAACCCCGACGTCCGCCGGGCGATGTTCGATGCGATGCGTTTCTGGCTCGATCGAGGTGTCGACGGCTTTCGCCTCGATGCGCTCGATCTTCTGATCAAGGATGCAGAGTTTCGCGATAACCCCGAGAATCCGGACTACAACCCTGACGTCGACGGTCCCGACATGGCGGTGCTGCCCGTATATACACGGGATCAGCCGCTCGTGCACGAGATCGTACGGGAGTTTCGCACGCTGTCGGATGAATACGAGGGCCGTGCACTTGCAGGCGAGCTGTATTTACCTATCGATCAGATCGTCACCTACTACGGCGACGACGAACCCGAGCTCCACTTGCCCCTCCAGCCGGTTTTCGGCAGCCTTTCGTGGAATACAGACGAGCTTCGCAGTACAATCGAATCGTATCTCAACAAGATACCCGATCACGGCTGGCCGTCCTGGATGATCAGCACGCACGACGGCCGGCGCGTGGCTAGCAGAGCCGGCACGGCTCAAGCCTCGGTGGCCGCCATGATGCTCCTGACGTTGCGTGGGACGCCGGTCATCTATTACGGCGACGAGATCGGTATGCACGACGTAGAGGTCCCGCCGGAGAAAGAACGCGATCCGCAGGGAAAGCGGATCGGCCGAAAGCGAGATCCCGTTCGCACGCCTATGCAGTGGAACGACTGGGGCCAGGCCGGCTTCACGTCCGGCGAGCCGTGGCTGCCAGTTTCGGAGGACTTTGCGGCGATCAACGTGCATGAGCTGAGCGAAACCGAGTCCATCCTGACGCTCCACCGCCGGCTGCTGGCGCTTCGGCGCGAACACGAGGCCCTGATTGCAGGTTCATTCCGCATGGGCCCGACGCACGAATTTATCCTTTCCTACAGACGCGATGGCGACGAGAACAGCTTGATCGTACTTTTGAACCTGAGCCCTGAGCCGCAGTCGTTCGAACTGGATGAGTTGGGAGAACGTGGACGTGTCCTGATCTCCACGTTTCTTAATCGCGACGACGAAGTCGTGGACGCCACGGTAGAGCTGCGCGGCAACGAAGGGCTACTCATTGAGATCGAACGTTAGAAGCACTTCTCCGATTGAATTTCCACATGGACGATTACCTCTGGTGGCAGAAGGGTGTCATCTATCAGGCTTATCCGAGATCCTTCATGGATTCCGACGGTGACGGCGTCGGCGACCTTCGCGGAATCCGTGAGCGTCTCGACTACCTGGTCTGGCTCGGCGTGGACGCGCTCTGGCTCTCTCCGATTTTTCCGTCGCCGATGGCCGATTTCGGCTACGACGTTTCCGATTACCGGGGCGTTCATCCGCTTTTCGGATCGATGCATGATTTCGACTTGCTGCTCGAAGCGGCGCACGAGCGAGGATTAAAGCTCATTCTGGATCTCGTGCCGAACCACACATCCGACGAGCACCCTTGGTTTCGGGAATCACGTTCGTCGCGCGACAATCCGAAGCGGGACTGGTACATCTGGAAGGACCCCGAACCGGGTGGAGGCTTGCCGAACAACTGGTTGAGCGTCTTCGGCGGACCGGCGTGGACCTTTGATGAAGCTACCGGCCAGTATTATTACCACGCCTTCCTTCGAAAACAGCCCGACTTGAACTGGCGCAATCCGGAGGTCGAGCAGGCCATGTTCGACGTGATGCGGTTCTGGCTGAATAAAGGGGTGGACGGCTTTCGCATCGACGTCCTGTGGCATCTGATCAAGGATGACGAGTTCCGGGACAATCCGCGAAATCCGAATCACGATCCGGCCGATCTTCCGTACAATTCGCTTCTTCCGACGTTCTCGACAGATCAGCCCGAGGTGCACGATATTGTCGAGAAGATGCGCTCTGTCGCCGACGAGTACGACGAGCGGCTATTGATCGGCGAGATCTATCTACCTATCGACAAACTCGTCGTGTATTATGGCGAGGATCAACAGGGCGTGCACCTTCCGTTCAACTTCCACCTGATTTCGCTGCCGTGGAAAGCGGACCGGATAGATGCGGCGATCAGTGAATACGAGGGCTCACTGCCTGACGAGGGATGGCCGAACTGGGTGCTCGGAAATCACGATAAGTCGCGCGTTGCGAGTCGGATCGGGAGGGCCCAGACGCGGATCGCCGCGATGCTCTTGCTCACCCTGCGAGGCACCCCGACTATGTACTACGGTGACGAAATCGGTATGAGTGACGTGGACATTCCGCCGGAGCGCGTGCAGGATCCGCAGGCCAAAAATCTGGGCCACAGGCTCGGACGCGATCCACAGCGAACGCCTATGCACTGGGACACATCCGAGCACGCCGGATTTACGTCCGGTACGCCGTGGCTTCCTCTGGCGGACAATCACCGTCACGAAAATGTAGAGACGCAGCGCGAAGACCCTATGTCGCTGCTGTCATTGTACCGTCGGCTCCTGGCGCTCCGCAGATCTGAGCCGGCCCTCGCTGTCGGGTCGTACGAACCAGTGGAGGTCGGAGGCGATGTCGTGGCCTTTGTCCGGCGGTACGAAGATCACCGCTGGCTGGTAGCGCTGAATCTCAGCGGAGATGCACAGACGATCTCCTTGAAGAATCGGAGCGGCGAGGTGCGTCTCTCGAGCTCACTCGATCGGGAAGGCGACAGGGTCTTTGACGCCGTCAGCCTGCGCGGCAACGAAGGCATCATCGTCGAGCTGGAGCAGCCTGCAGCATCGACATGAACGACAAGCTTTCGCGGTTCTCGACGCGGGGTAAGCGAACATGAAACACGGATTCCGTCCTGCCATCCGCCGCCGGTCGCAACGCGGGCGAACCTTGCCCCTTCCCGCCTCAGCGGCATATCTCGTGTCTGCGCTGCTGATCGGCGCGATCGGCGCCATCCCTTCGCCGGTCTCGGCCCAGGTCGTGCTCCATCAGGCTCACGCACACAACGATTACCAGCACGACCGTCCACTGCTTGATGCGCTCGACCACGGATTCATCAGCATCGAGGCGGATGTGCACCTCGTCGGAGACAGCCTGTATGTCGCCCATGATCTGGAAGAGATTCGACCTGGACGAACGCTTGAGAGGCTCTACCTCGAGCCCCTTCGCGAGCGAGTTCAGCGCCGAGGCGGTGCGGTCTATCCGTCAGGCGCGCCATTAATCCTCCTGATCGATATCAAGTCGGAGGCCGAAGCGACGTACAGGGTGCTGCACGGCCTCCTCAGAAGCTATGCAGATATTTTGACGCGCTTCGAATCTGCGGATGTGGAGGATGGGGCCGTGACGGCGATTGTGTCGGGTAACCGACCTCGGGACGTGATGCTGCGGGAGCCGGTACGTTTTGCCGCGTACGACGGCCGGATGCACGATCTGGAGGAGCACGGGGACGCCCCTCTTGGATTCATCCCTCTCATAAGCGCAAACTGGTCGGACGTATCCTCCTGGACCGGAGAGGGCGAGATGTCGGCTGATGCGGTCGCAAAACTTCAGCAGCTCGTTGCCGAGACACACCGGCAGGGGCGCATGCTGCGCTTCTGGGCTACACAGGACGACGAGCGAGTCTGGAAAATGCTGCTTGCTGAAGGAGTAGACCTCGTCGGATCGGATGATCTCGACGGGCTGCGCCGTTTCCTCGTGCGGTCAAATCCGGAGTGACGAACAATCCGGAGTAGCGAACAATCCGGAGTGACGAACAAGACGCCGCACGTGAGTCTTTGTGACCTTCATGCCGGACTGCGGTGAACTCGCCGCGCTTTGCGGCAGCCATCGAGGTTCATCCGCCCGCTGCCGCGCTTTGGAGCTTTGCCTCATCGATCCGCCCGCCGTAATTCCATTTCGTCGTAAGAAGCGTCGCCGAGATGAGTGCAAAGACGACAAACAAATAGAAAAGGCTGTTCCAACCGAACGCGTCGGATACGTAGGCGACCAGCAGTGGAGACAGGAGCTGGCCGCAGGAGCCCATTCCATTGATGACGCCCGCAGCAGTCGCCGCGCCCCTCTGACTTCCGAGATCCATGGCGCCCGCGCCCGACATAAGCGCATCAGGTCCGTATGTCATAATCCCGATGATGCCGATGCTGATCGCGTTGGCCATAAGACCGAGATCGGAGATCGATGGATGGATGAATAGCACGACGGCCAGTCCATACAACATAATGGCCCCCACAGGAAAGCGGCGCGACTGGAACAGCTTGTCGGACGCGTATCCTGCGATCAAGACGCCGAGGAATCCAATCATCTCGTACACCGACGACGTGTACCCTGCCTCTGCGTTCGTGAAGTCGAGGGCCTCTGTCATATACAGCGGCAGCCAGAAGAGGAAGGCATAACGGGTCATCTTCACGAAGAAGTACATGGCACCCGTTATCCAAATGGCTGAGCTCGACAGCACGGCGCGAAGCACCTCGGTTTTCGGAGACGTCTTGTCTTTCGCCGCCGCCGGAGCATCCGCCGCCTCATCGTCCTCGGGAAGATCTCGGAAACCGGCATCCGAGGGGCGATTCCGCGTGAAATAGATGTAGATCCCGGCGATCGCGGCGAGCAGAAGTGCCGGTACGAAAAACCCGCGTCTCCAGCCGAGTTCGACGAAGAACGTTTCATTTGTGGCCCAGTAGGTCGCGATGATTGTGGCCGCGAAACCGCCGACGACGTAGCAGGTGCACCACCACCCCATGACGATGCCGCGTTCACCATGCCGGTACCACGTCGCCATATTCTTCACCAGCCCGGACCATCCCGTTGACTGGCCGTAGCCGTTTATCCACATAAGCACTACGAAAAGCGTAAGCGAGGCACCGAAGCCCATGATGACGTTCGACGTGACGGCAATGAGGAGACCGAAGCCGACGATGAGCCGGGGGCCGAATCGGTCGGACAACATACCGTTGGCGAATTGGCCCAGCATATAGATGACGCTGTAGCCGGTTAGAATCCACGCGAGATCGGTTTTCGTGAAGCCGAGATCGTCGATGAGCATCGGCATGACCACGCTGAAGTTTTTCCGCACGAGGTAGAACCCCGCGTACGCGAACCACGTGACCGCGAAAATGCGGTATCGCCAGAACGGTGAAGCAAACTCGCGGTCGCTGGAGAGCTCGTTGCGCATAGATGAGGTCAGTTTACTTGCGCTTCATGGCTGAGGACCTGCTCGAAACGATCCAGAAAACCGTCGCACACCTCTTCATCATGAGCCAGCGAAAGGTAGAGCTTCGTCCCCATAGGATTCAGAAAGACGCCCTCTCTGAAGAGTCCGAGCATGACCGTACGGCTCAGGCGAGTGTCGGCACGACGCGTGGCGCGGTAGTCGTTCACCGGCTTCGATTCAGAGGTGAAGACTACCTGAGCGAGGGGGCCGTCGCCGATGATCTGCCCTTCTACACCGCACTTGTCGAGTACACCGCGCATCCCCGCGCGAAGGTAATTTCCCAATTTGTGGAGGTGTTCATACGCCCCCGACCGCCGCAAAACCGAGAGAGCGGCGTTCGCCGCCGTGGTCGAAACGGGATTGCCTCCGAGGGTCGACGCCGTCCACACGTAATCGGCCTTGCCCAGGCGCTCCTCGGTGACAAGATCCATCACGTCGGCGCGTCCGCCATACGCGCCGATCGGATATCCCCCGCCAAGCGCTTTCCCGTATGCGACGAGATCCGGCGTGACCCCGTAATAGGTCTGTGCTCCACCATATGCCAGCCGAAAGCCCGTCACTACCTCGTCGAAGATCAAGAGTACGTCGTTCACGGCCGTCGATCGTCTGACGGCGTCCAGGAATCCTGGCGCCGGCGGAAGGCAGCGGTGCAGCGGCTCTGCAATCACCGCGGCGAGGTCCTCCCGATTTTCGTAGATGAGGCGTTCCGCTGTATCGGTGTCATTGAAGGGGGCGATCAGCACATGTTCTTTGATGTCCGGATGCAGCCCGGCGGAGCTAGGCTCAGCCGCGGGAAAATCCAGAAGGCGCGATGGAAATAGACTCGTAACACCGACGTCGTTAGCTCCGTGATAGGCTCCTTCGAACTTGAGGATCTTCCTACGACCGGTGAAAGCGCGGGCGAGCCGGATGCAGTACATCGTGGCTTCCGTGCCGGAGGCGCAATAGCGCAGGCGCTGCGAGGCTGGGCTGATGCGTACGATCTCTTCTGCGAGCGCGAGTGAGGCGTCCGTGATGTAGGCAAAGTTGGCTCCGGAGCCGATCCGTGTTCGCACGGCGTCGGTAACATCCGGCTGAGCGTGGCCAACCAGCGCAGAACCCCATCCCATCGAAAAATCCAGAAATTCTCGCCCTTCTGAACACCAGAGCCGGCATCCCTCTCCTCGATTGACGACGATGGTCTGCTCCGCAGGCAGGTTGAATTCCCCGTTTGAGCCGGCGGGGAATACGGCGAGGGATCTGGCCACCGCGTCGCTTGAGGTCTGTACGTTCATCGCAGTGTGCATCCTGGTGTCATTCCGAATCAATCACTTCGAGAAGGTCCACGATTTCGATGCCGAAGCCCCAGTCACCGGACCCGTTCTCAACCTTTACCAGGAAGGTGTTCCTGCCTTTCTTGACGGGCAGCACGAGCACGTCGTCGCCGATATCGACGCTGCGGTGGGCGTCGTTGCGATGAACCTCACGATCGTTGAGCCACAGAACGACGCCGTCGTCGCTGCCGAGCAGAAAGAGCACGTTTCCGGCACTGGCAGACTCGAACTCGGCATATCCGTATGCATTTAGACCGCCGACAGGACCGAAGAGGGCCGAGAGGTCGACGATGCCGGCGTCGGTCGTCGATACATCCTTCCAGGTGATCGTCGCGTTCTCCTCCGTCGTGTAGGTCGCTTCACGAGATGTATTTGATTCAACCACGGCGACGTCATCGAGACCGTGAGCGCCTTCGAAGGGGAATGGACCGGCGACCCGCCAATCCCTGATCGGGCGGCCGCGTTCCAGCCAGGTGAAGTCGAGCGTCTTCATCTCACTCTTGTCCATCGTCTGCGCGTCCTCCATGAGCCGCCGGACGAAGGGCTTCCGGCCCAGCTTTGCGAGCTGGAGGGCGGCCGCGGCACGATCCACCCGCTCGGGACCCGACACTGCAATCTGCTCCAACACGGCAATGGCGCGCTCGCCGTCCTCTGTAGAGAGGCGCCGATATATCTGGAGCCGTTCGTGCAATGTTGCATGCGGCAGCAGTTCTTGAAGAATCTCGGTGGCGCGGTCGGTCTCGTCTGTCATCAGGTAACCCGTCGCGAAGGCGAGCATCAGCGGGTCGGCCGCGAGTTGATCGATCAGGGTCTGGGGATCGCCGCGCCCCTCATCGACCGCGGCCACGACCTCGTCGTACAGAGATGTAAAGCGGCCGTCGTCATCCGCATCGACCCAGACGGCGTTCGTCACGCCGAGGGGCGTTATCGGCACGGGCACATCGTGCACTAGGGGGCGCATGGGCTTGCTCCCGACGGCAGTGACCACATACCAGGTGTCCTTCTGCGGCCGGAACGTGAGGGTCGTGTCGAGGCGGACTGAGCCGGAGCCTGAAGGCGTCAGGGCAGCAGCGACCTTGCCGTTTGCAATGATCTCGACGGCGTCGGATTCGATCCATCCGGGCGCCTGAACGCGCACGCGGAGATCGACGGCACCGTCGCGCAGCGAGGCCATTTCGCCGACGCCGGCCCCGTTGGCCCATGCTTCCACATAGAGCCCGCGGTTGACCGTCACCTGCCCCTTCTTAATCGCGCGAACGAGCGCTTCCTCCGTGAGCCCGGCGGGATCGTCGGTTGTGCTTGCGACGTAATTTCGGGGCACGCCTACGAGCATGTCGGCTATGGCGTGGCTATCGGAATTGCCGACCACCGGCTTGCGGATGCCTCGGTTTAGATAGTGATACCAATCCTCTCGAACGGAATATGAATTGTTGGGCGGCTCGGCGGTCCATCCGAATCCGCGGTTTTCGTTAAGTAGCTCGAAGGAGTCGAAACTTTCGACATATGACGAGCTGCTCGTCAGCCCGGAAGCAGGACTCACATCCATCACAGTGAAGTACGCTCCCCCGTCCCACCGCGGATGGTTCACCTGGATGATCGTCTCTCCCGGAGCGTCGCGCATGCTTCGAAAGAGTTCGTGAGCATCGAGCACGCCGTGGTCAACCGGAGGCGAATCTGGGTCGAGCGGGAAGGAGTTGAAGTGGCCGATTGGGGTGGTGACCTCGTTGCCGACCGTCGTGAGCAGCTGGCTGCCGAGGCCGAGCTTCTCGACGGCGGGTCGGTAGTCGACGTGAACATTGTGTTCTGTCGATACCGCCCACTCCAGACCCTCTCCCACCAGTGATATCACCCGCTCTTCCAGGTGCTCGACGTGCTCGACGTGCACGTGCATATCGGCCCCAATAAAGCCAGGGGTGTGCACTTCGCGCACGAGCGTCGCCGAGAGTGAGGTGGTTTCGCCGGCTCGGACCTCGAGTTCATGCACGTCTGCGGAGTATTCGAGGCCCCGGCCGACCCACACCTCGTAAGCACCCGGCGGAAGCGAGACGGATCCAGTGCCGGACGCCGTGTAGACCGTGGCATCGTAGGTCGCTGTGTGGCCGCCGTCATACGGGACACTGAGATCAACCGGGCTGCCATCATCCAGGACGACGAGCTTCCCAGGCATCAACTGGCCGTCGGAGCCCCGAATGTCGAAGGACAGCGTTCCTGCGGCGGGTGCGTCCTGTCCGGCCGCATTCGCAGGCGGCAGTGCAAGAGCGAGGATGATGCAGATTGTTCGGAGTTCCATCTTCATCGTGCGAGTGCTGTCTGGATGCGATTCACCATGGGAGCGAGAAAGTCTTCACGTAGCTCATCCCCTTCATGGCTTCGATCACCCCTTCCTTGATGCCGAGTCCCGAGTCCTTGATGCCGCCGAAAGGGGACAGCTCGATCCGATAACCCGGTACTTCGTTGATGTTGACCGTTCCGGCGCGGATGCGCTTGACGGCTGAGAGGGCCTTCTCCATATCGCGGGTCACGATTCCGGATGAGAGACCGTAGGCGGTACTGTTCGCAACCTCGATGGCATCGTCCAGGTCACGGACGGAAATGATCGGCGCGAGGGGTCCGAACGACTCCTCGCAGACCATCTCGGCATCGCGCGGTACGTCTGCGATCACCGTCGGCGCCATGAGCGCGCCTGTCCGCTGTCCTCCGAGGAGCACTCGTGCCCCTGCATCGACCGCCTGATTCACCACACGCTCCAATCGGCTGGCCGCCGGCTCGTCGATTACCGTTCCCACGCGCGTGTCTTCATCCATTGGATCCCCGAAGGTGTATTCTCGCGCACGCTGGACGAAGCGCTCCGTAAATTCATCCAGAATACCGTCCTGCACGAGGAGGCGCTTCACTGCCGTACAGCGCTGGCCGGAGTTGCGAAAGCATCCTTCAGCAGCCAGTGAAACGGCCAGATCGATGTCGGCATCGTCAAGGATCATCAGCGGCGCATTCCCGCCGAGCTCGAGCACCAGCTTCTTATAGCCGGCCATCGATGCGATCTTCTTACCGATTTTTGCGCTGCCGGTAAAGCTGACGAGCTCCACACGCGGATCCGACACGAGCGGCTCCGCGACTTCATCGATCGGCCCTACGAGTACGCTGAGCATCCACGGCGGCAGACCGGCCTCGTACAGCAGCTCGACGCATCGGATCGCCGTAAGCGGCGTTTTCTCGGTCGGCTTGAGCACGACCGGCGCCCCGATTGCGATCGCAGGCGCGATCTTATGCATGACTTGGTTCAGCGGGTGATTGAACGGTGTAATCGCAACCACTAACCTGAGGGGCTCGCGCAGCGTGAATATCTTCCGTGCCTTTCCCTTGGGAGTGACATCGCATGAGAAGATCTGCCCGTCGTCGCGCAGGGCTTCCATCGCAGCGAACTGGAGGACATCCGCGGCGCGTCCGACCTCATATGTCGATTCCCGCAGGCAGAGCCCCGACTCGGCTGTGATGAGGTGGGAAAAGCTCTCCGCTCGCTCGAGCAGGAGCGTTCGAGCCCGGTTCAGGATTTCGTATCTCTGATATCTGGTGAGAGGCTCGCCGGCGCTCAGGGTCGCTTCGATAGCCTCGTTCACTTCCGCGCGTCCTGCGCTGGCGACTGTACCCGCCAGCTGCCCCGTGTATGGATTGAAGACGTTCAGCGCACGGCCGGTCGCCACCTGTCGTCCAGCGATATAACATGGCAGATCGATCGGAGCGCTCCCGTTTGGTCCGGCTCTGCCGTCCGTAGGCTCGGATCGCGCCGTGGCCGATGAATCGGGTCGGGGTGAAGTGGTCATTCCAGTAGTACTATTCGTTTCTGAAAGATTGTCGAATATCGGGATGCGGCCTCCGGGGTCGCATACCGGTTCTAGCACCGCAGTAAGAAGTCGCGTGAGCACCTATGTGGTGATCACGACGAGATGGTCCGGGCAGGTCAGTGGGTCCCGTTGACTGCGAAATCGAATACATCAAAATTGCGCGGGTCGCCCGCTGCCTTGCGCGCATACTCCGGCGTAAGCGGCGACGTGATCAGTAGCGGGACCATCTCCTCGTAGCGTCCACCATGCGAACGCAATCCGCTTTTCAATGCGGACAAATCGTGATGCTCGGGCGTGCGGCCGAGGACGACGTCGCGTCCGGACAGCACAACAAGGTCGCCGATGCGATCGGACAAAAGCTCGAGCTTGCGAGCGCCCTGATGACGATCATGCACTTCCGTGATGCCCTCCTTCTCCATCAACATCTGGGCGACGTCGCCTGCGCGGGCCGCATCCGGCAGATGAACGACCGCGAACGACCCCAGCGCGCCGTGGTGAAGGACATAAGGATCTGTGATCGGCAGGGTGACTCGCACACCCTCTCCCAGCCTTCGCTGGAGAAAATGCTCGAGGTAAATTACGTTCGGGGTGCCGTCCTGCCGCTGTTTTGCATTCATCCCGTGGTCGGCCGTAGCCGCGACGACGGCTCCAAGGTCGATGAGCCGTCCAAGCTCTCGGTCGATGGCCTCGTAGAACGCTAGGGACTCCTCCTCCTCGGGGGCGAACGTGTGCTGCATGTAGTCGGTCAACGAGAGATAAAAGAAGTCGGCCACCCCTTGTTCGAGCATGGCGACACCGGCTTTGAGAACGAAGAGACTGGCTTCCGCGCTGTAAATCGGAGGCGTAGGTTCGCCCACGAGGCTCTCGACGTCGGATATTCCATGTGTGGATTCGACGGCCTGGTCGGCTTTTTCGGCCGAGAATGCAATTCCGTCGAGTTCGTGCGAAAGGAGATCGCGAAGCTTTTCTTTCGCCGTTACCATGGCCACCCTTCGCCCCGCCCGCGCTGCCGCGGCCAGGAGGGTGCCTGTGCGCAGATAGGCGGCCGAGTTCATCATGACCTCCTCGCCGGTATCCGGATCGAGGAAGAAATTACCAACGATGCCGTGCACGGAGGGCGACACACCGGTGGCGATGGAAGCATTGTTGACATTCGTGAAGGATGGGAGGGCGCCTCGCACCATGCCCCGGTACCCGTCCGCCGCAAGAACACCCGCGAGGTGAGGCATGCGACCCTTCGCGAGGGACGTGCTCAGGTACTCGTCGGCACATCCGTCAATACATATGACAACGATCGGACGTGGTGGTGGATGATAGGTGCGGCCGTTCGCGGTGAACCGCTGCGTACTGTATGACTGTGGATTCATCAAGCGTTCGATCTTTGCCGGCTTCTTGAAAACAAATGTTCGACTAAAATTCTATCAGACAACCTGCCGCCTGCCAGCAAGCGATCGAGCGCCGCGCATCATCGGGCGCACCTCGACCCTCCAGATTGCGGCTCGAATTGACAAAGCCGGGATCCGTCCCGGTCAGCACGGGCTGCACGAGCCACTCGTCGTCACACGCTTGCTCCGCGACCCGCTCTTGCAGGGATACATCCTCCAGTCGGGCCATCCAGATGCAATGTTTGCCCTCAGCCAGGAGTGGAAAGTCGTTGTCGCTATCGCCCGCCGTCAAAAGGGGCTGCTCGTTCGGCAAAAGCGTGCGAACGCATCCTACCTTTCCCGCATACGTCGGCACCGGAAACGATAGAAAGGGCGTGAGCTCGAATCGTGAGAGCGACGTCGGATCCAGACGCCGGTATGCAGGGTCGGTCTTTACGAGATACGCATCGTTATATAAGCGCCCTGTCCCCCTCTCTTTCATCAGCAGACTTATGCCGACGACGTGCGCCTCAGGAATCTTTACACCACCGCCGAAGCGATCCTCTAGGGCAGGATTGATGACGTTCATCACGGCCCATCGCGTCGACCATACGTTGGTTGCGGAAACGACGTACACTCGAAACCCGGACGTGAGCAGAAGCCCCACCAGGTCGACCATTTCGGGATATGCAAACGGACGTTCTCTGCGGCCGGACTGGCTGCCATCGGATCCGCCGGAAGCCCTCTCCGTCGCCGTGATTACGTCTGCCGGAGTGAGGCCGGCCATAACCTGCACCGCCCATGCATACGCGGCTGCGAACGGTGCCGGATCGTACCCATTCTCCGCGGATGCCTGCTGAAGCGCTTCGTAATAAGCTACAGGTCCGTCCTCGAGTCGCAGACTCTTACCGTCCGTGCCAAAGGCGGGTGAGAAAAGGGATGCGGCTTCGGATCGCGTAAATAGATCTCCCGCTGCAAGGGTTGCCAGCGTGGCGTCTCCGAGATCTCGGCAGATCAGTGTGTTGTCGAAATCGAACACCACCGCCCGCCCCCGGTGTGCATGGGCTCGAACGATCTCTTCCAGCCGGACGCGAACCCGTGGAAGCCACCGGCCGGGTGCAAGCTTGCGCACCGGCGCTTCAGATTTGGAAGTTAAAGGATGCGTCATGCGAAATTCCGTGGCAGTCGGTTCATATCAGGCCTCGGACGGACTCGGCCTCGTCCAGACACGTGTCGATGACGTCAATCGCGCGCCCGAGCTCGTTCTGCGTGATCGTGAGGGCGGGCATAAGCTGGATGGTGCTGCCCATCGTAAGCTTAAAACTGATCCCTCGCGATAGAGCGGCATACATTATCTCCTCCGCTGCATCCACCGCCGGTGTACCGTCCGTTGCGAGGTGGATTCCCAGGAGAAGCCCGATGCCCCGCACGTCGCCGATCAGAGGATGCCGATCCTTCATCTCCATCAGGCGCTCGAGCGCCCACGTACCCAGCCGCTTGGTGCGATCGAGAAGCCCGTCTTCCTCGATGCACTCGATGGTGGCAAGTGCTGCGGCACACGCTACGGGATTCTTCTCGTGTGTGAAATGGCCTAGAGCTCGCTCCGGTGCGACGTCGAGACCCTCGCGTGCAATCATCGCGGCGAGCGGGAAAATGCCGCCGCCGAGTCCTTTGCCGACGACGAGAATATCAGGGATAATTCCGTAGTGCTCGCACGTGAACATCGTGCCGGTGCGTCCGAGAGCGTTCGGTATTTCGTCGAGAATAAGGAGCGCACCGTGTCGGTCGCAGGCCTCCCGGACTATCTGCCAATACTCCGGCGGCGGCACGTAGGGGATGCTGCGTACCGTTTCGGCTATGACCGCAGCAACATCGCCTTCCTTCTCGAGGACATAGTCCACGTACTCGGCGCACTTCAGCCGGCAGGTGCTCTCACAGTCCCACGGGCAGCCGGAGGGACTCGGCGGGGGCACGTGTTCCGTGCCAGGCAGGAGCGGACCGATGCCTCGCCTGAAAACCGCCTCGCCGCTCACGGAGATCGTGTCGAGGGTAGCACCATGAAAGGCGTCCCACATCGATATCGTCTTGAACCTCCCGGTGGCGACTCTTGCGAGCTTCAAGGCCATCCCCATGGCCTCGGCACCGCCCGGCGCAAACAGCACCTTCCCGAGATCGCCCGGCGCCAGTGATGTCAGTTTCTCGGCGAGGCGCACCGCAGGCTCATTCGTATACCTTCGCGGGCAAAAAGGCAGCGTCTGCATCTGGCGCGTTACCGCTTCGATCACACGCGGATTGCGAAAGCCGACCTGATGCACGGCGTTACCGTGGAAATCCAGATATCGACGGCCCTGGAGGTCCTCGATGTACGGCCCGTCGCAGGCACGCAGCGCATTCAAGCATGGTGTCGAGAGCGATTGACGGACGAAGTAGCGTTCGTCGTCGTCGAGAACTCGGCGGGTGCCATCGTCGAGGTGCTCGCGCCTCCACGTAGCTCGTCGACGCGAGAGATTCAGGTCACCTTCGGAGCGCAACCCATCTACTGCGCCGTCGGACGGCGCCGGCGAATCCGTAGTCCGAGGAGTCATCCAGGCACCTTCTGCTCGGCGGCATCCATATCAACTCCCATCGTGCCGAGTGCGTCTTCGATCGAGGCGACGAGTCGCTCCACGTCCGCGGGCTCGATGCGCCCGATGGTGCCTATGCGGAAGCAATCCGCCTGCGTCACCTTCCCGGGGTAGATGACGAATCCGCGTGCGTTCAGGCGCTCGTACAATTCCGAGAATGAGAAGCGAGGGTCGGGCGGATAGAGAAATGATGTGATGATGCTGCTCAGATCGGTCCTGCGTAGATAGGTCTCGAAGCCTAACCGCCGCATGCCGCGCATCAGTACGTCGTGGTTCGCCTTGTACCGCGCGCTGCGGCCAGGGACGCCGCCCTCCTGCTCCAGCTCGGCCAGAGCTTTCGAAAGTGCCAGCATCGTGTGGGTAGGTGGCGTGAAGCGAAACTGACCGTTCTTTTCGAGCCCCCGCCACTGAGCCTGCAGATCGAAGCTCAACGACCTGGAACGACCCTCTGCTTCCAGGAGCGCCTCGCGCCGCGCAAGAATGATGGAGAATCCCGGAACACCTTCGAGGCACTTGTTGGCCGACGTTACGAGGAAATCAATATGCGCGGCCCGCATGTCGATGCTGATGGCGCCGAAGCTGCTCATCGCATCCACCATGTACATGCATCCGTGCGCGTTTACTACCTCGCCGATTTCCGCAATCGGATTCACGATTCCGGTCGTCGTCTCGCAGTGAACCACGGTGACATTCGTGATGCCTTCGACCGTGCGCAGCGTGCGATCTACGGCAGCCGGGTCGGGCGTCTCATGCTCTGCGCAGCGAATGATTTCGGTCTCGACGCCCATGCGTTCCGCCATCTGCACGATTCGCTGGCCGTACGCACCGTTGATAATGACCAGCAGCTTGCCATCCGCTGGAACGGTAGAGGTAACCACCGACTCGAGTCCAAACGTGCCGCTGCCCTGCATGAGGATAGCCTCGTACCCGCCGTGCTGCGATACGCCGGCGATCTCTAAGAGGCGTGTCCGAATTCCGCGAACGGCCTCGATAAAGTCGCCGTCGCGTGAGCCAAGGTCGCAGAGCATGGCTTCTTTCACGCTCATACTCGTCGTAAGCGGACCCGGTGTGAAGAGCAGCTTGTCGCTCGCTCGATGCCCATCATTGGGTCGTGTCGACACGTCGGATCCGATACCGTCCGTCTTCTCGGCACGTGCTCGCTGCTCGGTACTCATTGGCTGCTCGACGTCAGGGTTAGAGTTTGCTTCGACGGATTAGTTGGTGAATGCCGTCTGGACAGGACGTGCGATCCAGCAATCGTGCGGGGTGACGCCGAGCAGACTAGCCACCGTAGCGGCCGTGTCATAGGTATCGATCGGTTCCTCGATGGCGAATCCAGACCGAACGGTCGGGCCCGCGACGATCCACGGAATCTCCATTTCGTCCGGGGTAACGCCGCCGTGCCCGGTGCCATCGCCGCCATGATCCGCGGAAACGATAATTGTAGTGTTTTCGAGGAGGCCCGCGTTCTCCACGGCCGCGACGAGTACGCCGATCAGACTGTCGGCATGTTCAACGGCGCGATAATATGCATCGGACCCGTGGCCCTCAGAATGGCCCGCACCATCGACATGATCGAGATGCACGAACGTGAGCAGCGGAAGCTGTTCGCGGACGAAGGCTGCTGCGTGTTCGACGGTATCGTCCGGTCCGTCGCCGTCGTACACCTCATCCGGCACGTTTCGCTCGAAGAGCCGACCGAATCCGCCCCAGTCGTGAAAGACGCCGATCACGCCCCCCGGGCGCTGAGCTCGAACGGCGCTGAAGACCGTCGGAAACATGCCGTCAGAACCAGCGCAAATCGGCGGCAGGATGTGGTCGTCAGGCTCCCAGTCGTTCGATGTCACACCATGCTGTTCGGGGCCCGCAGCCATAATCATCGACGCCCAGTTGGAGCTGCTCGAGGACGGCATTACGCTGCGCGCACGGAAGGAGTGTGCTCCTCGGTCGATCAACCGGTCCAGGTGCGGCGTGTTCGCGTTCTCGATGCCGTCGGGACTCATTCCGTCTACGCCGATCACCAACACGTGCGACTGTCGCTCGGCACTCGACTGCGCATCGCACGACGACAGTATGAGTGCAACCGCTGTGAGCAGCGCCGGTGCGGCAAGCTTATATCTGAACAGCGCGTGGTATTTCATCGAATTATCGAATGCGTTGGTGGAATATGGATGTGCTACCGTATCACCCAGTTCGGGTCGACGATCGGAAGCGGCTGCTTGTTGGAGTTACTCTTCAGAAGGTGCACGGTCATGAACCGATTCCGGTCGTTCACGCCCAGCTGAAGGGTATCGAGCATCGCCTCATTGACCTCGACGTTGTATCGGCTCGATGAAAGGCTATCCGCGAAGCGCTCAACGAATTCCAGCGCCATCTTTCTGTGGATGCGTGCCCGGTCGTCCTGGTCGAGTTTGTTAAAAGCGAGGAGCTGACCGCTGCGAGCGGAGTTTTCACGTTCGTAAAATGATCGGATGTCGGCCGATTCGATATCCGCATTGTCGAGGATGTACTGCTTGAACTGCTGGAACATCCACCGGCTCTTCCACAGCGCGAGGGTTCGTCGGTACGTCTCATCTTCATCGAGGTCCTCACGCTCAGCCATCTCGAGGAATACGTGATCTCTCACGACGAGCGCGATCACGTCTGCAATCCGTGCTCGAAATGCATCCATCTCTTCCGGTCGGATGATGTAGCGGCCGGGAGTGAAATGCTCGAGAAACGTCTGGATTGTCCACGTCTCGCCATCGAAGGAGACCAGCGGCACTTCGTAGTTCTCGACCAGCTTTCGCGTAAATGGCTCATCCCACGCCTCGTCATCGATGTAGTGGAGCAGGTTTCGCGCGGGCGTCTCATGGGAGTACCACGCCCACAGGGCGTCCACGAGCACGTTAAACCCAACACGTTTCGTTGCAACGTTTCTGGGCTCCATCGTCGATGCAACGAACTTCGCGCCCGCTTCGACGGCTTTCTGATTGTAGATCTGAGTCCGGACGGACGGCGCACGCTCCGCGTATTCGTGATCCGAGAGCCGCTCCCTCTTCACATCCATCACTTCAAAAACGTACCACATCGAACCGAAAGACACCGGCTCCGAGGGGCTCCCAATTTCGAGGTCCTGGATCGCCTCCAACAGGTCCGGCTGGACGTCCTCCGCCTTCACATATGTCGATGTCACCTCGCCGATATCCACTTCCAGATCGCTAAATGACTCCAGGACCTCTGCCAGTACATCGTCAAATCCGTGTTCGAAAACTTTGTCGCGAAGAGCGTGCGCCTGCTGTTCGGAAAATGTTGGAATGAACCTGAACTTAAAACTGACCGCTGATCGGTTGATTGAATCGTTGATCTCATCGTCGCTGACTTCTATACCCGCCAGCACATGCTCGTCGAAGACGCGCTCGACCAGCAGCTCCTCTCGCAGCGTTCTCATCGAGTGCGCTACGGCCGCGGCCGTATCCAACCCGAGCCGCTCGGCTTCCTCGGCCATGACCCTTTCATAGATCATGTACGTGAGATAGCGCCTTCGCGGATCTTCACCGCCGCGCAGATGGGCGTGCCCGAATTCGTAGTTCAGTTGAAATTCGTCGGCCGTAATAATCTCATCCCCGACTCGCGCCAGAACGTCTTCGTGGGCCTCGCCACGGCATCCGGAAAGGACCGCAAGGAACACGACAAAAATGGCATGTTTCGAACGTCTCATAACAGCACGATCGCAACCGATGAACGGGTAGAGCAGCGCAGCTGTCGGATTGGCCGCCGCCCCTCAGCGGAGCGACGGCCATCCAGAGCAGCTACTTGAGACAACTACTTGACGAGCGTCATCAACCGAGTCTTACTGAATCCTTCAGCCTCCAGGTGATAGAGATACACACCGGAGGACAGCGCCGAAGCATCGAACTGCACCGTGTGCAGCCCGGAG
>CAZKNF010000042.1:0-31513 GCA_964554105.1 uncultured Rhodothermales bacterium | reverse complement strand
CTGCTTCGCCCATTACGGGATCGATCGAACCGATCATGATCACGGTATCCGCCACGAGCGAGCCTTCCATCATGTACTCGAGACCCTGAAGATTAGCAAAGGAGGGTGCCTTCATGCGCGCACGCCACGGGTTTCCCGTGCCGTCGGAAATCAGATACCACCCGAGCTCACCTTTTGGCGCTTCGATCGCCGAATAGCAATGTGCGCCCTTCGGTGGAGCCACCCCCACATCCGTATAGAGAAAGTCATGAATCATGCCCTCCATCGAATAATAGACTTCATCCTTTGACGGATAGGCCAGCTTGGCATTGTCGGTGCGAATGGGTCCTTCGGGAAGCCGATCGAGACACTGCCGGACGATACGCAGGCTTTCCTTCATCTCTTCAAGCCTCAGGAAATATCGGGCCAGCGAGTCGCCTTCCTCACGAATTGGGATATTGAAGTCCACGTCCTCGTATCGCAGATACGGCTCGAACCTGCGGATGTCATATTCGACGCCGCTCGCACGGAGATTCGGCCCCGTCATGCCTAGCTCGAGCGCCTCTTCGCGCGTCAGTGTGCCGACGCCGAGGTTTCGGTCGATCCAGATCCGGTTTCGGTTCAGAAATTTTTCCCAGCCTTCGATCTCCGCGCCGAACTCATCAACGTATTTGCGGATCATCGCTACTGACGCCGGGGTGAGGTCCGAGGCAACGCCGCCGATTCGGCTGTGCGAGACGGTAAGACGTGCGCCCGCGACCTCGTCGAAGATGTTGTATAGCTCTTCCCGGCCCTTAAAAGCCCACAGGAACACCGAGACGGCGCCTGCATCCATCAGCCCGACGCCCAGCCAGAGGAGGTGGGACGAAATGCGAGCGAGCTCGCTCATAATCATGCGTATCCATTCTGCACGTTCGGGCACTTCGATTGCAGCGAGCTTCTCGACAGCGAGGCACCACGCCACATTGTTCGAATACGGTGCGAGGTAATCCATGCGGTCGGTGTACGGCATGAATTCCTGGTACGACTTGGATTCGGCGAGCTTCTCGACGCCGCGGTGCAGATAGCCGATATCGATCACTGCCCGCTCGATCGTTTCGCCGTCAAGCTTGACTACACATCGAAGCACTCCGTGCGTGGCCGGATGCTGCGGCCCGATATTGAGGATCATCTCATGTTCGAGCGGATCTTCTTCGAACTCGACGTCCCGATGCCGGGCCTCTAGCCACGCATGCTTGCTCTCGAGGCGCTCGTAGATCGCTTCGTTGTGGCGCGGCCAGAACGTGAACGCAGGCCCCAGATCGGGGGCATTGAAGCTCGGGGCAAGACTCATAATTTCGTTCCTTTCGACTTCGGCTCCTGATAGCTCTTCGGCGGCTTGTTGCCGTGTGCGGCAGGAAACGGATCGTACTGGATCTCGCCTTCCGGCGTATTCGGCGGCAGCGGCAGCGAACCGGGTATGCCTAACAGGGGGAATTCTTTTCGCTGTGGGAAGTACTCGAAATCCTCCGGCATGTACATCCGACGGTGATCCGGATGCCCGTCGAATCGAATTCCGAGCATGTCGTACACCTCCCGTTCGTTCCAATTGGCGGACCGATACACGGAGGTGATTGTCGGGACGCTGGGTTCATTTTCGTCTACGCGTACCTTCAATCGAAGTCGCTTGCGCTTCGTAAATGAGACGAGGTTGTAAAACACTTCGAATCGCTCGTCGTCGGTGAAGCGATCGACGCCCCCCACGTCGGTGAGGTACTCAAATTCCTGTTCATCCTTCAGGAATTGACAGACGTCGGCAATCCGGGCACGGCGAACGTAAACGGTCTGTTCTCCCGCGTATTCGTCGAGATCGAGAATGTCATCTCCGAACTCCTGTCGCAGCGCATCGACGATCTCCGGAAGGTGGGTCGTGCTCTGCGCATGCGGGTTCTGCGTGTCTGCCTTCGGCTCGTCGACAGGCGTGAAGAAAAACTTGAGTGTTTGATGCGATTGCTCCCCCTCTAATCTGGGGACAACATTTTCGGCGTCGTTTCGCATCGGATAGGCGGCTGGTCGAAAGAGCGCAGGATTATCGGGGCAGTTCTACTAGTGCGCCGTCGGCGTCACCAGAGGGGACACGTCGCGCTCACGGGTCGCACCATCGCCCTGTTCAGCATCGCGCGTGACGGAGTATTCGTTCCGGATCTTCTCTTGAATATCCATCAAGCCGTGGATGACGGATTCCGGACGCGGGGGGCAGCCGGCTACATAAATGTCGACGGGCAGAAAGTTGTCGCATCCCTGCACCACGCCGTAGCAGCGGTGCATGCCGCCCGTAGATGCGCACGCTCCCATGGCCATGCACCATTTCGGGTCCGCCATCTGATCCCATATGCGCCGAATTGCGTGGGCCATCTTGTACGATACCCATCCCGCTACGATCATGAGGTCTGCCTGCCGCGGTGAGAATCGCATGGCTTCGGAACCGAATCTCGCCACATCGTACTTCGGACCGGCAAAAGCCATCATCTCGATTGCACAGCATGAGAGGCCCATGGGCATCGGCATCAGCGAATTCGACCGGGCCCAGTTTACGACGGCATCGACGCGCGTCGTCAGGAATCCTTCGTTGAAGGAATTATCGGGAGCCATAATCTATGTCCAGTAAGTTCATTGCGTATCAACGCCGTATCGACGCCGCTGTCCGAACGGCGCATCGGTTGTATGTGACACGGCGTTCCCCTGTTTCTGAGCGTCCAGGGTCTGCGATCGAATTCAACGAGAAATGGAATGAAGGATCGCAGCCGAATCGGTCGAGCGCGTCGCGGTGCAGGGGTTAAGGGAGTTAATCGAATTCGAGCCCGCCCTTTTTGATGTCATAGAGGAGGCCGATTCCAAGGATGAGAATAAAGAACACGACGACGATCAAAGCGCCCAGGGCGATACCTTCTTCGATGAAGCCTCGGAAGCTTACCGCCCACGGGTACATGAAGACCACCTCGACGTCGAATACGATGAAGATCATCGCAACGAGGTAGAACTTCACCGAATAACGCTCGCGTGCGGTCCCGACGGGGTCCATGCCGCTCTCGTATGCGCCTTGCTTGACGAGATTGGCTCGTTTCGGCCCCAGAAGCTCCGCCCCTTTCAGGAGCGACAGCGCCATCAGCGTGGCGAGGCCTATCATGATGAACAGCGGCAAAAAATCCGCGAGCATAACGAATGCCGTTAGAGTCGGTTTTCGAAGATGTCGGCGATGTCCCCTGCGCGAGCATTTGCTCGGTCCCTGCGGGCCGGCATACAGGCGGTCGAGCACTTGAGCCGGCTACTGCCTAAAGACAACGCGGCAAACTAGCCAATGGTCATCCGTTAGTCAACGCAGGCGAGGGGTGAAGATAGTGCGAAGTAAACCGCATTCGCCTACAACGTATACGCCAGCCGCGCCATTGCGAGGCGACCGAGCTGCGGCGCACCGATGAACTCTCGGTGCTCATTATCGAATAGGTTGAGGACGGTGACATCGAAGCGGAGTCCGGGTGCCAACGCGTTCAAATCATATCCTGCATTGACGTCGAGCAGCGTGTAATCCGGTACGTCGCCCTCGTAGGGCCCGCTAAGCACCCTGAAGCCGGTGATGTGCCGAAGGGCAGCACCGAAACGAATTCCTCCCGTCACACTATAGTCGAAACCTGCTTTGACCTTTAAGTCAGGGGCATTCATCGCCAGCTCCAACGTAGTACCCTCCTCGCCGAGGTCCTCGGCATCAAAAAAGGTATCATTTACCCACGAGAGATTCCCGTACACGTCGAGCTCGTCGCTGACGGCAAGCTGAGACGATACATCGATCCCGAAGTAGTCGACTTCGCCGAAGTTTCGGTACGTAAGGAGAAGTTCGCCGGGGGTCGCATTCTCTACGGGTTGGACAATTCCAATCGGCGACCCTTCGCCCGGCAGTGCGGATTGAAGGTCTTCGGCGGCAAGCGAGGCGAGCAGATCGGCGACCATCTGGGGGGGTATGCCGAGCCGATCGAGCTGATCAGCCAACGTTTCGTTGCCGGCGATACCGGCAGCCATCGCGGCACGTAGATCCTCGATCACGTCTGCGGCGTTCGGCGCCAGTACAAACGGCGATTCGACGAGCAGCGGACCGACAAAATTTCGCTTTCTCACATAGTAGGCGTCTAGGGAAAACAGTATCCGATCGTTAAACAGCCCTTTGTACCCGACCTCGTACGTTTGACTTATCGTCTGCTCGAGCGGTGCGATATCAATCACGTCGTTCGCGGTTCGGTCTACGGTCTCCGTCGTCAGATTGAGAAATCCTAGATTCGATTCGGATAGACCACTCACCTCGGTTCCGGCTTCCGGACTGAGCAGTGCAACGAGCCCGCCTATCTCGTCGAGCGTCAAGTCAATTCCCTGCTGAATGAGGATCTCCTGCAGCTGGGCTGGAGGAATACTTGCGACTGTATTGTAGACTTCACCATAGACCAAGTCTAGCGGCATTCCGACGCCTATTTCTCTCCCGAAGCGGGCCGGAATCAGACTCGAGGCAATCAGGTCGCCGTTCGGTTCGCGAGGAAACGTAAACCCCTGGTACGCACCCCTCGCTCGAATCGACAGCGGGCCGGCCGATCCTGCATTGATGTCCAGAAACAATGAATTGGTGCCGGGCGACGAAAATGCGCGGTTGAACGTCGCCCGAAGGCTGTGCGTTGGCGACATTCTATAGACGAGCGCGGCACGTGGTGAGAGCTGCACCTCATCAAAGACATTATTGTAGTCCGCACGCGCCGCCGCCGTAGCGTCGAGCTTCGGCGTGAGCGCGGCCGTTGCCTGCGCATACGTTCCCACCTCATTGATTGTATCGTCATCCTCATTCCGGCCGTTGATCGTTCCTTCGGTATCGGGAACAGTACGCTCGAAATCGGCTCCGACAATCAGGCGGAGTTTGTCCGCAGCCAGTGAAAAATCGTACTGTGCCTGCGAGTTAAAGAGCATCGAGTTGTCGACGACCTCCTCAACGGCCAGCTCACGGTAGACGAACGAATCGCCGGCATCATTCGCGTTCAGATATGCCTGGGCGAAAAAGTTGCCGGACTGCAGCCGCACCTGTCCGTACGTGTAGCCGAATCCCTCAGACTGCAGCGTCCCGATGCCCGACAAGAAAATGCTTTTCGTGGACGAAAAGCCGCCGTTCGCCGTGATCGTCGTGGTCGGCGACAGCTGGTATGCGAGCATTCCATTAAGATTGTATTTCCAGTTGTCGTAGTCGACGGGTAGTGCGGACCTGCGAAAGCCGCCGACCTGAATGTAGTCTAGCTCGTTTCCGCACCGCAAGTACTCGTCGGGCGTCGGGCCGGCATCATCGCCGAGGTAATCACATTCGTACTGCCATTCGTCAGCGCGCGTAAAATTACCGACGACCTTATAGCCGAACCGCTCATTGAGGACGCCCGCGTGCCGCAGTGAACCCATTAACAAATTGCGTTCACCGCCTCCGACCGAAATCGTCGTCCCGGGACTTGTGAACGGATCCTTGGTGATGAAGTGCACTACGCCGGCGTCGACGCCCGCTCCGTACAGCGCCGATCCAGGTCCGCGAACTACCTCGACGCGTTCGAGATCAATCTGCGTGATCGGCATCATCTGATAGGCATTTACACCCAGCGACGCGATCGCCCCCTGCCGGTAGTCGGTAAGCACGTATGCGGCACCTGAGAATGCGTTATTGAAACCGCGCAGGACGATCTCGTAGCGATCAATTCCGGTTTGCGCCATATCGACTCCAGTGACGTCGCGCAGCACCGCAGCGGACGACGGTACCACTTCCGATTCAATTTCATCTACATCCAATACAGAGATCGACGCCGGCGCGTCGAGCACTTTTTCCGCCTGGCGCGACGCCGTCACGACCACCGTATTTAGGTCGAAGCCGACGGGCTCGAGGGCGACGTCGACCGTCTGAGCGGCTCCGGCATCGAGAGAAAGCGGGACGCGTTCTTCCTGATAGCCGACGAATCTGATCACCAGTGTGTACTGGCCCGGAGCCAAGTCGGTGATCGTGAAACGACCTTCTGCATCGGTCGCCGCACCGGTGACCATGTCATTCGTTTCGGCATCTTCGAGGACAATGTTCGCGCCGGCCAGCTCGACATTTTCGGATGCATCGATCACCTGACCGCTTACCGATGCGGCCTGCTGTGCCATAGCGGAATGCGCGAAAAGAAATGCGCAACAGAGAAGGACGAGTGAGGAAACTACGCGATAATGCATGAGCGACACGCGGATTGCCGTGGACGGTATTCAACCGTTGCGATAAAAAGCGCTTTCACCGTAAGCAAGAATATACGGATAGTACGATCGCTCTTCTAGATTCGACGTGCTTGAGTTAGAGTCCGACGCGCTTGAAAATGTGGCCGACGTTCTCGAGATGATAGGACGGATCGAAGGCGTCGGCGATCTCTTCCATGCTCAGCCGCGAGGTAATTTCTTCGTCTTTTGCCACTATATCGCGGAAGGAACGTCCCTCTTCCCAGGCCTGCATCGCGAGCGGCTGCACAGCGTCATAGGCCGATTCACGGCTCATGCCGGTATCGATAAGCTTGATGAGGAGGCGCTGACTGTTGTAGAGCCCGAACGTACGCTCCATATTTGCCTTCATGTTTTCCGGATAGACGACGAGATTTTTGATTATCCGGGCGAAGCGGTCCAGCGCGTAGTGCAAAAGCGTCGTTGCATCAGGAATAATGACGCGCTCGACGGATGAATGGGAGATGTCACGTTCGTGCCACAGCGCCACGTTTTCGTAGGCAGCGACCATGTAGCCGCGCAGAAGCCGCGCGCAGCCGGTCACATTCTCCGAGCCGACGGGATTCCGCTTATGCGGCATGGACGACGAGCCCTTCTGCCCTTTGCCGAAGGACTCCTCGACTTCGCGGACTTCGCTCTTTTGAAGACCGCGCACTTCCACGGCCATCTTTTCGAGACTTGCACCGATCAACGCCAGTACGGACAGATAATTGGCATGTCGATCCCGCTGGAGCACCTGCGTGGAGATCGGCGCCGGCTCGAGTCCGAGGAGCGCACACGTAATGCGTTCCACATCGGGCGGAATGTGTGCGAACGTCCCGACGGCACCGGAAAGTTTTCCGACACGCATCTCCTCCGCCGAAGCAACGAGGCGAGTGCGATTGCGCGCCATTTCGGCGTAGTATAGCGCCATTTTTAATCCGAACGTCGTCGGCTCGGCATGGACGCCGTGCGTGCGGCCCATCATCAGCGTGTGCTTGTGCGCCCGCGCCTTTTCTGCGAGAACGTCCAGCATCCGATCGACCGCTGCCAACAAGATTTCATTCGCCTTCTTGAGCCGAACCATCAGCGCGGTATCGACGACGTCCGACGAGGTCAGCCCATAGTGTACCCACTTCTTTTCATCACCCAGCGATTCGCTGACGGCTCGGGTGAACGCGACCACATCGTGCCGTGTTGTGCGTTCGATCTCGTGGATTCGACCGACGTCGAATGTCGCCTTTTCATAGAGGCGATCGACGTCCTCGCGGGGGATCACGCCGAGCTCGGACCAGGCGGCGCAGGCGGCAAGCTCGACATCCAGCCAGGACTGAAATTGGCTTTTTTCGTTCCATAATTCCGCCATCTCGGGGCGGGCGTATCGATCAATCATGTGATGCTAAAACGTGCCCCTCCGATCTCTGAGATATTTGTTCAGCATCTCTCGTGCGCGAAAGATGTGCGCCTTTACCGTCCCGAGCGGCAGATCGAGCTCTCTGGCGATCTCTTCGTAGGATTTTTCGTGCTGATGTCGCAGGACAATAACACGGTTATACTTCGGCGGGAGCGCGTCGATGGCTTCCTGAATCAACATCTTGCGCTGATCCTCCACGATGTGGCGATCGGGACGGTACGTGGTATCCGGGAGTTCGACATCCATCTCGCCCTCCCGGGTCTTGACGGGTTGGTCGATCGACTGTGTACGCAGCTTCCGCTTGCGCAGAAAGTCGATGCCGTGGTTCGTGGCGATCTTGTACAACCAGGTAGAAAATGCGTACTTCGTCGAATAGGAATCGAGGGCGGAGAACGCCTTGATGAATGACTCCTGCACGAGATCGTCGATTTCGGCACGGTCCCGCACGATGCGCCGGATGTGATGATAGAGCGCGTTTTCGTACTTCTCAACCAGTGACTGGAACGCCGACTCGTCGCCCTCGAGAGCTCGCTCCACGAAAACACGATCCTGCTCGCTCGATTCGGAAGGTGTTGTACTCGGTTTCGACTCTGGCATTAAAACAGCGTGGTGGAATCATGCTCCGCGCGGTCACGGCGACGTTCGAAGATAGCCAATCTAGGAGGAAGAATATCCAGACGAAAATTATGTGGCCGGATTTGCGGTCAGAACACCGTATACAATATACTGGTATCACGCTTTTAACTGAATGTCGCGACAGGCATATCTCAGAATTCTCAATTCCGAAACGTCGAAAACTCGGACAGGTCAATTTATGGCGGGTCATAGCAAGTGGTCGAAGATCAAGCGTCAAAAGGCGCAGACGGATAAGCGCAAGTCTAAGATTTGGGCGCGGCTTTCGCGTGACGTAACGGTCGCGGCTCGCGAAGGCGGCGGCGATCCCGAGATGAACGCCAAGCTCTACCTCGCTATCGAGAAGGCGAAGGGCGAGAACATGCCAAAAGACAATATCGAGCGGGCCGTCAAGCGAGGAATCGGGGAGATCGAGGGCGAAGATTACGAGGAGGTCACCTACGAAGGGTACGCACCCGGCGGAATTGCGATTTTCGTTGAAGCACTAACGGACAACACGAATCGGACCGTGGCCGATCTGCGGCACCTCTTTAGCAAATCCGGCGGAAGCCTCGGAAAATCCGGATCGGTCGGCTATCTATTCGAACGCAAGGGAGTGATCGTGGTCAGCTCGGATGGAAACGACGAGCTGGAGTTATTCGAGATCGTTGCGGATGCCGGAGCGGAAGACATGCAGCGTGACGAGGACGTGTTCGTTATCACGACGCCCGTCGAGCAATATGAATCGGTCGAATCGGCTCTCGGGGAGGCCGCCATTGCGGTCGAAGACTCGAACCTCGTGCGCATCCCGACGACTACGCTCGAGCTGGACGAAAACGACGGACGGAAGGTCGTGAAGTTGATCGACCAGCTGGAAGATTTGAATGACGTACAGGCAGTCTACACGACGCTCGAAATGAATGGTGAGGCGCTCGCATCCGTTTCGTAGCTTGAAGGTTTCGACATCGCATTTCGGGCAAGGTCTCGCGCGACGTTTCACCATGATCCGCATCGACCCATGATCGTCCTAGGCATCGATCCCGGATCGCGACACACCGGCTACGGCGTCCTCGAGATCGAAGGATCGACGGAGCATTTGCTGGAATTCGGCGTCGTACATCTCGACACCACCGACGATCATCAGCTCCGGCTGAAGCGGATATATGATCGTATTACGGAGGTGACAAAGCGGGTATGTCCGGATGTGTGTGCGATCGAGATGCCGATCTACGGTCGAAATCCGCAGTCGATGCTAAAGCTCGGACGCGCGCAGGCTGCTGTTATGATGGCGGTGCTGAATCGGCAGATCCCCGTTTCGGAATACACGCCGAAGGAGGTGAAAAAGTCTGTGACCGGACGAGGCAACGCCACGAAGCAGCAGGTCTGGTACATGGTTCGCGCGCTGCTGAATGTGAGCGACGAGTCTGAAGAGATGCTGCTCGATGCATCCGATGCACTGGCGGTCGGCCTCTGCCATGCCCACCGACTGGCTCATAATGCGTCTCCCAAGAATAAAAGCTGGGAGAGTTTCATCCGCTCAAATCCCGGTCGCGTCGATTCGTAACGTCAGACCGGGAATAGCGTCGCGCGCGTCGGGATCTACTAGACTCGAATTCTACTAGAGGATGCCGCATCCCAGCAAAGGTGATGCGGATCGTAGCTCAGTCGTAGAAGTATCCCCGCTCCTCGTCACGTACCCGCACGACATCGGCGACTTCACTCACGTTCAGGTCGCTCGCCATCTTGGCTATGAGGGCGGCGATCTGCTCGTCTTTCTGAGGGGCCTGGTTCCATTCAGGGTGGGCCTGCTCGATAATGCTGATGAGGATGCGCAGATACGGATATCGCGACTCGGCGGACTCCATCTGAGAGATAGATCCGGCGAAAAGCTCCGCATTGCGGCCAACCTGCCGGTCAACCATTTTTCTCGAGAATTCTGTTGAACTCACGTGCGTTTGACTGCTTGTCTGACAAGATATTGACCAGATATGGGGATGAGATCCGGCAGCTAAAGATGTATGGCTACTGCTGCCTGGCTTGCATCGATCGGCTGCGGATAGTATAGCGATCCCACTATCCAGAACCAACCTGCTCCGGCCAAGAACCACGAAAGAATCGCCCATTTAGGGTAAGAATACGTGATTGAAACGTCTTGGCGGGAGATGATGCCGCGCGTATCTTGCCGTATACTTTATCATTGTTCTTGAATTGCGAGGCCGTCTCGTTGAACCACATACCGTCGCCCCTCGTGAGAATGCAGGGAGACCGAATCACCGTCGGCCACGCCGCGTTGAAGCGCATCGCACAGAGAAGGAGCGTACTCGAACGATTCGTGAGCAAGAGGTCACTTTCATATCGTCTTGAATTACTTCCCGTGATTCCGGCGTTTCACCGGAGAGCACGGAACAAGAAGGACTTCAGCAGCGGACAGCTGGTCTATTACGGCCCGCAGCCCCTGTACTACGGTATAGGTGAGGTAAAGCGTGTCGTCGGATCGTTCGTCGCCGTAGATTTCCGTGGAACGGGTGAGTTCGGCGTGCACGAAGACGTCTTCGAGCGTCAGTACCTTATTCCCATCCCCCAGAACAAGCTCGCGCTACTTTGACGCTTCGTTCGTCCGCGACGCCGTAACTTTCCGTATGGGTCTTCTCTCGGTCGAGAACGTCGTCAAACGATACGGTCAGCTTACGGCCGTGGATCACGTCACTTTCGACGCCGGGCCGGGGCGTATTCTGGGCCTGCTGGGTCCGAACGGCGCGGGCAAGACGTCGACCATCCGCATGATCACAGATATCACGACCCCTGATGAGGGCCGGATTCTGTACGAGGGTCGCAAGGTCGGACGGTGGAGCCAGGAGCGCATGGGGTATCTCCCGGAAGAGCGCGGGCTTTACAAGAAGATGAAGGTGGGCGAGCAGTTGCTCTATCTGGCGGAACTCAAGGGCATGAGCGCGCAGGCGGCCGGCGAAGGGCTGCGGATGTGGCTGGATCGATTCGGCGCGTCCGGATGGGTCGATCGACGGACGGAAGAGCTGTCGAAGGGCATGCAGCAGAAGGTGCAGTTTATCGCGACGATCATGCACGAGCCGTCGCTGCTCATTCTCGACGAGCCGTTCGGCGGGCTGGATCCGATCAATGCCGAGCTGCTGCGGGAGGTTATCTGGAGTCTTCGCGATGACGGTCGTTGCATCCTGTTCGCCTCGCACCGAATGGAGCAGGTCGAGCAACTCTGCGACGACATCTGCCTCGTTGCGGGCGGTCGGATCGTCCTGCAGGGTGCGCTTCGAGACATCAAGCGGCAGTACGGCCGCAACACCGTGATCATCGAGTTTGACGGTGACGCCTCGCTGGCCGATGAACTCGAGCGTGAGGGGCTCGTGAAGGTAATCTCTCGCTCCCACGCGCGCATGGAACTGAAACTGCTCGACGGCACGTCTTCGAAGGGCATTCTCGAACGATCGGTGTCGCGGATGAATGAGATTTCGCGGTTCGAACTCGTCGAGCCGCCGCTGCACGAGATTTTTGTGGATGTCGTGGGGAGGGATCGTTCCCTATGACGTCAAAGATCTGGACGGTACTGAAATCCGAATTCAGCCGGCGTGTGCGGTCGAAGTGGTTCATCATCATGACGCTCGCCGGTCCGGTCTTCCTGATCGGTCTCATGGTCGTTCCTGGTTTCGTTGGATATCTGGCGTCGGAAAGCCGTGCACGGACGATTGCCGTACTGGATCAGACGAATGTCCTTACGGGCGATCTCGTGGACGTATCCACTGAGCGCATCCGGTTCGTTCCGGGTGACGCCGGTGCGGGTGCGGTTCGAACGGCGCTGGAGGAGGGTGAAATCGACGGCTACGTCGTTCTTCCAGCGAGCTTGCTCCAGGGCGAGGGCCGCGCCACCTACTACTCCGTCGAGGGGGGCGGCCTTACCCTCGAGATGGAACTTCAAAATGTGCTGGATTCGGTTCTGGATGAATACAGATTGGAGGGTACAACTGCTCCGCCCGAGGTCGTCGAACTGCTGCGGTCCAAGCCGGAGGTCCGGCTCGTAAAGATCACCGACGAAGGCGAACAGGCTGATGCGACGGCTGCATCCAGCCTGTTGGGCGTCGTTATGGGATTCTTCATGTACGGGGCCATGTTCATCTACGGCGCGTACGTGATGCACGGCGTCATGGAGGAGAAACAAAGCCGCGTGCTGGAGATCATCGTCTCGTCGGTACGACCTTTCGAGCTGCTCATGGGCAAGGTCCTGGGCATCGGCGCGATGGGACTATTGCAGATGGCTGCGTGGGCGGCCATTCTAATGGTGATCACGATGTCGGCGGGAGGCATCATATCGCTTTTCCTGGATCCGGCGGATTTTGATCTGGCGAGCGGCGCCGGACAGGAAGAGCTTTTGGCCGCGGCGGATTTTGCGCTGCCGACGCTCGATCCGGCGCTCTTCGTCTGGTTTCTGCTGTTCTTTTTCGGAGGCTATCTCCTCTACGCGAGCCTCTTCGCGGCGGTCGGATCGACCGTCGAACATCAGCAGGATGCGCAGGGCCTCATGCTGCCGCTCACCGTACTGATCATCATCCCGATCTTGTTCATCACCGTCGTGGTGGAGAGCCCAAACTCGACGGTTTCGGTCGTACTGTCGCTCGTGCCGTTCTTCTCGCCGATTCTGATGATCGTTCGTGTGGCGGTCACGGCCGTGCCGTTCTGGCAGGTGCTCGCGTCGTTTCTGCTGTTGTGCGGCGCCTTCGTGGGTGCCGTGTGGGTGAGCAGCCGCATTTACCGTGTCGGAATATTGATGTACGGCAAGCGACCGACGCTCAGAGACTTGATCCGCTGGTTTGCCTATCAGTGACATTTGCTGCGATGAGCTGCGACATGTATGCTCACTGGATCTACGTTTTTGCCCGGGGCTGATCGGAACCTGCTACGTCACGGCCGTTTGAATCATAAGCTTTTGAGTTTACTGAGTTTTCCCACTTCGAAAGCGTTGTGTAGTTTCTCCAGTTTACCCCATGGAGACATGCCTTTTGCAAGCATCGCTCGGTACGCCGTAGTTCTTGGTGCCGCCGTCTTGTTTTCATCGCTTCCGTTCACGGAAGCGTCGGCCCAGTACTTCCGCTACGGCAAAAACAAGGTTCACTACGATGCGCACGATTGGCAATTCGTTCAGTCGAAGCACTTCGACGTATACTATTACGACGGCGGGTATTATCTGGCAGACTTTACCGCCAAGGCTGCGGAGGATGCGTACGAGCATATTTCGGAGCTCTTCCAGCACGAGATCTCGGATCGCATCCCGCTGATCGTCTACCAGAGTCACAACGACTTCGCCGTTACGAACGCGGTCGAGCTGCCGACCTATTCCGAGGGCATCGGCGGCGTCACCGAGCTGTTCAAAAATCGGGTCGCGATTCCGTTCACCGGCGACTACCGCGATTATCGACGAGTCGTTCATCACGAGCTGGTTCATGCCGTGATCAACGACATGTTCTACGGCGGCTCCATCCAGTCGATCATCCAGAACAACATTCAGCTTCGGATTCCCCTCTGGTTCAACGAAGGGCTCGCTGAATACTCGGCTCTCGGGTGGGACAGCAACTCCGACATGTACATCCGGGACGCCATTCTGGAGGATTATCTGGCGCCCATTCCCTACCTGAGCGGTTATTTCGCGTACCGGGGTGGACAGAGTGTCTGGGATTACGTCGGTGAACAGTACGGACGCGAGAAGATCGGCGAAATCCTACAGCGGCTTCGCCTTACACGCTCGATAGAATCAGCCTTCGGCAGGGCGACCGGACTC
Source organism: uncultured Rhodothermales bacterium (assembly GCA_964554105.1). Taxonomy (GTDB): domain Bacteria; phylum Bacteroidota; class Rhodothermia; order Rhodothermales; family VXPQ01; genus CAZKNF01. Next base: position 17,438 of record CAZKNF010000042.1, on the reverse strand, counting down.
AAGCTGGAAGAGCTCTCCGAACGCTGGCAGAAGACATTAAAGGAGGCCCATTTCCCTGAGATGGCCGCGCGAGAGGACCTCGGCGAGATCGGCAAGGCGTTGATCACGCGCGACGAGGGCAACTACAATACGAGTCCGGCGATGTCACCCAGAGGTGACCAGATCGCCTTTCTCACGACGCGCGGCGCCTTCTTCGACGTATACCTGGCGGATGCGAACGACGGGGAGATCATCCGCAAACTGATCGAGGGTCAGAACAACACCGAATTCGAAAGTCTGAAGCTCTTGACACCCGGCATCACATGGAGCCCTGACGGTGAGAAGATCGCCGTCGCGGTAAAGAGCGGCCCGTCGGATGCCATCGCCATCATCGATGTCGACACAAAGGAGACGGTTCACTATCGCGTACCCGACGTAGATCAGATTATATCCATTTCCTGGAGCCCGGCGGGCGACAAGCTGGCGTTCGAGGCATCGATGAATGCGCAGAGCGACATCTACGTATTGAGCCTGGAGACGCACGAAACGATCAACTACACGGGCGATATTTTCAGCGACCACGAGCCGTCATGGAGTCCGGACGGCAGCTACCTTCTCTTTCACAGCGATCGCGGGTCTCACACGGATCTCGGTCGGTTCCATGAAGAGAACTTTCAAATGATAGACTACGACTTCAGTCAGGACGATGTATACCTACTTCGTCTCGGTGAGTCGCGCGTCGAACGTTTGACGTTCGATGAACTCTGGGACGATCGAAGTGCGAAGTTTGCGCCATCCGGCGACAAGGTGCTCTTCATTTCCGATCGGAACGGTATCTACAATCTGTATGAGAAGGAGTTGACCGGTGGAGCAGTTCGACCGCTGACGGATGTTTCGCGCGGCATCATACAGGTGTCGCTGTCCGCCGACGCACAGAAGGCGGCGCTCGTGAGTTTGAAGGAGGGCACGCCGTCGATATTCATGATGAAGTCCCCGTTCGATCGCAGGCTGGATCGCGATGAGCTGACACCAACCGTCTGGGCGCAGCGTGTCATGCAGGAAACTACGCAGCCCGCACCCGCGGTGGCACTTGCGCAGAACTCGCTGCTGCAGAACAACCCACTGCTGCGTGATGCGACGGACGGCGTTGCCTATGCGTATACGCCGGGTCGCCGGCAGACGCTTCTGGCGAGCCGTACTGCACTTACGGAGCCCAGTGCCGATTCTGAAGAGCCGGAGAGTGAAGAGGAGTTCTCCTCGGATCCGGCCGATTCCGAGAATTTAGCGGAGGCGGAGGAAGACTCATCGGTCTACGGCGGTGTTCGCGTCGATTTCCGCAATTACGTATTCAGCGACTCCTTCGACGAGGCGGTGGAAGACGAGCCCGATCCGGTCGTCAACCGTTTCGAGCCGCCAGACAATATGGATGAAGACGGTGACTACAAGCCGCGGAAGTATAAGCTCACCTTTTCGCCGGACGTAGTCTATGGGACGGCGGGCTACGACGCGTTGTACGGAGTGCAGGGCGTGACACAGATGATGTTCAGTGATATGCTGGGCAATCATCAGATCTTCGTCGCTACGAATCTGCTCATCGATCTTCGAAATTCGGATTACATCCTCGCGTACAATTATCTTCCGAACCGTATCGACTGGGGTGTTCAGGGACACCACGTCTCCCGGCTCCTCCCGGACTATCAACGCTTAACGTACTATCGCTATCGTCAGTACGGGTCCAGCATCACGGCGAGCTATCCACTCGACAAATTTAGGCGGCTCGATGCAGGCCTGTCCCTCATGGGCGTGAGTCAGGCAGACATCAGCGACCCGACCGTAGAGCCGATGACGCGTACGCTGCTGCATCCATCGCTGACATTCACCAAGGATGTCACGACACCGGGGCTTCTGTATCCGGTCGGGGGCAGCAGGCTTGCGGTGAGCGTTTCCGGCTCGCCGGGTCTGATCGGGGGCAGAGATTTACAGTTTGCGACGCTCCTGGCAGATACGCGAGCGTACGTCGGATTTGCTCGCAACATGTATTCGTTTGCGTTTCGTCTTTCCGGTGGAACGTCGGTGGGCTCCGGGCAGCAATTGTTTTACAGCTCGGGTGTCCAGAACTGGATCAACCGGCATTTCGACGACGCCAACGGCTTTCCCATAGAGGACATCACGGACTTTATCTTCGCGACGCCGGTTCTACCGCTTCGCGGATACGAGATCAACGCGCAGAACGGTTCACATTTCGGCCTGTTCAACGCCGAGTTTCGATTCCCGCTCGTCGCGGCGGTCCTGCCCGGTCCGATTCCGCTCATTCCTCTTTACAACATTCAGGGGAGCGCTTTCCTGGATGCCGGTGGAATCTGGGGCGGAAAAGGCCTGGATAAGCGGTTCAATTTCTTTACCGACGATGCGGATGGGGACCGTGTGTTCGACGACCTGCTCGTCGGTGCAGGGTTCGGGCTTCGCACCATTCTTCTCGGGTATCCTGTGCGCGTCGATTTTGCGTGGCCGTATGACGGGCAGCGCTTTGGCGACCGAACGACGTATTTCTCGGTCGGTCTGGACTTCTGAGCTGGCGCATGATCACCCCGTGTGGCCGGTCGCCTGATCTTTTCTTCACGGCCTGCGTTATAGCGGCGCCTTTTAGGGAATCCGATACCTCATTCCAGATCGATGGCGGGGTTTGGATCTCCAGGCATATCCCATCGCGACCCGCTCGAGACGTAGATACATCATCCGAAAATGAATACGACCGTAAATCAGACCAGTCCCGTCGAGTACGAGCTCGAGATCACCGCAGAGGCGAGCGATCTCGAGACGGACATCAAGAACGCCATTCGGCAGCAGCGGGCGCAGACGCAACTCAAGGGGTTTCGGCCCGGCAAAGTGCCTCTCAATCTGGTAAAGAAGCTGCACGGAAAAGCCCTCGCGTACGGCATTGCGGAGAAAAAAGTGCAGGAGACGTTCCAGGAAGAGATCCTGACGTCCGACGAGTACGACGTTATCGGGCAGCCGCAACTCACGGAGCTCGATTATGAACTGGACGGTGATCTGCGGGCGGTCATTCAGTTCGGCGTTCGCCCCGAAGTGGAATTGAAGGATTTATCCGACGAGCAGATTTCGCGCCTCGAGCGGGAGATCACTGATGAGGATGTGGATAAGCAGCTCGAGCGCATTCGTGCCGATCATGCCGATCTCGTACCGGTTGAGGACGGCGAGATCACGGACGAGTTTCAGGTGATTTTGGATCTCCAGAGAGTGGATGAGGAGTCCAATACGCCGATCATCGGTGAGAAGGAGGAGGATGTGACGTTCTTCATGGACGACGAACGGCTGCATGATGAGCTGCGCAATGGGCTCCTGGGACGAAAGACAGGAGATTCGTTCCTCGTGGATCTACCCCACGGCGAGGGAGATCACGTGCATACACATCGGTACAAGGTCACGATCAAGGATACAAAACGCCGCGAACTCCCCGAACTCGATGATGCGTTCGTTGGAGAGGTATCAAAGGATCAGTTTGTAAGCGTTGAAGAGCTGCGAGCGGATCTTCGCAAGAATCTAGAGGAAGCATGGCAGCAGCGCTCCCAGGAGCTACTAGACGGACGAATTGTAGAGAAGATGCTCGAACTGCACAGTCTTCCCGTCCCCCAGTCCGCCGTCGAGCTGTTTTTAGACTCGTTTATCGAGGATGTGAAACGTCAAAATGAGGATAAGCTTCCGGACAACTTCGATGCGACTGCGTTCCGCGAAGCAAATCGCGGTGAGGCGGAGAAGCAGGCGAAGTGGATGCTGATTCGAGATGCCTTTATCGAACGTGAAGGACTCGAAGTGAGCGATGAGGATTTAGAGGAATACTTCGAGACAGCAGCCGCTCAAAACGAGCAGCTGTCTCCGGCTATTCTCCGCCAATACTATGAGAGCATGAACATGCTCGATCGTGTCGAGCAGCAGGTGCTGAGCCGGAAAGCTTTCGACGCGCTGACAGAGCAGTTCAACGTGGTCGGCAAGGATGTCGATGCGTTCGAGGAAGAGATGGCGTCGCGGCAGGCTGATGAGACGGCGGCGGGCGAAACCGGAGGAACTACGCTCGCTCAGGCACGGTAGGAGCCATCGCCCTGACCGCTCAGAACGAGTGCCGATTAGAACGGTTGTTTTTGGGCCTGCGCGAGAGGCGCTCCAATCCCCACTGCACCGCGGTTCTGTCGAGAACACCGCGGATCTCCCGTAAATACTCCGGAAGACATCCAAAAGCTATGGTCGAAGACTTCATTCAATACAGCAAGGGAATCTCGGTACCGAGCAGCATCTACAGTGGTCCTTTTCAGGGGCAGTCCATCGGTGCGCTCGTACCTATGGTCGTGGAGCAGACGACGAGAGGTGAGCGCGCGTATGATATTTTCAGCCGGCTTCTCAAAGAGCGTATTGTGATCGTCGGCACGCCGATAAACGATCAGATCGCGAATCTGGCCGTCGCCCAGTTGCTGTATCTCGCCAGTGAGGATGCCGATCGGGACATCAACATGTACATCAATTCACCAGGTGGAGTCATCTACAGCGGCCTGGCCGTGTATGACACCATGCAGTGGGTATCGAGCCCAGTGGCGACGATTTGCGTAGGCCTCGCGGCATCGATGGGATCCGTGCTGCTTACAGCTGGGGCAGCCGGCAAGCGCGCGGCGCTGCCAAACTCGAGGATCATGCTGCACCAGCCACTTGGTGGAGCGCAGGGGCAGGCCTCAGATATCGAAATCCAGGCACGCGAGATTATCTGGCTCAAGACGCGGCTTTACGAGATCCTGGCCAAGCACACGAATAAGTCGACGGAGCAGATAGAAAACGACGCCGACCGAGATTACTGGCTTAGCGCTCAAGAAGCCAAAGACTACGGCCTCGTCGACAATGTGCTCGAGCATCAAGAGAAAAAACCGTCGAGCGGAGATTCAGGCGAGAATGCCTGATCTGGACGAATTATCGAGGAGACCCCCCGTACGGGAAGAGCCGATAACGTAGACATATAAAAGAACCCTCCAACCCGATTCGACCGGGCTGGAGGGTCTTTTTTTGCATTCAACAGAGATCGATCCGCTTATCGCAGGCGGAAGGTAATCGGGAGGGACATTCTCACCCTCACCGCCTGACCTCTTTGCTGGCCTGGCGTAAATTCAGCCTGCTGTACGGCGCGGACAGCTTCCTCGTCCAGCCCGGCGCCCAGGCCTCGCACGACTTGTGGATCGAGGACTCGACCTTCCTCATCGACGACGAACTGGACAATCACGCGTCCCTCGACTCCCGCCTTCTTCGCCATCTCCGGATAGTTTATTTGCTGCTGCAGCGCAGCAAGGCCGCCAATCAGCTCGGGCATCTCCTCAACTACAACAAAGACTTCCGGCTCCTCTTCCTCTTCCTCTTCAGGCTCAGGCGGCGGAGGTGAGCTCTCGACGGGCTCATCGATATCGAGCGATGCGTCGAGATCTAACTCCTCGTCCATCAGCTCTTCATCATTCGGCACCTCGACGGGCACCGGCGGCTTCGGAGGCGGCGGAGGGGTCTCCTGCTGTTGGGTTGGCCGGACCTCCTCAATGTCTATCTGCTCCTGCTCCTGAACATCGAAATCGGAATCGTTCGGGGGATTCCAATCGACGCGGAACGCGATAATCAGCAGTCCGAGAACGACGATAAATCCGATCTCCAGATAGAGCGGATATCGACGCCGCAAGTCGGCTTCTTCGTTCTTTCGCTTAGGCATGGTTCGCGTAATCTTTGTGAAAGGGCGTAGGCAACCAGCATCCGAGTTGTAATTTTGTAAGAGTTGGGGTCGAGTGTGTTTCGAGGAAACAAGATCCTCACGAGTCTTTTGGATGCACCAGGTAGACTCTTTCGTCCGTATCCTGCCCTGACGACAGCCCGCTCGACGACTGCCGGCGACGAATGTAACAATTTCGCCAGCTCTGTGACTCGTCCCTACTTCATCTGAATTGATAGAGGTTGGACGGTGGTCCGGAGACCGATCCAGTTCTCGGCAAGCGCGGAAACGATCAGCACGCGGGGTTCCCCGGACGTGTGCGCCTCGTATACGCTTCGAAGGTCGGAAACCGGACACGATGCAGCTATAGGATCAGTCGGAGCGTACTGTCGATCGACGCCGATCCCGACGGTACGTTGAACAGCTACTGAGGGATGGAGTCTTCGCAGGCCTGCAGAGTCTGCCGCTACAAAGTCAACGCGGACCGGCTGGAGGCGATCTGCCGCAACCGTCGTCGAGACTGAATCATCGGCCGTGATTTCTCGTGTGACCTCCGACGCTCCTCCGGGGGGCGTGTGACGCACGACTACCCGAAGCAGCGGCGGGGTCGTGTCGCTCGCCGGTTCCGGCAGACATTCGTCAGACGTGCAGGCTGCCAGACATATCAACAGCGGTGCAAACTTCAGAAAGGCAGGCATGTCAGGATGTGTCGCCGGCGTCCGGCGCAGTTACAGATGCCTGAAGGCGAATGGCCGCCACCTCGAGTAGTCGGCGCAAACCGGATTCATCGACGATTTCGCGAGCATCGTCTAGCAGAAGCCACTGCCTCGAACGCTCATCCGATTCTTGCCACTCATCGTGCTCATGATCGACGGACATAAGGAACACCTTTACGGTCTTCTCCGGACGTTTGCCGTGCTGGTACACTCCGAGCGCCGGGCGTTCCAGCCAACCTTCGACGCCTGCTTCCTCAAGAGCCTCCGAGTGGGCAGAACCTCGCGGTCCCAGCTCCTGCTCGATGTTTCCCTTCGGAACGATCCAGCGTCCACGGCTCCGCGAGGTAATGAGAAGAACGTAGACGTGACCGGAGTCTCTGCGATAAGGTATTACGCCAACCTGATCGTACTTCATATGTCTCCAAGTTAACGTGCCGCTCATGTGTGACAGGCGGCAGGATGATTACATCTTTCGGATCACGAAATAGAGTGCGGCAAGGCAGACAATCAGCAGCCCGAGCGTGATCAAGAGAATTTTTGTCTCAACCCAGACGAGCCATGTCAATAGTGCGATGATGCCCAGCAGAACGGCAGCTATGATGTATTTCTTCATCAGTTCATCTCCGAGAGGACGATTCGCTTAATTCAGGCCATGTCGACCGTGCCGGCGATCTTCCAGCATTCTCTTACACAATAGGCAGATTCACGATCATCGACTTGCCGCTTTACTCGAGCGTAACGAGAATCGACCGGCGTGACGTCTTGTTCACCAACTCGATCCGACGATCCTCGAATTGCGAACGGCCGCTACCGTAGTAGAGGTAGAGACGTGTGCGAGTTTCATGAACCTGTTCTTTCCGCGAGACGGACGAGGAGGCTTCGCGCAAACGCCAGCTCGTCTTCAATGATCGTGTGACCCATGCCCTCGTATATTCGCTCGGTGACATCCGCGCCGAGCTGATTCATCACGTCTGCAGATTTGTGGACGCGTTCGACAGGAATATGCATATCCACATCACTGCACCCGAGGAAGACGGGCGTTCCGTCGAGAGATCCATCATATTCGAAGGTTTTGTCGTCGGGCGGCTCCGCACCGGTTCGTTTGCCTGTCCCTATCAATCCTCCACTATACGCCACCACTCCTCCGTATCGGCGCGGATGACGGGCTGCATACTCGAGCCCGAGACACGCGCCCTGCGAGAATCCAAGCACGACGGTCCTGTCCGCAGGAATTCCCGCGGCCTCGATCCGCCTACGCACCTCATCGATCATCTCGATACCCGAGCTGATCCCCGGCTCATTCTGCTCGATAGGCGCGAGAAAGCTAAAGGGATACCACGCATTGCCCGCGGCCTGTGGTGCCAGGTAGGCGACATCCGCTAACGCGAACGCATCCGCCAACTGAAGAATACTCTCAGCGGTCGCGCCGCGTCCATGAACGAGGATGACCGCGGCCCTCGCATCGCCGAGCGGCGCACCTGTTGTGGCAACCGGCTGCCCCTGATGCGGCCCACGTACAGATCCGCCGCGTTCGGCATCGGATTGACTCATTTTGACGATTCTCTCGGTAACTGTAATTGCATTGTCGACTCGGCGCCGCCCCCCGATTCGTGTCGTCGTTATTAGGCTACTTAGCCTCAGTACGCAAACCCCAGACCCACTGAGATCGTGTTCATCCGGCCGACGCTGAAGTCCGCGTTCGCATGGACCGGGCCAAGCTTCAGATCGGATCCGAGAATAATTCTCATCTTGTTTACGCCGGCCATATTCAAGCGTACCGGAATCGGTTCCGCGTCCCGGTCGAAGCCTGTTGGCGTATATTCATATCGCACTTTAACCGTCGACTGCTCGGATTGCAATGCCCCGTACACTCCGATGGGACCAAAGCGCTTTCCTGCGTGCACGTTCGCCGCAAACGTGGATATGCGTACGACCTGTTGGTCCTGATCATCGTCGGCGCCGGCACGCTGCCACACCGCCTGTACACCGAGATCGAATGGAAGGGTGGGCAAATAGGGGTTCAGACGGTGCTGCACGCCGAATCCAAACAGACCGATGCTTTCGGAGTTTTGCACACTGATTTCCGGCACCCACCGCACCATGATGCTCGTCCCCAGCAGCGTTCCCATCACCACTTCCGGGACTAAGAACGGGGCCGTACCATGGTCCCATATCCCGCCAATTCCTTCTAGTGTGAACGTCGTATCGAACGCGACCGGTAGGATCAGGCCGAGATAGGTGAATGTCGTGTCTTGATCGATTCGTATCGTCATTTCACCCGGTTCGGACTCCCCAAAGAAGGTGGGCGCCTGTTCGACGGTGACATTTGCCGGCACGTTCATCTCGATAATTTCCGAGCCGAGTCGATGGCTGAGGGGGACATCATTTACGAACGAAGCATCGAATCTCCTGTCGCTCGCCGGCACGAATGCACCGAAAGCTTTGATTCCAAAATACACGTTAACCTCGTTAGTCCTCGAACCGAGGCTCACAGCAGGCACGAGTCCGGAATTGAAATTCGCCCCGATTACATCCACCAGAGGTGCCACATAGCCTCGCGCGTATTCCTCTCCGACCCGCGCGACGGATTCACTGAACTCCTGGGCTCGCGCCAGCGAGACGGTACCGAGGAGGCCGACGAGCAGTGCCAGGCAAAGCAGCTGACGCATGCACGCGCACTTCATTCTATTTACCGTCGGCGACGGCTGTATGGCAATCATCACCGGAGCAGCAGCATCTTCTTCGAGATCGTGGACGTGTCGGATTTTATTCGATACAGGTACACACCACTGGCGACGGGCTCCCCTGCATCGTTTAGCCCATTCCAGTCGGCCGAATGATGTCCGGCTTCCAGCACATCCGAAACCAGCGTTCGCACATGGCGCCCCGTGACGTCAAAAACGGACAGCTCGACATGACTACGTTGAGCGGTCTGATATCGAATGACTGTTACGGGATTGAAGGGGTTCGGATAATTCTGATCGAGTGCGAGAGTGTGCGGACGGTCGGGCGTGTCACCGATCACGGCTTCACCGAAGGTTTCCGTACCTATCACGAGCCTCAATCTCCGAACATCATCATTCCCCACTGCAGTGACCGTAAATCGGCCTCCGACCAGGGGGATGACCTCACCCACGTCACGGTCGACAACATACGTCTGGAAGTCGTCAGGCAAAGCCTCCTCCTCGATCACTGCGACATCAACATCTCGGATGCCTTCGACCGTCAGGCGTAACTCCAGATCCCACTCTGCACCTTCCTCATTCAGCGGCCGGAAAAGGCCGGCGTACTGTTCCGCCCCATCTATAATCGAGAGCCGCACGTGCTCTCCGAATGGCGGCGCTTCCCGGATGTTTGATTCAGCGGCTTCGGATGTCCTCGTGCGAAAGCCGACCCAGTTTTGAGAATCCTGCAGCAACGATCCGGCGACGCGTGCGACGAGCCGGACGTACGGTCCACTAACGATCGGTGACACTGCATTATTTTTGTCGGCCGAACCAGCAGACTCTACCGCGTTCGGTGGGACGAAGATGGGCAGGGCCTCTTCCGACGTGTTCAGCACGAAATAGCCTTTCCACGGCTCCCAGACGTCGATGCACGAAGGCTCCTGGCACATCTCCGAGCCGTTCCAGTACGCGACCGCCTCGACGGCACTCCTGTTGCGTTCGATGGTGCTCAGGGCCACCGGAAACGCGAACGGATTCGCGATCTGGTTCCAGCCGGGCTGAAGGGTGATTCGATAAGGAGTCGAGAGATCGACGGACTGGCCTTCATCAACGTCGAATGCAGTGGCATTGCCCACGGCCACGAAAAACGCCGTGCCCGGCGTGAAGCGGGCCTCCAGATCAGGATACTCCTGGTAGCGGCCATTCTCCCAGCGCATGAGGCGCCAGCGCGCCGGCACATAGGGACCGTAATCGTCCTCCAGCACGCTCTGCACACTCGGATTCTCGAGGGACAACGGCACCGATATCATGGCATATCTGGAGTCTGGGAGGACGTTGTCTGCCGTCACGCTCTCCCCGATTCCAACCGATTGAAAGGCGGGGCGGTCTTGTGGATCGACTGGCGGATACGTCGCGGTGGCACGGCCGTCGGTGAGTTCGACATAGTACTCGAGCCCTCGCAGGGTAACGTCCTGGGCCGGTATTTCGGCCTCGAAGCCATCGCCTGCGGGACGCAAGGATACCGGTTGACTGAATGCTCCCATACCGCCGGGTTTGTAGAATAGACGCCCGCTGCTCGGCACGAAGTCGTCCGGCTTCGATGCCTGCACGACCTGTTCGGAGCCGTCGACGGGATCCGTCGGAAAGGACACCTGAAACGCCGCAGAGTGGATCGCATGTAACCGCCCCGTGAACGGCTCATCATCTGTCGATGCGATGTAGATCCGTCTGTCGTAACCGATTGCCGGCGATGACCAGATGCGGCCAGGCAGGGGAAGCATCCAGCGGTCCGTCCCGTCTGGATTCAGCGCATACAAGCGGCCGCCGTCGGACGCGAAGTAGATAACGCCCTGTGCACCTACGGCTGGCGACGACAGAATCCGTGCATCAGCCTGAAAGGTCCAAAGGCTTGTTCCATTCGCCTGAACTGCGTATAGACTTCCATCCAGTGAGCCGACGTAGATCGTCCCGTTCGCGCCCAGGGCGGGCGAGGAGACGATCCTATCGTTCGTAGCGAACGGCGTTTCCCACAGCTCGTCTCCATCAGGTCCGACAGCGTAAAGATTTCCGTCGAGCGATCCGACGTAGACCGTTCCATCCACACCTATCGCAGGCGACGAGACGACGCCTGCCCCCGTCGTGAATGACCACCGCAGCGAACCGTCCTGATTGATCGCATACAGCCGCTCATCCAGCGCCCCAACATAAATCGTCCCATCCCGTCCGATGGCCGGGGACGAAGCAATCTCGCTCCCGATGGTGAACGCCCATCGCGGACTGCCTGTGGTCGGGTCGATCGCGTAGAGATTCCCGTCGAAAGAGGCGACGTAGATGGTACCGTCTTCGTCGATAGCGGGTGACGACCAGATCTCATCGCCGGCTTCGAAGGGCTCCCACTTGTGCTGCCCGTCGCGCGCCTGCAGGGCATACAGTTTGCGATCGCGAGAACCGATGTAAACGGTCCCGTCCGATCCGATGGCGGGTGATGAAATGGCGTATCCATCGATCGGTACAGCCCATCTGCGCTGCCCATTCTCTGCCACGGCGTACACGCTGTCGGCAGAGCCGATATAGACCGTTCCGTCCGCTCCGATTGCCGGCGACGAGTAAGTCGAGCCGCCCGTGTCAAACGTCCAGGCGCTCAGCGGGTGCCGTGGACCGGACTCACGACTCTGCCCCGTGTGGGCCGCATTTTGTCGAAACCCCGGCCATGGGCCGTCCTGACGGTTCGCCTCGGCTACTGCCGCGCTGCCTGGGAGCGCCGAATGCGCCTGTGCGGTGGATGCGGTCACGACGTCCAACAGGCGCCCCGAACGCTCCCCCTCAGCGAATGGACCCGCCACTACGGCCAAACAGACCAACACTAGAAGTATCATACGTTTCTTGATCTAGATATTGACCGCCAGGCCCGTGCCTGCCTGCATTCCGGCAAAATTTCCGAGACGCACGCTAAACCGCGTCCAGAGGCTCACACTACTAGAAAGCGACATCTCGGGTGAGGCACCGAGGTTAAAGATCAGTTTAGATGAAAACACGTCCGAAGCGCCGAAATAATAGATCCCGCCGTGCAATCCGATCGATGTGGAAGCACTCGTCTCCATGCGATAGGATGCATACAGGTCGAGCTGGTCTGCCAGCGTCTGAAGAGCCGCTGCCGGGTCCCTCCCGGGCGCAGCGAGGCTTCCTTTTCCCCGACTGCGATATCTGCCGATCACGCGAATTTCATCGAATCCATAGTATTGCAGATATTGAATGGTCGTGACAACCTGGTCCCCGGCATCGAAGACGTCGTCGCCACCGATCCTATCCGTTCCATAGCGGGTATAGGTTACGTCACCTGAGATCGCGGCGGCGGGCATGACCTGCACGTCCAGTCCGCCCGTGAGCAGCACTTCTGCGCCTGGGTGGTACTTATCATGGAGACCTTCCATAGGCTTAAAACCGCCTTTGTATTGATATGCAGCTCCGAGTCCAAGCACGATTCGATCTCCCAGCGGAAAGGCCCACGTGATGCCTGGCGACACGTTCAGTCCCTGCCCGAACGTCGGTGTGCGAAAATCATAGAAATTGCGACTGAGTTGCACGGTGGTCTCGAACTCCTCCTGTGTGAGAGCTCGTTTGCCGCTCGGAAGATTTAGCCCCAGATTCACGACGACGCTGCTTTCGCCGAATCGCCGTGCATGGCTAAGCGAAAGCTGGGCATCGCTCAAGCCGGACACAGCCGTCAGATCCTGCCCGGCAACCATTGCAGGGCTGGCTCGCAGGCTCATTGCGGTGGATCGGCCGATCGGTACGGCTGCGGTGATGGGAAAGCTGATCTCACGGATGTGCCGTTCGCCGCCGAGGATGTATCTCTGGTAGTACACTCCGGTCGTCACAACGGCCGGTGGTCGATCGCTTGATAGGCGTACGTCCGGCTGCTGTGCCTGTGCCGGTAGTGCCCCCACAACGGCGAACGTGCCGGCGACGAGCATCAGCGCGAGCACACGCCCTAGCGCCCGAGCCGCGACCGCCTTGCGGCACGCAGCCCGAAGCAGCCTCTTCTGGGGGAGGGCCTTCATATGAGCGGAATAACTGGTGAGGAATTCACTGTGCGGCGGCCTCCGGCTCGGACGCAGAATGTCGTTTCGTCCGCATCTCTCACTGCGCCCGTGGCGGTGGTGGTGGATCGGGCAGTGTCGTTGCTCCGGAGCCCGCTGCTTCTGTGAACGGCTTGCGTGCGTCCTGCCCGGGAAGAAGATTGGCACCGACGCTCTCCGTCAATGTGTTGATGCGCTGATGCACCAGGTCGAACGGCGTTTCGCTTAAGATTTCCTGACGCGCAACCTGGGCGATCACCTCTTCTGTCGTTCCCCCTGCGTCGCGCATTCCTTCGGCAGTCTCCTGCTGCGCGGCTGCTGCTTCAAAGTTCGGGTCGAGCAAATGTGCACGCCCGAAATGCTGAGCTGCGGCTTCAAAGTTGCCGGCGTCCTCCTCCTGCAGCCCCCTCGAATAGGCGAGGAACGCCTGCAGGTTCTGCGTCGGTTCACGTTCGATTTCCTCACGCTGCTCAGGAGTCAGCGTATATCCGAGTTCTTCGATGAGTGCAAACGCAACCTCCTTCTGCAGCCTAAAAATGTCTCTGACGGAGCCCGACCGACTTTCAACGGCTGGAGGAGCCGCACTCTCGACGGTAACGACGGCCGCGTCTACACTCAGATTATCCCCCTGGAGCACACTGAAGTTGCCCCCAATCAGTCGCCCGGCGCCCAGGAGGCGTCCCATTCGAGGCGCGGTGGACGCGTCGATGGCTTCGCTCTGGCCCAGCTCGAGCTCGTCTAGCAGCACCTGCAAACGGACACGTTCTACGAGCTGCAGGTCCGGCACTTTCGCCAGATCGACCGTCATCATCTCAGCGAGTCCCCGCCCAAGCGGGGCGTACTGGTCGTCGCCGCCCTGAAAGTTGAACGTGACGACGGCGAGGATTCGCGGAGATGTCTCGCCGCCGATTTCCGTCTCGCGAGCGAGTTGCGCCCGGACTTCATCCTGCGCAATTTTCCGCGAGAGGTTTCGGTATCGGCCTTCCATGGGCTTCCGATACGGCGACAATCGCGACACGTCGGTGTACCGTTCGTAGAGTCGCAGGGCGGTCTGTCGCCTTCCGATCGATTCACTGGCAAGCCCGAGATGGAGCAGCGTTTTTGGATCATCCGCCCCGTTTGCAAATGCCTGCTGCAGGTAGTCGGCGGCTTGCGCGTACCGGGCAGTACGAAGGTAGATTACACCGATTTCGCTCAACGCCTCTGCATCTCCAGGATTCGTGTCGACTCGTTCCTGCAGCCGACGCATGTCATCCGTAAAATCGGAAGGATCCTGGCCGAATCGCAGACCGGCGCAAGAGGAGCACAGCGCGACCACGAGTAGTGAGCAGAGCGCGGGCGCTATCCGCATGATGGGTGTATTTCTATTGTGTGAAGAGAGAGCCGTCGGACACAGGGAACCGATGGCAATTCAACGGACCAAACTCACGTCAGCAGGGGCTTGATGCTGTCTGCCTTCAACCGCGCTCTCGTGTAGTCGGGATCATACTCCAGTGCCTCGAGGAATTTCTCATATGCGGCCCGATAGTCCTTCTCTTCGAGAAGGGCCAATCCGTCGGAGTAGGAAAGCATCGCATCGAGCGACTTCGTATCGTTTCGAACACCGAGATTCGTCGTCTCGAGATGTGCATTGATGCCCTTCGACACCTTGAGGCTGAGGTCCTCGGCCATTTCGTAAAACCTATCGGGGCGCCCGCGAACCTGCTCCGTCATCAGCACTTCGCCCGTTTCAACCTTCACGACCCGGATATTAATGATCATGCTTCGCCGGTCCGTCTTCATAAAGTCACCGAGAAGTACGGAGGTCGCACCAAGCATCTTTCCCGCCCTTACCGCCGTTTCCTGGTCGACGCGCTCACGATCGCTCTGTAGATCCAGCTCGTCCAGCAGCCATTGCAGGCGCTCGCGCTCGACGACTTTGAGGTCTGTGGAGCCGCTTAGCTGGTTGATCATAAGCGATGACAGCCCTCGTCCGAGCGGCTCGATCTGCTCCTGGTCGCTGGTGATCGAGTTGTTGTTAAAGTCGATGATGGCGATGGTGCGGAGGCCGGGGTCGCGGCGCTCGACGGTGTAGTCGCCCTCGAACTCTCGTCGGACATCGTAATAAAGATTCATAAACGGTGGGGACTCCACGTCCGGATCCAGTTCGACGAGCGGAGGCTCCAGCTCAAGCAGGTCGTGAATGGCCGCGCGCGCCTCATCGTCCATCCGCTTCGCGACGTAGGCGCGTCCAAGGTACTGCAGTGCCTGCTTGCGCACCTGCTTGTCTTCCGTATCATCCCCCGCCAGATTTGCGAAGATCTCGATTGCCCCGTCGAAATCCGCAGACTGGTACTTGGTAACGGCGTCATCCAACACTGCATCCTGGGCGAGGACGTGGAACGATGGGGCAAGCAAGAACACGAGAAGTAGTATGGAAGCGCAACGCATATCCGTGCGCCGGCCGCCCTCATTCAGGCGTATCAGCCGCATGATGTCTCCTCCTTTATCGAGAATACGATATAGCAAAAAGGTCGCGGTTGTCGACGTCAAGTGAAGCTGGCCTCACTACTTCTTCGTTATATCGACCTGATCATCAATTAGATTAAGGTATGGATTGTGCAGCACAATCATTCTCTCATGATCCGGAATGAGAGCGGATAGGTTTGCGGCTCGAAGCCAGGTCTCAGCGTGAGCGTCTTCTCCTCATCGAGCGCCATGAAGCCGTCACGCTGGACCGAAATCCTGTACGTGCCCGGAGCGAGTTCAAGTTCGGCGGGCGCAAGGCCCTGATTCTGCCCATCTATCCATATGCTCGCCCACGTCGACGAACCATCCGCCGTCGTTGTCACGACGTTGATTTTACTTGTGAAATAGCAGGTGACTTCTCGAGTTTGGCCGGCCGCTAGCGTGACGTGTGCTTCGAAGTCATGAGGCGCCTCGCCGCACCTAACCAGGTGCTGTCCTGTTTCCAGTGTCAGCTGTTCCGCCGTGCCCACCTCCCTGCCGTTGACTTCGATATAGCCTTCCGGCTCTGCGCGAACGGCGAGGGTACCGATATTCGTCGAAAGCGCACTCGCATCACCGGCTCTACTGCTCGGTCGGTCTTCCGCAGGCTCGAGTGTCGCTGCGATCGTGTAGATTTCGCCGGGTTCGATTTCCTCCTCCTTCTCCCAATCCTGGAAGCCGTCCTTTCGGAGCACGATCGCAAGCGGACCCGGCGCCGCGCTGTCGATCGTATACGGAGTTTGACCCACCTGTTCTTCATTGATCCAAACTTCCGCGTCGGTCGGGATCGACGTGATCACCCCGGACGCCGTACGCGTCCCCGACATGTCGGCGGCGAGATCGAGGCTTAAGGTCAACGGCTCTCCTGACTCGGCCACCATCGTCGTATCAGCCGGTCTAAATCCTGCTTTCCGAAGGGCTACGTCGACGGAACCTTCAGCGATACGGAGATCGCGCAGCGGCGTGTCCCCTACTATCTTACCACCGATATAAACCGTCACCCCGTCCGGTACGGTCGTGACGGTAAAGAGCGTGGACGGGCCGGCGGCATTCCACGCGCGGAATGCGAGGTAGCCAACAGCGACCATCAGAACGATCGTCGCGATTCCTCCAAAAAGTATTCGTCGTCGGCGAGCAGATCTTTCCACACGCGCACGAGTGGGCTTTACCGCGTTCGGGCTTTTGTGCTTTACGACCACGGGCGCCGTTGATTCGAGCGTCTCCACCTCCTCCAGCATCTCCCGTGCGCTCTGGAATCGACCGGCGGGATCCTTTTCCAGTGCCTTCATCACGATGTGCACGAGCGCATCAGGAAGGCCGCGCACGAAGCGGCTGGGCGGAGGCGGCGTTTCTTCGACGATGCTCCTCAATATCGCGAACTCCCCCTGCGACGTATCAAGCGGCATCTCTCCGCTAAGCATTTCATAGATCATCATCCCTAAGGAGTAGAGATCGCTCCGGTGGTCGAGATCTCGCTGCCCCTTTACCTGCTCGGGAGACATATATGAGAGGGTGCCGGCAATCCCCTGCGTGACTGTCGCTTCGACGTTCTGTTCATGCAGCTTGGCGAGCCCGAAATCCGTTACCTTGACGACTCCTGCCGGCGTGAGCATGACGTTTCCCGGCTTGATGTCCCGATGAATCACGCCCACGCTGTGCGCGTGGTCCAGAGCGAGCAGGATCTGCTTGATGAGCGGTAGTGCGCTCATCCAGGGCATCGGTCCGGCACTGATGGGGTCGGCAACGGTTCCGCCTTCAACGTACT
>CAZKNF010000041.1:20264-31871 GCA_964554105.1 uncultured Rhodothermales bacterium | reverse complement strand
TCTTTTAAAGAGAATCATGAGAAAAGCTACTATCGCCGCCCTTGCCGCGGCGTTTATTTTCGTGGGAAGTGCGTATGCACAAGAACTCGAGTACGTTTTTTCACCCGAAGGTGCGGAGCTCTCCGATCCGATGGCTGCCGGCCTTCAGAACGGCGTGCGCGGACTTTCCGGGCCGTTCGACCTCGACAACGACGGGAACGTCGAAATACTGCTCGCGCAGCACAACAGTGCAGGCGGGCGCATCCACGTCATCGAGAACCAGGGGGAGGACAGCTGGGAGCTCGTATACTCCACGCCCGTCATCGACTCTACCGACCATTCCTTCAATGCCCGCTATGCGACCGGCGCGGATCTGGACGGGGACGGATTAGGTGAGATCGTGTATGTCGCCGGCACCGGCTATGACCTGGACGAGAATCCGGACTACACGATCGGAGCATACGTGTGGGAATATGACGGAGGCGGCGACGACCATTACGGTGAGCTGCCTGCGACGATAGGCAATTTCTACGAGATCGATCCCGAACTCGGCGACAATCCGGAATCTGTCTACGTGCAGAATCTGCACGCCGCAGACATAGACGACGACGGGCAGCAGGAGCTGCTGATTCCGGCGAACGGGCCCAACGATTACGACGTGTTCTACGTCCTTTCCGTGACGGGCGAATTCGCGACGGACGAGGTCGGCTCAGGATTCGCTGCCTGGAACGTCGAGTCGAGAATCAATCCGCGCGACGACGGAGACATTTTCGGTGGCGGAAGCGCATGGGAGATGCTCCCGGGCGATTTCAACGGGGACGGACAGACGGACATCTCCTATCACTCGTGGAACAACTTCAACTTCTTTAACGGCACGGTGATCGGTGAAAATGAAGTCGCCCTTCCGGATGCCGATACGCCGAACTCGCATCTGGCGGCTACCGAGGAGGACCACGTGGCCCTCTTCGGCGGGACCGTTGGCGACATCGACGAAGACGGCACCAACGAGGTGTTCTATCCGAACTTTTTTACCGGCCACATCGCAGTCATGAACTACGGCGAAGGGGACGACGTGCTCTCGATCGGTGAGGACAACTTCACGCTCGAAGCGATTCCCGACGGCGGCTCCGGCGGCGTGGCGATCGGCGACACGGACGGCGACGGCATGCTCGAGGTCATTACCGGCGGCTCAGGCTACACAGCCGAAAACTACAGCGAGGGCCTGCCCTCCGAGTTCATCCGGATTACGGAGTTCAACGGCGGCGATCCCGGCGACCCCGCGAACTACACGATGGTGCAGCACATCGACACCAGCGATCCGATCGACACGACGGGCTTTCATATCGTCCATCGCGATTCGGCGGGCGTAACGTCGACATACCACGAAACCGCCTCCGCGAAACAAGGCTCCATCACGAGCGACGATGATCCCATCTTTCCATCCGGTATCGCATACCTCGGCGATGCCGACGGTGACGGGAATGTGGAAGTCGCGCTGTCGTTCCAGGGCGTGGATGACAGCCTGCAGGTGATCGATGAGGTCTACAATGAGGATACGAACATCTACGATCGGACCGTCCGGGAGACGATGGCGGCTCCGGTGAGACCTTTCCTGCGCATCTACGAATTCCCGTCCGACTTTGCCGTCGCGACCGAGGATGATCGTGGTGCGCTGCCGGAGGGTTTCGCGCTTCATGCCAACTATCCGAACCCGTTCAATCCGTCGACCTCGTTCAGCTTCACGCTTCCGCGTGATGCGTCCGTCACGGTCCGGATTTACGACGTTACCGGACGAGTGGTGACGACCCTGCTGGACAATCAGGTCCACGGCGCGGGTACGCACCAGGTCACGTGGGATGCATCGGCCGACACCGCGGTGCCTGTCGCGAGCGGAACGTACTTCTACAGCCTCGAAACCGAGCAGCACCGCGAAGTACGACCGATGATCCTCATCAAGTGAGATCAGAACGGTAGGTAAGCGTCGAATATGTAGTCGGCGTTAATTCGATCGAACAGGCAAGGAGGGGCGCCCGCAGCGTCCCTCCTTTTCTTGTTCTTTGTAGTTGGAAATGTTTATCTTCGGGCGCCGGTTTTTCGGCTGCGTGCCATGTTGCACTCCGACGCACAACGGGGTGCCTCGATTATGCCTTTCATGGTCGCCCCGAAATCCACCATATTTCCGGGCCCGATCCCATCCCTCGTTCTCTGATGACTGCAGCTTTGACGTTTCGTACCCTGGCTATACACACGGCCGTCGTGCTCCTTTCCTTTCTCGCCGTCGATTCGGCGCTCGGGCAGGGGAAGATTACGGGCCGCGTGACCGATGCCGACACCGGCGAACCGCTCATCGGCGTTAACGCAGTGGTCGACGGCACGACCCAGGGAGCCACCACGGATGTCGACGGGAATTACGTCATCCTCAATGTCCGCCCGGGCGAACACACGCTCGTTTTCTCCTATATCGGCTTCGGCCGGCAGTTCGTCGAAGGTGTGCAGGTGACCTCCGACCACACGACGCGGATCGACGTGGAAATGGGCGAAGAGGTGATCGAGGGCGAAGAGATCATCGTGCAGGCGGACCGACCCCTCGTGCAGAAAGACCTGACGTCTTCGAGCAAGACGTTTGTGGCCGAGGAGATCGACCAGCTCCCGGTCGAGGGATTCCTCGGCGTGCTGGCGACGCAGGCGGGTGTCTCCCAGGATGCCGAAGGGCAGTTCCACATTCGCGGAGGGCGGACGAACGAGATATCGTATCTCGTCGACGGCATGTCGGTCGGAAATCCGTTCAACACGAACGGCCTCGCCACCGAGGTTGCGGCCGATGCCATCCAGGAAATGACGGTCATATCCGGCGCTTTTAACGCCGAGTACGGAAAGGCCATGTCGGGCATCGTCAATCTCGTGACGAAAGAAGGCGGGTCGCAGCTCGAGGGATCGGCCAGCTTCTATGCCGGCGATGCCGTCGGAGGCAACAACGGCGTCTTCAAAGATCCGAACGAGCTCGAACCCAGCGTCTACACGATGGAAGGGTCCCTCTCCGGGCCCCTGTTCACCAACAAGCTGCGCTTTTTTCTCTCCGGCCGGCACGACGTAGACGACGGGCACATCTTCGGAGTGCGTGAACATCTGCCTTCAGACTCGGCGAATTTCAATCCGGATCCCGCGCGACTCGAGACCATCCGCGAGTTCATTCCCGGCTATGAAGGCCCGAACTGGTACTACGAGATGCACGGCAAACCGTGGTACGAATATGTCGCAGAAGACACGCCGATTCCGAATGAAGTCGTGGCGCTGAATCCGCGCGAAAGCTTCAACCTGCTCGGCAAAATCACCTTCCGACCATTCTCCGGCGCGAAGATCGAGTATAGCCACCTGCAGGACGGTTCGAAGCGCCGGCGCTACGATTTCGATTACCGATACGTGCCGGACGGAACCACCTGGATCCGAGACCGCAGCTTTAATCACAGCCTGCACTGGACCCATTCGCTCGGCGATAGATCATTCTACACGACAAAGTTTTCGTATGCCAAAAACAGCTTTCGCGAACATCTATTCGAGGACCCGCGGAACCCGAACTACGTCGTGGATCGAGGCGAGACGGGGAACGGGAATCTGACCGGCTTTCCCGGAACGAACTTCCTGTTCGCTGGGAATCAGAAGTCGCACGTCTATGAGGACGCCCAGTCGTTCCGCGCGAAGCTCGACGCTACGCGCCAGTTCGGACTCATCCACGAGGCGAAGGCGGGCCTCGATATGCAGCTCCACTGGCTGGATCGCCAGAACTTTACGGTGCTGTACGACGGCAACCGGTATCGCGAACCGACGGTAGAGCCTCCGACCAGTCCGTCCCACGATTTGTATAAGGGGCAGCGCGTCAATGAATTCGCCGCCTACGCACAGGATAAGCTTGAATTCACTGATTTCATCATCAACGCAGGTCTGCGTTACGAGCGGTTCGAACCCAACGGCGTATACATCCCGAATCTTCGCGAGCCGAGAGGCGGTCGTGAGATAGCCAAAGTGCGGAACATGGTGCTGCCGCGCGTCGGCGTGTCCTTTCCGATCACGGCCGAAGGCATCATTCACTTCTCCTACGGCCATTTCGCGCAGATGCCGTCGCTCCGGAATTTATATCTGAATCCGGAGTTCGAATTTCCATTCGACGAGGTACCGACGTTCGGCAACACGAATTTGCGTCCCGAACGAACGGTGCAGTACGAGATCGGCCTTCAACAGCAATTGACGGAGGTGCTCGCGTTCGACGTGACGGCCTACTTCAAGGATATCCGCGACTATTTGACACGTCAGCAGATTCAGTACAGCACGATTCCTGGCCAGAACATCTACAACATCTACGTCAACAAGAACTACGCGAACGTGAAAGGGGTGTCGTTCGCGCTCACGATGCGGCGCCCGCGCGAGGGTCTGGTATCGGCGAACGTCGATTACACCTATCAGATTGCCGAGGGCGACAATGACGATCCGAGTGCCGCCTTCTTCAACTTTCTCTCGGGCCGCGAGACGGACCTCGAGGTGATTCCGCTGGATTTCGATCAGCGACACATCATCTCTTCGACCGTGACGATTTCGGATCCTGCCAGCTGGGGTATTTCGCTGATCGGGCGCTACACGACGGGATACCCGTACTCACCCGTCCTGCTCGACCAAAATATCGACGAACTCCCGCGGAGTGGTCGCAAGCCGGCCCAGATCAAGCTGGACGCCCATCTCTACAAAAATGTGCAGTTCGGTGCAGCGCAATTCAGGGTGTTCGCCAAAATTTTCAACGCGCTGGATGTGATGAATGAGAACTACGTCTTTGACGATACCGGGCGCGCCACGTATTCCCTCAGTGACGAACGCAACCTGCACGCTACATGGGAGCCGGGATACGGACTCCCCGGTGTCCACGGGCTTGACGAGTGGGATACCAGGCCGCACTACTTCTCGTCGCCGCGCGAAGTGCGCCTCGGAGTGACTCTCGGATTTTAAATGACAAGTCCGGGGACGAATGCCTATCCACCGACCTTCTGCCGCCTTCTCCGGCCCGATTTGAATCAAAACTTGACGCTGTACTCCGCCATGCGATCCAGTCTACTTATCGTCGTATCTCTGCTGCTCTTCGTGCTTCCCGCGAATGCGCAGTCGGAAAATCAATCGCGGGACAGCCGCCAAAAAGGATGGAGTCCGATGCAAGTCGAAGGCTGGCTGGATCACCTCGCCGCGTCGAGGGGCGGACAGCCCTCGTATCAGCAAGACTGCCCCGACTTCACCGAACGCCGCGACGCGATCTTGAACGGCAACAAGATCACCACGCAGATCGCGAATTTCGGTTCGATTTCCTCACCGGGGAATACCATTACCGACATCGTATGGAACGGCCTCGGCTACGGATACGAGTTCGGACCGTTCGTAGCTGCCGAAGTCATCGACGAAGGCCATCAGGATCCACAAAGTGTGCCTCTCTTCGACGAGAACGGAGATTTAGTGCGAGATGCCGCAGGCGATACGGTGTGGGTAATGCGGATCGTATCGGATGGGCTGACATCGAACGGCGGCGAAGTGTCGCCGGACGGCAGCGAGCAGTGGGGCTGGCAGCCGATTCCATGCGCCGAGCCGGTCGGTAACTTTGCAGGAATCCAGGTCGTCAATCCGAATTCGCAGCGGGTGCCGACGAGCGACGACCGTGACACCGACCTCGACGGCAAGCCCGATCCGTGGCCCGAGGACTGGTACAACCAGAACCTCGAGGAGTACGTGTGGCCCGGCGCCCTCCAGCAGGGAGCGTCGAACGCCGACAAGGAAGCGCTCTATTTCATGAATGACTACGCTAACCGCGAGTTCGCCTATACGCCGTTCCCTTCCGATCCGTCGAAAAGAGGGCTCGGACTCGAAGTCGAGACGCGCCTCTATCAGTGGGCGAATCCGCTCGCGGAAGACGCCATCTTCATGATCTACAAGATCACCAATAAGAGCGAGAAGGATCTGAATAAGGTCATTTTCGGAATGTGGGGCGATCCGCACGTCGGCGGTCCGAGCGACTGGCACGACGATCTCGCGTTCTTTGACCGCGACTTGAATATCGTCTATGCGTGGGATGCCGATGGCCGATCGGACGTAGCGGGCCGCCCGCCCGGCTATTTCGGATACAAGTTTCTCGAAAGCCCCGGCCAGGGAAATGAATGCGTCGGCGGCCGCGGTGCAAACGAAGGAGAATGTGCAGCGTCCGGCGGAACGTTCTATCCGGGCGACGGCATCGACAATGACGGCGACGGTATGGTGGACGAATCCTGGACCGACGGCATAGACAACGACGGCGATTGGGATCCGGAGCTCGACGACGTGGGAATCGACGGGATCCCCGGCACAGGTGACGAAGGAGAGGGTGACGGCATCCCGACGGCCGGTGACCAGTTCGACATCACCAAGCCCGGCGAACCCAACTTCGAGTTTACCGACATCGATGAGAGCGATATGATCGGTCTGACGTCATTCGCCTCGCCTCCTTTCGCTGGCAATCGCGTGTCGAACGACGAGCGGGTGTGGGATTTTGTCACCCCGGGCCGCTTTGACGAGGTGCCGGACGAGCCGGGCGACTACGTGTTTCTGTATGGATCAGGCGACTTCCCCCTCAGAGCCGGCGAAACCAAGCGCTTCTCCATTGCACTGCTCGTCGGCGAAAACTTGAACGATCTCGAGCTGAATGCGACAACGGTCCAGCAGATCTACGACGTCGGATATCGTTTCGCGAGACCTCCGACGAAGCCGGTAGTTACGGCCGTTCCCGGCGACGAGAAGGTGACATTATACTGGGACAAGGGCGCCGAAGAATCCTTCGATCCACTCACCCGCGAGAACGATTTCGAGGGCTACGTGATCTATCGATCCACCGATCACGAGTTCGGGGATCAGCAGACGATCACAGACATCAACGGCTCGAGATTTCTGTTCAGACCACTGACCGATGAACGCGGCGTCGAGGCGAAGTTCGATCTCGAGAACGGCATTCGCGGTCCCTCTCCTGTCCCCTACACCGGCCGAGGGGTTTCATACGACCTGGGTGAGGATACCGGGCTCTACCACACGTACGTCGACTCGAACAACGTGGTGAACGGCCAGACGTATCATTATGCGGTGGTTGCGTACGATCGCGGATACATCGGCGATGCCGGAGACGGTTTTGAAGGCGGGATCTCGCCGAGCGAGACGAGCAAAACCATTACGTACAACCCGACCGACGACAGCTACATCTACGATTGGAACACGGTCTCGGTGGTGCCCCGGCCGCGTGTTGCCGGCTACGTCGCCCCGCAGGTCGAGCTCACGCACTCCTCCGGTGCGGCAACGGGCGAGATCGGCATCGACATCATGAACGAGCTGGCGGTACTGCCGGATAACTCGTACCGCCTCGACTTCGAAGAGGTCGATGGCGATATTGTCTACTCGGTCGTCAACGAGGTGCCCCTGAACTATGAGTTCCGCGCAACGCCGGGGACGATCGCAAGTATCGGCAAGGCGAACGTTCTCGAAGGGTCCGTCACCCTGCGCACCGCCGACGGACAAACGCTGGAGAGGGGGACGCATTATGAAGTGAACGCGCCCGCAGGCGCAGTCAACCTCTTCGCCGACGCCCCTGTCCAGTCGGGTGATACGCTGATCGCAAGTTACAGGTACGCCCCGCTCGTCGAAAGCGATCTCCTCAATTCCGAGGAGGGCAACCTCGTTTTCGACGGCCTGCACCTTTTTGTACAGGATAATGAGCTCAGCGTCGACCTGGACGCGACCGGCTGGTCGCAGGGTGGAAACAACCTCGGCTTCGACGTACGGGTCGCAACGGCGGGCCCGGGACGCCGCGCGCAGCCCTACGACTATGAAATCCGGTTCGGCCCCACCACTACGAGCATCGTGAGCGGACTCGAGCTTCCCTTTGAAGTCGTCAACGTGACGAGAGCCAACGAGCCGGTCCAGGCCTTCGTGCCCGACAATAACAGAAACGGCGTATGGGATCTCGACGAGACCATCATATTTGTCGAAACACTCGACGGTGAGGATGTCGCTACCTGGCAGGTTGAGTTCGACGATCCTGACGGAACGGCTGCCGTTCCCGGTGACGGCGCGGTCTTCTTCGTGAAGACGAACAAGCCGTTCACGCCATCCGACGCGTACACGTTCACGACGCAGGGCGCGACGACCGACGCGGTCTTAGCCGAGGAGGGACTCCAGGATGTCTACGTCGTGCCCAACCCCTACGTCGCCACCAATGAAATCGAGCCGAGGAATCCGATCGCGAATACCGAACGCGGCGACCGGAGGCTCTACTTCGCCAATGTGCCGCAGGAGTGTACGATCCGCATTTATACGCTTGCAGGAGAGCATGTAGACACCATCGAGCATAGCAGCTCGATCGACGACGGCAAGGTGTTCTGGGATTTGAGGACGAAGGACAATATGAACATCGCCTACGGCCTCTACATCTTTCACATCGAGTCGGACGGAGGATCGCAGGTCGGCAAGTTCGCGGTCATCAAGTAGATGAAAGGTCAGAATTCCGCATTTTCGAGCCAGGGTGACATTGGATCTCGCGCACGGGTTTAACGAAGACAGCACATGAAATATCTTTTACTGATAGCCGCGCTCGTCGCGATCCCGCTCACTGCGACGGCGCAGACGGAAGGCGAGACGCCACAACGTGATACGATCACCAAGACAGGAACGACAGCCGCTCAGTTTTTGAAGCTCGGCGTCGGAGCCCGGCCGATTGCCATGGGCGGAACGTTCGTCGCGGAGGCGAGCGATCTGTCGGCGCTGTACTGGAATCCCGCAGGCCTCGCCAATCTCACAGGTGCGTCCGTGCAGTTCGCCTACACGCAGTACCTGGCGGACATCAATTACAGCTTCGCCGCCTTCGGCACGAGCCTCGGTGCCGCCGGCACGCTGTCGGCTGCCCTCCTGTACCTGGATTCCGGGGACATGGCGGTGCGGACCACCGAGGATCCAGATGGCACGGGTGAGCGCTTCAAGGTGCAGGATTTCGCGATTCAGCTTTCCTACGCCCGCCCCCTCACCGATCGATTTTCGATCGGCGGAAGTGCGAAGTTCATCCAGGAGCGCATCTGGCACAGCTCGGCATCCACGGTCGCCTTCGACATCGGCACGCTCTTCACGACACCGTACGATCGACTGCGCCTGGGCGCGAGCTTCTCGAATTTCGGCCCGAAGATGTCGATGAGCGGCCGCGACATCATCTTCAGCGAAGACCCCACGCCAGATCAGGACGGAGTCGTGGAGATCGTCAATTCGGAATACCTGATGGATGAGCATCCGCTGCCGCTTCTCTTCCGGATCGGCGTCGCGTGGGACGCCATCAACACCAGTGATCACCGCATCGTTCTTTCCACCGATGCCGCACATCCGAACGACAACTATGAGTACGTCAACTTCGGCGCCGAGTACAGCTTCAGGGGGCTGATCGCGCTGCGTTCAGGGTATCGAAATCTCTTCGAGGCGGACGGTGAGCAGGGTCTCACCTTCGGAGGCGGCCTGGATCTGCGGCTCGACGGAGCCATGCGTGCCCGATTCGACTACGCATTTGCGGATTTCGGACTGCTCGACAGCACGCACTGGTTTACCGTCGATCTGTCGTTCTGAAAGGCCGTTGATAATTTCCGCATTTCTGCGTTGCGCTCCTCATGGTTCATTGCGGCGTACGAAAGTACGCCTCATTCACCACTTGTCGTGCGCCTTGATCTGCGAAATTTCTCCGCCGGCCTTAGCTCGGGTTTGTTCAACAGCCCTTTAAGTGATCCGGCTTCCGTTTCGACTTTCGTGGTCCGGCTCGGGCATCCGAAACTCTCCGGGAATCCTCGCGTCTGCACATCCGGACCCGCGGTTATGCCCCGGGTCGCACCATTACCTTTTCGCGACTCAATGCCGCCCATCGATGCCAGACAACGAACGTACGTCGCAGACGCCGTCGGCCGACCTCGAAGAGACCGCCGTCGGGGCGGCTGATACCCCGGCCGCGCAGGAGTCCGTCCTCGAGAGGTATACCGCACACTATCCCGAGTGGGCGCGCGATCTTGCGCGAAAGTACTTCACCAAGACGCTCACTCAGTTCATCCTCTACGGGAATGTCCGCGATCTCGTACCGACGCGAGATGCCGAAGGGAGGCCTTCCTATCTCCCCCTGCGCGAATTCCTCACCGACGATCTCTTCGCCGCTCGCGATATTCTCGTCTTCTACGATCGATCGGCCGGCATTCATTTCGGCGATAAAGAATCACAGCGCGACTTCAATCGCGCGCTGTCCGGATACGATACGATATTCGGTACCGAATACGCACAGAAGCTGCCGAAGGACCCTGTCCGGGTATTCTCGGTCCTCGAGAACTACTTCCGGGTACGCATGGCGGACGGCAAGCGCATCGCCTGCGTGATCGACTACGCGGAGACGGTGATCCCCATGGCCGAGGCGTCCATGTACTCCGCCGAGGACCGCAGCGCCCTGGTCTTCCTTCGGAAATGGGCACACGATCCGCTCTTTCTCGCGGGTGATTTCACGCTCTGCCTCATTTCCGAGAATCTGACGGATCTGAATCAGCAGCTGGTTCAGAGCCCCTATACGGCGGAGATCCAGATCCCGATGCCTGACGGCCGCGGCCGCCGGGAGTTCTCGCACTGGTATGTGGGCGATCGCGAGAGCGTGTTTCAAGCGCATTCGGATGTACGACTCGACGTTGTTGCCGCGAATACGGCAGGACTCGGGTTCATCCAGCTGCGAACGATTCTGGCTGATGTACTCGAGAATCGCACGGTTCTCACGTTCGACGTCCTCTCCGAGATGAAGAAGGAGTTCATCGAGGCCGAAGCGTACGGAATGCTCGAATTCGTCGAGTCGGACTACAACCTGGATATGGTGGCCGGACACGCCGAAGCGAAGGCCCATTTGCGGGATGCGTCGCGCGCATTGAAGCAGGGTCGCAGTGATGTGATGCCGATGGGCTATCTCGTGAGCGGGCCCGTAGGGACGGGCAAGACGTTTATGATCACCTGCTTCGCCGGCGAGATCGGCATCCCCATGGTGAAGCTCAAGAATTTTCGCTCGCAGTGGCAGGGCGTCACAGAGGGTAATCTCGAGAAGATCCTGCACCTGCTGGAGGCCATGACGCCGGTCGCCGTAATGATCGACGAGGCGGATGCCGCTCTGGGCGACCGTGACGTGCAGGGGGACTCGGGGGTGTCGCGCCGAGTCTTCGGGCAGATCGCCGCGTTTATGAGTGATCCGCGGCATCGCGGCCGGATCATCTTCTTTCTCCTGACGGCCCGGCCGGATCTCATGCCGGTCGACCTGAAGCGGCAGGGCCGCGCCGAGGAACACATCGCGCTGTTTTATCCCTCCACGCGTGAGGAGCGGGTGGAACTCCTAGAAGTGATGATGAAACGTACGGGCGTGCGGATGCAGATCGACGAGATGCCGGAGCAGCTTCTCAATGGACAACGCACGTTCAGCGGCGCCGACATGGAGGCGCTCTTTACCCGCGCCAAGTTCCGCGCCGCCGCGCACATTACGGACGGCGCGGACGCCAGGGATGGCGCAGATGGCGCAGATGGCGCAGATGGCGCAGATGG
>CAZKNF010000041.1:17419-20164 GCA_964554105.1 uncultured Rhodothermales bacterium | reverse complement strand
GATGGCGCAGATGGCGCAGATGGCGCAGATGGCGCAGATGGAAAGGTTACGAGCGGAATCCTGCAGAAGGTCGTCGACGACTTCATTCCGCCTACGTATCCGGAAGAAGTCGAGCTGCAGACGCTCGCTGCCGTTCTCGAGTGCACGAGTCAGGATCTACTTCCCGAGCGGTTCCGGTCCATGGACCGGGAGACGATCGTCAAGCGCGTTCAGGATCTGAAACGATTTGTGTAACCGGACGGGACTATGATTCTTCGCATTCCGCTTCTAATTTTCTTTCCTACCCTCCTCTGGTTGTATGCCCTTCCGGCACATGCCCAGAGTCAACAGTGGGAGGCTGATATTGAGGCGTTCGAGGCAGCTGACGAAGCGGAGCCTCCACCGAAAGGGGGTGTGCTGTTTGTCGGAAGCTCGTCCATCCGCATGTGGACGACACTCGCGTCGGATTTTCCTTCCGTCCCAGTGATTAACCGAGGATTTGGAGGCTCCGAGCTCACGGATGTGATCCACTTCGCCGATCGAATTGTCCTGCCGTACGACCCCGGCATGATTTTTCTTTATGAGGGAGACAACGACATCGCAAACGGAGCATCCGCCGCCGAGGTGGCTGCCGCATTCGACCGGTTCGTGCAGCTCGTCCGGCAACGGCTGCCTGAGACCCGGATCGCATTTATCGCCATCAAGCCGAGCCCCTCGCGGCTGCAGATGATGGGCGAGATGAAAAAGGCAAACGAGCTTATTCGGGAGCAAGCGGCGTCCGACGACCGATTAGAGTACGTCGACGTGTTCACACCGATGCTCGATGCCGACGGCCAACCGCGATCCGAGCTATTTCTGGATGACGCTCTGCACTTGAACGAGGACGGCTACGCGCTGTGGAAGGAAATCGTGGCTCCGTACCTGCCGTAACGACCTTGCGCCCTCATCAGCGGAGCGTGCGAGCGACTGACGCGGAGGAGACTCGAAGGGCACAGCGTGTTTCAGTACTACGACGTGAGCATAATTCCGATCACGACCGCGGCGATGATCAGGACGAATGCGATGATATAGATCCACGCCGAGTTGCGCGCCGATGTGCGTGCGGAGGCCGGCGGCTCCTCCGGCTCACCGACGATTCCGCGTCCCTCGGCCTCATCCACCTTCTCGGAGCCCGTGCGAGGGAGCATGTCTGCAACCTTGAGTGCTTCTCGGGCATCCTGCACCCTGCTGCGCATCACCAGCAGCTTCACCCCCTCGGTGAGCTGGAGCGGAGGATGCACGTCGTCGGCGACCACGAACGAATCGATGTTCTGATCCTTGAGGTAGCCCATAGCCACCTCCGCATCATGCCGGTTGTTGTAGGTCGCGACGACCTCGGTGTCCTCGGAACCTTGATCTTTTCTCATTACCTCGGAATTTGAAATTCTGCAATCACTCCAACAGCGTAATGCCCCAGCCGATTACGAGCGCGATCTCGGCGGCGGCGTCAAGGAGGTAGATGCGAGAGATGCGTCCCTGCGCGACGAATGTAATATCGACCGCGGCCAGCGCCGCTGCACTTCCGGCCGCTGCCAGCTTCAGGTCGTCCGACGGACCGTCGCCGAGACCGGATACCAGAAGCACCCCGCCGGTAACTGCGATAAGCGCTCCGACCGTCTGGACGAGCCAGTGATCCGTTTTCGGGCCGGTCACCTGCTCGAACGAGCGCATATGCAGAATCGGCCAGACGCCGGTCACCAGATAATAGCTTCCCTGAATGATCGCCAGGCTGCTCTCCAATCCGGTGGCGGGATCTCCGGATGAGAGCTGTTGATGGAGCGACTGCGCCGCCGAAGGCTTTTGTGCCTGCCGGATGAGTCCCCGCGTGTGCTCCCGACTGGTATAGCCATGTTGTATTGATAGGCTACGGTCGCGGCGTACTAACGGTTCGAACTGATGCGTTCCCATGAACGCAGACCACACCTCCAAATCAGCGGCGCGCCCCGAGACTCGGAGTCCACCCAAGGACTGAGCGGCCGCAGCCGCTCTCAAATTTTCGTACTGCAGGTCGATCTGAACAGTCTGGATCGGAGCGGATATCGGAGGTGATACCTGAGCGGATGCGTGACTGAAACTGAGCAGTAGACAACCCCAGAGCGCGATTACCGGCCAGGGCGAGTCAAGAGCCGGTATGTTCGAGCGGCGCACGCCTGTCGTGCTACCGCTTGTTTTGTTTGGCTCCTGCCGCCGACTGGAGCGTCTCGCTCTCCGAGAGGAGTTTATCATAAAGATCGTAGCTTATTAAGACGGCATATGGTTCGTTGTTTTTTTGAATCAGAATTCCCCTCTCGATACTCTTCGCATGCTCGACCAGCTCGGATGTCTTCGAGCGGAGCTCCGTGATCGTCGCTACCGCTTCTATTCCTCGTGTACTGTACATAGTATGGCTCGACAACCTGATGCTCTAAATTGAATGCCTATTAACAGGCATGAGGATATACAAGTTTCGGTGGAAGTATCCATCACAATGTGCGACACTTAAGACACGTACACGCCAATACAATAGCGACAACAAACTTTGAATTGTGCCTGTTGCCGCCTAAAATTGGCGCTTTAGCATATCATGTAACGTTTATGTGGAGGATTATCCTGATAAGTATCGATAGGACTACTTCAACGAATATGTAAATTTTTTGGAACCGATCGTACGCGAGACACCGTCAGCGTCCTGCGGCGGCAGCTTAGAAAAAGGTGACATCCCGCAGAGCAACTCTGCTCAGCATCTGC
>CAZKNF010000041.1:0-17319 GCA_964554105.1 uncultured Rhodothermales bacterium | reverse complement strand
ATGCGCAGGATGATCCGTTCGAAGACATTCCCCTCGTCACGACTGCGTACGCAATCACGAATGCACGGGTGATCCAGGCGCCTGGCCAGGTGCTCGAACGCGGTACGGTCGTGCTGCGGGACGGCCTGATTGCGGAGGTCTCCGCCGATCCAGCGATTCCGTACGACGCCGAAATCATCGAGGGCGACTCGCTCACCATCTACGCCGGATTCATCGACGGACTCTCGCACGCGGGGCTCGCCGAGGCCGAGAGGGAGCGAGACTCGGATGCCGTCAACCCGGCTGATCCGCCGCCGGAGCGTGCCGGGATTCAGCCAAACCGCTCTGCACGTGAGCTCCTCGATCCCGCTCATTCCTCTGTCGGAGAACTGCGAGAGATCGGCTTCACCGTGGCTCATGTCGTTCCACAGGGGCGCATGCTGCCCGGCATCGGTTCCATCGTGCTTCTCACGGGAAATCGTGCGGCCGAAATGGTCCTGCGGCCGGATGTATCCCTGTTCATGCAGTTCAGCGGCGCTCGCGGCGTCTATCCGGCCACTCCGATGGGCGTCATCGCGAAGCTTCGCCAGCTTTACCGGGAGGCCGAGCGCAGCATGGGGATGGAACGGCTCTATGACGAGAATCCCGCAGGCATAGATCGGCCTTCGTACGATCCCATCCACCAGGCATTCTATCCGGTTATCGACGGCGAAAAACCGCTGTTCGTGCGGGTCGACGGCAGCGACGGCGCCCTGGAAGTGCACCGTGCCATCGGATTGCGCGACGAGCTCGGGTTCTCGCTGGCCCTCGCCGGTCTGAATCAGGGCTTCGACGTGGTCGGCACGCTTGAAGAAGCCGGCGTTCCGCTGTTCGTCACGCTATCACTGCCCTCCGAGCCTGGGGAGGACGAGGATGAGGATGAGGAAGGGGCCGAGGCCGCCCCGGACACGACGGCCGCGGACACGACGAAGGCCGTCACCCCGGATCCGCCGGCTGGATTTTTCGTCAGCGACCTGCGCACGCACAGCTACGAGGACGTCGAGCGGGAATCCGAGGATCTGGAAGCCCGGAGGGCGGCTTCTCGCGCACAATACGTCGCGACGGCGGCGAAGCTGCACGAAGCCGATCTGCCATTCGGATTTACGACGATCGGCGCATCACCGAAGGACATCCGCAGCAATATCCGCGAGATGATCGAGGCCGGACTGCCCGAGGAGGCGGCCCTTGCCGCGCTTACGACCGACGGCGCACGACTGCTGGGCATCGAACGAAACGCCGGGACGATCGAGCCCGGCAAGCTCGCCAATCTCGTTGTGACGAAGGGATCGTACTTCGAAGAGGACGGATCTGTGCGGCACGTGTTCGTCGACGGCCGCAAGTATGATTATGACGATGGGGAGGACGACGATTCCCTCGCCGTTCAAATCGCGGGCACATGGAATCTGCAGATTCGGACGCCTGACGGCACCACCGAAGCGGAATTGACCGTTGCCGTGCGGGAGGGTTCACTCGAAGGGCAGGTAGAGAGTGCCGATCTGCAAGATCCCGCAGACCTCGTGAATCCGTCGTTCGCTGAGGGCGTGTTGTCGTTCGAGCTCGATACGTCCGCCTACGGCCTGATTGAAGCGCAGCTCGAGATCGACGGGGACAGCCTCGCCGGCACGATCGACGTACCCGACGCCGGCGTTTTCGACGTCACCGGCTCGAGGGTACCCTAGTTCATCGGTTCGACAAAGATTGTACTAATGATGCGAACGACTCTTCTATTGATGGCGTGGCTCGCCGGCGGCCTCATCTGCGCGTCGCCGGCAGGGGCGCAGGATCTGCTCATCCAGAACGGCACCGTGCTCACCGTTACGAATGGAACCCACGAGCGTACGGACATCCTCGTTCGAGACGGCCGCATCGCGGAGGTCGGCAGCGGCCTCAGCGCCTCCGGCGTGGAAACGATCGATGCAACCGGACTCTTCGTCATGCCCGGCATCATCGACGCGCATTCGCACATCGCCGTCAGCAGCATCAACGAGGCCACGGCGCCGGCAACGCCTGAAGTGAATGTCGGCGACGTGCTCGAGCCGTACGACATCCGCCTGTATCGCGCCCTCGCCGGAGGCGTGACCGTGTCGCAGCTCATGCACGGATCGGCCAACGTCATCGGCGGCCAGTGCGAGACGGTCAAGCATCGCTATGGCGTTCGCGATCCGGATTCGCTGCGAATGCAGGATGCGCCGCGCACGATTAAGTTTGCTCTGGGCGAGAATCCTACGCGGGTCCACGGCAACCGCGGCGTTCGTACCGATGACGTCAACCTCGTGCCGCGTACGAGAATGGGCGTCGAGTTCGTGCTCAGGGAGGCCTTCAGCAGGGCGCAGCGGTACATGGATGAGTGGGATGTCTACGAGGCGAACCGCGATGCCGATTCGCCAACCGTACCACCTGAGTACAGCGGACGCCTGGAGGTTCTGGCGGACATCCTGCGCGGCGAAATCATCGTCCACACGCATTCGTACCGGGCGGACGAGATCCTGATGGTCCTGGATGTGCTGGCGGATTTCGGCATCGACCGCATCGTATTTCAGCATGTCAACGAGGGCTTTAAGGTCGCGCCGGAGCTGGCGGCCTACGGCGCGATGGCCTCCGTCTTCTCGGACTGGTGGGCCTACAAATTCGAGGTGTACTACTCGACCGCATACAACGCAGCCATCCTTACGCGCAACGGCGTCGTGACATCCATCAACTCAGATTCGCCGGAGCTCAACCGCCACCTGTATCATGAAGCTGCGAAGACGCAGCGTTACGGCGATCTGTCGGATGACGAGGCCCTGGCGCTGATTACTATCAATCCTGCAAGGCAGCTCGGAATCGAGGACCGCGTCGGCTCGATAGAGGTTGGCAAGGAAGCCGATCTGGCCGTCTTCAACGCACATCCCCTCTCCATCTATACGGTGCCGCAGAAAACGATTATCGACGGCATCGTGCGTTTCGACGTCGATTCGGATCCGGATGACATACGGCTGCTCGTAGACCCTTCGGAGGAAATCGACGCCGCCGCATTCGGGGAGAGCGGGCACGCGGAGCAATGCCTCGACGGTGCATTCTTTCGAGCTGCCGCGGCGGAGAATCTTTAGCAGAATGATGATCAGACCTTCCAGATACCTCGCGGCGGCGCTTGCTCTTGCGCTCTCGATCCTCAGCTTTACGGCGCCCACGACGGCGGCCGCGGAGCCGGCAAACCCGCCCGGTACGTTTGCCCTGATAAACTGCCGCGTCGAGACCATTACAAACGGGACGATCGAGCGCGGCACGGTGCTTCTTCGCGATGGGCGCATCGCCGCCGTCGGAACGAGCGTCGCCGTTCCGGGCGACGCACAGACGGTGGACTGCCAGGGCCATACTATCTTTCCCGGGCTGATCGACGCGGGGACTCGGCTCGGCCTCGCCGAGGTCGGGTCGGTGCACGAGACGAACGACTATAACGAAATCGGCGAGTTCATCCCGCAAATGGATGCCCTGACGGCCGTCAATCCAAATTCCGTTTTGATCCCCGTCACGCGCGTGCACGGCGTCACGACCGTGCTCACGGAGCCGTCCGGCTCGCGGATGCCGGGAACGGCCGCCCTGATCGATCTGCACGGATACACGCCCGACCAGATGCACGTCGGAGACGCGAAGGGCGTCGTGCTGAACTTTCCGGTCGCCCCGAGAACGAGCTCATCCGACAGGCGGACCAGGGAAGAGCGCGAGGAGGCGTTTCGTGAGGAGCTCCAAAAGCTGAATACGTTCTTCGACCGCGCCGAAACCTACGCGCGCATCGACTCGGCGTACCGGGCGAATCCCGATCGCGAGCAAGCGCCTGAATACGTGCCGTCGATCGAAGCGCTGCTTCCCGTCCTGCGCGGCGAACGGTTCCTGATCGTGAGTGCGAATCATGCGCGGACGATCACCAGTGCGCTGGCGTGGGCCGAGGAACGCGGACTGCTGGAGCGACTGATACTGAGCGGCGTACTCGAAGGCTGGCGCGTTGCCGACACAATCGCCGACAAAGGCGTGCCGGTTCTGGTGGGGCCGATCCTCGATCTTCCCAGCCGTCCGTCCGATCGGTACGACAAAGCGTATACGAATGCGGGGCTTCTGAAGGATGCGGGCGTGAAACTGGCAATCCGCACGGGAGAAACGGAGAACGTTAGAAATCTCCCCTATCATGCAGGATTCGCAGCGGCGTACGGGCTCGGGCGGGAGGATGCCCTTCGAGCGGTGACGATCGATGCGGCGGAAATTTTCGGTGTAGGCGATCTCGTCGGATCGATCGAGCCTGGAAAGCTCGCCAATCTATTCATTGCGGACGGCGACCCATTCGAAACGCAGACGAAGGTGCGGGAGGTGTTCATTCGCGGAT
This sequence comes from uncultured Rhodothermales bacterium, assembly GCA_964554105.1. Taxonomy (GTDB): domain Bacteria; phylum Bacteroidota; class Rhodothermia; order Rhodothermales; family VXPQ01; genus CAZKNF01. Next base: position 12,944 of record CAZKNF010000041.1, on the reverse strand, counting down.
ACCGCATCCCACTCGACAATCGTCAGCGCAGGCTCTACGACGAGTTCCTGGAGCGCGATCCCGGATATGAGCCGCAGCCGGCCACTCGGTAGCGCCCGGACTCACAGGCGCCGAAGCAGCGCTCCTTCTATGGTGAGTCCAGGCCCGAACGCCAGTGCGACGCCGTCGCCGGCGGCCTCCTCGTTCTCCAGAATGCGCTTCAGGATGTAAAGAATGGTCGGCGAACTCATATTACCGTACAGGCGCAGGACTTCGAGGCTGTCATGCACGGCCGCGTCGGTCAGATCCAGAATTTCCTGTGCTTTGTCGATGATCGCCCGACCGCCGGGATGAATCGCCCAGAAGGCGACGTCGTTCGTGTCTACATCGTGAGCACTGAGCAGGTCCGTGAGGTATTCCGGAAGCCGGTCGGCAATGACGGTCGGCACGCGGGAGGACAGTCCCATGAGGAAGCCCGAATCTCCAATGTCCCACGTCATATCCTCCATCGAATCGTCATCGAGTGCCGCTCGCCCATCGACGTACGTGAGGCCCCCCGCCGCCTCCTCGGCGGTTTCACTCGCAAGCACCGCCGCCGCGGCGCCGTCGGAAAAAATGGCGTTTACGATGGCGGATTCGAACGTGCCGTTCACCTGAAGATGCAGCGTGCAGAGCTCGGCGCAGACGAGGAGCACGCGCGCATCGGGATCGGACCGGCAAAAGCTGTGTGCTACGCGCAGGCCGTTGAAAGCCGCGTAGCACCCCATAAATCCGATGAACGTTCGGCGTGTATCGTTCGGCAGCCCGAGCCGTTTCACGAGCTCGATGTCGAGTCCCGGCGCGAAAAAACCCGTGCAGCTGACGGCGATCAGGTGTGTAATCTCAGATCTACTAATACCCGCTGCCTCGATTGCATCCGCCACTGCACTTTCCGCCAGAGGAACTACGGCCTTGCGGTAGAGGGCGTTGCGCTGCGACGTAGTAGGCGGCGGATCGAAGCCCCAGTTCTTCGGAAAGAACTCGAAATCCGCTGCATCCCGACCGTAGTCGTCGATGCACGAATAGCGGAAGTCTATTGCCGAGCGCTGGTAGATCTGCGGAATACGGCTGCGAATCGGCGCCGGGATCGACGTAATGCGCTGCATGAACGACGCAGCGTAATCCTGTGTACGACGCAGCGACGGATTTGCCGTAGCGATGGATTTGATGACGGTGTGCATACTACGGGATAGGAGAACAGGGTCGGTGGTCGGGTACGGATGCTGTTGTCCCGAACGGCGGACGTAAGATGCACTCTCGAGGCGCGTCTTCGGTCCGGCGTGTAGTGAACGTTACATGCCGAGTCGCTTTGCCTCATCCCAGAACGCATCCATCTCCTCGAGATCGACATCCGTCATCTTCTTGCCGCGCGAGGTCAGGCGATCCTCGATATGGCGGAAGCGGCGGGCGAACGTGTCGTTCGTTCGCGAGAGCGCGTTCTCGGGATTGATGCCCGTGAAGCGAGCGTAGTTGACGAGAGCGAAGAGCATGTCGCCGAATTCCCGCTCCTTCTCCAGATCATCCGCCCCGGACTCAACCAGCTCCTGAAACTCGGAGATCTCCTCCTTTACTTTCTCCCACGCTCCATTTCGTTCGGGAAAGTCGAAACCGACGCCCGCGGCCTTTTCTTGTACACGATGCGCGCGCAGAAGGGCGGGGAGATGCCGGGGCACGCCTTCCAGCGCCGATTTCGATTCGCCGCTCTCCGTCATCTTGATCTGCTCCCAGTTCTTGAGCACCTCGTCGACGTCCTCTACATCCACATCCCCAAACACGTGTGGATGCCGGCGGACCAGCTTCTCGGTCTCGGTCTCGATCACCTCCACGAGATCGAACTCCGCTCCCTGTTCGGCGATCACGCTGTGGAAGACGACGTGAAGGAAGATGTCCCCGAGTTCCTTCTTGAGATCGGCCCAATTCTCCTCGTCGATCGCGGCTACCGTCTCATAGGCCTCTTCGATCAGGAGATGCTTGACCGACTCGTGCGTCTGTTCACGATCCCACGGGCAATCGCGGCGTAATCGGCGGACGACGGCGACGAATTCCGCAAACGCCGTGATCTCTTCTTCGGTGGCGGAAAACTCCGGGTCGTGAATAGTGTCTTTCATGTGGATGGTCTGGTCGTTCGGTTTATCCCTGCCTTCGTTTGCAAACCCCGGTGCCGACCCACGTGTTCGATTATGTTAGGACAGAGTCGTAAGCTGGTCGCGGCAAGGAGATCTCGACCGGCCGGTGTTGTAACTTTCCAACGAGGTGGTCGACGAGATCGAAGCACGGTAGAGCTCGCGTTCAGGAAATCACAGTAGAGGGCAGGAAAACACAGTAGAGTACAGGAGATCACAGATGAGTACAGGAGAGCGCAGATGATATCAGCTCAGGAAGCACTCGCACGTCTGCAAGAGGGTAATCAACGCTTCGCCTCGGACGAGCCGCGGCGCAGCACACTCGGGCGTGAAACGCGCCCGGCCGACGTGATGGCGGGCCAGGAACCGTTCGCGATCATTCTCGGATGCTCCGATTCGCGCGTTCCCGCGGAGATCATCTTCGACCAGGGACTGGGTGATCTGTTCGTCATCCGCGTAGCCGGCAATATCGTAGCCCCGTCCCAGGTCGGCAGCATCGAATTCGCGGCCGCACGTTTCGGTACGCGCCTCGTCGTCGTCCTGGGTCATTCGAGATGCGGAGCCGTTCTTTCTACCCTGGAAGAGATGGAACGGCCCGCGGAGAATCGATCTCCGAATCTTCGCTCCATCGTGGACCGTATCCGGCCGACGATCGAGGGACTGGTCGAGGGCGCGACGGACGACGATCGGGATGCGCTCGTGCGTCGCGCCGTTCGGGCGAACATTCGGGCATCTGCGGACCATCTCCGGCACGGATCTCAGGTTCTCGAGCAATTAATCCAGGACGACGGACTCCTCGTCGTAGGTGCCGAATATTCATTAGAGAACGGGGCGGTCACGTTCTTCGACGGCATGCCGCAGAATAGCTCGGTCCAGTCTGCACGTGGTTGATCGCGCCTCGTGCGCCATCAATTTTTCCACAAATGCGTGAGCTTTTCCACAGTGACGGCGGGTTGACACCGGGATTTTATAGTTTAAGGTTATAGAACGACGCTCAATGTGTCTATTGGGCGTGCATCGATCATTGAAAACGTCAGATGATGCATCTCCTGGTGGATTCTGAGGTGTAGGACAGGTCGGCACGCGTGTCGACGGACTCATGTAGAATCGCCAGGGGCTCATGTAAATTATCCACTCAGTTGGGAGGTGTTATCATGGCACGAGGAGTAAACAAAGTCATTCTCGTCGGAAATCTGGGACAGGATCCCGAACTCCGATACACGGGAAGCGGCACGGCCGTCTGCAACATGCGGCTCGCGACGAATGAGTCCTACAAGGATTCGAACGGCGAATGGGTCGACAAAACCGAATGGCATACCATCGTTGCATGGGCGCGCCTCGCGGAGATCTGCAACGAGTACCTGACGAAGGGCTCGCAGGTATACTTCGAGGGATCACTGCAGACCAGGTCGTGGGACGATCGCGACGGCAATACGCGCTACACCACCGAGGTGAAAGCCCGCGAAATGCTTATGCTCGGCGGCCGCGAAGAATTCGGAGGCGGTGGCGGTGGCCCTTCGAACGGCGTCAGGAAGAAGAAGAAAGAGGAGACGGCAGCAGCCGAAGACGATTTCTCTTTTGAACCGGACGATGACCTGCCGTTCTAACGGTCGAAGCACTCTGGTCCTCGAGAATAAGGGCGAAGCGTCTGTACCGAGATCCGAGGACGGAATTGGAGTTCGTAATTGGAAGTCGGATGAAGAGCAGCGGGGGTTTCTCCCTGCTGCTCTTTTGGTAGCCGGCGCCACGCCGGCATCGTTGTCATCTCAACAATCAGTCACCCGGGAAACGTATGTCTCCACGTCCTTATGTGCTTGCAGAATCCAACTGGAAAACCGTAAAGGAAACCGATTACGACGTCGCCGTGCTTCCGTGGGGTGCTACGGAGGCGCACAATTATCATCTTCCTTACAGCACCGATGTTGCCGAGTGCGACTACATCGCCGCGGAGTCGGCACGGATCGCGTGGGAGCAAGGTGCGCGGGTCGTTGCGCTTCCAACCGTGCCCTTCGGCGTAAATACGGGCCAGCTCGACATCAAGCTCGACATCAATCTGTATCCGAGCACGCAGGCGGCGATTCTGAACGACGTTGTTGATGCCCTGACGTCCAACGGCATTTACAAGCTCGTGGTGCTCAACGGTCACGGCGGCAATGACTTCAAGCAGATGATTCGGGAGACGCAGGCTCTGCATCCCGGCTCCTTGATTTCACAGGTCAACTGGTACCGCGTTCTGAACAATGCGGATTATTTCGACGAGCCCGGTGACCATGCAGGCGAGATGGAGACCAGCGTCATGATGCAGATCGCGCCCGATCTGGTCTTACCGCTCGAGGAGGCGGGCGACGGTGCAGATCGGAAATTCAAGATCAAGGCGCTGCGCGAGGGATGGGCCTGGACGGAGCGGGACTGGAGCGAGGTGACCGAAAGCACCGGGGTCGGGAATCCGTATGCGTCGACTGCAGAGAAAGGCGCTCGGTACCTGAAGGATGTGACGGAGAAAATCGCTTCGTTCTATGTGGATCTGGCGGCCGCAGATCTGGATGATCTGTATGGATAACGCGGAGAACCCGGCCGGACGGAAGCACATTCTTATCGAATTTCGACGCGCAAATCTATAACTTCGGGCCTCCCTCACAGCCTGCACCATTCATCACATCCTTCTCCATGGCGATTTCTCCGGCAGACCGCGGCGAGTGGACCTCGAAACTCGGCTTCGTACTGGCGGCCGCGGGCTCAGCGATCGGCCTGGGCAACATCTGGCGGTTCCCCTACGTGACGGGACAGAGCGGCGGCGCGGCATTCGTCGTGATCTATTTATTCTGCATCCTGCTCATCTGCCTGCCGTACCTGTTCGCGGAATTGACGCTCGGACGGAACAGCCAGAGGAATCCCGTCGGCGCGATCAAGGCGATAAAGGCAAATACGCCGTGGACGCTCGTCGGCGGGCTTTGCGTGCTGACCGGTGTATTCATTCTGAGCTATTACGGGGTCATCGCCGGTTGGGCTTTCGGCTACATTTTCAAAGGCATATTCAGTCCGGCCACGGAATTCGGCGTCTTCATCGCGACCCCCGCGATTGTCATTCCACTGTTTGGCGTGTTCATGCTGCTCACGATCATGGTGGTGCTCGGCGGGGTCGAGCACGGAATCGAACGATGGGCGAAGGTGCTGATGCCGGTGCTGCTCGTGTTGATGTTCGTGATCATCATCCGTTCGGTGACCCTTCCTGGAGCCGGCGCAGGCCTGGAGTTTTACCTGAAGCCTGATTTTTCGAAAGTAGACGGTGAGGTGATGCTCGCCGCACTCGGGCAGGCGTTTTTCTCGCTCAGTCTGGGTATGGGGGCGATGATTACATACGGCTCCTATCTGCCAAAGAGGGAGAATATTCTCGTCGCCGGCGGTTTCGTCGCCATTTTCGACACGATGATCGCGCTGCTGGCCGGGCTCATGATTTTCCCGGCGGTTTTTGCTCTTGGCGGCGATCCCGCCAGCGGACCCGCGCTGATCTTCGACGTGCTTCCCGGGGTTTTCGACGCGATGCCCCTTGGGACTTTGATGAGCATCATGTTTTTTATCCTGCTGTCCATTGCCGCACTTACCTCCACGGTATCTCTGCTCGAGGTGGTCGTTTCATTCTTCGTCGACGAGACGTCGTGGACCCGCAAAAAATCGGTGTGGATCATCGGACTGGTGACCTTCGCAATCGGGCTGCCTTCCGCGCTTTCGGCCGGCGCCTCGGAGCGGCTGAGCGATATGACGTGGCTTCTCGGGGAGGGTGGTTTTTTTGGTCAAACGGACTATTTGAGCGTAATGGATGCCATATGGGGCAACATTTCGCTCGCTTTCGGTGCGCTGCTCATCAGCATTTTTGTCGGATGGATCTGGGGCGCAAAGAATGCCGCCGCGGAAATCCGCGAGGGGAGCAATCTTTCGGCCACGGGTCAGCGCGTGTGGTCATTCTTCATCAAGTATGTCTGTCCGATCTTCATCTTTTACGTCTTGCTGAACATCAGAACGATACTCGGCGGCTAAGTTGGGCGCATCACGCTGCCTGCTGAACCGGGCCGGTGTAATGCATCACAGCGGAACCCTCTCGAGAAGACCGGCGTTGCGCACCTGACCGGCCGGTGCGCATTGTCTTCGTGCACTGCCGGTCGCCTGTCCGTATCACAAATGGAGGGATCGACCTCACCTACATTGGACCTCGACTCTGCTCCGTTATTTCTTCCTCAACTCCTGCTTCAACATACCGCCGCCCCGCTCACAAGCGGCTTCGTTATAGGCGGAATTCTAACCCTGCTGGTTCTTCTGGTTCTCTCCGCGCTCTTTTCCGGATCGCAGGTTGCGCTTTTCTCCCTGTCCGGATCGAAGCGAGAAGCACTGGCAGAACGGGCGGACCGGGCAAGCATGCGAGTGATCAGGCTCCTCGAACGCCCGCGACAGCTTCTCATCTCCCTGCTCGTCCTGAATACGCTGGTGAACGTGGCGACGGCCGTTCTCGCCGCCATGCTGACGGCGGCCGTGGCATCGGCGCAGAACTGGAATCTGACGCTGACGCTGGTTGTCGAGGTGCTCGTGATCACGTTCGTCTTGATCGTGATGAGTGAGCTTTCACCGAAGCTGCTCGCGGCGAGACACGCGACGCGGTTCGCACGGACGACCTCCGGATTGTTGATGATTTTGCACCGCGTGCTCTACCCAATTTCGAACCTGTTGGCGAAATCGACCCGGCTCATGCAGGCGCGGATGACGTCGTCCAGTCGTCGGCTGTCCTCAGAAGACCTCCGCGTGCTCGCCGACGTCGGCGAATCCCACGGCACGCTCGAGGAAGAGGAGCGCGAGTTAATCTATTCCATCGTCGAGTTCGGCGAGACGTCCGTGCGTGAGATCATGGTGAGCCGGCTCGACATCGTGTCGCTGCCGGTTACGTCGACGCTCGAAGAGACGCTCGCGTTGATCCGGGAGAGCGGGCACTCGAGGATGCCGCTCTATGTCGATCACCTCGACAACATACTCGGCATCATCTATGCCAAAGATCTGCTCCATCATATGAACCGAAGGGAAGGTTCGGCGAGGCTGGACTGGACCCGCATCGCGCGCCCTGCCATCTTCGTGCCGATGGGCAAGAAGCTGGGCGATCTCCTGAAGGATTTTCAGACGAAGAAGACGCACATCGCGATCGTCGTGGACGAATACGGCGGAACGGCCGGACTCGTCACGTTGGAAGACGTGCTCGAAGAAATCGTCGGGGAAATACGCGACGAACACGACGAAACCGAGGAAGAGCTTTACGAGCGCGTGGACGAATCGACCTATCGGTTCGATGCACGGATCAATCTCGACGACGTCAACGAGCTCGTCGGCATCGAGTTAGATACCGAGACGTACGACTTCGAAACGCTTGGCGGGCTCATATTCCACCTTACAGGCAGCATCCCTCAGGAGGGAGACGAAATCGAGTTCGATTCGCTTAAGATCCGGGTCGAGGCGGTCGAAAATCACCGCATCGGGCAGGTACTCGTATCGGTTGAACCGCCGTCTGCGCTGCAAGAGGTGGATGGCGTCGAGCACGCGAGCGAACAGCAGCCGAGAGAGTGAGGAGATTTCTCTTCTTCATACTCTTGATCGTGTGGCTGCCGGACGGCGTGTTCGCTGAAGCCGACGAGGCGCAACGACTCGTCGATGGATTCGGGCAAAGCCATCGTACCGACATCGAGACGGCAGCTTGCCGGATCACGGCCGTGCCATGCGGCGCTGTGCGAACGGCCAACCTGCCCGGCGCGATGAGTGCATCCGAGATTCGTTCGGTCGCCATCTATGGCAGGCGTGTTTATAACCGGCGTACTTTTCACCGTCCACAAGATGCCGAGCGTGAATTTCGCACTATGTCGGGCGGATCTGCCGCCCAGAGGTTTTTACGCGAAACCGCGCATTACGGCGACCCGTTTTATCGACAGGCTGAAGACCGGTGGCTCGGATTCGACAAGGTCCAGCACGTCACCTTCAGTTTTCTCTGGACGCTCGGTACCCAGTACGTGGCTGTGAACAAAGGAAGATTCTCCGAAGCACAGGCCCTCCCCCTCTCTATCGGCACGAGCGCAGCCCTCGGCCTTTCGAAAGAACTGTACGATCGTCACATCGGGCCACACCGCACGTTCAGTTACCGCGACCTCGTGGCCGACGGCGTCGGAATACTCCTCGCAGCAGGAATCATTCTACTCTGATGACTATGACTGCTCGCAAGGATGAACGATCAGGGCATCGTGTCTTGCGGTATAGAGTTTGCAGCGTAATTACCTGCCTTAAATGGTTCTGAAACCAGAAGTTACGACCTGATGCGACGGATCAAGGAATACTGCGGCATTTTCGGTATCTACAACGCCCCCGATGCCGCCCGGAAGATCTATTATGGTCTCCACGCGCTCCAGCATCGTGGACAGGAGTCGTCCGGGATCGTGACGTCTACCTACGACGAAAGCAAGAAGCGTCCTGTGATGCCGGCCCACCGCGATCACGGACATGTGCTCGACGTGTACAGCGATCCGTCGCTCTTCGAGTCGAAGCTGATGGGGGATGCGGGCATCGGGCACAACCGGTACTCAACCAGCGGTTCGTCTAAGAACAAGGCGAACATTCAGCCGCTGGTGGTCCATTACAAGGACAAGAATCTGGCGATCGCGCATAACGGGAATCTGTCGAATGCGCGTGAGCTGCGGCAATCCTTCAGCGAGCGCGGGACGCTCTTTCAGACCACGACCGATACGGAGCTCATCCTCCATCTGATCGCCCAGAGCCGCCGGAAAAAGCAGACGGATCAGATCATCGATGCGCTCACGCAAGTCGAAGGTGCATTCTCTCTGGTGATGCTGACGGATGAAAGTCTGATCGCGATTCGCGACCCGAACGGCTTCAGGCCGCTGGCGCTCGGGCGACTGGGGGACGAAAATCAGCCAGGCGGCCCGGCGTACTGCGTCGCGAGCGAGACCTGTGCATTCGACCTGCTCGGCGCCGAGTACATCCGAGACATCCAACCCGGCGAAATCCTCGTCATCGACCGGAAGGGCTGTCAGACCGGGGACTTCCAGAGTTATCAGCTGCAACAGCGTTTCGGTGTCAGCCAGTGCGTCTTCGAGTATGTGTACTTCTCCCGGCCCGATTCGAAGATCTACGGCGAGATGGTCGACAAAGTCCGGCGCAAAATCGGTAAACAGCTCGCGCACGAATCACCGGTACCCAGGGCCGCAGAGGGTGAAAAGAGGCCCATCGTCATTTCCGTTCCCGACTCATCCAACACCAGCGCGCTCGGCTACGTAAGCGAATGCCTGAAGCTTGGATTTCCATGCAAATTCGAGATCGGCCTCATCCGTAATCATTACGTCGGTCGCACGTTCATCTCGCCGGGGCAGGACAAACGCGAGATGAAGGTCCGATCCAAATTCAACACGGTCGAAGGCGCGTTGAAGGACCGCATCGTGGTGATCGTCGACGACTCTATAGTTCGCGGAACGACGGCTCGGTACATCGTCGGTATGATTCGCAGCGCCGGAGCGAAGGAAGTGCACTTTCGTGTTGCCTCACCGAAAGTGATCAGCCCTTGCTACTACGGGATGGACTTCCCGAGCTACGACGAGCTTTTTGCCAACCAGTTCGATTCCGAGAAGGAAATGGCGGATTGGCTTGGCGTCGATTCGCTCGCGTACCTGTCGGACGACGGTCTGATGAAGGCGGTTCGTGCCGCCAACGACAGCCCCCTCGGCTATTGCAACGCCTGCTTCACGGCCAACTACCCCGTCCCGGTGGAGATAGGCGTGAAGAAGGAAGAGAATGAGTGGTAGCTAGAACCCGATCGCCACATCTTCGCCGCGCGGGTCGGCGCCTCCCCGCAGCAGCACGCCGTCTTCAACCTGGTGCACCGTGATGCCGTCGGCCCGTCCCCAGCGTCCACGCTCATCGAGTTCCCATCCTCGGCTGATCAGATTTCGCCGGACGTCCTCCGGAAGCGCGAGCTCCTCGTACGAGAGGTGATCCGGCTGCCATTGGTGGTGCACTCGCCGCGCATTGACGGCTTCCTGGATGTCCATTCCGTGATCGATGACGTTCATGATCACCTGGAATACGATCGTGATGATGCGCCCGCCGCCCGGCGATCCGATCACCATGAAGAGCCGTCCCTCGGGATCCTCCAGGATCGTCGGCGACATGGACGAGAGCATGCGCTTGCCCGGCTCGATCGCATTCGCCTCGGATCCGAGGAGTCCGAACATGTTCGGCACACCGGGCTTCGCCGCGAAGTCGTCCATTTCGTTGTTCAAAAAGAACCCGGCGCCGTCGACGACCACGTCGGAGCCGTAGCTCCCGTTGATGGTGGTCGTGACGCTCACCGCATTGCCCTCGGAATCCACCACGGAATAGTGGGTTGTCTCAGTAGACTCCATCGCAAGGGGATCGCCGTGCTCGACTTCCGCGCTGCTGTCCGCCTCGTACGGATCGAAATCGGACATCCGTTCGCGCATGTATTCTTTTTCGATGAGGGCCTCTGCGGGTACGTCAAAGTAGTCAGGATCCCCTAACCATTGGGCGCGGTCAGCATAGACGCGCCGCATAGCCTCGCCCATCAGATGGACGGTCGAACTCGAATGGTACCCCATCCCGCGGATGTCGTACGGCTCGACGGCGTTCAAGAGCTGGATGACCGCTACGCCACCGGAGGATGGCGGCGGCATGGAGATTATTTTGTGTTCGCGGTAGGTACCGGTAAGGGGCTCCCTCTCGACTGCTTCATAGGCCGCAAGATCTTCCAGGGTGATGAGTCCGCCGCCGCGCTCCATCTCTGCCGCGATCAACTCTGCCGTCCGGCCGCGGTAAAATCCATCATGTCCTCTGTCGCGTATCCTGCGAAGGACATCCGCAAGATCCTTCTGTGTGAAGAGCTCGCCCTCCTGATACTGCCGATCCGGTGATCCTTTCGTGAAGTACTTTCTGGTACCCTCGAACTGGGACCATACGCGGTAGCGCCGGTTGAATCCCGCCGCATTACCGCGGCTGAGACGAAATCCCTCGTCAGCCAGACGAATAGCCGGGGCCATAACGTCTTCCAGAGAGAGTTTGCCGTACCGTTCGTGGGCGAGGATCAGTCCGGCCGGAGAGCCGGGCACGCCGGAAGCCAGGTGACCTTCTCTACTGAGATCGGAGATCGGATCGCCGGAAGCATCCAGATACATGGTTCCCGTCGCGGCGGCCGGGGCCTTCTCGCGGTAATCGACGGTCGTCGTCTCACCGTCGGCGAAGCGGATGACCATGAATCCGCCGCCTCCGATATTGCCGGCGGCAGGATGGACGACGGCGAGCGCAAAACCGACTGCCACTGCTGCATCGATACCGTTGCCGCCCTGCTTGAGGATCTCGAGTCCGGCTTGTGAGGCTTCGGGCTTTGCCGAAACGACCATTCCGTTGTAGGCCGTCACGGAACGTGGGACGGCCACATCCTGGACCACGACGCGCGTGCAGGCGAATCCCGTTGCGCCCGCAAACAGGACGGTCAGGAGTACTATGAATGTGGATCTGATTCTCTTCATAACTTCCATTAGTGCACAGGGGCGGCTTCCGTCTTTACGTAGGCCCGCACGACTTCGATTGAATCGCTCTCATACAGCACCTCTCTGGCCCCCTCGTCCTTGAAGAGGCGGGCGATCTGCCCCATGATCTGAATTTGCGCCGACAAGTCATGCTCCGGGGTCAACAACAGGAAGACGAGGCGTGCCGGCCTCCCGTCAGGGCTGTCGAAATCGATGCCGGCCGTGCTGTGACCGACGGCTAAGATGGGTCGATCCACGCCGTCCAGGCGTGCATGAGGCACGGCGACTTCTTCCCCCAGACTCGTGCCCATGATGCGTTCACGATCCAGCACGGCCTGGGCGACGACATCCGGGGGCAGATCTCCCGCTTCGGCCACGGCAAGCGCCAGTTCTCGGATGGCATCGTCTCGAGTCGTCGCCTGCAGCTCGGGTATAAAGAGTTTCGTATTCAGAAGGTCCTCGAGCTTCCAATGCTTCGGTCGATCGATATACCGGCTCATCATGGGCCCGCTGACGATCGAGCTGAGGAGGGCGAGTACTACGAGCGCGACGAACATTTCCGCCTGAATGACGCCGTACTGCAGGGCTAAAAGTCCGAGGATGATCTCCATGGCGCCGCGGGCATTCATGCCGAAACTGATCGCCAGGCCGTCCTTGCGTGTGAGGCCGCCCCAGTGAGCGCCGAGCATGCACCCGGCGATCTTGCCGATGAACGCGACGGCCAGCACGCCGAGCACGAGCGGTAAATTGAAGTTCTGCAGAAAGTCCGCCTCCAATCCGATCGAAACGAAAAAGATCGGTGCGAAGATGTAGGTGACGAATTGGTGCAGGATCGCGCGCGTCTGCGACCGCAGGTGCGCCGAGTCGCCTACCGCGATGCCGACGAGAAAGGCGCCGAAGATGGCATGGATGCCGATGGCTTCAGTCGCCGCCGCGCCGGCGAGCGTCAAAACAAGAGTGAAGCTGAGCACGCCGCCCGGCCAGCTCAGGCGTGATTGAATCCACGGAAGGCTCTGATTGACCAGCCACCGGCCGGCCGTCAACGTGAATGCCACGATGGCCAGCGTGAGTGCGATCGTCGTCCCGACGCCGAACGAGCCGTGGTCTCCGCCGATCTGCGCATCCGGAGGGGCATTGGCGTTCATCATCCCCAGGATAATGGAAAAGATGATCCAGCCGACGAGATCACTGAACATTGCGGCGCCCATCACGAGCATGCCGACGT
>CAZKNF010000040.1:0-32004 GCA_964554105.1 uncultured Rhodothermales bacterium | reverse complement strand
TACGACAAAACGATCGCCCGCGAGCCGGAGGCGCGTGACGTGCTCCCCGCAATTCGGAAAAAGGAAATGCTGGCAGGCGCGGAAATCCTCGGCATCCGCAATATCTTTTTCCTGGATGCCTATGATCATGGGTACACTCAGAATGTGGATACGGTGATCAATCACGTCTGGGACTTCGACGACCTCGTCGGCAGGGTCGAGCAGATCGTCTCGCGGCGTGATTACGACTTCATCTTCACGCTCCTTCCAGTCGAGTCTCAGCACGGCCACCACAAGGCCGCAACTATAGCAGCTCTCCGAGCCGTGGCCGCGGCGTCGAATAGGCCGGTCGTGCTCGGAGGCCTTCCAACGACGCCCGCCGAGGCCGACACGGTCGCATTCGACGGACTCGACGGATATCCTCTCACGCAGACGACCACGGTGGAGCCTGCCTTCCAGTTTGACCGTCGCAGCCCGCTCGAGTCCGACAGCCTTATGAACTATCACGTCGTCGTAAACTGGCATATCGCAGAACACAAGTCCCAGGGGACGTATCAGAATCTCATGAACGCGTGGGATATCGAGAACTTCTGGATCTATGAGGCGAACCCGACGGATGCCGTAGAAAAAACCCGCACGCTCTTCGATCGCCTGGACGCAGTCATCCCATGGGAGGAGCGAGAGCGATGAAGCCGAGGATCTCAGAGCTGCTGATCATGCTGACCTTTGCTGCAGCCGACTGCTCGGTTCAGACTCGCTCCTGAACCACGATCGACGCTCACCGTTTAGACGGTTGGTTATCCACAAATCGAGATAGTTCGATGAGCGAATCAACTTCAAGCGCAACACTCGGAGGCGGATGTTTCTGGTGCATTGAAGCCGTCTTTGAGCCGCTCCGTGGCGTCGAACGGGTCGTTTCGGGGTATGCCGGCGGAAAAACGCCGAATCCCACGTACGAACAGGTCTGCTCCGGGACGACCGGGCATGCCGAAGTCGTGCAGATCACCTTCGATACGTCTGTGGTGTCGTTCCGGGAGCTCCTCGAAATCTTCTTCACGCTCCACGATCCGACGACCGAAAACCGCCAGGGCGCGGATGTCGGCACGCAGTATCGCTCCATCGTGCTCTATCATGATGACGCACAGCGCGATACGGCCAGGGACGTTATACGCGAGTTCGAAGATGCGGAGATCTGGGACGATCCAATCGTCACTGAAGTCGTCCCGCTCGACATTTTCTACCCCGCCGAAGACTACCATCAGGAGTACTACCGCTCCCATGCCTGGCAGCCGTACTGCCAGGCCGTGATCGCGCCGAAAGTGGCGAAATTACGCGCCCGTTACCTGGACAGGCTGAAGCCCGACTATCAGCAAGCGTGACGGCGTGACCTTCAGTGCATATTGGTGCGTAATACCCAGTATGATTGCACTCTATAGAGAACGTGAAAGTCAGCGCGCCGACGAGATTCAGTCCCGCCTCGAGGACCTGGTCGTGGCGCACCGCGTCTACGCGGCGGAAGAATCCGGCCGCGACCTGGAGGAACTCCCTGCCATCGAGGAAGGCGACACGCTATATGTGGGCGACTCAATCGAGGCATTTTTGCTCGAGCTCGAAGGGGAATTGAGCTTCTCCCGCCAGATCTCCGCAGACGTGTGCTACGTCGATCCGGACAATCCGGGTCGCTGCATCTAAGCCCGCGCACGCCCTGTGCACCGGTGGATCCTATGCATCGATTGGCTCGAATTCAGCCGTGAAATGCCGTAGTTGCGGCGGCTCCCGGGTGATCCGGTAGCCTGGCAATTCATCCTTCCTGCGGACAATCTCTTCGAAACACTCGATGACGTAGTCGATGTGGCTCTGCGTGTAAACGCGTCGCGGAATGGCGAGCCGCACAAGCTCCATCCGGGCAGCCTCCTCCGAACCATCAGGCCGGCGGCCGAACATCACCGAACCGATCTCAACCCCGCGAATTCCACCCACCTCATATAACGCCACCGCGAGTGATTGGCCGGGGTACTGCAGCGGCGGGATATGCGGAAGAAGACGCCTTGCATCGACGTACACCGCGTGGCCTCCCACGGGGCGCACGATCGGCACGCCCAGATCCAGCACCGCCTGGCCTAGATAGCGGGTCGACGCAAACCTGTACTCCAGATAGTCTTCGTCGACGACCTCCTTAAGCCCAACCGCGATCGCTTCCAGGTCTCGACCCGCCAGACCGCCGTACGTGGGAAATCCTTCCGTGAGTATGAGCTGAGTACGAGCCCGCAGGGCCATGTCGTCGTCGTTCATCGCCAGCCACCCGCCGATGTTGACCAGCGCGTCCTTCTTCGCACTCATCGTCATGCCGTCCGCATATGAAAACATTTCTCGGACGATTTCTTTCACGGTCTTTCCGCCGTAGCCGTCCTCGCGCAGTTTTATGAAGTAGGCATTTTCGGCGAATCGGCAGCCATCAAAATACAGCGGCACGCCGTGGCGTTCGCAGACGGCCCGAACCTCGCGCATGTTTTCAATAGAGACCGGCTGACCGCCGCCAGAGTTATTGGTAATCGTGAGCATCACCATCGGCACGGCCGGTCCGTGCTGATCAAGAAATCGCTCAAGACGCTCGACATCCAGATTGCCTTTGAAGGGATGCTCCAGATCCGGATCCCGGCCTTCCTCAATTACCAGATCGACGGCCTCGGCACCACCAGCTTCGATATTCGCGCGCGTCGTGTCGAAATGCGTGTTGCTCGGTATGCGCTTACCCGTACCGCCGACGATTCCGAAGAGGATCCTCTCCGCCGCGCGGCCCTGATGAGTGGGGATGATGTGTCGAAACGGCATCAGATCGCGGACTGCGGACTCGAACCGGAAGAACGACCGCGATCCGGCGTAGCTTTCGTCTCCGATCATGACCGCCCCCCACTGCGCTGCGCTCATAGCGGTCGTGCCGGAATCGGTCAGCAGATCGATGATTACGTCATCTGCACGCAGGGCAAAGAGATTATAGCGTGCTCCGCGAATGAGCCGCTCACGATCTTCCCGCGTCGTCATTCGAATCGGCTCGACGGACTTGATGCGGAACGGCTCAATAATCGTCTTCATGGTGCACACCAAATTGAAACATACATGCTGTAGGAGTTCATACAAGATCTTGAGGCTCGCCCGAAACCACGTGCCTGCAGGATTGTTTTTTAACTAGCACCTGCCTTTCGAGAGCGACAATGTCCACACGCGCCCTGCACAGACTGACTGCCGCGGCGATCGCGTTGCTGCTGCTGATCCAGTATGCGCCGCTGCGACGTCATGGGACGCCTGCGATGGACCATCACTGCGTAGAGTGTACTGAAAACTTCTGTACGCGTGATCGGTGCACGTGCGGTCACGACCACGTGCACGAAGCCCCACGTCACACCAGCCGAAGCGATGATGATCGACATCACCGTCATGACGAAGGCGACCGTCGCGCTGCCGCCGAATCAGTCCGGGATGATGACCATCTTCATGCCGATCCCGTCCACCAGGATGCACCCGGACGTGCGCTGAGCGAGCATAGACCTGCGGCCCCTCCCGACGCCGGTCAGGAAGGCCCTGCAGTACGTACCTGCGGGACAGACGGCCCGCTCGCCGTACCTACCCTCCTTGTCGATCAATTCCTGGTCAGACTGCAGCCCGCAAGAATCGAGTACGGCGACGATGCCGCACGAAATGCCGTTGGCGTTTCCATCAACTCTCAGATCGAAGGCGAGGACATCCACCATCCCCCCATTCGACGTGCATAGCTCTGCTCACAGAGCAGACGTGGCATGCCCTTCCGGGATGCCATGGTAGCAAGCGTCCTGCGGGTGCACCCCGCACCGACGTCACCTTGCATGCTTCACGTATCGATTCGGCACGTACCTCATGTTCCTGCATCTGTTGGTTCGGCGCACATGCGCTGTCCTGCTCGTCGCGCTTGTCGTGATGTCTCAAGCTGATCCGTCCGCGGCCCAGAATACCGGACGAATCGAAGGCTCCGTCGTACTGGAATCCACCGGTAATCCAGTACCCGGCGTACAGGTCTTTATCGAACGCCTTTCCGTCGGAGGCGTCACGGATAGCAACGGCCGCTTCGAGCTGGAGCGCGTTCCGGCCGGCGATCACGTCCTCAACGCTCATTTCGTAGGATACCGGAGGCAGTCGCACACCGTCTCCGTCCGAGCCGGGGAGACGGTGAGCGTCGATTTCGAACTCCGCGAAGAGGCGATCCGCCTTGAGGATGTCGTCGTCTCCGGCATCGGCGAGCGCCAGGACAGGTCCGAGGTACCCGCAACCATCAGCTCGCTCGATCGCGAAGCCCTCGAACGGATCAGGCCCTCGCATCCATCCGACGTGATGAATCAGATCGCGGGCGTTTGGGTGAATCATACGTCCGGCGAAGGACACATGACCGCCATCCGCCAGCCGCTCACCACCGAACCCGTCTATCTCTATCTCGAAAACGGCGTGCCGACGCGGTCGACAGGCTTCTTCAATCACAACGCGCTCTACGAAGTTAATCTGCCCATGGCCGAAGGCGTGGAGGTCATTAAGGGCCCCGGCTCTGCACTTTACGGGTCGGATGCGATCGGCGCGGTCATCAATGTCGCGACGCGGCAGCCCAGCATAGACCCGACCGCGGACGTCTCCCTGGAGGGAGGGGCATTCGGATTCGGCAGGGTGATGCTGGGCGGAGGCACTTCGTATGGGCGCCACGGATTGCGTCTGGACATCAACGGCACGAAAAATGACGGCTGGCGAGACGCCTCCGGATACGACCGTCAGAGCGGCACCCTGACTTGGGACGTGCATCTTCCGGGCGCGTCACGCCTGACGACGGTAGCCTCCCTCTCACACATCGATCAAAAGCCCGCCGGCGCATCATCACTCAACCACGACGATTTCCGGATTCGACCAACCGTCAACTATACGCCGATATCGTTTAGAAGCGTAGACGCAATCCGCCTCTCGACGTCCTTCGAACGGTGGACACTCCGCTCCTTCGTAAGCCTTACACCCTTCTTCCGCTACAACGACATGCATATGCTGCCGAACTGGTCGCTGACATACGATCCGTCGGAGTGGCAGACACAGAACTATTCGGTTGGATTACTCACGCGGTACAGGTACGATTTCGGTCTGATGAATACCCGTATCGTTGGCGGCATCGACCTTGAATATTCGCCCGGAAGCCATCTGGAGCAGGCCATCGACCCACAGAGGGACGGAAGAGTCTTCACCTCCTATACGAGCATCGGAACGATATACGACTATGATGTGACCTTCCGGCAAGCGTCGCCCTACATCCACGTGGAGACAGCCCCTATTTCAGCTCTACGGCTCACCGGCGGCCTCCGGCTCGACGCACTTGCATATGACTATGACAATCACCTGAGCGTTGCGAACGACGGTCCCCATCGACGAGCCGCTGGCACGAGCAGGTCGTTCTTCCATGCGAGCCCTAAATTCGGCGCGACGTACCGGCTCGCCTCGTTCCTGAATCTCTTCGCGTCATACGCGCACGCCTTTCGCGTTCCCAGCGAAAACCAGCTGTTCCGGCAGGGACCCACGAACAACACACTCGATCTCGAGCCCGTGCGGGCGGATAATCTCGAGGTCGGACTACGAAGTGACTTCGGCGCGCTCTTTACTGTCGAGCTTTCGGCCTACAGAATGATCAAGGCCGACGATATTGTCTCCTTTACGGACGCAGACGGCGCTCAGGTCAGCACGAACGCAGGCAGGACGTCGCACCGAGGCATCGAGCTCGGCGCGACGGCGGAACCCGCTTCCGGAATTACGCTCAGCGGCAATGTCTCGCGCGCTCTCCATCGATACGAACGCTGGCAGCCGTCCGCCGATCAGGATTTTGGCGGCAATGAAATGGACGTGGCGCCGCGTACGATCGTTAATATGGTTGCAACCTATGAGCCCGCCTTCTTCCGAGCGGGCAGCATATCCGTCGAATGGTCTCGACTGGGAGAATACTGGATGGATCCGGCCAATACCGTAACCTACGATGGCTATGATCTTATCAATGTACGGGCCGAATACAACCTACCCGCGGGTTTCTCCGTCTTCGGCCGGCTGATGAACCTTACGGATGAGCACTATGCCGACCGCGCAACGTACAACGATTTTCGCGGCGAAGAGCTGTCCCCCGGTCTCCCTCGCGCCCTATATATCGGCCTGGAATATCGTGTTCGAGCCGAACAATGACTCACATGAACGCTCTCGGTACCATCCCTTTGCCGCCCATGCTCCTGCAGCTCCGCGTCATCATCAGCGTGGCCATCCTCATCGCCGCATTTTGGGGCTGCGGTCCCGCGCCTGACACCTTAGAGCAATCCCGTTTGCTGTCGGTCGCGTCTACCCACGGGACGGCGCCGACGACGGCGATAGATCCCGAGAGCGGCACCGTTCATATTTCATGGTTCGACGTCGATGAGGATGCCGAGGCGGTCGTCCGCGTCGCGCGTCTCGCTCCCGGCGATTCCGTGGTGTCGTCTGCAGTTCGCGTGAATCCGGCCGACGTCACGGTAAACGCCCATCCTCAGGCGCCGGCGCAGGTTGCCGTCGGTCCCGGCGGCGTCCTGTACGTCGCATGGAGCACGCGCCAGGAGATTGAGGGTCGCCGCTTCCCCTCCAGCAATCTCGTCCTTGCGCGTTCGCTCGACGGTGGCCGCACTTTTCAGCCACCGGTGTTCGTGAATGATGATGCGCAGGGAGTACCGTCCAGCCACACATTTCACGATCTCGCTGTCGGACCGGACGGCGCTGTCTATGTCGCCTGGCTCGATTCGAGGGAAAGCCGCCCCCATGATGCCGGTGAGCACCACGGCGCGGGGAGCGAAAGCTCCGGAACGGATGTTCGAATCGCTCGATCCGTCGATGGCGGTCGAACGTTTTCGCCCGGCACCATCGTCGCGCGCGGATCCTGCCAGTGCTGCCGCACATCGCTCTTCGTTGACGAGCACGGTCAGGTCTACCTGGCATGGCGCCACCTGTACGATCACAACATCCGAGATATCGCGCTTGCTACGTCCATCGATCGTGGTGACTCCTTCTCCGAGCCGCGTCGCATTCATGCCGATGAGTGGCAGATCGATGGATGCCCCCACAGCGGTCCCTCGCTGACGGTGGATGCAGATCGAGCGATCCACGTCTCATGGTACACCGGCGGCGATAACTTTTCCGGTATCCGCTACGCGTCGTCCTCAGATGGCGGACGTCGCTTCACCGAACCCCAGTTGATCAGATCCCGCATACCGATCGCATCCGCGCGACTCGCCGCAAGCGACGGCACGCCGGTCTGGATTGCCTGGGAAGATCCTCTCGAAAAGCGGATTCACGTCTCCGCGACCGGAGAATCCGTTGATGTCAGTTCAGACGAGTTGACGTTCGACGGAACGTCGCCGGCTTTGGCAGCGGCCGCAGAGATACGTTCGATCGTTTGGCAAAACAACGGATCAATCCATGCCTATATCGACAGCACGACCACGTCGGATCGTTAACGGCTCCACATCCCGTGCTCCGTTCGCTCTTCGTTGCGATCGGTTGCGGCGGCCGGCGTGGGCGCCAGCCGGGAAATTGCGTCTCGAAGATCGTCCTTCATGTCGATCTCGGTCGCCGTAAGCGTACCCTTGAGCTGATCGACACTGCGCGCGCCGATGATCGGGGCCGTCACAGCAGGATGGCTGCCAACCCACGCCACAGCCAGAGACGCGGGATCATATCCGTTCTCCGTTGCAAAACGCGCGAATCGCTCCGCAACATCCCGCATCCAGGATGCACCGTAGCGTTCTCCGTACATTGCACTCTCGACAATGCGGCCGCTGCGGGGCTGTTGATCACCTCGATATTTTCCGGTGAGCAATCCGCCGCCAAGCGGACTGTACGGCAGCACGGCGAGTTGATTCGCCGCCGCCATAGGTAGAAGTTCGACCTCTGCCTGCCGTTTCACCAGATTGTACATTGGTTGGATGCATTTCACGTGAGCGAGACCGTTCATTGCTGATATGCCGATGGCCTTTTGAACTTGCCATGCAGCAAAGTTGCTGAAGCCCACGTACAGAATCTTTCCGGCACGCACCAGATCGTCCAGCGCCCGGAGCGTGTCGTCCAACGATGTCTTCGAATCGAACCGGTGAACGAAGTAAATATCGAGGTAGCCGGTGCGAAGTCGCCTGAGACTCGCTTCGACAGCCTGCATCAGGTGGCGCCGCGATGCACCACGAGCGTTCAGATCGTCACCTGTTGGAAAGTACGCCTTGCTCATAAGAATCAATTCCTCCCGAGAACTTCGGATTATCGATCCAAGAATTTCTTCGGAAGCGCCGTGCTGATACACGTCCGCACAATCGAAGCAGTTGATTCCGGCATCCCGGCATCGCATATACATACGTGCGGACATCTCCTTGTCCGCATCACCACCGAACGACATCGTGCCGAAAACCAGTTCGGAGATTTGAATGCCGGTATCCGCGAAAAATTTGTATCTCATCTATCCTTCTGTCGTTAATGCGATCACGCCGCTGGTTCTGGAATCCGCCGAACCCACGAGGCCGAGTCCGCTCGGGGCCCTGCCGACGGAAACGGTTGCACGACACGTTGAATACGCGGCGCATTCTACTTAAGCTACCGCGCGACTCTTTCGCAAATCATGCGTACGTGAGGGCGCAGCGATACCGATCCATCGTTCACCCGGGCTGCGCGCTCACATCGACACCTGCTTAACCCTATGGAGCTGGATTTTCTAAACCTTTTTTTCGTTCTCCTCGCCGCCTGGCTCGCCGGCGCTGCGGCCACACGCATGGGATACCCCGCAGTCCTGGGCGAACTGATCGCAGGTATTCTCCTTGGACCTCCGCTCCTTGGCTTGATCTATGGCAGCGATGAGCTGGCCGTGCTGGCCGAGATCGGCATTCTCTTAATGATGCTTTACATCGGCATGGAGATCGATCCGGCTGAACTCGGCAAGGCATCGTGGGCCGGCTTGCTCGCCGCTATCGGCGGCTTCTCCGTACCGTTTGTGCTTGCGTATGGGGTGATAATATGGTTCGGCGGCACCCAGATGGCCGGATTGTTTGTCGGAATTGCCGCAGGAATCACCTCGCTCGCTACAAAGTCGCGAATACTGGTCGATCTGCACCTTCTCGACACGAGAATCGCGCACGTCTTGATGGCAGGTGCACTGATCTCGGACACCCTCGCCCTACTGGCTTTCGCGGCGATAATGGGTATCGTAGACGTCGGAACACTCGAGCTTGGCAGCCTCGCGGTCGTCGCGCTCAAGGCGGTACTATTCTTCGCGGCAACGGCTTTCATCGGTCTTCGGGTATTCCCCTATTTAGGCCAAAAGTTGACGCAGCACGATTTTGGGACCCGGACCTTCCATTTCACACTCATCCTCATCATCGCCGTTGCATTCGGTGAGATGGCCGAGCTCGCCGGCCTGCATTCCATTCTCGGAGCCTTCATCGCAGGCCTCTTTCTGCGTGACAACGTACTCGGCCGTACACTCGCAAGCGACTTGATGTCCGCGGTTCGAGAAGCGTCGATCGGATTCCTCGCGCCCATCTTCTTCGTGACCGCCGGTTTCGCCGTATCGTTCAGCGTATTTCAGGCGGATCTCGCGTTGTTCCTGTCGATTATGGCTGTCGCAATCATCGGCAAAATCGTCGGCACGACGCTTTTCTATCTGCCCACCGGATATGGCTGGCGGGAAGGTCTGGCTATCGGAGCCGGAATGAACGGTCGAGGCGCCGTCGAAATTATCGTTGCCGGTATCGGACTCCAGATGGGTCTCATCACGAGTGATATATTTTCGATTCTCGTCTTCATGGCCATCTTTACGACGGCCGCCGTTCCGCTTCTTCTGAAGTGGGGCACCGATTGGCTGCGCAACCGCGGAGAGCTCGTACGCTCGACCGAAGATCGCTCAGGCGCAGTGATCATAGGCGCGGGACCACTCGCGAGAAGTCTCGGAAAAATGCTCGCCAAAAACCAGGCGGTTGTCCTCATCGACAGCAATCCCGAACGGTGCCAGCTCGCTGAGGCGGAAGGGCTGCGGGTCGTGCGGGGAAATGCGCTCGAGGAGCAAACGCTCAGCGAGGCACGAGCCGGCCACGCCAGCATATTCGCCGCGATGGTCGCGAACGCCAAGGTGAACAGCCTCTCGGCACAAGTAGCTCGCAATGTCTTCAATATTCCGGAAATCCTCGTCGTGCAAACCAGCCCGGATACCGATGAATCTTCCGCGGCCATGGAGCACCTTCACGCGGCTACGCTTTTCGGGGGAACCGTCGAACAGGAGTCCTGGGACCACTGGATTAGCCATGACGAAACAGGCCAATCCACCGTAGCCGCACGTGCGTTCGGTTCGGATCAACCCGAATCCATCCTAGCCGAGCTGAAGAGATCCGGCGATCATCTGCCGCTGGCAGTCGAGCGAGACGGCTCGTACATGCCCTTTCATTCGAACACACGACTGCAAGAAAAAGATAAGATCGTCATCATCTCAGCACGCCATAAAGAGCTTGCCGAAGCCGCTCGCGATCGCTTCGATCGCCTTGCCGCAGTGTCGCCAATTCTCGATCTCGATCGTCCCATGGACCACGTCGAGTTCTTCGAACTGGCGACTAAATCCCTCGACGACGTCGTGGATACGGACTCCCGCGCATTGCAGAGCTCTCTTCTGAGGCGCGAAGAGTTGAACAGCTCGATTATCGCTCACGGTCTCGCCGTGCCACATGCAGTGATTGGTGGGGAAAAGCAGTTCCGGATGCTCATCGCCCGCAGCAGAGATGGCATCCAGTTTCCCGGTCAGGACGACGATATCCATGCCGTCTTCCTGCTCTTGAGGAGCCAAGACGAGCGTACATTCCACCTTCGCGCCCTCTCCGCCATCGCACAGATCGTACAGGATGCCGACTTCGAGGAAAAGTGGATGACCGCACGGAATCCCGAAGACCTTCGTAGCATCATTCTTTCGGCAAAACGTCGCCGTTTTCCTGAGCTTGAGGCAGTCTAATCATAGGACCGCTCCAAGGACGACACAGCCGGCACAAAGAGGTAAGGGGGATACCCAGGTGGTCCATTCAGGCTCAAAGACACAGGGGAGAATCGAATGAAGGAACGACTATCCGGCATCGACGAGCGAGTCCGTCGCCGCTTGCCGGCGCTCCGGGCGTTCATTGTACAGCGATTCAAACACGGCGAACGATACGGCCTCGACTTTACGCTCGCCTTCCTCGCGATTTTTGGCGCGATGTGGATCTTTCTGGAGATCGTCGATACAGCCGTCACTGAATCTGAGCTGTACTATCTCGACCAGCAGATTCAGCTCTTTATGTCGAATCTGTTCTCCCCGACCGTCACCGAGTATATCGTGTTCATTACCGATATCGGGGGTACAAGAGGCACTGCCATAGGGGTGATCCTCGTCGGTATTCCGCTGCTCTTGACCCGGAGATGGTGGAGCCTCTTCGGCCTCGTCTTCACAACCGGTGGTGGTGGGCTTCTACTCTGGGGCCTCAAGCTAATCTTTCAACGGGCTCGACCAACCGAGTCCGCCATCGATGTGGGCGGATACGCCTTCCCCAGTGGCCATGCGTTCGCGGCCACGGCGTTTTTCGGCTACATACTCTACCTCACGTTCCGGCATTTCCGTCACGACGTGGTACGCGTCGCGGCCACTATCTTCTGCTTCGTCATGATCATATTGATCGGTACTAGCCGCGTTTTCTTGAACGTCCACTGGCTCACCGACGTGATGGGCGGATACCTGAGCGGGTTCGCATGGCTGGTAACGAGTATTCTGATCGTCCGCCACGTCGAGTGGCCCCACCGGAATTCCCCGCGCGCACCTGGACGAGCAAATTCGTCCAATTGACCATGGGGCACAGTGAATTACCCCATCTGCCCCTCGTCTAAGCGCAACGCAGCGAAAACATTAGGCTTGAAATTTAGCAGAATTGTCATAGTTTCGTGAAACCGCTTCCGACCGTATCCGCGGGGCCGGAACGAACTTGGAAACGCCACAAACACCCAAACTGCCTAAAACCATGGCTAGATTCGCTACGAGAATTTTGTGCCTTTGCATAATGACATTCTCGATAACCACTCTTGCATACGCGCAGGAAATGGATGTTGAAGGGGTCGTCACCGAAGGACAGTCAAATCTCCCGCTTCCCGGCGTGAACGTAACCGTTCAGGGAACGACCACTGGTACCACGACGAACATCGATGGCGAATACACCTTAAGCGTGCCCAGTGAAGACGCCGTCCTACTGTTTTCATTCGTCGGATATGAGACGCAAGAGGTGCCGGTTGACGGCCGGAGCGTCGTCAACGTAGAGCTCGCCGAGGATATCGCGATGCTCGAAGAGATCGTCGCCATCGGTTACGGCACCTTGAGGCGCGAAGCGTTGACAGGATCAGTGTCCGCCGTCGACGTCGAGCCGGCGGACATCGGACTTACGTCCTCTCCGCAAGAGCTCCTTCAAGGTAGGGCCGCCGGGGTGCACGTCATCCGCAACAATGGAGAACCTGGAAGTGGTGCAACGATCCGCATTCGGGGAGGCACATCTATAAACGCATCCAACGATCCCCTCTATGTGATCGACGGAGTCCCGATCGACAATAGCTCGATCGAGCCTGGAGGCTATGGTACCGCACGAAACCCGCTGAGCTTTCTGAACCCAAGCGACATCCAGTCACTGGACGTGCTCAAGGACGCCGCGGCAACAGCCATCTATGGAGCACGCGGTGCCAATGGCGTGGTGCTGGTCACGACAAAGAGCGGTCTGGAAGGCCAGGTCACGCTCGACTATAGCGGGTCCGTATCGAGCTCGTCGATTGCCCGCAAGCTGGACCTCCTAAGCGGAGAGGACTACGCAAACTTTATTCGTGATCAGGTGGCGCAGGGCGCACTGCCCCAGGAACGAGAAGACGACCTCGGAAACTTCAACACGGACTGGCAGGACGCCATCACCAGGACGGCCGTCTCCCAACAGCACAATCTCGCCCTTTCCGGAGGAATGCAGAATACGCAGTATCGCGTCTCAGTAGGATATGAGAACCAGCAGGGGATCGTCATCAGCTCGGCGCAGGAACGGCTGACCGGGCGTCTGAATGCCGATCACCAGGCGTTCGACGGCAGGCTTCGCCTCGGAGTCGGCCTCAGCACAGCGTACATCGAAGACGACCACATTCCCTACGAGGAAACGGGCGGATTCGAAGGAGCGGCCTTCGCCGGCGTGCTGAAGTTCAATCCGACGTTTCCGATCCGGGACGAAAATGGCGACTTTTTCGAGTACTCTCAGTCCACGCGGAATCCGGTCGCAGCGGCAGCCCAGGTCGATGACCTCTCTGAGACCTCGCGTACGATCGGTAATCTGACGGCCGCGCTCGACATCGTCGAAGGTCTCACCGCCCGGGTCAACGTAGGCGGCGAAGTCTCGGGAGCTACGCGCCGTACGTATATATCTCAGGAATCGCCGTTCGGGTCGCCGACGGGAGGTAGAGCCGAACAAGATCAGGCCGAACGTACGTCGCGTCTCATCGAGCTCACCGCGACCTACGATGAGTCGTTCAGCAATCATAATGTCAACCTCGTTGGCGGGTATTCCTACCAGGATTGGGTCAATGAGGGCTTCGGCGCGAGTGCCGAAGATTTCATTACGGACTTCTGGAAGTACACGAATCTCGGAGGAGGAGCAGCCGAGGGACTGATCCCTTATTCATACAAGCGCTCCAACCAGCTGATTTCCGGCTTCGGACGACTCAACTACGACTTCGATGGAAAGTACCTGCTCTCGGTGTCGCTTCGACGTGACGGTTCATCGCGGTTCGGACCGGAGCAGAAGTGGGGCTTCTTTCCGTCTGCGTCCGCTGCGTGGCGCATGAGCCGCGACATCAATTTGCCGGATCTGTTCACAGATCTGAAGCTCCGTGTGGGCTACGGTGAGACCGGTAACCAGGATATCGACGATTATCTCGCACTCCAGACGCTGAGCCCCGGCTTCAGAGCCGTATTCGGGCAGCAGGTGCAGGTCGGCGTAGCTCCGGATCAGTTCGCGAATCCGAACCTTCAGTGGGAGGAGACGGCAACCTTCAATGCCGGAATCGATTTCGGCTTGATGGACGGACGGCTCACCGGCTCGGCGGAGTATTACCTGAAAGATACCGACAATCTTCTCGTCGACATCCCCGTCCCGCAGCCCGCCGTCGTGGGCAGCAGGGTTGAAAACGTCGGAGAGATGCGGAATCAGGGCTTCGAGTTTGCGCTCGAAGCGCTCGCCGTCAATCAGCAAGACCTGTCGGTCACCATCAGCGCCAACCTGGCGACGAATACGAACGAGGTGATAGGTCTCGGAGGACGTGATCGCATCGTGTATGGAAACATCAGCGGTCCGGGACTCAGTGGTGTCCAGTCGCAGATAATTATGCCGGGCATTCCGGTTGCCTCCTTCTACGGACCGGTGTTCGTAGAGGTCAACGAGAATGGCAACCAGGTCTTCGAGGATTATCAAGACACCGACGGCGACGGCATCGGCGACGAGGTGGTCGGCGTCACGACGTCGCCCTCCACGGAAGACCGACAAATTATCGGCAGTCCCTGGCCCGATCTCACATACGGCCTCACGAGCCGCATTGACTACAAGGAGTGGGACATGAGTATCTTTCTGCGCGGCGTGCAGGGTGCGGACATCCACAACAATACGGCACTCACGTATGCAGCCAAAACGCAGGCTCTAACAAGCAATAACTTCCTCGAGCAGGCGCTCGAAGACGGTACGAATATCGAGGAATCCCCGATCTACTCTTCACGGTGGATTGAGAATGGCTCGTTTCTGCGATTGGACTATGTGGCGCTCGGGTATACGTTTACCACACTGCCTCAGATCGCGAGAGCCCGCGTGTATCTACGAGCCAATAATTTGTTCGTGATTACACCGTATGACGGATTTGACCCAGAGATCAGGACGGATAATGCCGGCTCACTACCGGCCATCGGCGTCGACTATCTCAACTATCCGAAGCCGCGCACCTTCACCTTCGGCGTAGACCTTAGCTTCTAACCATCCGGAGGGGCATGCTAAACACGTCTCTCGCGACACACCCAGTCTATCTCGAATGCAAGACATGAATGCCATGAACTTTGCCAGCACGACCTGGACACGCGGTCGGTTAGCCTTAACCCTTACGGTTCTCGCCGTATTTGTACTCCAGGGATGCGACCTCGACGCAGAAACGTTCAGCGCGGTCACACCGGATAATTTCTTCCAGACCTCTGATGAATTTCTGGCCGCCGTCGTACCGGTCTATAATCAGCTCGGCTCGCTGGCCAATGGCCAGTACTGGTGGAATAGCCAGGTAAGCACGGACGAGGGGATTATCCCAACCAGGGGACAGGATTGGGATGACAACGGCGTCTGGAGACGGTTGCACTCGCACGAATGGACGGCAACGGATCCGGCCCCTGCTAATGCCTGGGGGGACGCATACACCGGAATCGCACGCGCCAATTCAGTCATCGACAACCTGCAGAATACGGAAACCGACGTGGCGGGAGCTGAAGAGTTCGAAGCAGAACTGCGGACGCTGCGCGCCTTCTTCTATTACACCCTCATGGATCTTTTCGGAAACGTACCGATCGTAACGGATCCTGCAACCGATCCGGATAATCCTCCGGCAAATGCTTCTCGAACAGAAGTTTTTGACTTCATCGAACAAGAACTCACGCAGTCAATTCCGAATCTTCCCGAACAGCAAAGCGCCGACAACACCGGTCGCGTTACGCAATTCGCCGCCCGTGCGATTCTTGCGAATATGTACCTCAATGCAGAGGTCTTTCGCGGCGAACCGATGTACGAACAGGCCATCGAAGAAGCGGATGCAGTCATCAACTCGGGATACTACGACCTCGCGTCAGACTTCTTCCAGAACTTCGCCATCGACAATCACACGTCCCCCGAAACGATTTTCGCCGTTCAGTTCGTAGGGCAGGGTGGACCAGACTTCGGATATCACACGAAGACCCTGCACTACAATCAATTTCCCCAGGGATGCTGCAACGGACTGGCAACGCTGGGCAGCTCCTACGACACGTTCGACGATGAGGACATTCGGAAGGATATGTTTCTCGAGGGCCAGGCATTCCACGTCTTTACGGGCGAACCCGTTAACGATCGCCAGGGCAATCCGCTGGTCTTTACGAAGGATGTGCCGCTAACAGGTGCCTCGGAGGCCGACGGAATCCGACCGATGAAGTGGGCAGCCGACCCGAACGACCCCAGCGGCGGCTTTCAGAACGACTATGCCTTCTTCCGGCTGGCAGAAATGTACATGATCAAGGCGGAAGCCCTCTATAGACTGGGTCGAGAAGGAGAAGTACTCGAGTGGGTGAACCTCGTGCGTGAGCGGGCCTTCGATTCTCCTCAGCCCGTTACGATGTCCGACGTATCGGCAGAAGGCGGAATGGATCAGTTCCTCCTCAACGAGCGGATGCGTGAGTTCCACAGCGAAGCAAAGCGCCGGCAGGACCTCATAAGATTCGGTCAATTCACGGACGGAACGTGGGAACACAAGGATGTCAGCCCGGCCACAAATGTGCTCTTCCCGATCCCGCAGGGTCAGATAGATGCTAATCCTAATCTCCAGCAGAATCCGGGTTATTAGAAGACAGCGACCTCGGACCTGTGCTGGAGCGAGCGCCCGGCGCACGTGCGAAGGCGCGAATGGAAGCCTGCCGGCCGAGCAGGCGGATTAATTGGAACAGCGTCGAATCTGTGCGATTCAATTAAGAGTCGCATGGCGGATCAATGATTCGCGGGCGCCGCACTTCTACTTTCTCGATTCTCGAGCTGCAAATTATCCTCGAGATAGATTCGTTTTGCGGTAGGCGGAGGATAGGTGAATGCAAGGACGCAATGTTTTAGTCAGGTCCGTCGCTCTGTTCATTGGAGCCGTACTCGTCGTCCTTGCGGGGTGCGCCTCCTCTGAGCCATCCGCGGATTCGGATGGTGAGGAAAAGTCGTTCAATAAGCTCACGTCCGAGGAAATCGAACAATCTCCGTCCTCCAGCCTTCAGGAAATATTGAAGGGCAAGATAGCGGGTGTCGACGTGTTCGAACGTTCCGGTGGGATCGCCGTCCGTATCCGCGGCTCGTCATCAATTCAGGGAAGTAGTGAGCCGCTGTATGTCATCGATGGCTTCCCTACCGAAACCGGCAGCCGCGGCGTTATTCGGATAAACCCGTACGACATCGAATCGATCGAGGTACTCAAAGGCCACGAGGCCGCGATGTACGGTGTTCGTGGAAGCAACGGCGTAATTGTCGTCACGACGAAGCGCGGTGCGAGGCGCTAGACCACACGCCATCGTAGATCCGTCCACCCTTGTACCCGATTTGCGAGCGCCCACGACGTTCCTGCGAACGATGGCCGCGGTCGCAATTCTGGCCTGGCTATCCGGATGCACGCCGGTCGATGAACCTCTCTTCCGTTCCCTCTCCGTTCAGGAAACCGGCGTCGATTTTATCAATCACGTCGACGACACACCCGAACTAAACATCATCAACTATCTCTACTTCTATGATGGTGGCGGCGTCGCCGTGGGAGATGTCGACGGTGACGGGTTGCCGGATCTGTACCTGACGGCCAACCTCGGCCCGAACCGATTGTACATCAACAGGGGAGATCTACGGTTCGAAGATGTGACGGAGTCGGCAGGTGTGGCAGGATCGGCGGACTGGTCAACAGGCGTCACGATGGCGGACGTGAACGGGGACGGGATGCTCGACATCTATGTCTCAGTCGTTAGCGGCTTCGAGCACCTCGATGGACATAACGAACTCTTCATCAACAACGGCGATCTTACGTTTACGGAACGTGCCGCCGAATACAACCTCGATTTTAGTGGATACGCCACCCAGGCGTCCTTCTTCGACTACGACCTGGATGGCGATCTGGATGTCTTCCTCCTCAACCATTCGGTGCACGATGAGGACACGTACGGCCGAGCTGAGATCAGACGAGAACGCCACCCGCTCGCAGGCGACCGAATTCTTCGCAACGATGGCGACCGGTTTGTCGACGTAAGTGAGGAGGCCGGCATTTACGGTGGACCCGTCGGCTATGGCCTGGGCGTAGCCGTAAGCGATCTGACTGCGAACGGTTGTCCGGACGTATACGTCGCGAACGATTTCCACGAAAATGACTACTTCTATGTCAATAACTGCGATGGAACGTTTTCGGAGAACATTCGCCGAGCGGTAGGCCACAACAGCCGCTCGTCGATGGGTGTCGATGCCGCAGACCTCAACAATGACGCCCTGCCGGACGTGGCGGTGTTGGACATGCTGCCCGACCGTGAAGACGTACTTAAGACGTCGGCTAGCGTCGAGAGCTACGACGTCGCACAAACGAAGCTCGATTTTGGCTACCATCACCAGTACACTCGCAACACACTGCTGCTCAACCGCGGAGACGGCCGATTCAGCGACATCGCGTATCTGGCCGGTGTTGAAGCAACCGATTGGAGCTGGGCGGCACTGTTCTGTGACCTCGACAACGACGGCTGGAAAGATCTGTTTGTCTCAAACGGCATCTGGCGTCGGCCGAACGATCTCGACTACATCGAAACCGTCGCGAGCCCGGCCATGCAGGACGCGCTAGAGGACATCTCCGACTCCGACCTCGAGATTCTCGACGAGATGCCGCACGTACCCGTGGCCAATCACGTTTTCCGAAACAATCGCGACCTGACATTCACCGATCAAACCGGTGCCTGGGGCCTCGGGCAGGAGCTCTTCTCCAACGGCGCTGCATACGCGGATCTGGACAATGACGGCGATCTGGATCTGGTGATCAACAATCTCAACGAAACGGCGGCCCTTTACGAGAACCTGGGAAGCGGCCGCAATTACCTTAGCGTCAGGCTGCACGGTGCAGCACCGAACACGTGGGGTATCGGAACGAAGGTACTCTTGTGGTCGGGCGACCGGTCGCAGCTTCAGGAGCTCGTGCCGACGCGCGGATTCCAGTCATCCGTCGACCCACGCCTGCATTTCGGTCTGGACACGCTCAGCACCATCGACTCACTGATCGTCGTCTGGCCCGATCATCGATATCAGGTCCTGACAAACGTGGCCGCCAACCAGCAGGTGGAGCTGCATGCCTCCGAATCGGGTGGCCACTTCGATTATGCACGCCTCCACCATCCCGCCGAACATCAGATCTTTTCGGACATCACGACGGATGTTTCAAGCCCCTATGCCCATGTTGAGAACTCATTTTTCGATTTCACCCGTGAACCCCTGATTCCGCACATGGTCTCGAGGGAGGGTCCGGCGCTCGCGACCGGAGACGTCGATGGAGACGGACTCGACGACCTCTTCGTAGGGGGTTCGAAAGGGCGAGCGTCTATGCTGTTAATTCAACAGCCAGGCGGCACCTTCGAACCATCAAATCGAGCGGTGTTTCAGGCCGACAGCCTCTCCGAAGACGTCGACGCCGCTTTCTTCGATGCTGACGGCGATGGCGACCTCGATCTTTTCGTCGTCACAGCCGGCAATGAATGGTGGGGAGAGGCTGATGCACTACTCGATCGGCTTTATCTGAATGACGCCGGCACTTTCCGACGTGCGGATGAGGCAGTACCAGAGATCTACCAGAATGGCAGCGTCGTTCGTCCGGCAGATTTCGATGGTGACGGTGACGTGGACCTGTTCGTGGGAGGACGTGTCGTGGCGCGCGAGTACGGACGGACGCCCAATTCTCATCTGCTGCGCAATGAAGGAGGCCGTTTCACAGATGCGACCGCCGAGCTTTCACGAGAACTAGCAAAGACCGGGATGGTGACGGATGCCGTCTGGACCGATGTGGACACCGACGGCCGTCTAGATCTCGTTGTGGTTGGTGAGTGGATGCCGCCCCGCGTATTCCGACAGGGCAGCAGCGGATTCGATCCGTTCGACGCCGGTTTCAACGCATTGGAGGGCTGGTGGACGTCCGTCGCTGCCGCTGATCTCGATGAGGACGGCCGCGAAGATCTTATTTTTGGCAACCTTGGGCAGAACTCGCGCCTTCGTGCGAATCACGACGAGCCCGTGCAGCTGTACATGGGCGATCTGGACGGCGATGGCGACGAAGAACGCATCCTCACAAGCTATCGCAAAGGCGTCAGCTATCCGCTGGAGATGCGTGACGAACTATTGACTGCATTCCCATCACTGGCACAGCAGCTCCCGACCTACCGTGCATACGGGGACAAGCAGATCCAAGACCTGTTTCCTCGACGCGATATCGATCGTGCCGACGTTTTGGAGGCACGAACGTTTACGACGTCATTCGCAATGAGCCTCGGCGATGGAGCCTTCGAGGTTGCCGATCTCCCTGTAGAGGCCCAGTTTACGCCCATCCGGTCTATCCTCGTTCATGATTTCAATCGGGATGGGAATGAAGATATGCTTCTCGGGGGCAATTTCTTTGGTGTACCCCCCGTTCGAGGGAGGTATGATGCCGGATATGGGACGTACTTGAGCGGCGACGGCAGCGGCGGATTTAAGGCTATCAGTCCTGCAAAGAGCGGGCTGTGGTTGGAAGGCGAAATAAGAAAGCTCCGACTGATCACGACTAATCGGGGGCTCGTGATAGTGGCCGCACGAAACGACGATTCGCTGCAGTTCTTGGCTTTCGATGGCAACTCACCAGAGATGCAGCACGCCGCTCGATGAACCGTTTAACGTGCGCATCGTGACGCTGCGTCGCAGTCCAAATTGGCCGAGTTTTCTGGATGAGTTCGTCGCACGCACCTAGAAGCCTGGAAATCTAGAAGCGCATCGCTGACCGTACATTCCGAGGTGCAACATACCGGGTGTGGAATCGACGCCAGTCCTCCGCATGCTCCTGATAGACGGGATCGTCTTCCAGCTTGCCCGGGGGCGTCGAATAGTCAGGCCGCGAATGCGACGGCAGCGGCCGTACTGTCTCAGAAAATAACGTATTGTAGTCGCCGTCTTTTACCCATCCATCCCCGATCAACACGAAATCGCGTACCCAGCCTTCGGGCGGCTCCGGCAGCGCAGCAAATTCCAGGGCAAGCTCGTCGCCCGCATTCATGATCACGTAGCGATCGTCGATCTCGACGAGCAGCTCGCGCACGTCCCCGAATCTGGTGTAATACCCTTCGAGATCCTGCCATACCTGCGCCGTTCCCCTCAGCGAATCGTACATCGGCACCTCCGGACGGCTTCGCTCCGGCTCGCTTACGACGGAGAATCCTCGGTAGCGCAGATCGGCCCGAGTCGGATCCATCCGTTTGGTGCGATAATCAGCACCCGAGAGTGCCTCCGCCCAATGAATAGCGTCCCAGTAGATCTCTAAATTCGTCGTGAGGCGAATCTTCTTCTCGACGTCACCCGCAAATCCATCGGTTAGATCCACGACGATTGTCTTGTGCTTACCGGCCGGAAAACCCAGATCCTCATACAAAACCTTCCAGCCTCCACGTCCGTCCGGCACGTCCAGGCGAATACCACTCGGAGGCGAATGATCGCCCTGCGAAATAGATACATTGATGGAACTGTCGGTGGGCCGCAGCCAGCCCTCCGCGAGCAAGTAAATCGGGCCGTCCGCCGCCTCGCCAAGCTCAACAATTAGCGAGTGCTCCTCTGCGACACCCTGGTACTGACCTTGCTCGAATTCCGCCAGATAGTTTTCATCACGCGTTTGTACGAGATCGGTAACATCGTCACCGCCCCCGGTAATCGCGCGCTCGATGTCCTGTGCCGGTCCGGTCGCTTTCAGCTCGAGATCCGGAGGTGGAAAGGCAAACCGCTCGTCGACGAATACTTCCGTCCCTTCGGGATGATCGATACTCATCAATGAAACGTGATCGAAGAAATGCGTCTCCCAGAGCTCAGCCGTTATACGGACGTCGTAGATGTCACCTCGCGGCCGAAGCTCCGAGCCTTCGATCTTGACCCAATCCTCCGTCATCATTACACCGGCGGTCTCCTGAGCGTTTATCCGAAGCCCGAGGGGCGATCGCCAGATGAAGTCCGTCACGAAGTGCATTCCCTCGCCGTCGTATGTGAAGAGCCAGGGGCACGAACCCTTGAGCCGCTGACGCGCCTGCACGGTCTCATCCGACAAAAGCTCGAACTCAGCCTGAATATCACCGTTCGGCCAGATGATCCGCGCCACATCGACGAGAAGATTCTCACCGATCCCGAAATGGACGACGGGATCCATGATCGCCTGCTTCTGGAAGAGCGTCCCGGCACGCATCTCTATCTCCCCGCCAAGGCCGAACGGATTGATGCGCTGATCCCCGACGGCATCCGCCGCCCGCGGACGAATGCTCTTCGAGTGATAATTTCTCGTTCCCCTGTTGCCGAGTCGAACCGGTCCTCCGTCCGCCGCGAGACCGATCAGATCGAGCCGTCCTCCCCCCGTCACGTCCGCCAGCGTGAAAATCGCTCCAGGAGTAGCTGCGCTCAGCCGGTTGAAAACGACTCCGCCGTCACTGCCGCCATGGTGGCTCAACCAAATCGCAGTATCACGGCCGTTCGACGCCATTAGATCGAGCGCACCGTTGTTATCGATATCCATCACGTAGATGCGGGCATCAGCGTACGGCACCTCACTGTCTGAACCTGAAAAAGTGCCGTCCCACATCACCAACTCTTCAGTCTGTTCTGGCTCAGCTCCGACCCGCATTTGTGTTCGTGCGATCGCACCGTCGCGCCGCAGCACCACCAGCTCAAGAGTTCCGTCCGCGTCGAGATCTGCCACCGTCAATGCCGCAGCACCCTCGCCAATTTTTCTATAGTTGAATCCTCTCGAGCGTGAATTCTCGACCACATGGATGCCGCCCGATGAATCGACAATTCCCGCATCGGGATCCCCGTCGCCATCGAGATCTGCCCATACGAAATCCCGAATACCTTGCACATCCTGAAGAATGGGCCACTCTGAGAACGTTCCGTCACCCTCGTTGCGCAACACGCTCGGCGGACCATCTTCCGTCGCAAGTACGAGGTCGAGATCGCCTTCCATGTCGAGATCGGCCGCCCAGGCAGCCACGTATGGGCGCTGAATGGTCGCGCTAGACAAGCTGAGCTCCGAGGTCACGTCCGCGAATGAGCTATCCGCATCTTGCCGGAGCAATCGGAATCCGTTCGGACCCGCAATCCCGAGATCCACCCGGAAGTCATAGTTGTAGTCGAGCGGCACGAGCCCCTGATCGCTTATCGGTCCGCCTAATGAGATCTCCGTACCGTCCTCGAAATAGAGGGCGTCAGGCGACGCGGCGATTACGACGGGAAGGCCTTCGTCGGAAAGCGTAACGGCACGGGCCCAGGTCCATCCGTCAACCGCACGGTCGTGAAACAGACGTTCCTCCGTGAACGACAGCGAATCATCCGGCGGTGCGGGACGAGATTCGGGAGCAGGGAGCCGCAAAAATTCTGCAACCAGTTCGGACGTCTGATCGGCCTCCGTGCGGATCGCCGCGAGGCTCTCACGATACGCCGGCTCCCGCTTGAGAACGTTGTTGAGGAATGAAAGCTGTGTGATGACCTCGTTCAGATCGCCGTTTTCAGCGGCCGTAGCAGCGGCCGCAAGCTGATCCCGGGCTGGATCAGGCCACTCTGTCGAGCGTGCCTGCAGCGTATCCAGTCTGGATCGCACGGCAGCCGTGTCCCCGTCGATCGCAGCGAAGCGTGCTCCCTCGATCATGACGGCGAGATTATCGTCATCGATGGACTGTATCGCGTCGATGAGCTGCCTGATGTCCGACATCTCGTCTTCAGCACCGCGCTGCTCCAGCTGCTCGACGAGTGCATACGCCGCCTTTGTATTCGACGAGTCGCGCTCGACGGCCTCGCGGAAGTGGCGGATAGCCTCATCCGTCAGCCCCTGTGATACATCGAGCAAACCGAGAAGATAACGGATCTGGCTGTGCTCGGGCGCAAGATCCCGCGCTTCGTTCAGCCGCTCTGCAGCAAGATCGATCTCATTTCGGCGCAGGGCGAGAAGGCCGAGGTTGGCCCATGCGGCGGCCTCCGATGGATAGAGCTCGACCACACGAAGCAGTTTCTCCTCCGCACGCCGATCCTCGCCGACCTGAAGCGCAGCCAGACCGGTATGGAAAGCCGCCACGGCTTCCGTGTATTCATCCGACTCGGCAATTGCGGAGGGATCGTCGGACGGCCCACAGCCTACCTGAAGCAGCAAGAATAGGCCGCCTGTAAGTAGCTTTCGTAACGTTGAGAGGGACACGTGCGAGATAGGACTGGCGATGGAGTTCGAGACGACTGCGTGCGCATCATTCCCGTCGTACCTGGATCAAAGGAATCAACCCGATCAGGTCGAGAATGTTGCGACGACCAAACTGCTCGTCGGTGCGTACTGCCGCCCGCTCGCGGCGCACCCCATCTACGCAGGCTCCAACGAGAAGGCTAGTTCTACAGGATTCTCGAGGCGCTCGTACTCCGCGAACGACATCTGAATCAACTCCGTGTGCGTCCCTGCATTGAAGGAAATCACTTCGTCTTCGGCGAGACTCGCGGCCATGAACGTCTGCAGTCCGTACAGCTTTCCGAACGGCGGCATCGCACCCACCTCACACTCCGGAAATAGATCCTTGAACTCCTTCTCCGATGCCAGCTCCACGGTCGAGGCGCCAGTCACTTTCTTCAGCTCGTCGAAATCGACGCTGTACGAAGCCGGAAGTACGGCCATGGCCATGTCACCATTGATCTTGACCATCACCGTCTTCGCAACTTCCTTTCCCGGAATATGCGCCGACGCCGCCACCTCCTGCGCGGTGTAGGCCTTCGAATGCTTGATCGTGACGTACTTGACGTCGTTGTCGTCTAGAAATCGCTTTAGTTTTTCTACCGGCATGGTACTGTCCTTCGTTGTTGGCTGGATGTCAATTTAACATTGCACCTGACCAACAGGTCTGCGATTGCGCAGAAAACCTGCAACATCGACGTAACGCCCGTTCAACCGCATCGCACTGCGCGCACGCAGCGTCGGCGGGATGGGTCCGCGGGGCGGTATAGGTTTTCCCCGCACGGTCGATACAGGAAGAAACGACCGGGAATCGATACCCAGGAAGCATTGGCACTGCACGTGGGCCGAAATCCGATTCGAATCCCTACGCGCATCCCTTCACATGCCATATCCCTCGGATCACGCTGAAGACGAGAAGACGCGACAAGCCGTCGAAGCGGCCATCGTGACGTTGGCGGCGTGTACGTATGCGGTCGCCTTTCCAATGCTGTTCCACGGGCTGGGACCAGCCACGGGCGCGTTCGCGATCATTCCCGTGATGGTGGCGTCCTGGTTCTGGGGTGTCCGCATTGGCGTAGCGTCAGCGGTGATGGCGGGCCTGATTCTAAATCCTATTCTGCTGTTCCGCGCCGGCGTAGATGGGGCGGGCGTCTTCTCAACCGCCGTGTACTCCGCTCCGTATTTCTTAGCCATTCTGATCGTGGCAGCTGCTACGGGTCGCATTCGCGATTTCGGGGTTCGACTCAGCGAAATTGAGGCCGCGACGCAGCACCGGCAGCTCGAGCTGGAGCGCCACGCTCGAGAAAAAATGGAGGAGCTGCTGAAACTAAAATCTGCGTTCCTCAACAACATGAGCCACGAACTGAGGACGCCGCTTACAGGAATCCTCGGCTTTGCAGAGATCCTCTCCGACGAGATCGATGAAGAACATGTCCCATTCGCGGAGCGAATCGTTTCGAACGGTGTGCGTCTACAGGAGACACTCAATTCCATCCTCGATCTCGCGCAGCTTGAGGGCGGAAGTCTTGAGCTCGAACCGGAGCGCCTGAACATCGCCGCCCACGTACACGCCGCGGCGTCATTTTATACTGCGACCGCCGAACAAAAGGGGCTCGTCTTCCGGATACGCACACCTCACGAAATGGTCGAATCAGAACTCGACAGAGCGTCCCTTCAGCGCATCGTGACGAGCCTCGTCGACAATGCCGTCAAGTTCACAACCGAGGGTTTCGTTGCCGTCCACGTATCGGCCGATCCCGATCGGGCGTACATTCAGGTTCGAGACTCTGGTATCGGCATCAGCGACACCTTTCACCCTCACATGTTCTCGGAATTCCGACAGGAGTCGATTGGCCACGCGCGGTCCTACGAGGGCAGCGGACTTGGTCTTTCGATCACTAAACGTCTCGTGGAATTGATGGGTGGATCGATTACCGTCGAAAGCCGCCGCGGCGAAGGAAGCACCTTCACCGTCTCATTCCCGCGAATTGGCCGTCCCGTACTCGATTTATCAACGAGCACCATGAGCGCCGTGGCGCCGATGGAGTTGGAGAACAGCACAATCAGCAATCGCGTGCTCGTGATGGATGACAATCCTGACACGCTGGCGCTCACCACACATCAATTGCGTGATGCGTTCGATCTGGAGACCGTAAGCGATGCCGAAGCGGCTCTTGCGTCGGCTCGCGCGACGCAATTCGACGCGATGGTGCTCGACATCAATATGGGGGGAGGACACAACGGAATTGACGTGCTGCACGCACTTCGAGATATGGAGGCCTACCGGAACGTGCCGGTTCTTGCGCTGACTGCGTATGCGATGCCCGAAGATCGCGCTCGATTTCTGCAGGAAGGCTTTGATGCGTACCTCAGCAAACCCTTCACGAAGCAACAGATCACAGAGGCTCTTGAGCTCCTTCTGGAGCGTCGCAGCATCGCCTTGTGAGGTATCCGTTGCAGGCCCCGGATGTAGCACCGGGCAATTGGTGCGAAGCGATACGGCATAGCCCGCATGCGATT
The DNA here is from genome assembly GCA_964554105.1 of uncultured Rhodothermales bacterium. Lineage (GTDB taxonomy): Bacteria > Bacteroidota > Rhodothermia > Rhodothermales > VXPQ01 > CAZKNF01. The sequence goes on along the minus strand of CAZKNF010000040.1, from coordinate 5,190 downwards.
CATTACTCCACATCCCGATTCCAACCGATCTAAATTAGCCGGAGACGCCAGGCGGACCCGCAACTAACGGTCCGCCCGGCATCCTAACTCCGGCTAATGGTCACCACCACCATGCCCACCACAGGCATCTTGTCGTTTGACGAGCATGGTATCTGGGGATGTCGCCCGCACTTCGAAACAAGCCGCATACCAAAGGCCGGCGGCCGTGATCATCCAGCCGAAAATCTATAATTCAGACGATTCCGGCGTACTTTCAGCAAGCTGTAAATTCGCAAAAGCTTATCCACGGCTACCTTTCGCCACCTGGCGTGTAGGATCGTAACCTGTATGCGGCATTTCACCGCAGTAACGATATCGAAACCTTACACGCATTCCGGCTCCGACCCCGTCGCTCCTCCGAGACTTTCGCGCCCGCGTGGAATTTAATCGCTTCCAATGAATACGACGGCATTTGGACTGAAACAGAAGAGCACCATGCGGATGGATTCGGCTTTCAGCAAGTTCTCGTATCGATTTCGCCTCCCGCACATCGCGCTTGCGGCACTCTGTCTCTTGGTCGCAGCATGCGGCGAAACAGGCGATGAAGGCCTCGCTGATGACTCGCTGGCAGTCGGTGTACCGTATGCAGCAGACACAATGATGGATGCGGATGATCCGACGGCTGGCACAGCCAATCCGGCGTCGCAGTCCGATGATCGGGCTGAGGAGAACATTTTCGACCTGCTGCGGGGCGACAGCCGCTTCTCTACGTTTGTATCTATCCTCGACTCTGCAGGCCTTGGGCCGACGCTTGCCGGACCCGGTCCATTCACCGTATTCGCTCCCACGAATGAAGCTATGGAGGCCGCCGAGACAGACCTCGGTGCTCTCCTCAACGAGGAGAATCAAGACCGGCTGCGAGACATCTTGCTCCATCACATCTCCAACGGAGAGACGATGGCTTCGGATCTTTCATCCTCGTCCATTCGCTCTCTTTCCGGGGAAGATCTTCAAGTCACCGGTACCGACGACAGCCTCATGGTGGACGATGCACAGCTCCTGGAGCCGAACATCGAGGCCTCCAACGGAGTAGTTCATGCTGTTGGACGCGTTCTTCTGCAGGATCAGGAGGATGATCTTATTTAACGATTCCCACCGCGGCTCAGGTGCTCATGACGGAGGCCGTAGATCGGCAGCGCATCTACACCGAAATCCTCAAACGAATCGAAGCGCTTCTGGAGGGGGAGACGGATTGGATCGCGGCGATGGCGACAGTCGCAGCGGAGCTCCATCACACCTTCCCTCACTTTCACTGGACCGGCTTTTATAGAGCCGTCCCGGACCGGCAGCTTATCGTCGGACCATATCAGGGTGGCCACGGATGCCTTCGGATCCCCTTCTCCCGCGGCGTTTGCGGTGCCGCGGCTCGCACCGGAGACACGCAGATCGTGCCCGACGTAAGCGCATTCCCCGGTCACATTGCCTGCTCGTCGACGACGCGATCTGAGATTGTTGTTCCGATCTTGACGCCAGCTAACCGACTTCTCGCCGTCCTCGACGTCGATTCAGATGAACCCGCCGCCTTCGATCAGACCGACAGGATAAATCTGGAGCGCCTGTGCCGGCAACTCGGCCATCAGTTCGAAGAAGCTGCCGTCGTGTAGGCCTGCCACCCGATCACCCCCGCAAGCCCTCATCAGAGTCGGATTTGGCCACACATTCGTAGGGTGCGCTACGGTACCTCGAGCTGCTCCGCCGCGTCCTCAAGCAGGGCCTCAGCCGCCTCAGCAGTCGGAGCTTCGGAGTAGATCCGCAGGACCGGTTCCGTGCCTGATGCACGGACGAGGAGCCATCCATCTTTCATTATATGCTTGAAGCCGTCCAGCGTGTCGATACGCTCCACCGAATGTCCGTCGATCTCGCGGAGACCGCCTTCTTCACGAAGCCGCCGCAGAACGTGCTGTTTCTGTGCCTCCGTTGTATGAAGATCGATCCGCCGGCAGACGTGAGGGCCGAATTCGTCATGGATTTCTTGGACGAGCTCCGAGAGCGCCTTTCCGCGCTTCACCATCATCTCGACGATGAGCAGTCCGATGTATACACCGTCGCGTTCGGGAAGATGGCCTTTTACTGCTATTCCGCCTGACTCTTCACCGCCTACCAGCACGTCGCCGTTCACGATCATGCCTGCTATGTGCTTGAATCCGATCGGCGTCGTCTTAACCGGTAATCCGTACGCCTCGGCCATACGTTCGATTAAGCGCGTCGTCGAGAACGTCCTGACGATCTCACCCGTGAGCCCGCGTACCTTGTGGAGATACTTGATAAGGAGGCAGAGCATCGTATGGGAATCGACATAATGCCCCTTCTCGTCATACATCCCAATGCGGTCTGCGTCCCCGTCGTGCGCCAGCCCCACCGCGCACTTCTCGCGTACGACGGCCCGAGACAATTCCTCGAGGTTCCGATCGATCGGCTCCGGCGCTTGACCGTGGAATCCGGGATTCCAATCGCACCGGAGCTCGAACACCTGCTCTTCGCCCAGAAGACGAGAGACCGTACCCTGTGCAGCACCGAACATGGCATCATGGGCCACGTGAATACCGGCATTTCGGATAGCTACCAGATCGAGCCGCTCTCGAAGGAAGTCGAGGTATCCGGACGTTATATCCTGAACCTCGATGCGCTTGACACTCCTGAATCGTTCGAAGGACGGAGGCGGCACCGCCTCGCCCACTATTCCCGCAAGCTCACCTTCTACCGCCGCTACCAATTCCGGCGGCGCGGCGCCACCGAAATCCGCCTTTAGTTTATAGCCGCTGTATTCGGGTGGATTGTGACTTGCCGTGATCACCACTCCCACATCGCATTCGAGCGCTTTCGTTGCCCAGCTTACGGCCGGTGTCGGCGTGAAGGACTCTGACAGCACGACGTGGACTTCGTTTGAGGCGAAAACCCGCGCAACGTACGTCGCAAACTCGGCACCCATGAATCGCGTGTCGTAGCCGATGACCACTTTCGGCGATGGACTCTGTCGCCGCCGGAGCCAGCGCACGGTCGCCCTTGCTACCGTGTCGAGATTGCGAAATGTAAAGTCGTCGGCTATGACGGCTCTCCAGCCGTCCGTACCGAAGCTGATATCTGTCATATGACTTTCTTTTGGGGAGAACGGGGGATGGACGCGCAATGGTCAGTTTCAGCAGATCCGCGCACGTTGCTTCAATTGCCCCTCAACCATTACTCGTTTGAACGGGTGTCGGCCGCGGCGACACATCCAGCAATTCGCGCGCACTCTCGAGCGCTGCATCGGAGACCTCTGCGCCGCTCATCAAGCTCGCAACGTGCCGTGCACGTTGATCGTCTTCGAGTCGGCGAATTCGGGTCTTCGTCCGCCCGGCATCCACGTATTTTTCGACAACGAAATGCACATTTCCCCGCGCGGCGATTTGAGGGAGGTGCGTGATGGCAATGATCTGATGGCTCTCTGCCAACCCCTGCATGCTTGCGCCGACCTTGCCGGCGACGGCCCCGGAAATGCCGATGTCGATCTCATCGAAGACGAGGATCGGAAGCGCCTCGCTCCTGGCGAGAATCGTTTTAAGAGCCAGCATGATTCGACTTATCTCGCCGCCGGAAGCTATCCGCGCAAGCGCTCGCGGCTCCTCTCCGAGGTTCGTCGATATATAGAACTCGACCTGATCCATTCCCGATTCGAATGCCGTACAACGCGGCTGCCCCACCTCCGGGCAAATCCACCCTTTCTCATCCTCCTGTACGGAAAACCGTACCTCGAACCGTGCGTTTGGCATGCCCAGAGTCCGGCATTCGTCTTGGATCGCGCCCCGAATATGTTCGGCCACCCTGGCGCGCTCACGGCTGAGTCTGGTGGCCTGTTCGGAAAGCACAGCCTGGGCATCCCTGAGGCGTCTGCCTACCCGCTCGAGTGCGCCTTCAAAATCCTGCGCAACTTCGAGCGCCTCGCCGATCTCGTGGCGATGAGCGAGAACGGAATCGAGAGATCCGCCATACTTTCTTTTTAAACGCTCCAGCTCGCCGGCGCGTACACGAATATCTTCAAGTCGCTCCGGATTGAATTCAATGCCTGCGTTGTACTGCTGTAGAAATGAAGCCGCCTCGGACACGACAATCGTTGCGGACTCGACCTCCTTTAACATCTGGTCGAATTGCGAGTCGATGCCGGCGAGCTCTTCGAGCTCGTCTCGGATCTTGACCAATTCGTCGTGTACAGAGCGATCGGTCTCGTATATCCGGCTGTAGAGCTCCGACGTGGATTCGAAGAGTCGCTCCGCGTTTTCGAGAAGCCGCCGCTCGGCATCCAGTTCCTCTTCCTCTCCCGCTTTCGGCGATACGCGATCGATCTCACGAGCCTGGAAGTCGTAAAGCTCCATCTTCTCCTCGACGTCCTCCCGACGAGCTTTCAGCTCCCGTTCCTCTCCGACCAGATCGGCCACTATCCCGTATCGAACAGCATACTCAGCGCGCAGCGTGGTGAGATCGCCGAAGCCGTCCAGTAGGTCGAGGTGCGTGGATACGTCGAGCAGTGATTGATGCTCGTGCTGGCCGTGAAGGTCGATCAGATGCGAAGCGATCTGCCGCATGACGTGGATCGTCGCAGGCGTATCATTTATGAACCCGCGGCTCTGCGTCGAGGTGATCTCTCGTCTCAGAATGACGGCCGGCTGGTCTTCGATAGCGTTGTCGTCGAGAATCGAACGGATCTCGTCGCTGTCGACGTCCTCGAACACACCTTCGACGACAGCCTTCTTTGCCCCTGATCGAACCGTGTCGGTCGACGCGCGCGCGCCGAGGATCATCTGGAGTGCTCCGATCAGAATCGACTTGCCGGCACCCGTTTCGCCCGTAATTATATTGAGCCCGGCGTCGAACTCGACGTCGAGCTCTTCAATCAGCGCATAATCGCGAACGTATAGCGATCTGAGCAAGGCAGTGGGACGTGTAATGATCGAAGCGCTGCTAAATAGACACTTGGGAATGCCAAACGTAACGTCGACCTCGACAGTTCAAAGTTTCGGGTCGGGAGTCCACGATCCGTAGAACCTGAGCTTCCGGGTGAAGACGGGCGCCGCGCTCTGGACCATCAACTACTGACTTCCGACTTCGAACTTCGATCTACGAGAGGAGAATCCATCCCTCATCGAGCTTTCTCTCCGCGTGCTTGTATTTCAGCGT
>CAZKNF010000039.1:25982-32504 GCA_964554105.1 uncultured Rhodothermales bacterium | reverse complement strand
ATTGCTCGTGATGTCGGCGACGCTCGAAAGTGCCGGAGTATCTCGATTGCTCGGCGATGCCCCGGTGATCACGAGCAGAGGCCGGAGCTTCCCGGTCGAAACTCGCTACCTCGAATTTCCGGCGGAAGGGCGCATCGAGGAGGTCGCCGCTCGAACGGTGCGACACGCTCTGGACGAGCATTCCGAGGGTGACATCCTCGTATTCCTTCCGGGTGCTGCCGAAATCCGCCGTACCGAGGAGCGCCTCTCGGGAGCCGATGCAGACGTTTATCCCCTCTTCGGCAGCCTGCCCCAGAACGAACAGGATCGCGCTATCGAGCCGTCGCCGCCCGGACGTCGGAAAGTAGTGCTGTCGACGGATATCGCGGAATCCAGCCTCACCATCGAGGGCGTGCGCATCGTCGTGGACGCAGGGCGGATGCGCGTGCCGCGCTTTTCGCCCCGCAGCGGCATGACCTTTCTCGCGACGATACCGGTGTCGAAGGCCTCGGCAGATCAACGACGCGGTCGTGCCGGTCGCCTCGGCCCCGGTGTGTGCTACCGTCTCTGGACGCAGCTGGATCAGCATCATCTCGATCCACACAGTCCTCCTGAGATTGCCCACGCCGATCTGACATCCCTCGTGCTCGAGCTTGCCCGCTGGGGCGTACGCGATCCCTCCGAATTGAGGTGGATGGATCCGCCGCCTTCCGCCGCGTTCGCCCAGGCCGGCGACCTCCTCCGGCGACTCGGTGGGCTTGATTCCGACGGCGTCATTACGGATCACGGCCGGGATATGGCCGAGCAAGGGCTCCATCCGCGTCTCGCTCACCTCGTCCTGAGCGGCATAACCCTCGGCCTCGGCAATCTGGCGTGCGAGATCGCCGCCCTGCTCAGCGAGCGCGACATCTTCCGGGCGTCAGGCGGCGTGGCGGAAGCGGATCTCCGTCTTCGTGTTCAGGCGTTGCAAGACCTTCGCCACCGCAGCCGCGCGGATGCGTCCTACGCAGGCAGCGTCGAGGTCAACGTAGGCGCTGCGCGGCGCATCCTGAAGCTTGCCGACCACCTGAAGAGAAAGCTCGGCTTGCAAGGCCAGGATTCAGGCCCAGCCGGTGGGACCGAGGCCACCGGTCTCCTGCTGGCGTTCGCCTATCCGGATCGCATCGCACAGCTCAAAGCCGGCTCCGAAGGACGCTTTCGCCTGCGGAACGGCCGAAGCGCTGCGCTGCGTGAGGCTCAGCTGCTTTCTAGTGCCGAGTTCCTCGCGGTGGCAGATCTCGACGACCGCGGGGCGGAAGGGCGCATCTTTCTTGCCGCTCCCGTGGCACTCGCCGACATAGAGGCCTATTTCGGAGGCCAGACGAAGGTCGTTCAGCGCATCGAGTGGGCAGACGGCGCAGTGCGGGCACGTGAACAACTTCAACTCGATGCACTCATCCTGAAGGATGGTCCATTGCGCGATCCGGATCCGGAGATGATGGCCGATGCAGTCCTCGAGGGCGTCCGGGAGAGCGGGCTGGAGTTGCTGCCCTGGTCGAAATCCGCCCGGCGCCTTCGGGATCGAATGAGCTTTTTGCATGCTCGGGATGAGGATTTTCCGAATGCATCGGATGAGGCGCTGCTGCAGACGCTTGACACATGGCTAAAACCGCACGTTTACGGAATCAAGCGTGCCGAGGAACTTCAACGGCTCGATCTTACGGACATCCTCATGCGCCTTCTTACCTGGGAGCAGCGCTCGGAGTTGGATGACCGTGCGCCGACGCACGTGCAAGCGCCCAGCGGATCCAGAATTCCCATCGACTACAGCGATCCGACATCGCCGGTCCTGGCGGTCCGACTTCAGGAGATGTTCGGCGTCACAGATACGCCGCGGATTGATCGTGGGTCGATTGCGCTCACATTGCATCTCCTCTCGCCCGCTCACCGTCTCGTGCAGGTGACGCAGGATCTCGAAAGCTTCTGGCGAAGCGGATATTTCGACGTTCGCAAGGATATGCGCGGTAGGTACCCGAAGCACTACTGGCCCGACGATCCCCTCCAGGCCGAGCCGACGAATCGTACGAGACCGCGTAAATAGCTCATTCGTCGCTGGCGCGGCAGGATGAACGGACCTCGGCAAGAAAACAACGGGAGAAGCAACTGCGCCGCTGCATATCAGATGCTTATCGGACCAGCCTGTCCCAGTCTCCGAAGTGCTCGCGGACGGGTCCGCGGGGGACTGAAAGAGCCATCACCGCCGCACCCGCCAGAAGCCCGGAAAGCTGCGCCGTCAATCCGGCACCGTCGAGAATCCACGGTCCGGCCGCAAGGACAATGCCGAGAAGTACGTTGAGAAATCGGCCTATCCGCAGCGGCTCGCCCATCGCGATCACAGAGGTCACCACCACAAGCGATCCCCCCAGATGGAATACGGCAGCGGCAGGCTTGACGACGTCGAGCGTACCGGGAATCGCCATCATCGCAATTCCGGCCACGGTCGACACAGCCAGTGTCCACGGAACACTCATCCCCCAGACGGATGACCTGACGACCGCGCCCGGTCTATCGGGGAGCGACACGATCGGCGGAGTTCGCTCGTCCATCTGACTCTCACCCGGATCACCGCCCTTCCAGAACACCTTCCAGAAGCCGTCACGCTTCTTCGTGCGCTTCATATGCTGCGCCATTGCGATGACCTCGTCCGCCTCGAGAGGGATCATCGGAAGCATAATCGCCGCGGCAACCAGGCAGAACGTGCACCAGGCGCCGACGACTACGGGCTGGGAGATCACGAGGAAAATGTGTACGAGGCCGAGCGGGATGACCAGAATACCGAAGAATGTGACCATCCAGGGCATGGTGCGCCATCGAGTCGGTGCGCCCATGAACCCCATTAAGAACTCGAACGTGTAGGCAAGCGCACCGAGACCCGCATCGGAGACCGGCAGGGAATGCGACATATCCGAGTTCAATACCAGCCGTGTCGATTCACCGAAAAAGGGATCCCATATTGCGTCGATGTACCCCAACTGGAACATGGCCAGGTAGCGCGAAGCCAGTAGACCTGCAAATCCGAGCACGATCATGATCCATCTCTGCGGCCAGCTCGACGGATTGTAGGTCCAGCCGGGCGGTGTGGCCCCGCCCATCTTCATGTACAGCGGCATGTTGGGCATGCCGGGTATCAGGATGGTAAGGGCGATCACGAGCAGTCCGACGAGCGTACCGTTGACATACGCCGCAGCCACGGGCGCCCAGAATAGAAGGGGCGCCGCGGACATCCAGGCGCCGACGCCGCAGGCCAGCCACACGCTTATCGGCCGATCCGGTCGAAGCGATCGCCAACCGAGTCCGATAAGAAGCAGGCCGCTGATCACGTCGCTCCACGTCATCAGCCAGGCGCGGAGACTCGTGTGCGTCGCATCGCTCCACCAGACCCCCCGCCCGCCTGAAGGATCTACCCATAGCGCGTCGTTCAAATACCCGAAATTGAACGGAGCGAGAAGCGTCCAGCCACCGAACAGGATGAGCGCCCAATAAATCCACAGCGTTTGTTTGTGATGCATGCGGAGCATCTGATAGCGGGCGTCGGAATACGGCTCCCCGTGACCTACGCCATGCTGGTGCTCCTGCTGGTGCTCGGGCTGTCGGCGGTGTTCATCGCCGCGCTGCCCGCCATGATGATCGCCCTGCTGCTGATCGTCTTGGTCCTGGTGATGCTGCTGGTGATGTTCTTTGATCTGCCGCTGAGCCATGGGCCGTGTCACGCCTCGGCTGCCCATGGGCATCCCGCCGTTCTGGGATTCATGATCGTTGTGCTCCGGCATTGTGAACGTACGTAAGACCGCGGCATTCGACGCATCAGTCTACCGACAGCACCATCAATTGACAGGCAGCGACGGGTATCATTCCAGCTTTGTAACGCCGGCACGCAATACGAACTTCAGGGTTGGATCCACCGGATAGCGCCCGAAACGGGCGCCGTAGATTGCGAGACCGTGCGGAAGCGCCTCAGACACCTCCAGTCGAACTGTCAGCTCGCCGCGCTCCGCTGCTTCACGCAGCACGTCGCGAGGCACCGGTGCTTCGATCAGCTGCCCGTAGGAACCTGCTTCGCGGAGCCTCCGGTCCCGCGGCTGGGAATGCCACGATAGGATGCCCCGATGATCGGCCGGATCGTCGTCCAGCTCGAACGTGCCGCTCGCAACTCCGTCGAACGATACCGTTACCGCGCTAGCGAAGCGTGTTTCATCCGTCATGGGATACGCATTTGGATTCAGGCTTGGATCATGTGCGCCGCGGCCGCGCATGTAGTCGCCGCCCGCTTCGTAGGCCTCACGATCCTTCCCGAAGAGTTGTTTGGCGGATGCCTCGAAAACGAACGAGGCCCCATCGATTTCTTCCAATTGCAGATCGGACGGCCAGGACACCGTGTATTCGAAGTACCCTGCCCCCGTGCCGTTGACTTTCAAGCCATCGAGTACATCCCACTGCCTGATCGACCAGTCGGCCTCGGAGAATGAAGTCGGCGCGACGCGCACCGCACGCAACGTGCTTTCCTCGCCCGCCGCGGACGGTGCATCGGTCGGGCTGCCGATCACGAACGTTGTGAAGTTGCGATGCAGTACCGCGCCCGTAGCGTCAAACAGCCGCACAGCCAGCACCGCCAGACCAGCCTGATCGGGCATCGTCACCGACAGCGGTGCCAGTTCTTCAGAGCGCCAGGGACTGAATCCTACCTGCCGCGGCGGCATCGACCCCGATGACCACTTCCGGCCCAGCGTATCCCATCCGTACAGCTCGGCTTCTAGCCGAAGCCGGTCACCGTGCGCGCTCGATCCGGTCATGAACGAAGCCCACAGCGGAACGTCCACCACCTCACCCGGCGATACTTCGTGGCTGATCTCGCTCGGCTCGCCAACCACCACGTAGAAAGGCGCATGGAGGTCGCGCAGACTCATTCCTTCGACGAGATCATCGAGTCCCGTGAATTTTTGCGAGCGGTCGTACTTCCAGTACCCGTTCCACTCGTTCACGACGTCGTGATGCTCCGTGTAAAGCCAGCCCGCAATCTTCGGCCGGCGACGAAATTCATTGATGAAAATATGATAGTCCCAGCTCCAATCGACATCGCCCGTGCTGCCCTCATATCCCCAGACATTGCCGAACTCACTGTTGAACAGCGGCTGCCGCCCCTGCGTACGGCCGTTCATAAAATTCCATTCGGATCCCGGGTACGTCTGCGCCACAATCTCGTCGAGGTGCTCGGCCATCGCATATCCGGCGGTATACACGTGCCATGAATTGATGTCCGTCTCCGTGTGCCCGTAGCAGCACACCGAATTATCCTCTACAAGACGCGTCGGATCCAGCGATTTCGCCTTCCGGTACACACCAGCAACCCATTCCTGCGTCTCCGGCGTATACTCTTCGTCCACTTCCCCGTCATCAGGATCGCCTACACGCGTCTTGAGCCCCCACGTCTCATTGAACGGCACCCAAGAGAATATCGAGGGATGATTGTAGTCGCGCTCGATCATCTGCTCCATCGCGTACTCAACCTCACGGCGCATAGCTTCCGTCGGCTCGCCCCAGCTGTTCGGCACGTCGGCCATGATCAACATGCCGAGACGGTCGGCCCAATAGAGCTTTCGCGGAATTCCAACCTTGACGTGCACCCGCATCCCGTTGAGTCCGATCTGCCGCGACCGCAAAATTTCGTCACGCATGAACGCATCGGACGGAAACGTATAGTATCCCTCCGGATGGTAGGCTTGATCGAGTGCGATCTGCAGGTACACCGGCTCACCGTTGAGCGCGATGTACGGATGGCCGGTTTCGGGAAGATCGACAACGCCGATCGACCGCATCCCGAAATAAGTGGCTAAGGTATCATCATCGACGCGGACGGTCGCATCGTACAAGTGCGGATCGTCAAGCGTCCAGAGCCGCGGGTCGGGGATTTGCACGTCGAAACGAACCGATTCGGAATCGGCAGGCACGGTGTGGGCGAACGTGCCGACGTCGGCGATCTCGAATTCGAGGGGCGTATCCGCTTCAGGTGGCTCGATCAGCACGACATCCACCCCTATCATCCCGGCGTCGATGTCCGGCGAGATATGCACGTAGTCGATCGGTCGCGTTCCCCGCGCCTCGAGGTATACCGTCTGCCAGATACCGCGAGCGGGTCCATATCCTTGCTTTCCTTCGAGCTTGAAATCACGGGGCGCATCATCGACGCGCAGCACGACCTCGAACGTGCCGCCGGCGCTCACATGCGGCGTAAGCTCGAATTCGAATGGCGTATACCCGCCCTGATGCGTTCCCAGTTCGATTCCGTCAACCCAGGCTGTCGTCCTCCAATCGGCAGCGCCGACCACGAGGAACGTACGGCGGCCGGACCAGCTATCGGGCACGGTAACCGTCCGGCGGTACCACCCGACGTCGCCGCTGTCAGGAACGCCCGAGAGCGGCGCACCCCACGAAAACGGGACGAGAATTTCGCGGTCGAAGTCGGTGGGGGGCGAATACGGCGAGCCCACCTGTCCCGAATCGGCAGCA
>CAZKNF010000039.1:0-25882 GCA_964554105.1 uncultured Rhodothermales bacterium | reverse complement strand
GGTGGTCGGGTCGCGGGTGTTCGGGCAGGGGAATGGAATCGTTTTGGGCGGCTGCCGGACCTGCGGGGACGAGCAAGATGACTGCGGCCGCAATAGCGGAAATCCAGATCGAGCAAGACATACGGCTAGACGAATTGAATGGCACGGGCCGGCGTGCTGGAGCCGGCAATGAGGTCAATTTGGGATTTTGAATCTCAGGACTCAACAAAGCAGGCGGGTCCGCTCGGTAAAAACCCGATCCAGCAGCGGGCCGGCACAGACGCTATTTCAGATCCAGCACGTGGTTCATGCCTTCGGCGATCTCCTGCAGCCGTGCCCGATCGCCGCCGGGCACCTCGGCCGTCGCCCAGCCGTCGTATCCGATTTCCGCAAGCGCCTCGAGCACCGCGGACCAGTCGATGCTGCCTTCGCCGAGTGGTACACGGAAGCCGGCAGATGGTCCTGCCTCGTCGCGGCGTTCGCGGCTGTATTCCTTGATATCGAGCTTGAGGATGCGGTCGCCAAGAATCCGTACCCACTGTTCCGGCCAGCCGAACGTGACGGCGTTGCCGACGTCGAAATAGGCGCCGATCCAGGGGCTCTCGAAATCGTCGATGTAGCGTGCGAACTCCATCGGACTGAACAGAAACTGATTCCACACATTCTCGATCGCGATTCGGACGCCGAGTTCTTCGGCGAGAGGCAGCGCTTTGCGGATTTCCGCTTGTGAACGATGATAAGCGTCGTCGTACGACACATTTTCGTTTACCACCGCAGGGACTAGTAGCACGGTCGAAGCGCCGTATGCATCCGCGTCTCGAAGTGCCGTTTCCAGCCCGGCGAGACCCTCGGCCCGAACGGCCGCATCGGGATCCGACAACGTCTTGTTCCAGTGCACGGAATCCACGACTCCGTGAATGGGGATGTTCGTCGCATCCCGCGCTGCGACCACCTCGGCGTTATCGAGGTCGTTCGGGCTGCTCAACTCGACTCCGTCGTATCCAAGTTCTTGCAGCAGCTCAAATTTTCCCTGAATCGAGAGATCCTCGTCGATCATGCCGTACTTGACGGCTTTCCGAATGGATACAGGTCCTTTCCACGTCGCGGCGTGCGGTGCCGCTGCAGCGGGTGCGTGATCGATGGTTCCACGAGCTGTCCGAAGCGTCGCGGCCAGGGTGCTCCCGGCTGTCGCAGCCGCTATGCCCGCGCCGCCCAATCGTAAAAATGCTCTGCGTTTCATGCTGTTACCGGTCTTGGCGTGGTTCTGCTGCATACGAGAATGCTTCCGAACTGCGCCGCCTATGGTGTCTGTCGGGCGCGCATGGTTCGGCGCACTCCGGCTCATCTTGTGCGCAGCTTGAAATTAGGCATCTAGCGGCAATAATATGGGCGCGTTTTCGCAATCCCCCAACAGAGCCGGGCGGAAACGTATATTCCGGCACGTCAGAGTACGTCAATAATCCCAGGCTGCATGTTTCTCCACAGCGTTTACTTTCGACTCCGCGAGGATCTCACCGACGATGATCTTCAGATCTTCATGGATGGGGTGAATAGCCTCACCACCATCGATTCCGTCCGGCATGGTTACGTCGGCACCCCCGCCGACACGAACCGGCCGATAATCGACAAGAGCTATACGCATGCCCTTCTCGTGATTTTCGATGATCGAGGCGGCCACGACGCCTACCAGGTCCATCCGACTCACGACGCTTTCCGCGATACGTGTGCATCGTTCTGGGCAGACGTAAAGATCTACGATGTCGACACTACAGGGCCGGCGCGGGAGGCCGGATAACAAGGTATATAACTTGTTGGCCAGTAGTACAAGCCTTATGACTTGTTATCCCTAGAAACAAGCCTATAGACTTGTAGTTTAAACCGAGCAGGTTGAAGCAGTTGTACGTCGTTGATACAACCACTGGCGCTTGTCACACAGGCTCCGGAGAGAAGCGCATCATGGCCGAGGATCAGGGAACGGGGGCGGTCGCCATACTGACCGGCGACATGATCTCTTCGTCCAGCCTCTCCCGGGAGCTGCGCTCCCACCTCCCCGACATGCTGCGAACAGCCGGGGATCGCGTGCGAGAGCACTTCGGCGATGCCGGAGCCTATCCCATCGACGTGTTTCGAGGGGACAGCTGGCAGCTCGCACTGACGCATGCTCCTGCTGCCCTCCGCGTCAGCCTGTATCTCCAGGGTCTCTTGCGTTTGATGAGCACAACTGAACGGCTCGCATCCCGCATAGCAATTGGTATCGGGCCCGTGGATTTCTTGCCTGAGGAATCCGTCTCGGAAGGCGACGGCACAGCGTTCCGGCTTTCCGGCCGAGCGCTTGAAGAGATGGACCGCGACCGGCGGTTGGCTATCGGAGTCGACGACGCGACAACGATCTGCGAATGCAGGGCGCTTCCCACGATTGTGACGCTCATCGATGCAATGACCGAAAATTGGACGGCGAAGCAAGCGCTGGCTGCCACGGGAGCTCTGCGCGACCTGACGCAGGAGGAGATCGGCCGAGAGTGGCAGCCTGCTCCCGTCACGCAGCAGGCGATTGCCCAACATCTCGATAGCGCAGGATGGAGTGCCGTACGTGAAGCCGTGGTCTATTTCGAAAAAATCGTCCGGCAGTCGAGCGAAGCCGGCGGATCGCCGCAGAACGCCGCGTAAGAATACACGTTATCCAACATGCCGATTCACTTCTGGCCCGCATTTCTCCCGCTGCTGACGGCCCACCTGCTGGCGGATTTCGTCATCCAGACAGACGAAGATGTCGCAAGCAAGCACCGGATCGGAGTCCTCCTGAAGCATATTCTGATCGTAACTGCGCTCAGCTACCTACTGCTAGGAATTCCGGGCGCATGGCTGCCTGCGGTGGTCATATTTGCTTCGCACCTGGCCATCGACTACACGAAGATCCGGATCGGCCGAGACGATTTGACCGCGTTCAGCGCGGATCAACTTGCACACATCCTCGTCATCGCAGCACTGGCGGCGGCGCCGGCTCTGGATGGTGCATCAACACTATGGGCGACCTACTTCGGCGAGAGTTTTTACATCGTACTTGCGTTCCTATCGGGCGTTATCGTGGCGATCAGCGGCGGCGCCATCGTGGTCGGCAAGGCCGTGGACCCGTTCCTCCTGCAGATGCGGGCAATGGATGAGGTGCGAACCGAGCCCATCATACCGCGATACGGATTCGAGCAGGGTGGCCGGCGTATCGGCCAGCTCGAGCGGGCGCTGATCCTTCTCTTTGTGCTGGCCAATCAGCTATCGGCCGTCGGCTTTCTCATCGCCGCCAAATCCATCCTGCGGATCGGCGAAGTAAAGGATCGATCCCACCGAATGGAAGCCGAGTACATCATCATCGGAACGCTCATCAGCTTTCTGTGGGGATTGGCGGCGGCGTTCGCAACGAGATGGCTTCTCGAAGCATCTCCCTGGTGATATCACCGCCACTTCGCCTCCGCCACATCCGCATTCACTTCACCGAAAGCATGTGGATCGGGGGCGCTATTCGACCCGGCCGCGACCCCGGAGGAATGCCAGAAGATCGGCCATCTCCTCTACCGAAATCTGCGCCTCAAGTCCGGGCGGCATTGCGGACCGGTTCACGGCCGCCATAGATGAAATAGAGCTGCGTGGAATCGTACGCTCGATGCCGCCGGGCATCCGAATCGTCACGGCCGTCGGGGTCTCTTCGCCGATCACGCCGGCGAGCCGCTCTCCGTCGTGCAGTTCGATCGTCCACTGCTCATAGCCGGAGACAATTTCCCGGTCCGGCTGCAGAATGTCGGCCAGGATGAATTCCGGGCGGCGTCCTTGAATCGTTCCGAGGTCGGGCCCGAAGAGTACGCCGTCCTCTCCATGCATCTGATGACAGATCGCACACGCCCGGTCAAAAACCTGCGCCCCCCGTTCGGGATCGCCGGTCATCCCCACTGCCTGTTCATACTCGTCGAGCGTGTCGTCTGAGATTCGGATCTGATCCGGCAGGAGGCGGCGGGCGCGGTGTCGCAGCGTCGAATCGGGATGCAGCATCATCTGCGACCTGGCGTCCCACGCGATCGCATCGGGTCTGAGTGCACCCGCCTCCACCTCGTCGAGCACGAGCGCGATGCGGGCAGAATCTTGCGCCAGCGCCTGAGAAGCCGCAGTTCGGACCAGCGGCGTCATCTCATTCCAGCGCTCGAGCAGCTTGGGCCCCAGCTCCGCGTCGTGGCGCGCGAGAAGCCGAATCGCCTCCGACTGCACGGTCGCCGGCACGCTCGGATCCAACATTTCGTCGAGTGTAAACGGTGCGCCTTCGAGATCCGCACCCGCGATGACGTTGATCGCTTGGACGCGCGCCTGTTCCGACGCCGTGCTGTCGACGAGGACCTGTCGCTGGCGGCGAAGGAGCGCATCGGCCTCAGAACCTTCCGGAAACCCTGCGACGCTGAGTAGAGACATCGCTGCACTTGCAACATCCGCCTGATCAACCTCCAGAGCCAGCGAGACCAGCCCGCTCCGGTCAATTTCGGGTGCGTCGCCCGGATCGAATGCCTCGGCAACACCCTCGAGTACGGCAGCGCGCCACCAGTCGGGGGCATCCGATCCGACGGCTCGCCGAACAGCCGCGTCGAGATGTGTGCCTCGCCTGGCGGTCATCGAAGCCAGACGTCGCACGAACATGCGGACTGCTTCGGAGGCCCCATTCTCATCGACATCAACGAACTCCTGCATCTCTTCCCACGGATCGAGACCGCGCGCCGTGAGTGCAGCCACCTGCATCCATTCGTTTTCGATATCGCGCATCAGGATCGACCGCTGTGCCGCGGCAACCTCGGGCGCGTCTATTTCTCCCAGCGTGAGGAGCACCTGATACCGCACCCGCATATCCGGATCATCTTTGAGCACGATGATGTCCGCCGTCAAGGACTCGTCAAGTCTTGGTTCGGCCAATACCACGCCGTGCTCGCGTACGGCGGGATGTCTATCGCGAACTGCTCGTCGAATCGGCGCATCTTCTAGAAGCCCGAGACCCTCCAGCGTATACAGCGCATGAATGCGCGCTTCGGCCGTACTCCCAGCCGCCGCCAGACGTTCGAGGTCGCCTGCCGCTTCCGCATGCTGCTCAGTGACGAGGAGGCGCTGCGCCGTACGGCGTGACCAGATGTTTTCGCTCGCGAGCAGATCGACGAGCTCCGCGGTTTCGGCATCAGCGAGATTCAGCTGATCGAGCCACCCCGCCTCCAGCCCCTCGTCAGGCACGATCCGGTAAATCCTCCCGCGATCCGCCCCATTATAAATTCGTCCTTCGTCGAGCTTCTCCTGCGCGATAAACTTCGGCTGCTCGACAATCTCTCGGTAATAGTCGACTATATAGAGCGCACCGTCCGGCCCGACATAGGAGTTCACCGGCCGAAACCAGCGATCTGTCGACGCCAGAAACTCGCTCCTCTCCTCGATGCGTTCGGCGCGCAGGGCTACGCCATTCGATACGAGACGATCGGCATGAACCAGATTGTGGACGGGTTCGGCCACGAAGGTCGCGCCTTCATAGGGCGGGTCGAATGCCCCTCCGAGATAGGTCGTGATCCCGCAGGCGGACGTGATCACGCCTACATCTGTGAAAAGCTCATAGTCGGGGTCTTCCGTGATCGGAAACACTTCGGCGGCCTCTCCGTGATCTGATATCGTCTCGTGTACGGATGCAAGCAGGAGGTCCGGATTCCGCTCGAGATAGCGCGCGGCGATGATCTCCTGGTAGATATGATTGTTGTTGATGGTCAGCAGGTGGCGACCGAAACGATCGAACGTCTGGCCGAACTGGCTGCGTCCCGAGAGCGCTTCCATTTCTTGCGTATCGGGTCGGTAGCGCAGATTCCGCCTCGCGACGTCCACCGAATCATCTCCGATCAGAACACGGCTTTCCGGGTGCAGATGCGCCATGTAGATCCAGTTGTCGAGCCCGTAGATGGGCGTGTTGACGCCCAGCTGTGGATTCGTGGTCGAGAAACCGGTCGCGAGCACGCGTCGCTCATCGGCCACGCCGTCTCCATCCACATCTCGCAGAAAGAGGATGTCTGGGGAGCCGGTCACGATCAATCCGCCGCGCCAGGAAACGGCTCCCCTCGGCTTGCTTAAATTGTCGGCGAAGACGATGCTGGTGTCGATGCTTCCGTCTCCATCCAGATCTCGAAGCTGGCGGATGGTACCCGCCCCGCCGGCATCTTGTGGATATCCGTGGTCCTGAACGACGTACACACGCCCGTACTCGTCGATCTCCATGGCGATCGGGTCTTCGATGAGCGGCTCGGCCGCGAAGAGCTCGACGCGATATCCGTCCGCAATTTCGAACGTGGCGAGCGCGTCTTCCGGCTCGTACGGCGGACCGTCATCGAGGAGGTCGAGAGAACTTCCGCCGACGATCGCCAGCATCAGCGTCAATATCGGCGCAACATAGAAGGCAGCCGCTGTGAATTGTCGTACACCGTTCGTCATGGACTTCCTATATAGCCATCTGGCAGTTTCAGCTCGATTTTTATATTCTCGAGCCGTTCGAGATTTCGCAATGTAACACCGCTTCCACAATCAACATACCGCGCGGGCATGCCCACGATCGACCTCGACGTATCGAATGAAGATGAATTGCGCGACGTCCTCTCGACGCCCTACGAGGAAGATATCGCGCTGGCAGAGCGGCTGTCGGGAGACGTCGTCATTCTTGGCGCCGGCGGGAAAATGGGTCCGACTCTAGTGCGGCGATTAATGCGTTCGCTGGAGAAAGCCCGTAACGATGTCGACGTGTTCGCCGTTTCAAGATATTCCGATGATGCGAGTCGTCGAGAGATCGAGGAGACCGGAGCGCGCCTCGTGGCAGCCGATTTAATGGACGAACGCGATCTTCTTGAGCTTCCCGACGGTCCGAACGTAATATACCTCGTAGGAATGAAGTTCGGTGCATCCGACAGGAAAGCGCAGACCTGGGCGGTCAATTCGTACCTTCCGGGGCGCGTCGCTGATCGGTACAGAGATGCACGCATCGTCGCCCTGTCGACAGGAAATGTGTACCCGCAGCTGCCGGTCGACTCGAAAGGGGCGCGAGAGGATGAGGATCCGGATCCGGTCGGAGAATATGCCCAGTCGTGCCTCGGCCGCGAGCGCGTGCTGCAGCACTTTTCGCTGCAGAACGGCACGCCGATGTGCCTTATCCGACTAAACTATGCCGTGGAAGCACGTTATGGCGTCCTCCTCGACATTGCCACGCAGGTTTTCAACGGCGAGCCTGTTTCTCTGGAGATGGGATATGTGAACGTTATCTGGCAGGGAGATGCGAATTCATATACGCTTCGAGCGCTCGATCACTGCGCGTCGCCCGCCGAGATATTGAATATGACCGGTCCGGATGTGCTCTCGGTGCGGTCTCTGGCCGACCAGTTCGGCGAACGCTTCGGGCGGCAGCCGCTTTTCACAGGCACCGAAGCATCCACCGCGCTGCTGAGCAATGCGGAGAAATGCCATGCCCTGCTCGGTCCACCTCGAATATCCGTCGACGCCATCGTGGAGCTGGTGGCACGGTGGCTGGAAGAGGGTGCCCCGACGCACGGCAAACCAACAAAGTTCAGTGTACGCGACGGTCGTTTCTAGCTTCATTCGGCACATGTACCATCTGCGCAGGACCGCGCGCCGCCGTATCATGGACGTCCGCACCGAACGACAGTTCTCCGTTCAAATTTCCGCATCTGCGACGTGAATCTCCGCGAACGACTCCTCGCCGGCATCGTCATTCCGGCGCATCCACTCGCGCTCGACGCCGACCGGAATCTGGATGAGCGCCATCAGCGGGGCCTTTCGCGATACTATCTCGCAGCGGGTGCGGGTGGTCTTGCGGTAGGGGTGCACACAACCCAGTTCGCGATTCACGATTCGAAGATCGGATTGTATCGACCGGTGCTCGAACTCGCTGCCGAGGAGGCGGAAGCACACGCCCGCGCGGGCAACGAGCGCCCGATCATGATCGCAGGCCTCGTCGGTTCGACGGATCAGGCCGTGCGCGAGGCTCGGCTAGCAAGAGATCTCGGCTTCGACTGTGGCCTCGTCAGTCCGGCAGCCGGGCCCATCTCGTCCGACGACGCCCTGCTAGAGCACGTCCGTGCCGTATCCGAGATCATTCCTGTTTTTGGATTCTACCTGCAGCCGGCTGTCGGCGGGCGCGTGCTGAATTACGCTTTCTGGCGCCAGCTGGCGGATCTAGAAGCGCTCGTCGCTATCAAAATCGCTCCGTTCGACCGCTATCAAACCCTCGACGTCGTCCGTGCCGTCGCGGACACCGGCCGGGGCGACGTTGCCCTGTACACGGGAAATGATGACAACATCGTCGTGGATCTTCTGACGGACTTTTCTTCTTTCCACTCATCCGCCTCCGCCCGCCTGGAAATCTCGGGCGGACTCCTCGGCCACTGGGCCGTGTGGACCAGGACGGCCGTCGAGTTGCTCGATGAAATTAAGTCCGCGCGCAGGAACGACGTCATCCCGCGCGGGCTGCTGACGCGGGGTGCGGAAGTGACGGATGCGAACGCGGCGTTTTTCGATCCTCAGAACGCGTTTGCAGGATCGATCCCCGGAATTCACGAGGTACTGCGGCGGCAGGGCCTATTATCCGGACGGCACACGTTGAATCCGGATGAAGTCCTCTCTCCCGGACAATCCGAAGAAATCGACCGCGTCTATTCTGCATATCCCCACCTCAACGACGATGAATTCGTGCGAACGCACCTCGACGAATGGCTGAGTTGAAGACCCCCACACGAGAAGGCCGCTCCGCAGAAAAAGGACGGGCTCCGCGGCCGGGTCGATTCCGCAGGCTGCTGCGGAACGTCGGCCCCGCACTCGTCCTCGCCACCGTTGTCGTCGGCCCCGGAAGCCTGGCGCTAAACACGATCGCCGGCAGCCAGTACGGTTACGCACTCCTCTGGGTGCCGGTGGCGGCCACTGTCCTCATGCTGATTTATACGTGGATGTCCGCGCGCATCAGCCTGGTCACGGGACGAACGCTCCTTCAGGTCACGCGAGAGAAATCCGGAGCGAACGTCGCACTCGTGGCGGGCGTCTTCGGCTACCTTGCTGTGCTGGCGTTTCAGGCCGGCAATAGTGCAGCCGTAGGGTTCGCAGCGGAGGCGTTGTTCGGAATTGACTTCCGGATCGCCGCGATGGTGTTCTTCCTGCCCGCACTGGGCTTGATCTTCCTGCCTAATCTGTACGACAAACTCGAGCTGCTCGTCCGAATCGTAGTCGGTCTAATGCTGCTCACCTTCGTCGGCACCCTCCTTCTCGTCGGGGTGGATGGCGTCGACGCCGCGGCCGGACTCGTGCCCTCCTTTCCGGATACCGAGGCCATCTTCCTCACGCTCGGCATGGCGGCTACCACATTTTCTATCGTGGCGGCGGTCTATCAGGGCTATCTGATGCGAGAGAAATCGTGGGGACCGGAGCAGCTCGGGTCCGAAGGCTTCGACAGCTTCGCCGGAATCGGCGTGCTCGGCGCCATCTCGGTGGTGGTGCTGCTCACCAGCGCCGGCGCGCTCTACGGGTCCGGAGAGCCGGCCTTCACGGCGCAAGGAATGGCCGGTCAGCTCGAGCCGCTCGTCGGCCCCGGCGCGTTTTACCTGTTCACGATTGGATTCTTTTTCGCCAGTTTCTCGTCGCTCGTCGTGAATCCGCTGATTGGAGCCACACTCCTCGCCGATGCACTGAAGAAGGATCCGTCGATGGACGGGCGCCCTGTCAAGATTTGGACCACCGTTGCCATGGTGGCCGGCCTCGTAGTCGTGCTCGCGTTTGCAGGGTCCCCGGTAGAGTTGCTGAGAATCGCCCAGGGCTTCGCCGTCATCGCCTTCCCGGTGCTCGGCTACATCGTTCTGTCCGTCTCTCGAGACCGCTCGATCATGGGCGAGTATGTAAGCAAGACGTGGGTGCAAGCCGTCGCCGTCGTCGGCTATCTTACGATTCTCGGCATCGTTGTGAATTACCTCCGCCAGATTATTTCGGCGCTCTAAATTCTGATTCTGATTTATGATCGTATCATTTCTAATGCTCGTCCTATTGTTCGCCGGTGTGTCCTCGCCGCAGGCGTCCGCCCCCGACCCCGTTCGCATCGGCATGATCGGTCTCGACACGTCGCACAGCGTGCAGTTCGCAAAACTGATCAACACGACCACAGGCGAGGGGCTCTTCGACCGCTACGAAGTCGTCGCCGCACATCCGTACGGCAGCCGCACGATCGAGTCGGCC
Organism: uncultured Rhodothermales bacterium; assembly: GCA_964554105.1. Taxonomy (GTDB): domain Bacteria; phylum Bacteroidota; class Rhodothermia; order Rhodothermales; family VXPQ01; genus CAZKNF01. Next base: position 15,631 of record CAZKNF010000039.1, on the reverse strand, counting down.
TACGAGCGAATTCCAGAGTATACCCGCGACGTTCGCGAGCTCGGCATCGACATCTACGAATCGATCGACGAGCTGCTCGACCGAGTCGACGTCGTTTTGCTCGAGACGAACGACGGCACGCTGCACCTCGAGCAGGCCCTGCAGGTCATCGACGCCGGAAAGCCCCTGTTCATAGACAAGCCGGTCGCCGCGTCGCTGGTCGACGTTCTGGCCATCTACGAGGCCGCCGAAGCGGCGGGCGTCCCGGTTTTTTCAGCCTCCTCGTTGAGGTACGGGGCTTCCGTGCAGGCGGTTCGCAACGGAAGCATCGGAGACGTGCGCGGCGCGTTCGCGTACAGCCCCGCGATGCTCGAGCCGTCGCATACCGACCTCTACTGGTACGGGATTCACGGCGTGGAAACACTCGTGACGCTGATGGGCCGCGGCTGCGAGACGGTCGTGCGCGTTCATCGGGATGATGCAGACCTCGTTACGTGTACGTGGGAGGACGGGCGGATCGGAACGTTTCACGGCATGCGCGAAGGGGCGCTGGGCTACGGCGGCACCGCGTTCGGCACCGACGAAATTGCTGACGTCGGCTATGATGGATATAGACCGCTCGTCGAGGCGATACTTACGTTCTTCGAATCCAACACGGCGCCGGTGGAGCCTGCAGAGACGATCGAGATCTACGCCATCATGACGGCCGCCGATGAGAGCAAGTCGCAGGGCGGAGCGCCTGTGCGGGTCGAGGAAGTGCTCGAGGAAGCACGCACGCAGGCTTCTCGGATGTCACGGTGATCCGGATGTAAAGATGATCCGGACGTCAAGATGATCCAGGCCGATTCAGATGCGGCCTAACGAGCTGTTCGTAGTGAAGCGGATTCTCGAAAATTCCGCCTGCACGTTCGTAGAATGCATCTGTCAATTCGTAAACGCCTCCGGCGGGCTTCGTCCAGGTGGCGCCGGCGCTCGGGTGATATGATTCCATCCGCGTCCAGTTCGCGTAATTCTGCATTCCGTTCGCTTCCATCGATCCGATTTCGAGGCCCGGCAGCGGCTCCAGCCGAGCGGCGACGTTCTTATTCCAGTCCACCAGAATCGGATTTACCGTAAGATCGGCGCAGAAACAGGGCGTACCGTGCTCGGCGGCAATTCGCGCAATCTTGAGCGTCATGCTCAACGTCTTGGCAACCGGCTTTAGCGCGATGGCGCCGTACCCCATCTGGATGCGACGTTCCGCGTCGCGGTCTGTGTGCGCACTCTCATCCGCCGCGATCCGAACGTCCAGATCGGAAACGTCGATCTCAGCTTCTTCCGGAAAGGGTTCTTCAACGAGCGCGATACGGTCGAGCGCACCGATTTTCGCGGCATGGTCCAGCAGCCGGACAAGTGCATCCTTGTCTTCGTAGCGGCCGTTCATGTCGAGATAGTAGCGAATCCGCCCATCTGACGTGTGGATGGTCTCTCGATCGCCGAATACGGCGTGCACCTCCTCCAACCGTCGCTGATCGGCCTCCAGCATCTCTCGCTGTGCACCGGAATGGCCGAGCTTTACCTTTATGAAAAAATCGCCTCTCGCGGCAATCGCCCGCAGTTCGTCGGCAGGCGTGCTGTATGCGATCGTCGGGATCGCAGCGACGCTCGAGTGGCGGTAATTTAGGCCGGACCGATACGCCTCCGGCATGACCTCGTCGAACGAGGATGACTCACGAGAACGTGCGTGAAGAATCCAGGCGGCATTGTCCACCGCCACGAGCGCATTCAGCACGAACGTAGGCCGAAGATCTGGCCTGTTCGTGATTTTCCGCGCGTAATGAAAAACGCGCGGGAAGATGTCATCCAGAAGCTCCACAGGGTCCGTGAACGTCGCATCGCGGACCAGCTGGACGGCAAATTCCGTCGTCGCATACATGAGCGCATTGCCGCCGGCTTCGGTATGTCCGGCGAACACGGCCGAATCGGACCAGAGCACGCTTTGTGTTCCCAGTCCGACCGCGTCAGCATCATTTGCTTCGAGAAGAACGACGGATTGCCAGAGCTCGGACAGGTAACCCCCCTTGAACCCGAACGGCCGAATAAGGGGCTCCCGCTCGAAAGTCGATTGGACTGAATCTATCTTCATGCCGCCAATCGATAGGCTTCCGCGGCTGTCTTTCCCCAGATCTGATCCTGCTCATGCAGGCTGAGAGCTGACGTGTATTCATCCACAAGATAATACCACTCTGAGTAGCTGGCGGCGACCAAACACACGGGCCAATCCGACCCGAACATGAGCCGCTCCGGCCCGAATGCCTCGAGTGCGACGTCGAGGTACGGTCGAATATCGTCGGCCTTCCAGTTCGACCACTCAGCCTCCGTGACGAGACCGGATATTTTGCAGTAGCAGTGGGAGCGGCGGGCGAGCTCGGTCAGCTCCTCTCTCCACGGCGACATCTCGCGTTCCCGGATGCGCGGCTTGGCCATATGATCCAGGACAAATATCTGATGTGGATGTCGATCCACGAATTTGAGCGTATTCTGCAGGTGATCAGGGTAGATAAGGATGTCGTACGCGAGTCCGAGGCCGTGGAGCCTTGCTACGCCTCGATTGAAATCGTCGCGAAGCATGTAGGCATCGTCCGGCTCGTCCTGCAGCACATGGCGCACGCCGACAAACAGCGGGTCACGCGCGAGCGGTTCGAGGTGCCGCTCGAGATCGTCAGCGGCGAGGTCCACCCATCCGACGACGCCGAGAATCTCGGGCGTACCGTGGGCCTCTTCGAGCAGCCATTTTGTCTCATCCACATCCTGCAGGGCCTGGACGGTCACGGCCCCATCGATCCCGACCGCCTCCACCTCGATGGCCAGGTCGTCACTCGTAAAATCGCGCTGCAGCGATTCCATTCCGGCACCGATCCAGGCATACCGGGCCGGATCATACTGCCAGAGGTGGTGGTGCGCATCGATCTGCACGATTCAGCCGGTCGAAGATTGAGGTCCAGATCCGTTCTCGAGCACGGCCCGTTCGCGACCCAGGTCGCGCTGAAGTGCATGGTCCGTCGAGAACTTTTCCGGATAGCGTGCTCTCAGCTTTTCGATGTTGATCTGCTGGACTTCTTCCTGACTCACGTTAAGCGCGTCGCGAATTACGGCCATGTACCATTCGAGATCGCCGAGCTCCTCGATGAGGTTGGTTCGATCGAGGTCGCCACCATAGAAAAGAGCGCGTTTGACGGCATCGAGCATCTCACCCGCCTCGGTTGAGAGTCCGATGGCGCCGTGCAGCAGATCGGGCGTCACATCGTCAGCCGCGTCGCCTATGTGGAATTGCGTCGAGAGCGTCCGAAGGGCGTCGTCCTGATAGGTCGATGACATTTTGCGTTTTTGAAAATGACTTTTGGATAAACAGATGATTAGGTGCTGGCACAGAGAGGTCGGGTTCGCCTCGCGATCCGGTGCCACAACGTACCTCACCGTACGCCCAGCAGCAATTCGGTCACGAACTGATCGAGCCGCTCGTACGGCAGTCCGCGGCTCGCGATCGCCTTACGATCGAATGCCTGCGCCCTCAGCGCCCCGGCCGTATTCGCTGAGTATCCGTCCGACAGATCGGGCGTGTCCACCGACGCCTCGTTGATTTCGTCAAGCAGCGCCTGGATTTCTGCGTCCTCGTTGAACTGCTGCGTCTTTTCCTTGAGGATAAGATAGTTTCGCATGCATCCGCGCGCGAAATCCTTCACACCGTCGAGATCTTCGGTGCGATAGGCGTGAGCATCGAAGTGCCGCGACCCGTCGTAGCCGACATCCTCCAACAACTTAACGAGAAAAAAGGCGGACTTGGGGTTATGGGCGGCGAAGCGAAAATCCTGGTCGTACCGCGCGAGGTTCTGATCATTGAGGTCGATGTGAAACAGTTTGCCGGCATCCCACGCCTGAGCGACGGCGTGCGTGAAGTTCAGACCGGCCATATGTTCGTGGGCCACCTCCGGATTCACGCCCACCATCTCGGGATGATCGAGCGTTTCGATGAAGCCGAGCATCGCACCGACCGTCGCCAGGTAGATGTCTCCGCGCGGCTCGTTCGGTTTCGGCTCAAGGGCGAACTTCAAGTCGTATCCCTGATCCTTAGAGTACTCGCACAGAAAGTTCAGGGCGTCGCGCATGCGTTTGAGTGCATCGAGCGGACTCTTCGTTGCGTCCGATTCCGTCCCCTCGCGGCCTCCCCAGAACACATATATGCCTGCCCCGCATTCCACGCCGAGATCCATCGACTGCATCGTCTTCTGCAGTGCGTATGCACGTACCGCAGCGTCGTTTGACGTGAACGCTCCATCCTTGAAGATGGGATCCGTAAACAAATTCGTCGTCGCCATCGGCACCTTCAGACCTGTCTCGTCGAGAGCCTTCTTGAAGTCGCCGACGATGCGCTTTCGCTCCGATTCGCCGGCATCGATCGGCACCAGGTCGTTGTCGTGAAAATTCACGCCGTAGGCTCCGACGTCCGCAAGCAGATGGACAATCTCGACGGGGGAGATCTGCGGGCGCACCGGCTCGCCGAAGGGGTCGCGGCCGACGTTGCCTACGGTCCACAATCCGAACGTGAATTTGTGTTCGGACTTCGGCTCATACGTATCGCTCATGATATTCCGTAATTTTGGAGGTCGCTTTGTACCAATGTACGAAGGCGATGGGTGGATTTGGAGGCGACCAGCGACACGGAGGTCACGCGCCGATCGTAATCGCGACACGATATCGCTTTCCGTCCTTTGCTATCGGAAGCCGGGCGACTCCGTCTTGCGGGGCGACGCTCGATCCATTCACATCGATCGCGACGACACGGTTCGTTGCGTGCCCATGGCCGGCGGACGGTTCGGATGTTCGCTGCCCCGAATGTGGCGATTCGAGGACCGAATCGCTGCGATCTACACGGATCTCAAATTCCGTTTCGGATCCGGGGTGCCGGTAGTGCATGCTGTAGTGGTCCCAGTTCCCAGGTATGCACGGTTTGATCTCGATCTCGTCGCCCCGAACGAGGCGGAAGCCCAGGATCGACTCGACCGCGACACGGTACATCCATCCCGCCGAGCCGGTGTACCACGTCCAACCGCCCCGCCCCACGTGCGGCGGGGCTCCGTACACGTCGGCGGCGACGACGTATGGCTCGACTTTATATGTCGCGAGATCCGCGGACGACCGAGTGTGCGACACCGGGCTGAGCATCGCCAGCAGCGGCGCCGCTCGTTCGCATCGGCCATCTTCAGCGAGCGCCTTCACGGCCCACAGGGCCGCGTGCGTGTACTGCCCTCCATTCTCCCGCACGCCCGGAAGATAGCCTTTGATGTAGCCGGGATCGTGATCCGTTCGGTCGAAGGGCGGTGTAAGGAGTCGGATGATGCCGTCTTTCTCGGAGACGAGGTGCTCCTCCATGGAATCGAGCGCCATGCGCGCGCGATTCGACGGCGCGGCCCCGGAGAGAACCGACCACGCCTGTACGACTGCATCGATCTTACCCTCCTGGCTCTGCGCTGAACCGATCGGCTCGCCGTTGTCGTAAAATGCTCGCCTGTACCATTGGCCGTCCCATCCTGCGTCGTTGAGCGCCCGCTCGAGATGCTCTAGGTGCGTCCGATATCGGTCGACGCGCTCCATCTCGGTGCGCTCTTCGCAGAGGGGGATGAATCGTCGGAGGATGTCATACAGGAAGAAGCCGAGCCAAACGCTCTCGCCGCCTCCGGTGCGGCCGACCCGATTCATGCCGTCGTTCCAATCCCCGGATCCGATCAGCGGCAATCCGTGCGACCCAGTCGACAGGGATCGGTCGAGCGCGCGACAGCAGTGCAGAAAGAGCGGCTCCTCGAGGCTGCTCATGGTCGGCTCTACAAAAATCTCATCCTCACCTTCAGCCAGCTCCCGCGCTGTCAAATAGGGCACCTTCTCGTCGAGAATACCTCGATTACCGGTTGCTTCCAGATAGTCCAGCACGACATACGGAAGCCAGAGCAAATCGTCGGAGAATCGCGTCCGAATGCCGCGGCTGCGGGGCGGATGCCACCAGTGCATCACGTCTCCTTCCTCGAACTGATGCGCGGCGTGCAGCAGAATCTGGTCATGAACCAGCCGTGGCGACGTCGTCGAAAAGGCGGCCGCATCTTGAAGCTGATCCCGGAACCCGTACGCTCCGCCCGACTGATAAAAGGCCGAACGCCCCAGAAGCCGGCAGCTCAAATTCTGATACGGCAGCCAACCGTTCACCATCAGGTCGATCTCGGGTGACGGCGTACTGATCTGGATCCGAGATGTGATATCGGCCCAGATCGACCTCACCTCGTCAAGCGCGTTCGATGCTCCGGCGGCGCTCCCGTAGCGCTCAGTGATATCGGGGATGTCTTCGCTATCGCGCACCTGACCCAGCAGCGAGAAGAAGCTCCGCGACTCGCCCGGATCGACACGCAGGCGTACCGCGCACGCGCCACACGGATCGAGACCGGCGCCCGTACGCCCGTCCAGCCCTCCCCCCAGGCCTGCGGGATTCGCTGGATCGCCGTTTTCGCCGAGAAAACTCCGGCACGAACCGGTATGCGAGGCTTCCTCGATATCCCCATCCGAAAGGAGCGCTGCGAAGGCGGTGAGCTCTTGATACGGCTCATTATGTGGATTCGTCGCCGTAAGGGCGCCGGACTCCTCGTCATATGCTGTCACGACGAACCCCGCGGATTCGTCGGATGGACCGAGGACCCATCGAGCGAGCGAGGCAAGAGTGAGGTGGCGAGGCCCCGAACCCGTGTTAGTCACATCCAGACGAATAATCTTTACCGGATCGGATTTCGGCATGAACATGGTCACCCGCTGATCGAGTCCCCATGAGGACTGTCTGAATGACGTGTATCCTATCCCGTGGCGGACTTCGACCGGCGCACCGGACGGCGCGGGTCCGGGCGTCGGCGACCACACGTCACCCGACTCTTCATCCCGTATGTACAGCGCCTCGCCGGCAGGATCGAGAACGGGGTCATTGGACCATGGCGTCAGCCGATTCTCGCGACTGTTCTCATGCCACGTATATCCCGATCCCAATTCCGAAACGAGGAATCCGCCGGCCTCATTCGCCACGACATTCACCCACGGCATCGGCGGCAGGCGCAAGTGTCCGTCGGCTGTCGGGAGCACGTGGATGACGTACTCGGAGCCGTCTTCGGAGAAGCCGCCAAACCCGTTGTACATCTGCAATGCGTCTGCGTCGAAAAAGGCGGGCATCTGCGGCATCTTCGCAGGCGACGCGGCGGCATTCGATCCATTCACGTCTCTGGGCTCTGCCAATCCTGCCGTCGGCGTCTGGGTCGACGGCGGCTCGTTCAGCGGCGGCTCGTTCTTCAACGGAACATCATTTTCCAGCGACGTCTCGTTCTCCGAAGACAGATCGTCGTCCGATGCCGGCACACGAAGCAGCGCGACGCGATCACCGTTCACCACCAGCCGCGCACGGCTCTGGATCGTTCGTTGCAGGTCGTCGTCGAGTGAATCGGAGTGACGAAGTACGACATTGTCGTGACCACCTGATGACTTCGCGATCACGTCCTTCAGCCTCCTCTGGAGCTCGTCCGCCTCCGAGCCCGATTTGTCATTTAGCAGGACCACCCGTGTCCGAAAACCCAGCGTGTGCCAGTAATCGCGCGCCTTCAAAAGCAGCCGGGCGACGGCCAACTCGTCCTCGTCGGCAACGCGGCCCAGCACCAGCGGCCGTGTTGAATCCATGCTAAGCGACTGTAGCGACGTAACCTCTCCTGATTCTCGCACCGACGCAGCCGGCGGAAGTCTCAGATCCGTATCTCCGCCAAGAATCGCGGCACCCAGTCGGTGGTATCGATCGGCGTTCTTAGGTCCAAGGCTGAATTTATCGCGAGCCTGCTGATCACGCAGTCCCGCCTCCAGAAATGCTTCTGCTCTGGTCATAGCGCCTCGAAACCGTGCGGCGGCGCCGATGACTTCTTCTTTCGAGTATCCGGCTGCCGATACAAAAATCAATTCCTTCTCCTGACCCGGCTCGAGCACAATTTCGGTCTGCACGCTGAGCACGGGATCAAGCACGGCCCCGGCCGTATCGGCAAGCACGTCGCCGGTCGACAGGGCCAGCGGTTCGGTCAGGTTGCGACCCCTCCCGATGAATGCGGCACGGTCGGTTTCGTAGTGTATGCCTGACACGTTTCTCCGGCCGCCAGAGTCGGAAGGGGATTCGCCGGGAGCAGCCGCAGACTCGGCATGGTCGGGAGGCGGCGATTTGTCAGAATCGGATGACGATCCGAGCGCCTCGAGGGCTGTCTCTGAGGGGAGCACGAACGCATGCAGAAGCAAGGGGAATCGCTCGTCCGGATCCTGCGGACGACGGCGAGCAAGCACGCCCCCGATCTCCGGCACGAATTCTGTCTCGACGAACAGCTTCGAAAACGCCGGATGAGAGGCATCGACCGCTCTGCGCTGCATGACGGGCTCGGCGTACGAGGTAATCCGCAGGCGACGTCGTCTGGATGAACGGTTCGTGAACGTGTGGCGCCGAATTTCCGCAGGTGCATTCGGGGCGACGCGAACCTCCGTGTGCACTTCGATGCCGTCGTCCGATCGGCGTACGTGAAAACAGCCGGGGCCGAGCCATGTCTCATAATGATCGGCGCGACGCCGTGTCGGCTCGTGCATCGCCGACCAGATCGCAGCCGATTCTAGATCTTGAATGTAGAGAAACGTACCTCCGGCGCCCGGCCGCGGCAGGGGCCGCCATCTAGTGAGCGCGAAATCGCCCAGCGCAGAATATCCGCGCCCCGACTCGGTCACCAGCACGTGGTACCTGCCGTTCGAAAGCAATCCGGCGGCGGGAAATTCCTTGGTAACGGCAATGTCGCCTATCTCATTCATTCCGCGTTCCAATACAGTGTTGGTGGAAATACGATCAGCCCTTCATGCTGCCGAGCATGATGCCTTCGATATAGTAGCGCTGCAGCGCGGCAAACACGACCATCACCGGGAGAACCGTAATCACGGCCCCGGCCAGCATCAGCTCCGTCTGTTGATGGTACTCCCCGAGCATGTTCGCCAGTGCCACCGGCAGTGTATACATGTCGTTATCATTCAGCACGATGAGCGGCCACATGAAATCGTTCCATGCCGCCATGAACGTGAAAATGGCTAGCGTGATCAGGATCGGCTTGCACAGCGGCAGCACGACGGACCAGTAGATCCGCCACTCCGTCGCGCCATCCATTCGTGCCGCATCGAGCAGGTCGTCCGGAACAGAAAGTGCATATTGACGGATCAGAAAAATGCCGAAGATCGTGGCCATCCCGGGCACGACGACGCCCCAGTACGTGTTGATGAGTCCGATCTCCTTGAGCAGGAGGAAAAGCGGAAGCATCGCGATCTGCACCGGGATGACGAGTCCGCCGATCAAAAAGCGAAATAGTGGTTTTCGGCCCCTGAATCGAAATTTCGCGAATGCGTAGCCGGCCATCGAATTTAGAAACAACGAGATCAGCGTGATGGCGGACGCGATGAGCGCGCTATTGACAAAGTACCTTCCGAGATTCAGCGTACCGAACAGATCCAGATAGTGCTGGAACGTAACGCTGCTCGGAAAAAGCGACGGCGGAAATGTGCTCGCCTCGCCGGTCGGCATCAGCGAGGCGCTCACCATCCACAAGAGCGGCAGCAGTGTGACGATGCTGCCGAGGATGAGGAGCCCATACACGAGCGATCTGGTCAGGCGTGAGGTCATATGGTAAAGGGCGAAGATGCTCGCTCAGATGTCCTGGTCTTTCTGCAGCCTTAATTGTATCAACGTGCCGATCAGGATGATGATGAAAAGGATGAAGGCGATCGCGGCGGCGTAGCCCATGTCCCACCATTTGAATCCCTCGCGGTACATGTAGAGCACTACGCTCAGCGTACTGTTGAGCGGACCTCCCTCCGTCATCACGTACGGCTCGGCGAACAGCTGGAAATACCCGATCATAGTGATGATGCTGACGAAGAGGAACGTCGGAGCAAGCATCGGGAGCGTGATGGTCGTGAACCGCTGCCACGGATTCGCGCCATCCACCGTCGCTGCCTCGTGGAGGTGTTCCGGAATGCTCTGCAGGCCGGCAATGAAGATGATCATATTGAATCCGAAATTTTTCCAGACGGCCAGCAGGATGATCGCCGGCATGGCCCACGTCGGATCACCCAGCCAGTTCACCGGCTCCACGCCGAACCAGGCGAGTACGTAATTTACTAGGCCGTAACGCGTGTGATAGAGAAACCGGAAGACCACGGCAACGGCCACGAGCGTCGTAACGACCGGCGCGAAGTAGGCCGAACGGAAGAATCCTTTGAAGCGGATGCCTTTTGTGTCGAGGAGCAGGGCGGCGACGAGGGACGTCCCGACCGAAAGCGGACCACCCACGAGGACGAAGTAGAAGGTGTTCTTCAGGGCCGTCCAGAAGAGTGGATCCTGGAAGAGCTCGACGTAGTTGCCCAGGCCGACGAACCGCACGTTCGACGCGTCGGCGATGCCGTAAATGTCGAAGTCGGTCAGGCTCAGAAGCAGCGCCGCTGCGATTGGCAGAAAAAAGAAGACGAGGAGGACGAGCATGCCGGGCAGCAGGAAAAAGTACGCCGCACGGGAGCGCGAGCTTACGTCGTCGGATCGATCCGGCGACTTCGCCGGTGGCTCTGCCGGTGGTGCGATTCGTTCAGGCGGCGCCTCTGAGACTACGGTGCTCATGCCGACTGCGTATGCGATTTGTCCACAGGTCTCAAGAAACTACGAGCTTACAGGGTGGCTTCGGCGGCATTCGTGCGAAGTCACGACGATTGAACGGAAGTAGCTCGTCAACACCCGCTTTCTCCGCGGCTCTGACGTGTAGCGGCGCTTAGGTCCCTTTCCTCAATGCTCCATCTGTCCTCCCAGCCATCCATCTCCGCTTCTCCAGAATCTCGTCGACCTCGCGATCGAGCTCGGCGAGGGCGGCGTCGATCGTCATCCGCCCAAGCACGGCGGCCTCGGCGTAGACCCACACCTTGTCGGCGATGCGCTCCCACTCGGGCACGCGCGGCAGCGGCTCGACCCGCTGGAGCTGCTCGTAGAACGCGTCTGCATAGATGTTCTGCGCCAGAGCCGAATCCTCCCACGCCGTATACCGCGGCGGCAAATTGCCCGTAATGTCGTAAAATCGAATTTGCTGCTCGGGCCTGGACATGAATTCGATGAACTTCCAGGCGGCTTCTTTGCGATCCGATCGCTCGAAGATCACCAAGCTCGCTCCGCCCGCCAGCGATACCCCGGTAGAATCACCACCCGGACCCGGCATCGCAGCCGTCATCCAGTCGTCCTGGGCGTCCGCCGGAACGTGTCTTCCGAATTCGCCGATGTTCCAGGGGCCGGTGATATACATCGACATGTAGCCGCGTGCGAACTCCTGATACACGTTCGAAACCTGCGTGCGGCCCACGGCCGGCGCCACCCCGCTCTCATACAGACTCACGTAAAACTCGAACGCCTTCCGAAATTCCGGCGAGCTAAAATCGGCGTAGAGCCCGTCCTCCGTCAGCAGCGACGCTCCCGTTTGGAGGCCGAACATCACCGGGTGCTGCCATTCATCGGTAGGTAGGAGGATGGCCCACCGGTTATCGCCGCCGATCTCCTTGATCCTTTGCATCGCTTCGAGCCATTCCGCCCACGTGCCCGGCATGGCGTCGTAACCGGCCTGTTCCAGGATGTCGGAGCGGTAGAAGAGCAGGCGCGTATCGACGTACCAGGGGATGCCGTACGTGGTCTCCTCGACGACGTTGGTCTCCCAGATGCCCTCGAAATAGTCGCTTCGATCGACCACGTCGGACGAACGCGCGAGCGAATCGAGCGAGGCAAGGGCATTCAGAGCGGCGAACTCCGGTACCCACGTGTTGCCGAGCTGGCACAGATCCGGCGTCGCGTCGCCGACATAGGCGGTCAGCAGCTTCTCGTGCGCAGCCGTCCACGGGATCTGCTGCACGCGCACTCTAATGTCGGGATGCTCCCGCTCGAAATCGGGGACGAGCTGTTTAACGATCTCGCCCTCGACCCCCAGTCCCCAGAAGTCGATCACCGTGACCTCTTCGGACGCCGCACCACAGCCCGTAAGGAGAAGGAGCGGCACGAAAACGCCGATGAGGAGGGAGCGCACAGTGAGCACGATGCGTGCCGCCCGCCGCACTGGTCTCCGCCCCAAAGATTCGGAAGGTATACCTAACGCCGCTACGTAACGCCGCTCATTCATCGCATCTTCCCTCGATCCATCCACCCGTAAACCCCGCGCGGCACAGTCCACGTACGATGATGTCGGATTCGCGCATCACACTCCAGATGAGCTCACTGCGATAATTCTCGAGCATCAGAACGATCGGCCCCTGATCGATTCCGAGTTGATCGCCGTCGAACCAGCCGTGTTCGGGATCGACGACGCCGCGGTTGGGATCACCGAATTCGGCCCGATACGTCGGATTGAACGCGTCCCTGAATCCGTACTCATTGTAGAGCAGATCGCCGTACCGATCGTGCATCGCCTCAAGAGCAGGTATCGTGATCTCAGGCGCGAAGGGGACCGACCCGCCCGCGGCCGTCGGCACGATCGTTCCGTCGTCTCGGATGTCGCCCGCGCTGACGCCGCGCGCCCAGTAGGTGTGGAATTGCACGCTGTCGCCGTCGATGACGGCCCACGTATTCGCCGGACCATCGCTCGCCGTCCAGCCCCAGATGTCGCCGCTGTAGTCCAGCCATTCACCCGGATTATCTATTCCGTATTCGCGCTGGGCAACCGTCGCACGCCTCGAATTTTCGAAATAGTCGATGCCTTTCTCGTACATGTACTCGTCTTGAATACCTCTGAAATCGACGAAAACATGGGAGTATTGATGGCCGAAGAGCGGGCTGAAATTTACGTGCTCCTGGCCGTAGAACTCGTCCCATCGGTATGTGCTCGTAAACGAATCCCAGGCTTCAGGATCGATGGGATGAGTGGGGGATCCCATCGCGAGGATATAGAGGAACATCGCCTCATTGTAGCCCTGATAATATGCCGGACCGAAGCCCTGCTCGGGACGCCATGCCATCGTGATGAGTCCGTCGTCCCGCTCGAACCAGTCCCATTCGACGCGCCGAAAGAGCGAATCCGCGTAGGATCGAATCTGGGCCTCGGACGATTCATCTCGGTCGAAGTACTCGCCCGCGAACACGACGCCTGCCATCAGCAGGCCGGTGTCGATGGTCGACAGCTCGGTCGTCTGGAATCGTTCGCCCGTTTCCATGTCGAGGAAGTGATAGTAAAATCCCCGGTATCCCGTGGCTCCCGAGCTGGCCGTGTCCTGTGGTGCATCCCAGAAGAATTTGAGCGTGTTCAGCGTGCGCTCGGCGGCTTCCGCTCGCGTGATGAACCCACGTTCGGCACCGACCGCATAGGTGGGAAGGGCGAATCCGACCGCTGCAATGCTCGAAAACGGTCTCGACGGCGCGCGATCGGGCGTGAGGCCGTTATCCGCCGGCGTTTCGTCCCAGAACCATCGGAACGTGCGCTCCTGGAGGTCTTCGATGAACGCCTGCGCGTCGGCATCGAGCTGTGAATGGCCACTCGGACGGTCGGATGTCTGCGGACCCGATGCACCAGTTTCCTGGTCCAGAACGGCCGGCGTACAGGCCGCGAGCATGGCCATTGTCGCGAGCACGCATCCGAACGCGAGCACCGGACCGATGCGAACGGTGGACGATCCTTTCATCTTACTATCCATCGATCTTTTTGCGGGATGTGGGAGCGAATCGGGATAATCGATATGATTGCCGAAGCTTTGTTTATGTCGTTAATGCAACACCGAAATCGGATGCACAAGCGTTCCGCCTGGCGCCTCGAGCACGACGAAATAGGTCCCGCTCGCGAGCCTGGAAACGTCGACTTCGGCACGCTGTGGGCCGGATGCCCTGAACGCCCGATCCAGCTCAGCGACACGGCGCCCGAGTAGGTCGTACACTGCGATCTCAATCTGCCCGGCGGCGGCGAGGGTGTACGCAACGTGGATCGTCCGTGAGGATGGGTTGGGAAAGACGTCGAGATCGAACGAAAGGCCCGGCGTTTCATCCTCCGCCGGCAGTGCGGCCCCATCAAATCCGGCCTCCAAGAGTCCCCGCTGAATCGCGTCGTGCTCCATCATGGCATTCCAGACACCCCCGGTACGAAAGTTCTCGATCATCAAGAGAATCGGACCCTGGTCGATGCCGATGTAATCGTCGTCGAACCAGCCTTCATCGACATTGTAGGCGTCGCGAAAGCCGTACGGCCCCCACAGATCGTCTTCATACCTGTCGAACATCGTCCGCAGCGCGGCGATCGATTCTTCCGGCGTAAAGACGATGGATCCACCCGGTGCCGTTGGAACCAGCGTGCCGTCGTCGTTCTGCGCCGGGGGTGCGCCTCGTGCACGGTAGCCGGTTGGTGTATCGGAGGCGGTCAGACCCCATTCGTCGCTGCTGTAGTTTGGATAGTCGCCCGGGTTCTGCATGTGATACGCACGCTGCGCCAGCGTGGCTCGCCTCGAGTTCTCGAAATAGTCGATCCCCTTCTCGTGCATGTAAGCGTCAGGGAGATCCCTGAAGTCGATCCACACGTGCGAATACTGATGGCCGAACAGGGGTGGAAAAGTCAGAAAGGTGTATCCGTAGTGCGTCTGCCACTGCCCTGCGTACCCGGACACCCACGCATCCCACGCGTCGGCGCCCGCGGGATTGGTGGGCGAGCCGAGAGCCAGGATGTACAGGATCATCGCTTCGTTGTAGCCGATCCAGTCGTGGGCGAGAAATCCGGATTCAGGCCTCCATCCGTGGCTGATCGCCGCCGTTGGGTTGGTTGGATGACGGAACTGCATCCATTCCCAGTCGACCCGCTGGTATATCGAATCCGCCAGCGAGCGAATTTCGGCCTCGACGTCCCCGGAGCCGTCGAAATACTCACGCATGTGCAGAACGCCGGCGAGGAGCAGCGCCGAGTCGATCGTCGAGAGCTCGGATTCCCACGCGCGGCGGCCCGTCTCCATATCGAGGAAATGATAGAAGAAGCCTCTGTGGCCGGTCGCATCCGGCTGCTCGCCCTGAGGCGCATTCCAGAAAAAGCGCAGGGTGGTCAGAACGCGCTCTCGCCCCTGGTCTCGGGAGATCCACTCGCGATCGATTCCCACGGTGATCGCCGACAGCCCGAACCCCACCGCCGCGATGCTCGAAGGGGACGTTTCGGTGCTCCGATCCTTTACGAGACCATTCGAGGGGTTGGCCTCCTCCCAGAAGTATTTGAACGTCTCCCGCTGGATCATCTCGAGAAACGTCTCGTCATCGTTCTTCTCGGCCGTGATCAGGTCGAACCAGAGGGTGCGCACCTCGGAGTTGACGCCGCCGTGCGTAAAGACGACGGACTTGAACGATGCGGGGTCGTAGGCCGCCTCATCTATCAATTCCACCATGGGAATCGCCATGCGCTGCCAGGAATCCGGATCGCCGTCGAGCGCGAACTCGTCGGAATGGACCTCCAAATGAAATTCGTCACCTTCGCCGGGCGGTGCGATCGGATCCTCTCCCGTGGCAGGCGCGACCGTGAGCCGCCAGGTCGGTATCAGTTCGGATGACCCCTCC
>CAZKNF010000038.1:1774-34953 GCA_964554105.1 uncultured Rhodothermales bacterium | reverse complement strand
CCGGATACTGCGTTGCGCGATCGGCCCAGAGTCGGGTAGCTTCCTGGCGGAGGGTTACGTTGCCGGTAAGGCGCCGGACCTGCTCACCGTCGACGATTTCTCGCTCGAGCAGATCTCCGCCAATAGATACTTCACGGGTCTCCAGCGTGTCTTGCCTCGCGTCCGCCGCGTCCTGGGCGAACGACGTATGCGCGATAAGCAGCAGCGGTACGATGAGTGCACGTAGCCAGCTCATTCGTCCACCTCGACTTCATCATCAGTCTCCGTTACCGTGACCTGACCGGTAACCTGTGCCAGCGTATAGGTCTCGAGATCTTCATCAGCCAGCAGATTATAACCCTGCACACGCTCAGTGGGGGTTACGATGCGCACGAAGCCGGGAGTACGAATGGTTCGATCGTCTTCGAACCAGACGAGATGCTCGCTCTCGAGCGTTTTGTCATTCGCTGCTAGTACGACCACGTCATCCATGGCTTCGAATCGGCGGTCGTCCTCGTGGAGTATCAGCCGTGCCGCGTGCACTGTAGCGGACGTGTCGCCGGTCTCGTCGTAAATGTGCGCGAGTATGCGTCCGCCGGTCGCCGTCGACTCCATCACGGTGTACGAGCTGTCGGGTGTCTCGAAGGAAGCCATATAGTCCGCGAGAATTTCGAGGCGGGGGCGGCTTTCGTGGTCCTGCGATTCCGCCTCCGAAATGACGTAATGAACGCCCCAGCTCTCCTGAGTGGGTTCGGGTTCGGCGCGCACGTCATCCATCGACGGCGGTACCGCCTGCTCGGCGCAGGCGGTCGTCAACACGGTGATGGCCAACAACAAGGATGTGGCATTGGAAAGGCGCATAGATGCTCACGAATGTGTAGCAGCCGGCGGGCATATATCCGCCGTTTCAGGTCCGACCGCGTACGCCGTACCAGTCGAGCAGATCCTCATAAAACAGAAGAGATATCATTCGAAGGCGATCTTTGCATGATATGAAGCGGATCTTTGCTTTAGAATTTGCAATATTAGGTCCGGGACTAACGAGCTGCTGCATTCGTACATTGATCACGCCATCTTATATCATGGCTTTGTCGGACAATCACTCAGAATGGCTTTGTTGGACAAATCCACCAGAATCCGACGAGGCACGTGTTCGATCGATCACTCGAGTAAATCCGCGATACAGCCTTAATTCCTTTATTAAGCAGCCGATAAACACACACAGGTACGCCACCACTTGTGCTAGACCGAGTATACCATCATGCCGAACGCAACTATGAACTTCTCGATTGAGGCCGTCACGCAGGAGACGGTATCCGTAACGATCGGCAAGGCGCTCGATTTCCGCAATGCAGCGGATTTCAAGACGACTTGCCAGGAGCAGGTGCAGTCCGGAGCGCGGAATTTCATCCTCGATTTTTCTGAGACGGGGATCCTCGATTCGACGGGCCTGGGTTCCATATTCTCTCTGTACCGGCAAGTCTCTCCTCTCAACGGCCAGGTTGTGTTTGCGTCGGTATCTCGACCGGTTCAGGTTGTCGTTCAGCTTACGCGGACCTACAAGGTCTTCCGGCAATTCCCGTCGGTGGAAGCGGCTCGCGAAGCGCTGCCCTAGCTTCGAACGAACTCTGCTCCTCGGTGCTAGCGTGAGGCGTGCCTGCACCACACCTGCTCGAGCGATTTTACCGCTTCATCAATTCATGGATCAATTCACCCACCGTTTCAGCGATCCGGCTACCCTGATCGACCGGGTACATTCCGTCTTCGAGAACTGGAAGGAGAACGAACAACTTCCGGAGTGTCTCAATGAAGACGTGGTGCACCGCTTGAAGTTGGCTATCCATGAATGGCTGGCGAATCTGATCCAGCATGCCGAGTTTCGAGACCGGAAGCCCGAGATTTCCATTACTGTGCGATCCAAGAAAAACGGCATCGAGTGCGCAATCGAGGATAATTCGGATGGATTTGACCTCAACGGGCAACTCAGTGCAAAGCCCGGCGTAATCGACGCCTTCCCGGAGCGAGGGATGGGGCTGCTAATGATTAAGGCGTGTACGGAACACCTTGCATACGAGGAGCTTTCGGACATGCGTCACCGCCTTCAATTCATCGTCTCTTCAGACCGGGATCCATGGCTGAATATTCCATTCTAGTAGTCGAGGACGAGCAT
The DNA here is from genome assembly GCA_964554105.1 of uncultured Rhodothermales bacterium. GTDB lineage: Bacteria > Bacteroidota > Rhodothermia > Rhodothermales > VXPQ01 > CAZKNF01. The sequence continues at coordinate 32,804 of CAZKNF010000038.1, read as the reverse complement.
ACGCTGCGTCGACTGCTGGAGTACCGGTTAGGCAAGCAATACAATGTCCGCACTGCGGCGAACGGAGAAGAAGCTCTCGAGAAGGTTTCTGAGGACATTCCGCATCTGATCATCTCTGACATCATGATGCCGAAGATGGATGGATTTGCGCTGCAAGCCGCCCTCCAGAAGCAAAAAGGTGCCCGTGCGATACCGTTCATCTTTCTGACGGCGAAAGCCGACGAGCACAGCCGCATGAAGGGCATGCGAACGGGTGTCGACGACTACATTACCAAACCCTTCGACATCGAGCAGCTGCTCTCGCGCATTGAGCGCCTGCTCGAGCGCACAAAGATTTATCAGACGCAGCTTGATGCGAAAATCGGCGAGGACTTCTCCAGGAAACTAATGCCGAAGAAGCTGCCTTCGGTCGACGGCTATAGATTATTCTTCCACAACAGCCCACGCGAGCAAGGCGGAGGCGATCTGTTCGACTGGACGGAATCGCGCCCCGGCTGCTATTTCTTCACGATCGGCGACGTGATGGGAAAGGGCGTGCAGGCGAAGATTTACGCATTCAGCTTTTTGTCGTACGTGCGCGGAACGCTGCACGTGATGCTTCAGAGCGAAAAGTCACCGGCCAAACTCATGCAGCGGGTGAATCAGGTTCTGATGCAGGACGAATTCATGGAAGAGACGTTCGCGTCCCTGCTGTTGTTCGAGTGGAACACCATCGATCATACGATCACGTACTCTAACGCGGGCCACTGTCGGCCCTTATTGCTATCCGAGGACGGCACGGACGTGGTCGTCTACAGCGACATCGTCCTGGGCCTTGACCATGATGCCGAGTTCAAGGACACGACGGTTTCTATTCCTGAGGGGGGCTCGTTCGTCGCGTATACGGACGGTTTGATCGAGCAGCGGCTGAAGTCGGGTGAAATGTTCGGCGAGGAAGGGGTAATGAAAATTGCCGATCGCCTTCTCGAGTCCCGCGAACCCGTGAAGGATCTGCTCAACCAAATATTGCAGCAGAGCGAATCGCCCGAATTCGGCGACGATATTCTCGTCTTCTGGATGCAGCGGAACTCGTAATTCCCGCGACGCCTATCTCGCCGTCCCGTTCCTCGCCGCGCGATACTCCTCGGCGAGAATCGAATAGATCTCCTTATCGTAGTATTCGCCCTCGCGATACAGGTAGTCGCGTTCTATCCCGTCGCGCTGAAAACCGGCATCCCGCACGAGCTTTCGCCACGCCTCGTTGTACTCGAACGTCTCCGTACTCACGCGGTGCATGCCGAGCTCGTTGAAGCAGTAGTCGAGGAGCACGCTTAGCGCATCTCGCCCGTATCCCTCGCCCCAATAGTCGCGATCGCCGATCGTGATCCCCACGGTGCAGTGCTTGTTCGCCTCGCTGATGTTGACGACGTAGGCCAGGCCGATCAGCTTGTCTTCATCCGCATGAATCTCGAAATCCCGGTTCTGAGGAGCGGGATGATAGACCATCTGCTCGAATCGATGCTTGAACTCCCCGAAAGTCTCTTTCTGGTAGGGCAGCTCGCTGTCGAGTCGATTAAGTTCGGGGTCGTTGTTCCATTCGAAATGCTTGTAGATGTTCTTGAAATGAAGAGGGGTAAGCTTCACACGCTGCCCCTCTAATACCACATCGTCCTCACTGCGGGCGTCCACACGAATAGCGCTTTCAGGCATAATAATAAACGGCACTGTCGCCGTGACACTTCCAGTTCTGTTAGTTCTCCGCTTGTCTTCACGAGGCACCTCGATCCGAGTTTCCGTGGTTGCAGGATCGTTAGGAGTTGTTTAGTCCTCGTCACATCCGATCAACAGTCGTGCCAATGAAATCAGATCGTCGTGCCCTTCATCAGCGCATCAGCTTTGCGCCGAAAGAACGCCCGGTCCTCTTTCATACCGAATGGAGCATCGTGGTCGGGCCAGGAGAAAAATCGAACGGGTATTTTGTACCGGGGCAGCACGTGCGCGAGTGCGGCACGCAGCGCGGGCGGCTCCAGGGCGGAATCCCCGCTATCGATAAACGCAACCGGCCGGCGACCGAATTCGTCGTCTTCGACGTCCACGACGATCACCCGCTCCACTCCTCCGACGGCTACCAACGCACGCTCGATCTCCTCCGGTGTTACGTTTTCACCTCCCGAGACGAACATGTTGTCGATGCGACCGAGAACTTCCAGCAACCCGGCATTGGTGAATCGACCGACATCCCCGGTACCGTACCATCCGCCCTCGAGAAACGGTTCTGACACGATCGGTCCATCTACGTATCCGATAAATCGGGTTTTGCCTCGAACGAGGATCTGACCATCGGAGTCTATCGTCAGTTCGCGATGCGAGAGAATACGACCCGATGTCCCCAGCTCGTCTCGTGTTGCATTCGGCCCCGTCGTGGTCACCTGTGAAGCCATCTCCGTCAGGCCGTAACTGGTGTGAATCGGCAATCCGCGTTCCACCGCCATATCGATGAGCCGGCGGGGCATCGCGCCACCCCCGAGCAAGACGGCCTTCAGCCCCGGAACCCGAACGTCCGAGCGCACCAGTCGCAGGAGCTGCGTCGACACGAGAGAGAGGTGGGTCGCTTCGGACACTGCCTGGCGAAGTGGAAGTCCAGGCCGCAGAACGATCGTCCCCCTGCCTAACAGGCAGCGGAAGATGATTGCGATCCCACCGACGTGATACAGTGGAAGTGAAAGCAGCCAACGGTCCCCCGGTCGCACGGAAATATTCCGGTTCGAACCGTCTGCGCTGAAGATGTGGTTGCCATACGAATGCAGCGCCGCCTTCGGCGAGCCCGACGAACCCGACGTAAACACGACGGTGGCGTGCAGGGCAGATGAATGGCGAACGTCGCCGACCGTCTCCGAACGTGCGAGAAATTGGTCCGACGGTATTCCACGTCGATCTGATATGAGGACATCCGCCTTCAGAAGGTCGATCTCCGATTCGACGGAAGGAAGCCGGGTGCTCAAAGGGCAGGCGACGACGCCTGCTCGCAATGCAGCGAGCAGCAGCACCACCATCCTCCAGTCGTTCTCCATCCACAGCGCTGCGCGGCTCCCTATTGTGAGCCCGGAGGCCCGAATACGGGCAGCCGTTCCTTCCACCCATTCATCCAGATCGCGAAACGAGAGGATGCGACTCCCCGCGTCGAGGGCAGGCTGATCGCCTGCATGCACGGCCGCAGCACGAAGCGGACAGGGAAGATCGGCCATGTCTAGATCATCCAGCCGATGCTGAAGAGCACGCAATAGATCAACAGCGCCTGTGCGGTCGCTCCAAGGAGCGGGTTCAAAACGGCCGGATCATCGAAGTTTTTCAGCTTTCTCGCGTTCATTACGCCGATCGGTACGACAATCAGAGAGGCGAGAGCCCACGCGTGTCCCGGAGACAGCGCTACGACGACGAGAGTTGTGGCGCCGGCGCCAATGAAGCAGGCCGTATAGAGCGCTGTAGCGAATCGGCGACCGGTGCGGACGACGAGCGTCTTCTTTCCAGCCGCGCGATCTTCGTCCACGTCTCGAATGTTGTTGACGAGAAGGATTGCCATTGCTAGAAAGCCCGGACTTAGGCCGATGGCGACGGTGATCGGATCGAGCTGCAGCGCCTGCACGTAGTGGGTCCCCGCGACGGCCACGGGTCCGAAAAAGATGAAAACGAAGATATCCGCCACTCCGAGATATGCCAGCGAGTAGCGGCCCGCCGTGTAGAGGATTCCGAACATGATCGAGAGGACGCCGATGAGAAAGATCACCCATCCACCCCGCCAGATCAGGTAGCTGCCGGCGACAAACGCGAGACCGAACGCGGCCAGTGCCGCACGACGCATCGTATCGGGTTCTACGAGACCGGCCTGCGTGGCACGCTGCGGACCCTTCCGGGCGTGCGTGTCGGCGCCCTTTATGAAGTCGTGGTAGTCATTGCTAAAGTTCGTACCGATCTGGATCAGGACGGCAGCGAGAAGGGCCATCGATGCGGCCAGGCCGTGAAACGCACCCGCCTCCACGGCCACTGCGGAGCCGAGAATGACGGGCGAAACCGCCGCCCACAGCGTCTTGGGGCGCGCAGCGGAGAGCCAGACGGCCATGCCCGATTGAGGGAAAGCGGTTTGCATGGGAATGCACGCGATGCAGGGTGTGTGTGCTTACGGTCGATACGGGAATTTCGAAAAGTCCGGATCCCGGCGCTCGTTGAAGGCATTGCGTCCCTCCTGCCCTTCTTCCGTCATGTAGAACAGCAGCGTGGCATTGCCGGCGAGTTCCTGGAGCCCTGCCTGGCCGTCGCAATCCGCATTCAAGGAGGCCTTCAGGCAGCGAATCGCCATCTGCGAGTTCTGCAGGATTTCGCGGCACCACTGCACCGTTTCTTCTTCGAGCTTTTCGAGGGGCACGACCGTATTGACGAGGCCCATCTCAAGCGCCTGCTGCGCATCGTAGGGTCGGCACAGATACCAGATCTCACGGGCTTTCTTCTGACCGACGATCCGGGCGAGATAGGACGCCCCATAGCCGCCGTCGAAGGATCCGACCTTCGGACCCGTCTGCATGAACCGAGCATTGTCGGCCGCGATCGTGAGATCACAGAGTACGTGCAGGACATGGCCGCCCCCGACCGCCCAGCCCGCGACCATGGCGATGATCGGCTTGGGGCAGGTCCGCATCTCGCGCTGAAAGTCCAGGACGTTCAACCGCATGACGCCGGTCCCTTCCTCCTTATATCCGGCGTCACCGCGAATTTTCTGGTCGCCGCCGGAGCAAAACGCATCCGGTCCTTCACCCGTGAGAATGATCACACCTATCTCGTGATCGTCCCGCGCGTCATTCAGGGCGTGACGCATTTCTTTGACCGTCAGCGGACGAAATGCGTTACGAACTTCGGGTCGGGTGATGGTAATCTTCGCCATCCCCTCCGCTTTTCCATATGTGATGTCGGTGTACGAGCCCGTCTCCTTCCAATCGACAATAGCCATGTTCTACGTGGATGGTTTCTTGAGAAAATCCGTCAGCAATTCAAGGTATACGTTCGGGCGCTCTGCGTGGATATTGTGACCGGCATCCGAAATGATCGCCGTGCGCATATTCGACATCAATACAGCCATCTGCTGCACCAACTCCACGTACTTCCCGTCCAGGGCGCCTGCGATGGACAGAACCAGTCCCTCTATCTTCTGCAATTCATCCCAGAGCGACGGCTGGCGGCCGGTGCCCATCAGGCGAAGCGATCGCGCGAGCTCGCTGGGAGAGTTGCCCATCCGAGCGGTGACCAGGCGTTCGAGCAAACCCTCATGTTGCTCGAGGGTCGCGAACAACGGCTGCCGGTACCACTCTTCGACAAACTCGGCATACGCGCCGGTTTCGAGACGGCGGGCACGATCTTCGTCCACCTCGCGTCGCTTTGCCCGCTCCGAATCACTTCGGATACCCGGCGTAGCGGATTCTATGACGAGGTTTCGGCAGCGCTCCGCAAAACGGATGGCGAAAAAGAGCGCCAGCCGTCCACCCATCGAATAACCGACAAGATGTACTCGTTCAACGCCGATCTCATCGAGGACACGATCGACGAGGGCTGCGGCACCCTCGATTGCGTAGGACTCTTCGTCCTGCAACTCGAGAGAGCGTCCGTGACCTGGAAGATCTACCGCGATGCAGTAGAAGTCGCTGCTCACCGCATCGATGATCTGTTGCCAGTCTCGGATCGATCCCATAAAACCGTGCAGAAAGAGGACAGGCGGACTTCCGGCATCTCCGGCTGTCTCGTAATAGAGTCGCGCGCTCACGCCTTCGCCCCTCCTGCTATTATCGAGGGCTGTCTCGCCGCGACTGCATGCTCCAATTCTCTGTGCAAGCGGACGTTCTCGTCACGATCCGTTATCACCTCAATCAGCACGGTCGCACCGGCATGCGTTGTGAGCGCGTCCCGAAGCTCGGGAATCGTCGTCGGCGCTTCGTACGGAATGTCGAACATGGCGGCGGCATGCTCGAACGCATACGGATGCGGCGTGCCGAAGTATGTTTCAAATACATCAGTGTGCCGCGCTATCGGGAGAAAGGAGAATATGCCACCGCCGTGATTATTGACGACGACGATCGTGATCGGCTGGTCGGATCGTGCAGCAAGGGCGAGACTGTTCAGATCGTGGAGCAGCGCGAGATCGCCCAGAAGCAGCGTAACGGGCGCGTTCAGTCCCCGTGCGAATCCGGCAGCTGATGCGAGCGTTCCGTCGATGCCGGAGGCACCTCGGTTCGACGCCACGAAAGGAGCGGGGCCGTCGGGTGAACCGTACGTGTCGACATCCCGCACCGGCATGCTGCTCGCCAGGAATAGGCCCATATGATCCTTGGTGCTTTCACTCACCAGGCGGGCGACGGCCGGTTCGCTTAGAGCGTCGGATTCCGCGATGAATTCCTCGATCCCCTGTCTGGCGCCCTCGGATGCCGACTGCCACGAGTCGAGCCAATCCGATCTCGGCGGATGATCGTCGTATTCGCGCGCGCCGGCTCGGTGGAGGATCCGATCTGCGAGACGATGGCTGAATGAAACGATATCGGCTTCGACGTGCGCCGTCACGTGATGGTGAGGATCGAACCGGTTTGGAGCTTCCTGGATTACGATGTATTTCGCCGGACGGATTTCCGACAGAAATGCGGCGAGCCGTTTCGACGTCGAGCGATCGCCGAAGTGAAGAACGGCCACCGGAGCGTGTGTCGAGCGGAAAGGTTCTGATGCGAGCACCAGATCGAAATACGGTATCGACGTCTCGTACGGCACCTGCTGTCCGAGCCGCAGTTGAGACGCGACATCGGGAAGAACTGGCCATCCCAGACACTCGGCGAGCAGTCGCACGGCGTCCCCCTGTGCCTTTGTCACGAGCCGTCCGGCTACGATGAGACCGCGGTCGATCCCTTGCAGTGATGCGGCCAACCGGTCGATCTCGCCTTGGGACGGCACGACTTCAGCGGGCGTGTAATCGGTGTACGGAAGACTGCCGCCAATCCATGACGCAAGTGAGGCGATGCGATCGGAATAATCGCGGCCGTCGTCGTCAGGGGCGAGCGGCTCTCGAAACATGCAGTTGAGATGTACCGGACCGCAGGGCATCTTTCGGCTTCGATACACAGCCTGATCCACGGTCGTCAGCACGGTCTCTGGTGCGAGCGTCACATCCGGAGCGGGGAGGTCGAACTGCCAGCTGGCATAATTGCCGAAGATCTTTACCTGATCGATCGTTTGATTCGCTCCGGTGTCTCGCAGCTCTGGCGGCCGGTCGGCCGTCAGAAGAATGAGCGGCACGCCGGAGACGGAGGCCTCGACGACAGCCGGCAGTCCGTTGGCGACAGCCGTCCCGGAGGTGGTGATCCAGGCGGCCGGCCGGCCGGTTGCTCTGGCGAATCCCAGCGCGAAAAAGGCGGAGCCCCGTTCGTCGAAGTGCATGACGTGCGGTGCGTCCGGGTGTGCTGCGACGGCCATTGTCAGGGGCGTCGAACGCGATCCTGGTGAGAGGCAAAACATTCGGACTCCGCAGCGAACGAGTTCGTCCACGAGCAGATCCGCCCAGAGCTGATTGATGTTGGAGGTATGAATGCGGACGTCAGTCTCTCCCGCCATGCGGCGCGCTCGCGTAGGCGAATCCTGAATTAATCATCGAGAAGATCCAGCCCGAATACTTTGACGAAATCGGAGATCTTTTGCTCGATCTCGTCCCACTCCGCATCCGGATCTGACCCTTCGACGATGCCGGCACCGGAGTACAATGACAGCACGTTGTGTCGAACGAGTCCACACCGGAGCGCCACGGCAAATTCGGCACCCTCCGAACCTATCCACCCGACCGGTCCGGCGTACCATCCGCGGTCGAAGGGTTCGAGAGCACGAATGGCATTCAGCGCGTCGGCTGTCGGATGCCCGCCGACGGCAGGCGTTGGATGCAGCGCCGCCATCACCTCACTGCCGTGGACATTCTCCATCAACACGCCGCGGCTCCGTGATACCAGGTGCCAGCCCCGTGCCAGTTCCATCTTCGATGCGGTCTCGTCAATATAAAACGAATCGCACAGCGGTGACAGGTTTTCACGGATGCTGTCGCGTACGTATCTATGCTCACGCTGGTCTTTCTCACTACTGAGGAGCTCCTCGAGAATTCGGGCGTCTTCCGCTGGGCCGGTTCCTCGAGGCCGGGTACCGGCGACGGCCTCGGTCCAGATCCGGCGACCTGACCTTCGGAACAGCCGCTCCGGGGTCGCGCCGAGGAAGGCTTCTCCATCGAGATACTGAAAACCGAAGTAGAATGAATTGGCCGTCGAGGCACGCAGCTTTCGCAGAATCGCAAAATGGTCGAGGTCTTCTGCAAACTCGAAGTCAGCGCGGCGAGCGAGCACGATCTTCTGAAGATCATCACGCCGAAACCGTTCGAGCGCCCAACCTACGTTGCGCTCCCATCCTGAACGGTCCGGCAGATCTTCGCGTTTGGTGGGCAACGGAAGTGCGTCGTTCTTCTGGTCGAGGGGAAACGCGAGCTGGTCGATCGATTCTTGGATTTCGTGGAGTCGACCGGCATCGCGCGGCAGGATGAGGTTGCATGCGAGCACCGCGCGCTCGTCTTGGAGCGAGAGCTCGAAGCGTGGAAGTGTGAAAGTGAACGTTCCGAATTCCTCCCACTCGCCGGCGACTGCGGCTTCCAAATCGAACCGAAATCCGCCAAAATACCGCACGTTCGTGTCGCTGTGGGGCATTATTTGATCGAGCTGAGATCTCAAGGTGTGAAATCCAGCATCGTCGGCTCCGAAACAGCGGTCTGCCTCGCCGATAGCAGCCGTTGCAACCTGATCGTCTCGACCACTCCAGAAGATGCGCGGCAGTATCCGCTGCGCCGAGAGCCAGGTCAACGGATCGATCGGCGGAAGCGGGACCACCAGACGTGCGACGTGCAGCTCATCCGTAAGACGAGCGAGCACGTCCGCTACGCGCCCGGAGAGAATCGACCGTACGCGTTCGGGTTCGGAGACTACTTCGTCGGAAAGGAGGATGTCTTTTTGATCAACCATGAAATGCCGGCAACCGCAGGGTCGGGACTAGTCGGAGAGGACCGAATCGGCTGTATCCAGATGGGCAGTGCAATTCAATAATGATGATGCATACATACCGTCACAATGTGTGACGACGTTCACGCCGGTATTCGCATGATCGATGTCATTCATCTGCTCGAGACCGAAGTCCAGAATGGTCGACAGCAGGACGCGCAGCAGCCGACCGTGGGTTACAACAAGCACTGTTTCGCCTGCATGTGCTTCTACTATGTGCTCGACGGCGCGCACGCATCGATTTTGAACATCGATGATCGACTCACCTTCTTCGACCCTGTGGGTGAACTCCCCCCGGCCCCATCTCTCGTACATGTCGTCGAGCATGGCGTGCAGTCGATCCGAAGCGGGCTCCCCTTCGTAGACGCCCCAGCACATCTCGTCGAGATCGGAAAGTTGGCGTACGGGTGCATCCGAAAGGGTATTCAGAATCGGCCTGGCGGTCTCCAGCGTCCGGTTCATGGCGCTGGTGTACACGGCGTCAAACCGAAGATCCCGAAAGCGCTCTGCTAGCGCCCGCGCCTGTCGACGTCCCGTGCCGTTAAGCGAACTATTGATCCTCCGGCCCTGCATGATGCGCAGCCGGTTGTACTCTGTTTCCCCGTGGCGAACGAAATACAGCGTCGTCGTTTGCTTCACTTTCTCCCTCTGAATATGTCGACAATCTGTCGCTCCATCTGATCGAGTTCCGGCAGCGACACGCGGTAGGCCATGGCCGTGCGTACGATGAATCCGCGCAGAACCTGATCCGGCACGGGCAGAGGGTACAATTTCTGCTGCATCCTCTGTACGAGCGGCTGCACGATCCGCGACAGAATCCCCCATCGCACCAGAATGAATCCCAAAAGTCCGATCCATACCGCGTTATACTCGCCGATGGCCGCGAAATAACTCAGTACTCCGACGTAGTAGGCGCCTTGAAGCCAGACGTGGTCCAACACCGCAAATAGCCGTTGCAGCGACCGGCTCACGGCTGACGGACCGAGCGTTTTCCATGCGATGTAGGATGCCGCGGTGGCAAGCACTGCCGAAAAGGGCGGCATCGCAAGCATCGCGATCGGTAGGATCCAGATGGCAAGCGACTCCGGTGATCGAATCCAGACGACGGCTCGTTGTATCAGCGTTTCAATCGACTCGTGCGCCAGCACGTCGCCTGCATACGTCTCCAGAGCGTCGCGTGTCGTAGCAAACCACGTTCCGGACGCCGTAAAGATGCCGTGAGGCGTCTCTACAAAGTTCGCGTCCGTCGTTCGGATGTTGCTTCGGTCCATGCGTTGTGATTTTGTGCCTGCACATGTACACACGCCTATATTTCATGTTTCACGGCGTGTCGGAACCGTCCGGTGAGCAATTGCATACACTTCATTTGTGATATTTACGTGAAGTACGTCCTGGAATTCGACCGCTCTCCCAAGCTTGAGGTCACACCATGCACCGTCGCGTATCCGATCTACTAAAACGAGGTGGCGTCATCATCTACACGTCGCCCGAATCAAGCGTCTCTGATGCCGTAGAAACGCTGAACCGGCACAACGTCGGCTCTATTCTGGTGCTTTCGCCGAGCCGAAGTCTGGTAGGCATTTTCACAGAGCGTGACCTTCTGCAGCGCGTTGTCGCGAAGGGCCTCGATCCCACGACAACAAAGATCGGCGATGTAATGACGCATGACGTTATCGTCGTCAGCTCGGACACATCCCGTCACGACGTACTGCAGGTCATGGATCAGAAGCACATTCGGCACGTCCCGGTCAGCGACGGAACGCAGCTGCTCGGAGTGATTTCGCTTCGCGACGTACTGCGGTTCGACAATGCGGAAAAGGATTTCGAGATCGAACAGCTCAAGCAGTACTTCCTCCAGGAACCTGGCCTGGGGAGTCAGCGCATCTCCGCGTAGCAATTCACCGGAAGGCTTGCTGACGCTGACCTGCATCCGGGAGCGAGCTATGCGCTGGGCGAGCGTACCGTGCTCCACAGCGGATCAATTTATGCGTTCGTAGTAGCCCAGCGTCTTTGGGATCATTTCGACGTCGCGCAGCTCGATACCATCGGGCTCCCGGAGATCCGGTACGACGCGTCCTGACGTATCTTCACGGATCTCGTCGTACGACACCGTCGCGAAGAAATCCATTGCGTTCAGCGCCTCTTGATACTGGGAGAAGAGGACGCGGTATTTGACGCGGATCGTGGAAGGTTCGAGGGTCACAAGCGTCTGTGTTGCGGGCTGGCCCTGGACGCTCACCTCAATCAGGCGTGATCCTTCGGTGAATTGCTCCGAGATAGCGCGGAGGGTCACGGCATTTACGCTTTTCTGGACGAGCCCCGACAGGGTATCAGAAAGTAGGATTCGGGTTTCGAGTGTATCGCGCACGTTTTCGAAGCTGCGGTAGACGGTCGGCCATTCCAGAAGATCGCCTACAACGGAGGCAGCGCCGCTCACTTCAACCGAGTCCGGCATGAGTACAGGATCATCCAACAGGTCATGCGTCGCGGGCGTCTCGATATCGGCTCGAAGACTCACCGGCAATTTGCGGGTTACTCGCTGTTCTTTCCACAAATTGATCGTGCTCGGGCTAACACTTTGAATCCCTACATTCTTGGGAAACTCCGGTATTTCGCCACGAACGTTGACCTCCTGCTGTTGTGCGCTTATCGGAATCGTAGGGGGGCGCACGCGCAAACGCAGAATCGACCACCCATCCCCCAGGATCTGGACGCGTACATTTTCCGGGGGCAGCTGCGTTAGGGCCTGGTCATCCGGGAGATTAACGACCTCTGTCGGCATTTCGAGGATGGACGTATGCGTCTCCCGCATGGTAAACGTAAACCAGAGCAGACTGGAGACGAGAATGGCGGTCGTAATCACCAGCCCGCGGCGGCGCGGCTGTCCTTCGATACGTTCGCGCACCGCACGCCTGGAGAAGAGGGCGTGAAGCCAGTCCAAAAGGGCCGAGCCCTGCGCTGTGCCGTCTTGTTCTGAGGGATCCTGCGCCATGCCAACTTAGACGCGTGCAATGCGGGGTTGTTCGACCTGCGAGGGCGCTATTTCCGCCCTCTGCCGGACCGGTAAGACCGAATCCAGTCCGCTCCCTTTTGAATATCCTGCCGGGTGTACAGCCCGCTCAGCAGGACCAGCGGGATGTAGCTTGCTATCAAGAACGTCCTGAAAATCAGTCTCGGCACGGCATCCCACGCGGTCGTGAAGTACCCGGCGATATAGAGGCTTATGATCAGCGCGAGAACAATGACCAGAATTCGCCAAGGGTACCCTACGTGGATCTGTTTTTCGGCGATCCGCGCCGAGAGACCAGCCAGGAGTGCGTATGAGGCTGTTGTGGCGAGGGCGGCGCCATACGCGCCGAGATATGGGATGAGAGCAAAGTTTAGCGCAACGTTGGCGGCTGCGGCCGTTGCGACATTCAGGCTGATGACGTGTGTGAGATTCGTGGCGTAGAGGACATTATTTACCACGATATAAACGCCGTAGCCCATGAAGCCGAGTGCGATTGGCAGCACCATGACATCCGCTTGAAGATAAAAAGGATCGACACCGAAGAGCTCCACGAGAAGAAGCGTCAGGTCGTACGACAGCAGTGACAGTCCCAGGACCGCCCACCCGGTCCAGATCGTGTAGTGTCGAAACGTGCGCCGATAAAGACTTCGATTACCGGCGCCGATCGTCTTCAGGCCGATCACCGTGAAGGTGAGCTGAAAGCTTTGGACGAAGAGCATGTTGATGGCGCCGCCAAGACGAGATGCCCACCCATACATACCCACCGTTTCTGCATCGGTCAGATACTTGAGAATGTACCGATCACCGACGTTTAGCAGGAGACCGGCGAACGCCGATAGCACGAGCGGCGCGCCGAATATGAGCAGGCGGCGTACGAGTTTCCCGTTGAACCGCCATTCGACGTGGGTAAGCATGAATACGGTCATCGCGATCGCACTTGCCGCGGCGGACGCCACATAGGCGATGAGGACGCCTTCGAGACCGCGATGCGCGACGGCCAGGAAGTAGTAAACGCCGGCTACGAGCACGGTCCATTCGGCGATCATGCTGATCGCATACCATCCCGCCCGCTCTCGTACGCGGAGCAGCATGTACGGCACCGTTCCGATCACTCTCAGTGATGCGTAGCCGGCCATCAGGCGGGGAAGAAGCGTACTCGAGCGGTCATCCAGTAAAAACCCGCCCAGGAGCGGTGCGGCGATCCAGAGGATGACGAATGCGGCGGCTGCCAGAACGATCGTAAGCGTCAGCGTCGTGAAGGCGATCGCAGGCGTTCGCGTTTCTTCCGGCTCGGACATGAATCGGAGCATGCCCGTGGCGAGACCGAGTCCGGCGACGGGCACCGCGATCTGGGCCGTCGCCTCGAGCAGCACGAGCTGACCATACCCTTCGGCCGGCAGCAGCGACGTGTTGAGATAGAGGGGCGCGAGGATAAGACCGCTCGCCTTTACGGCGATGTTGCCGACGGCATAAATGCCGGTTTGACGGATGACTCGCTGAAGACCGCCTTCTTCGCTCATGCCGACCGTTTCTCGCGATGCCGGGCATCGTCGTCGTCCGTGGCGTGGACTCTGTTCGGCGCGGGAGCCGCTAAGGCGAGATCATCCGCCGCAGCACCTGCACGCCTACGCTCCTCATCCACTCGCCGGAAGAGCGGGCCGCGAATCTCGGAGAGCTGATCGATTAACCGGTCCATCGTGTCGCGCAGCACCTCACCGGTCACCTGCTCGATGTCGCACACGAACTCGCCAAGCCCTAATCGCTGGAAAAGATGCGCAGTCTTAAACTCATAGGAAATCGGCAGGACAGGGATCCCGGCAGCAAGTGCAAGGACGGCCATGTGCATTCGCGTGGCAATTACAAGGTCGAATCCTTGCAGCTCATCCAACAGCTCCTCCGGCCGATGGAACTCGGAATCGATCGCAACTCGGCCCTGCAAATCACTGCGAACCCTTCCTACAATGCTGCGTGCCACCTCTGAATCGTCGTATGTGTAACCCGTGACCCCCTGGCAGGTCGAAATGAACGTGACGGCAGCATCATATTTGTCGATAAGATGCTCGACCATCCGAGCTACGGCCAACTCATAGTCCTCCATTCCGTCCCTTGCGCCTCTCGATTCGAAAAACGGCCAGTATCGCACCGAAACGGCGGCCTGCAGTCCGGCAGAAGGGAGCTCGGCCACGGCCGCTGACGCCAGGATGTCAGGATCGGCGAGGGCAAACGCGGCGTCGGCTGCCAGCCGGGCATTCACATTCGCCGCGTCGCATACATCGAGAAGATTATCCATGGACTGATCGTCCCGCAAGAGCACCAGTGCTGCATGTTTGAAGATAATCCGCAGCGCCCGCCGGACGGACTCCGATGTGAACGGCCCCATCGACTGCGTATAGAGAACGAGTGGTCTTCCGAGGAGCAAAGCTATCCTGAAGTCGAATATGCGCGGTGCGAGCCAGTAATTCTCGACGAGGTAGGTGCCTCCGGTGCTGATGACAACATCGGCATCGGCATAACGGCGGAGTGATTGCCACTCTCGCCTCGTCGTGAGCATTCGCGCCGCGCCGGCCCGGCCGCGACCCAGCGCATATGCGGCCGTATACAGTCGTGGAAGGCTGGAGTACCAGCGCAGATACCGAACGGCACCCCGTAGATGCCGCAGCCTACCCTCCTTTCTAGGTGGAAACATGTGCACGTAGAGGGGCGCGATGACGTCCAGATCGGGGTAATATTGTTTCGCGACGTCAGGCTGCGTGTCAGCGACCGTGATCTCAGTATCAGCTCCATATACTTCTCGCACCTGGCGTGAAATACCCAGCAGGATGGCGGCGTCACCGCCGTTCAGCAAGACGGTGTTAGTTATCAGGACGTTCATCTCTGAACCTCCTCGCCCGCCATCAGGTCGTGCAGCGTGCGTCGTCGTCGGTCTCGGTCAAAATGCTCGATTATATGGTGCCGCGCCGCCGACCGCATTTGCGGTTTCGCGCCGAGAGCGCGACGGATGGCATCGACAATGGCATCTAGATCGGGCGCATCCACGACGAAGCCCGCATCACCGATGCCGTCGGGAATGCCGAATGCGCGGCTGCCCACCGGAATGCAGCCGCACATCATTGCCTCGCAGAGCACGTTGGGCAGTCCCTCTGCGCGAGAGAGCTGCACATAGACTGACGTCTCGTGGTAGTGCTCAACGAGCTGATCCCGCTCGACAGGACGAATTAAGCGGACGTTTTCACTGACGTCGTATTGCGTTCGCACGCGCTCCGGATGGGGCACGCCGACAACGCGAAACTCCGTGTCCGGCATGCGACGCGCCGCTTCGAAGAAGAGGTCGATTCCCTTACGCCGGAGTGTCCGATCGGAATCGACATTCGCCACGGTACTGACGACGGGTCGGCGCTCGGCCGGCCCGAGCGGCCAGCGATTCGGATCGTAGCCGGTAGGCGTCACGCGGATGTCGGCGCGGCTCGCCGGAGCAAATACGCGGATACCGTGCTCGGTTGTATTCGGCCATTCGGAAAACGTATTGATCGAATGAACGAGCGAGGGCGATACCGGCAGAAGCACGTCGGCTTGCGACAGGACGAATCGGGCGAGAGGCGCCCGCCAGGTGCTTAGAAATACGCCGTAGTCGAGCGACGGCAGCGCGATGGCGTCGAACCCTCCCACCGCTACGATGACGCGCTTCCGAAAGATGCGGGCTACAATCACCGGGAGCACCATGTGATAGTCGGCAAACCAGCCGTAGACCGCGTCACAGCGGGGTATTTCGCGCATCAACCACACGAATTGGCGGATGAACTGCGATGCGAGGGCCACCGGACCAGGCTTCTGGTCACCGCCGAAACGAAATGTCCGCACCTCCGCCACCTCGCCGAGAATGTCTAGATCCTCGCGCACGAACGAACTGGGCATCAGATAGACGAAAAGAAGTCGTTTCAATCTGGGGAGGTCGTCTTTTCGATCGAAATCACTTCGTAAGTAACGCGACGATACGCTCGGCCGCTCCCGGCTCTGCGAACTGCGGCGCGGGTGCCTCGGGCGGCGTCGCGATGGCGGCTTCAATGCGGTCCGCGTCGGCGCCCACGATCTGGTTCCAGCCACGTTCCAATGTCTCTACCCATTCCGTTTCGTCCCGCAGTGTAACACACGGAACGCCGAGCCATATCGCCTCCTTTTGCAGGCCGCCGGAATCCGTCAATACGGCGCGAGCCTTCTTAATAAGGGAAAGCATCGACAGATAGCCGACCGGTGTTGTGATCTGAACATTCTCAGGTATCTTAAATCCATCAAGCCGCACTCGCGTGCGTGGATGTAGAGGGAGAATGACAGGAGATTTGATCCGGCCGAGTCCGGCGAGGATGCCCTCGAGGCGGTCGCGGACATCGGTGTTTTCGGCGCGGTGAATCGTGGCCACAACGTACCCGCCCGGCGTTTGATCTGCAAGATCTTCGGCAGGCGCATGTTGTTCAGCGAGATCCGCGAACAGCAGCGTCGCATCGAGCATCACGTCGCCGGTGAGATGGACTCCGTCCGTAACGCCCTCCGCGGCCAGATTGTCGACGGCCGTCTGCGTGGGACAGAACAGAATCGCCGAGAGTCTGTCGGTCACGACACGGTTTATTTCCTCCGGCATTTTTCGATTAAAGGATCGAAGTCCGGCTTCGACGTGCGCGACCGGCATGTGCAGCTTAGACGCGACGAGTGCGCCCGCGATCGTACTGTTCGTATCGCCGTAGACGAGCACAAAGTCCGGCGACGCGGTCTCGAGCAGAAATGATTCAAGGCGCACGAGCATTTCGCCGGTCTGTGCGGCATGAGAACCTGACCCGACGTTCAGATTTACGGCAGGCCGTGGTAGTTCGAGCTCGTCGAAAAACACGGCGCTCATTTCTTCGTCGTAATGCTGCCCGGTGTGGATCAGGACTTCGTCGACCCCGGCATTTTTGAGCGCACGGCTCACGACTGCGGCCTTTATGAACTGGGGGCGAGCGCCGACGATGGTGGCGATTCGCATAGGCGTCGTTCGTCCTGGGTTAGATTTCGCGGTGTCTCGAACGCTCGAGGCTCGTTCTCTCGAGAAGCCGTGCCAGCGCGGCAGCCTGCTCCCGGCGGCTGTACCGCTGTGCGGCGGAATGGGAAGCACCTTGCAGCGTCGCGCCCGCGGCCCAGTCGTCGTAGCTTTTCCGGAGGTGCGACGCGATGGCGGCCGCATCCTCGTAATCGAACATGCGCCCGGCGCCGGAGTCGTGCACGACGCGTGCCGCGTCGCCGTCGATCGGACCTATCCCGATCACGGGCCGTCCCGATGCCACATACTCGTAGACCTTGCCGGTGACGATTCCCTCGGCGCCGTCGACTCGATTGATAGAGAGGAGCAACATGGTGCTGCTCTGCATCCTCCGCAGCGCATCGGCGTGCGGAAGGTAAGGCGTCGTTTCGACCCGATCCTCCAGTCCGTAGCGTTTAGAGGCGATCAGCACGGCCGGTTCGACGTTTCCGATAAAAATCACGCTGAACATCGGCATTGTCTCGTCGGGATTCAACGCGGCGAGCGCCTTCCAGAGTGCGTGCGGATTGCGTGACTCGTTGAGATTTCCGATGTGTGCAAGAATGAATCGGTCGACCGGCGGGTCCGGGACCGCAGCGCGATCAAGATCTGCAGGATCAAATCCATTCTCGATGACCTCAATCGGGAGCGGGCCGGAGCGCCGAAACTGATCCTTCATCACCTCACTAACGACCGCGCCAGCGGTCGCTCGTCGCAGCACGAACCGCTCCATCATGGTGTCGATTATCCGAGCAGGGCGCGTCATCGGGAGGTCTGCGTAGTAGTCTATTTCAGTCCACGGATCGCGGAAGTCGGCCACCCAGGGGATACTATGGCGCTGTGCGAGGACCGCGCCCACCAGATGAGTGGAATGTGGGGGTCCGGTGGTGAGAATGGCATCGAACCGTTGGCGGCGGAGCAGGTCATCGCCGCGCTTCACCGCGAACGGTACCCAGCCCACACGCGCATCGGGAAGAAACACGTTTGCACGAATCCATCGTGCGATGCGCTGACGAAGGTTCATGCTAGCTTCGCCGAGAAATCCCACGGAGACTACATCTTCTTTTCGCTTTTGAAGGATTCTGGCATAAAGGGCATAAGGATCCCAGGCGTAGGTACGTTCAACATCTACGGACGGCGGCACCTCGTCGCTCAGATCGGGGTCGAGGTCCGGATAGGAAGCGTGTTCGGGCGCGACGGTCAAAACGGTCGGCTGCCACCCGTACTGTGGAAGGTACTTCGTGAACTTCAAGCTTCGCTGCACGCCCGGTCCACCTGAGGGTGGAAAGTAGTAGCTCACAAAGAGCACCCGACGCGGCGCCTCGGAGACATCAGGTCTGTCGCGCCGCAGCGTGTGGGATGCATTCATGGGCAATGGTCTGTCGACGCGGGAGTCGTAGTCAAGCCGAGAGCTCTTCAGTCTGCGGTTCGGCCTCTTCCGACGGCGGCTTCCGTCGACGAATCAAGCCCCGGCCGATGACGGCGATCGTCAATCCATACACCAGCAGAGCAGACAGGCCGCTGATCCAGACTCCAGCGCGATGGCTGACAGGTTCAAACCGCATCACGACGCGGTGTTCGCCTTCAGGTACGGGCACCGCTCGGAGAAGATAGTCAGCCCTATGAATCGGGACCTCGGAGTCATCCACATAGGCTCTCCATCCTGCAGGATAATAGACCTCGCTTACTACGAGGAGCCGGGGGGCGTCCGTCTGCACGTTCCATTCGATTTCGCGCGGCGAGTACGATTCGATCTCGACGTCGACGGTGCTGGCGGAATCGATCGGCGTCACGTCGAACTCGATAGGTTCAGGCAGAATGGCGGTTTGATTCGGATCGAATTCAGGACTTCGAATCCGCTCCAGAACGGCGCTCTCATCCTCCATCACGTCGATGTCACCGACGAAGAAGGCTCTATCGACGGCATCGGGATTCTGAAGCACGTACAGTTGTGTCTGTTCGCTTTGATAGACCGGCTCCGTCCCTGGGAGCACGCCGCCAGCGACGATGTACCGTGTGTTAAGGAGATCGAGCGCGTTTTCGGTAGGAACGCCGGTCGCCGGATCGACAAAAATCTCGTCGATATAATCCTGAAAAAGACGAAGCTTCGCGCCGTGGTAGCCTCCGAGCGATTCGTGATGGTAGGACGGACGCGCGTTCGTGAACGGATTGCCTGATTCGAGGGATAGCACACGGAAACGACCGTGTCCACCGGCCTCCTCACGTCGCTGGATGATGAACTCATCGAAATCGTACGTAGCGATTTGATCCTCGACATCGACGGCGCGAACTAGAGATTCTTCGTTTAGATAGCGCCGGCCAACGCCCCACAGGTCGACTACCACGAGGAGGACGAGCGCGCCCTGCATCATCCACCTGGGTACCTTCCTTCGGCGGTATAGTATGAGGATCGCGCCCGCGAGGAAAAGGAAAATGAGCGCCCGCACCAGCTCGTCGGTATAGATGGCCGTTCGCTCCTCACGCAGGTCGGCGAGTGTTTCGCGAACGAACTGGGTGACCTGAGGATCGTCAGGCGAAACATCCGGATACTGCTGCATCACTTGCTGCGTGAGCTGCTCGGCCTCTTGCGGTTTGCCGAAGCCGAACAACACGTCACCGAACAGCAGGAGGAGAACGAGAAACGCACCGATTCCTCCGAAGACGCCGTAAACCGATCGATCGGTCGAGTTTCGTTCGTCGTCGGTCACTTCCGACATGCCGGCGTAATGAAGGCCGGTGCCGGCCAAGACGGCGAGCGCGAAGGCCACTATGCTCAACCACGTCTCGGGCACTCTGAATGCATTGAAAAGCGGGAAATAGTCGTACATCACCTGATTCAGCGCAGCGAAATGTTCGCCGAGAGCGAACAGGATCATGATGAGGGCGGCCACTCCAAATCCGACCACGACAGCACGCCGTCGCAGGACCAGCGCAAGAACTGCAAACGCGAGGACGATCACGCCCACGTAGTGCGGCCCTCCGGTAAACGGCTTCGGCCCCCAGTAGGTGGGGCTCGCGCCACCGAACGCATCCGCCGCGACGAGCGTGATGAGCTCACCGAACCCCTGGCTCCAACTCATGGCGTAGGACCAGTCGAGCCCAGCGGTTCCGGCCTCCACCGCTCCGCGGATCGTGTATCGCTTGTACTCCATGTTGGCGAGGTAGGGCTGTGCGACCATCAGCAGGGCGAGCACCGAGCCGAGTGCCAGCCATCCGGTCGAGGCAGCGAAGGATTTTAGCTCCTTGCTTCGGATCGAGGCGATGAGCTCCACGATCCACCAGATTCCCATGAGAAAGGTGACGTAGTACGTAATCTGAACGTGTCCGGCACGCAGGTTGACACCCAGCGCGATGGCAAAGAGGAGCGCCGACAGCAGTTTGGGTTTTCGCAGCGCGTAGGCAAAAGCGAGGACCAGCCAGGGGGCATAGCACAGGGCGATGTACTTCGAATTGTGCCCGGATACGAGGATGACCGGCATGTAGGTCGTCAGACCATATGCAGCAGCCGCAAAGACGCCGGCGAGCTTGTTGCTCGTCAGAAAGACGACGAGCAGGTAGGTGCCGAGCAGCAGAAACAGAAAATGCGAGACCGGCCAGATGACGCCGCGAAGCAGTGCCGGGATGTCGTCGAGTCCCGGAATTTGTTCGGCGTACGAGATCATGTACGCCGGCATGCCGGCGAAGGCGTTCGGCGCCCAGAGCGCGGACTCGCCGGTTTCTTCCTGATATTCCAGGACGAACTCCGCCATCGCCCTCCAGCGTACGGTGTCGCCCCCGATTAAGGATTCGCCCGAGAATACCACTGGGGCGTAGAATCCGAATGCAATGGCGCATAGCGCCAGAATGCAGACGACGTGCTGCGTACGGGCGGGTAAACCCTCCCACCAGGTCTCGCCATTGATCGCGGCCGACCCGGGGCGCTTCTTGGACTGTCGAGCCATGGAGGATTGTTATTCGATGACCTTGGGCGCCCGAATATAGACGCTGTCGGCATCGGGAGCGTTCTTCAGCGCTTCATCGCGGGAGATGCGGGCCTCCGCCACGTCCTGGCGAAAGACGTTGTGTAGATCGAGGACGTGCGACATCGGCGGCACACCGGACGTGTCGAGCTCGTCGAGTTTATGAACGTACCCAAGGATTTCATTCATCTGCGCGGCGAGTCGCTTTTCCTCTTCGTCGGTAAAGCGGAGGCGAGCCAGCGTAGCGATGTAGCGTACTTGTTCGATCGTGACGGACATGGTAGGTTTGAGCGTCTTAGCCTTCAGGATTGAGGTTCGGAGCTGACAGCGTTGCATTCATGACGGCGCGGATGCCGTCCATCAACGCCGGGATATCTCGCCGAGTTTTGCCGTCGAGATCGATCGGCTGCCCTATGACGATATGAATCGTACCGGGACGCATCAAACGGTCCTTCTCATTCATAAGGCGATAGGCATCGATAATGGTCACCGGCACCATCGGCACGCCGGCCTCTACGGCGACGGCGAAGGCTCCCTTTTTCAGCGGCTGGAGAGTCGGGCTGTACGAGCGTGTGCCCTCGACGAACACGAGCACTGAATTCCCGCTGCGAATCCGCTGTCCGGCCGCTTTCAAGCTCGTTATCGCACGCCGCGCATCTTCTTTGTCGATGAAGATAGACGCGGAATTACGGATCGCCAATCCCAAGAAAGGTACGCGCGCGAGCTCGTGCTTCGCGAGAAACCCGAACGGATAGGGCAGCGCGGCGCTCAGGGCGAGGATATCCAGAAGATTTTGGTGGTTGGAGACAAACACGAGGGGTTCGCTGGTAGAAAGCCCCGACCTGTCGATGACCTTCACGCGGATTCCAGACAGGGCGAAAATGACGCGGCCCCAGAGCCGCGCCGTACGCTTGAAGTTACGTGCGCTCGGATCGAACTGATGGGTGACGACCTGCCGAACCGCCATGGGAACGGTCCACAGGATGGCCACGAAGGCAAACCACAGAAACAGCAGCTTCCTGCCCAACGTCGGCCGCGGTGCACTCCCGGGATTCGGCGCCCGCGCGCTCGGCTCTGCCGCCACCTCGGTTCGCTGCTCTTCTACGTTCATCCTGGCGTCGCAATTATCTCGGGCTTGTTCAACAGGTTTTCAACGATGCGTTCGCAGCAGCCGAATCAGCTCCGTGGCTTCTCGGAGTCCGCTCTTCGCCTTCGGCTCGACGCGTACATCCAGGCTGATCGCTCCTGAGAATCCGATTCGGCGAAGTCGCTCTATCTGATCGGCCCAATCGACCGCGCCACTGTCTATCGATCGCGCCTCCCATCCGTTCCCCGTCCGTCGGCCGTTGCTGCATCGGACGTGACCGACGCGGTCCTCGAGTGCGGACAGGCCGTCGCCCGGGTTTTCCCCAGCGATCACTGCTTCGAGAGGATTCCACGCGCCCGTGACGCCCGGGTGGTCTACCGCGATCAGGAGGCTCGCGAGCTGTTCACCGGTTCGCACCAGCCCGTCCGCCCGATTTGATACACACAACTGAATCCCGTTTTTATCCGCCTGCACGGCTGCCCGGCGAAACGGGTCGGCGATCGATTCGATCGGTGAATCCGCCTGTACCTCTCTGTCGACGCTGGACGGGACGACCTCATCCCAGTCCGGCTCACTTGTTAGCGACCCGAGAAAACTGGATACGACGATGCGGTCACAGTCGATGCGCCGGCAGAAGCGAATCGATTCTTCGAAAGCCGCGAGCTCGTTGAGCCAGGTCGATCGATCTTCGAAGGCGCCCTCGAACATTCCTGGAGAAATGGCGAGAGCCGGCATCTCGCTTTCTATCAATCGACGGTGCACTTTCTGCTCGTTCACGTGCGGTACGCGATCCAGAGCCCCGCCGACTCTCCGCAGCTCGACGGCCTCTAAACCCCAGAGCAACGCATAGTGGACACCGCGCTCTAAATCGGGTGTTATCGAATCCGTTAAAAGCGTCGGAATCACACCTTACTCCCTCCCCGCTTCCAACGGGATCTCCATCGCATCACGAGCTACGGGATAGAACGGCCTGGGATCGACGGACTCCCGCATGAGGACGTCATACGCCTCAGCAGCCTGGCTTTCAGCCTGCTCCACCGCGCGCGCGGTGACCGCATCCATGTCGGGAAGGGCATACGGATCAACAGCATCCGTCAATGATTCGAGTCCTGCGCGACTGCTGGCCAGGCGCAGCAGGGCTCGATCGGGCTGGAGGACCAGCTGCCGCTCGAACAGCGGCGTGTCCGGTGACGGGATAACTTGCAAGGTAAGACCGTACTCCTCGACCAATCGACGAACCTCGGGGACTTCATCGGCCGCGAGACCCACGTAGATCACAGCGGTGATTCGCTCAAGCGTCCAGGTCGGATTCGCGAGAAAGTGGCGGAGTCCCTGGTGGCCAAACTGTGAGCCGGACCAGATCCCCATCAAAACGGATCGCTCCGGAAGGGACCACCGCCTGGAGACGTATGCCAGATTGCGCGCGACTTCGAGCAGCGCCGACGCGCCGACACCGAAGTTTTGGAAGTCGACTGTCGGTATACCCGCGTATGCGTTCATCGCATCCAGATCGGTGCAAATGAGAACGGCGTCTCTGGAACTTACGGGGTGCTTTCCGGCGATGGATCCAAGTATGTTGATTGCCCCGGCGTTCTTCTGGAAGTCGGATCGCGAATGCGCAACGATGCGCCGGTCCAGGGCGATGGTTGATCCCGGGCTGATCATGGCCCAGTCGTTTTCGACGATGGCTTCGGCCGCCCGGTACGTGAGCTGCACGGCCAGCAATCCACTCACGCGATCTGTGTAAATCTTCGGTGCCAACGGCTGAACTATCATCGCCAGCACAGCCCCTGCGTCGCGCCATCTCCGGAGTGTCGCGCCATCCACCTCCCCTCGACGGAAGACGACGCCGAAGGGGGATGCGGGTGCCGAAGATACACCAATCGTATCCTCCGTTACGACGAGAGTCTGCACGGCCACGCTTGCCGAGTCGGTTCGGCCGTGGAGCAGGAAGTCGATGCCCGGGTAATACAGCGTCGAATCGGCACCGCCGACTGTACGAAGTGCGCCCGTAACAGGATAATTCATGGGCGTCGGGTACACGATTCGAAAATCGTCGCCGACCCCCGGCTGCAGGCGAAACTCCCTCATGCGCGCCGCCACATAGGCAGCGGCCCTGGCATATCCGCTCGTGCCGGTCGTGCGATCAGCGGCTTCGCCCGAGTTCAGGAACTCGATATGATCCTCGAGCTCATCCTCGCTCCAGACCGGAGACACCGGCGACGGCCTCTGCGGCTCCTCGGGAGCCTGCAGCGCAGCGCAACCGACGAAGAAGAGGGCCGGAAGTATGATCAGCGCTGCGGCGAATCGCTGGGGCATCGACGAGGCGGTCGGTGGGTTAAAATCGGTTGCGTATCCGCACCCATTTTTGTACGATGCGGTTCCCATCTCCTTCGCGAGTCGTAAATTACGGATCGTATGTTGTCGACCGTCCTTGCTGCAACGGCCGTATTGCGCCGGGACTTCAGGCGTCTCAGGTCGGTAGCACTCCTCGGCGCGGTCACAGCCCTCGGTCTGATTCCTCTCTCGCTGTACATGCCTCGAGCGGACTGGGCGCGATATACGCTCCTCTCGCTGGTATGTTTGTACGCCGCAAGGAAACTCATCCAGTTCCTCCGATCTCGCGTCGCACTGAAGCAGCTTTCGATGGAGGAGCACTTCCTGCGATACGGATCATCTGTTCAGCGCGTGCGAAGGTGCATGGAACACGACGCACATATCTGGACGCACAGCTGTATTCTCGGCGGGCTCAAGGGTGTGATGCAGCATCCGATCACGACCGATCTGATAGGCGATGAGAAGCGGGACCGGGTGTACCGGCAGTTTCACCGCTCTTTCAGAAAGCTCGAACCCGCTCGCGCCATCTTAGACGGCGGTCTGCTGCTGGGCATGCTCGTCGTGCTGAGCCTGACGCCCTCGATCACCGTAAGTTTTGGTGCCGTTCTGTTTCTGGCCGGATTCCTTTCACTGGCGATCGCTAGTTTCGCCGAAATATCCCACCAGATGATCCGCCGACAGATTTTTGAAACGATGCGTCGCGTCTATGGCGCGCTGACGGAGTGGGCCATCCGGGATGCACTTCAATCGGCCGTGACCGCATCCTATTCGCACCGCCGGCTGTATTTCGCACAACCCTGGTTCGCCCACGCACCGAGGCCCGACGGCGATGGCGCCACGGGATCCGCAGCCGTCTCGCCAAGCGGCGGGAAAGACCCCCACGCCGTGCGATCGGAAGCGCCGTCCAAGTCGGATGAGGGAAAAACGGCGAAGGGGAAGGACCGCCAGACTTAGCAGCGACCCCTCCCCTTCCTATTTATTCAGGTGCCGATGCGTTATTCCAGGTTCGGCCGCACATCATCCGCCTGGGCCTCGAATCCGGAGCGCCTCAGGACATCCTCAATCTTATTGCGCCGCTCTTCCAGCTTATCTGAATCGATGGACGGCCGGCCTGAGCGATCCTCGAGCGAATCCAGCAGCTCGGCCTGCAGCACGATGAGCAGCTCCTTCTGCGTTACGGTCGTCTGCTCGAAGCCGAAGACGTATCGCAGTCCGAAGAACCACCATGGCAGATCCTTCAAGAGCGGAACCCCTCTGCGAGACACGGACTCCTCAGTCGAGTAGAGGCCACCAATGACCGTCTGCTCGCGATCGAGAAGCAGGACCTGCGTATTCGCGTCGTTTCGATCGATTACTATGCCCGAAAGACTCGGTCGTCCAGCCGACTTTTCCACTTTCACATTCAGGTGGATGAAGTCGAGCTCCGGCGAATTGAGAGAATCCGTTAAAGCCTGCGTGATGAGCGTCGGGACGACGTCCACAATGATTCCCGTCGAGAAAAACTGGGTTACCGTATTCCCCGAGAAGTCGCGAATCTGAATCGGTATGTCGGATCCGATCTGGATGCGTCCCTGCTCGCCGCTCTGTACCGTGACCTGCGGGTTCGCTATCGTCTCACCAATGCCCTCGTTCTCCATCAGGCGAAAGAACCGCGTAAGCGTCGACAGCTCGATCTCGTCCGGGGCGTCGAGCACGTCGCTGAATTGATCGAAGAAGTCTTCCGTCTTTAGTTGGAAACGGGGTACGTTTTGCTGGCTTGAGCTGCCGCCGCCGGTTCCACCAGTGCCGCCACCACCGGAGCCGCTCGATCCGCCGCCTTCACCGAAGAAGACGTTCCAGTCGAGACCGAGCTCCCGTGCACGGGTGACGTTCAGCTCGAAGAGAACCGCATTGATCTGAATCTCGCGGGTCGAGACCGATGCCGGCGTCTCGGCTGCGGCCGAGTTGCGGCCGGAGGTTTCTGCTCGAGCCTCCCCTGCATCCGCTATCGTATTGACTTCCGGCGCATCCTCGACGACGAAGTAGCGGTCCGTCTCACGATAGGCGAGGTCGTGGTAGTCGAGCACGAGTTCGAACGCATCCATGAAATGCATGCCGCCGATCGAGATTCCGATCGGGAATTCGGCGCTCGTGGGATCGACGATCGACCGGTCGGTGACCCGTTCGAAGATCGGGTTCATGAAGTCGATGAAGACGCTGAACGGCGTCGACGGCAGAAAGGAGACCAGTTGATCCGGTGGGACATACGTCCTCAGCTGCCGCTGGGACGGCCGGTCTTGTGCCTGCACATCGATCGGCGACAGGAGCATAAACAAAAGTTGGAGTATCACTGCCGCGAGGGCGAGTGCAGTAATTCGCTTGATGGTCATTGTTCGAATCCGTTTGATGGATCGGGAGAGCTTGTGGTGACCCTGAATCAATTCAGAGGAGTCAGGCGAGACGGACCCTGCGCCTGACGGTACTGTTCGATGGAACCGAGATCCAGGACGACCTCGTCGTATATGCCGCCTTTATTCAGGCGGGCGACGACGCGGCCTTCGCCGGGATCGACTTCGGCGATCACGCCGAGGTATACTTTTTCACCGGCGGATACGGATCGGATGCCCGTGTCGTCTTTGAAGACGGCTTCGTCGCCGACGATGGAAACCAGTTCCGCGGTTTCGACATCGATACGACCGTAGGTGTTGGGCGGAATCTGCTCCATGATGCCGGGAAAGAACGGATTCGTCGCCGGCTTCACATCCGGCAGCATGTCGAGCGGCACGGGCGGCAGATTTTCTTCTGCGGCGACCGTGATGGCCTTCTCTTCGAAGCCGGCGGCATCGAGCATATCCGGTGCGCTGGCTCCCTCAATCCCGTCGTAGTACGCCTCAATTCGACCGGTAAAGGACACCATCACCTGCAGTCGCTCCGATTCGAGCTCTTTATCATGGGTGACCAGGTCGATATGATCGAGAGACAGGTTCTTCACGCGGTAGAAATTGCGGTTGTTTTCCAGCTCCCAGACGAGCTCGTAGAGGCTGTTGTAGTATGCCCTGCCTGAGATATTGAAGACGTAGTATTTGTAATCCGCCGTCCTCTGTCGGCCGCCCAGCGTGACATCGAAGTTTTTGAAGCCGCTCGACGTGAGCGAATTCAGATAACGAACGATATCGGAGGTGGAGAGCTCGTTTGGAATGACCTTATAGCGGGCGCGCCACTTTCTTGCGACGTCGTCGGCCATCATCGAGTATGAGGCTTCCTCCGTTTGCAGCGAGGCCAGCTCGGCATTCTTCATCTGCGCGACTTGATCCGCCTTCTGCAGATGCTCGAGGGTGGCCGGCTGTTCGTGAAACGTGAAGTAGACGCCGAGCGCTGTGATGAGCACCCAGCATATCGCCATGATCCACGTGTTGATTCCAATCTTCATCATTGCCGTACCTCCTGCATATCGCTGCCTGATTTTTCGTAGTCGGACGACCGACCTGTGTTGGTGGCGCGACCTTCGGCATCATCCATTCGCACCTGTTTTCGCAGGTACTGGGCTGCCTCCGGGAGCGAGTCGGCCGCAGGAATGTTCATGGTGAAGGAATACACCGGCCACTCGCGGATCTCGGAAAACACGAGCGACTCGATCGTGGCGTCGATGGATGCAGCGAAATTCACCACCTGCTCGCGAGACGTCGCGCTGCCTGCCACGTCGACGCTGTATGCACCGGGTTTGAACGATTCGATCCACAGGCCGCGGACGCTGGACGTCTCTCTTGACGTGCGTTCCAGAAGCCTGCTCCACCGGTCGCTGCCGATGAGCAGCGTATCGAGCACCTCGAGAGCCCGCGTGTAGGTCGCATACATGTGCTGCATGCTGTCGATGCGAGCCTGAAGCAGATTGATGTCCGTGCCGATTTCCTCCGGTGCGACATCCTTGAGGCGTTCGTGGTAGGAGTCGATCTTCGTCTCGGCCGTCGTGTATCGCGCCATGAAAAAGATGGTCGTGAAAACGATGAGCACGCTCATGGCGACGACGTGCCACGTGATGGGAAGTTTTACCTTTCTCCGGAGCAGTTTTTTCGGGAGAAAGTTGATGTTCTCGAAGGACGGGGCGTAGTGCGGATCATCGAGCAGGCGCAGCGCGGCGGCCGTCGCGGAGACCATCGCCGTAGCCGCATCTTCCTTCTCGGTACCTGCTGTGGGGATGTAGAGGCGAATCTGTTCAGCGGTCGCATCCGGGAAGAACATCCCGAACGTATCGGCGAGATCGCTTTCCCGCTCCTCACTCAGTACGAGAATGTGATGCACTTCGCCCATCCCGTGCTCGTCCTGCTGCAAGAGAACGCGGCTGCAGATCGTCTCGGGCGCATCGAAGGCGGTCAGGGAGCGCAGGCTTTCACAATGATGCACGGTGTCTCCGTGCATAAAAATGACGAGCGTGTCTTCCGCGCCGGCTCGCACGACCAGCGTGTGAACGGTTCCGTCGGTGTCCGCCGTCGATTCGTCGTCGTTAGACTCATCATCCGCGCTGGATGAATCTTTTTTCGTGCCGAAGGAATCGGGGGCCGTCGGTTCTTCCTGACCTTCGGAAAACGACTTCGCCGCAACGCGGGCAAGTCCGATGAGCGCGGGCACTTCGGAATCGATAAGGCCAACGTGCGGGATCCGCTCGTTCGCCTCGCGGATCTCCATTAGCGTTGCGGAGGCCGGATCGGCAGTTTTCGGAAAGACGGCGAGATACCGCGCCTCGTCGTCCTCGCCCGCCGTCATCGGTATGAATGCGACGCGATTGTCGTCGAATAGACCTTTGTACTGGGTCGTCAGCGCCTCAACAAGGGTGGCTTTGTCGTGCTTCTTCTGATTTTTTTTGAGCGGAACGCGGATTTCCTGAAACGAAGCGTCGGTCGCGCTGAGAGTGAGCGCCAGGTCGGCATCGCCATACCCGGCATCATGCGCCTCGGAGAGGATGTCACTGAGTTCGAGCTCGAACGTCGCCACCTGGCCGCCGAATTCCTCGGAATCAGCCTCATCTACGCCGCCGAACTCCGAGGCGAGGAAGAGATCAGGTCCGGCCGCGGAATTGGCTCCGTCGCCGAACTCGATGGTGAATTCGTCGGTACCGGCATTTCCGAAGCGATCCTTCTGTGGATTTTTCTGCTCGGCTGCCGGGTCGTCGTATCCGACCGCCGTCACGGTGCGCTGCCGGGAGTAGCGGCGTATGACCGCAGACCCGTCGGGCCCATTCTCGATGAGAACGGCGTGCACCGCGCGCCCGGTGGCGGCGATACCCAGCACGCGTTCAGCGGATTTACTCTTCTGTCTCATTGGGTAATTTCGTTCATCTGCGCAGGGAGAACATGCGGAGTGCCGGCTACGACAACAGTTGCTGTAGACGACGCTTATTATTCGCGTAATTCATAGCAGTGTCGGGCGTAATCAGACGCCGACGGACCAATCGATTGAGGTCCTGCTCCATCGTAATCTGGCCGTGGGATCCGCCCTCCCACATCATCTGGTAAATTTCCGACGTGTTGTCGTTTTTGATGGCAGCTCGGGCGGACGGCAGCATCCACAATACTTCCTTCGCCAGCACGCGCCCTCCGCCTATCTTTGGGCAGAGCTTCTGCGAGATCACGCATCGCAGCACGTCGGCCAGGCGATTTCGCACGCGCTCCTGCTCGTGTGGAGGATATTCGGCGATGATACGGTCGATGCTTTCCACAGCAGAGCTGGTATGAAGCGTCGAGAACACCTTGTGTCCCGAGTCCGTGATCTCGAGCGCTGCGGAAATCGTAGTAGGGTCCCGCATCTCGCCGATCACGACCATGTCGGGGTCCTGTCGCAGGGCCTGCACGATCCCATCTTTGAAGGACCCGACATCCTTGCCGACTTCTCGATGGCGCACGATGCTTCGTTTCGAATCGTGCATGTACTCAATCGGCTGCCCGATTACGACGATGTGCGCCGCACTATCTTTGTTATTTGCATCGACGACGGAGTCCATCGTCGTGCTCTTACCGGAGCCGGTCACGCCGGTGATGAGGGTGAGACCGTCGCGCTCGTAGCGAAACATCAGCCCTCGTTCGATGATCGGATGAAAGGCTATGCTCTTTAGTGGCCGCACCTCGTTCGTGATGGCGCGGACGGAGAGTGCCGGCTGATCATTGTCGAAGTACATGGCGCAGCGAAAGCGGCGCCGTCCTTCGTTGCCGACCGGCTCGATCGTTCGAGAGAAATCGATGGAATAGTTCTGAAATAGCACGCCCAACTGGATCTCATTCAAAAGGCTCAAAAAAACGAGGCTGGCCTCGTCTTCGACGTACGTGCCCACTTCTTGATGAGGTCGTTTCTCGCCGTCGACGCGGTACCACACGCATTCGTTGGCGGCGGGTCCGCCAAAATCCATGTCACTCGCATCGATCTCGAGCATATACTGGAGAAGGAGATCGAGCTGCGTGGACAGCGCCAGGCGCTGCTCCTCGTTCATCCGATTGATGTTGTCCAGCAGAAAGCGCAAGCGCGCCTCGCCGTGAG
>CAZKNF010000038.1:0-1674 GCA_964554105.1 uncultured Rhodothermales bacterium | reverse complement strand
TCGTTCATCCGATTGATGTTGTCCAGCAGAAAGCGCAAGCGCGCCTCGCCGTGAGCCGATTTGGGAATGCGCTGAATGATCTCTTTGCAGAACTTCGGCAGCGGCGGAACGATGCGTGCGGTAGGCGCACCGTCTCCTCCTGGAATGGCACTGTCGTGGCCCGGCATGGAGCCGGCCGGCGTGCCGTCCCCGCTTGGCGCAGGTCTCTGGACGCCCGGTTTTCTGAATGCAGTGTTCACGCTGGAGAGACTTCGACTGGCTGTGGATGACGACAACGTATCCAGTATCGGCGGCTTGGAGAGAATCCTAAGTCCGCATGGATCGGATTCTGCGCCTGAATTCGGCGCTGGGGCGGCCGCTATGAAAAAAGCGGGAACGCCCTCAGGAGCGTCCCCGCTTTAAACGTCCGGTAGATTGCCGCCTGACTATTCAGGCAGCCATATGCCTACCACTCACTGTAGGAAATCAGCTTCAGCTGAAACTCCGGGTTTCCGAAGATCGTCGTCAGGGCCGGCGACGGTACTCGGTAATACACTTCCGGCGTCCCACTGAGCCCGACGGAGCCGAGCGAAGCCGCACTTCCATAGACCTTCGGCGTTCCATGGAGGAAGTTCACGCTCGTTCCAGCGAGCAACTGGCCGTATACCTTGCTGTTTCCGCCCAGATCGATTCCCCCGCTCGCGTAATAGGCGATGCTGCTTTCATCTCCTCCATCGAAGCCGCTATCTCCTGCATGGACATTGCCGGACAGCTCGATGTCACCGTCCACAAGGAACATGATGTAGCCCTCGAGCACGACACCTCCACTGGCTGCGAGGGTGCCGTCGATGTGCCACACGTACGGATCCTCTCTCGTGCCGCCGAAATTATACGACCCGTTTAAGTTGACGTCGCCAGAGGTAGACTGATCGACAATCGTCTTACTCAGAAAATCCGCCATATCGAACGTGGGTGCCTCGACTTCCGGCACTCTCTGGATGACGTCGTCATTGGTCGGATTGTAGTATGGGTCGAAGGCGCTGGTTAGATGACTTCCGGAAGTAGCGCCGACATACGTTCCGAAGCCACGCACGGTAGCAGCATTTCCACTCAGGGAAAGGTTGCCATTCGTATGCATGTTGGCGTTGAGGGTATTCTCCTCATTGCCATCTACATACAGGTCGTACAGTAAACTTCCACCCAAATTGAGGTCGTCTTCGGCGAACATGGCGTAGCTCATGAACGGCGGAGCCTCGTCCGGCACACTGCTCACCATCTCCTTTTCGATTTCGGCTTCCACGGTGAAGGATATCTCCTCGCCTTCCGGACCGGCGATGGTCCCTGTGGACTTGACCTTCGCGATCGCGCCGGAGAGCGCAATCGACACGTCATAGTCGCCGCCCTCATACGTGCCGGTCGACGTCGGTGATGGCGTCGCGAAGTCATCTGCGAGCTCCTGCTTCGCCATATTGTACCCGGCTAGCGCTGCATTGCGCGCCAGGATTTCGTATTGGTGTGTCGACAAGCGAGCCTCGGCGCTCCGGACGTCTTCTTTCGCCCCGAACGCGTAGACCGATCCCAGCAGGACCGATGCCGTCACAATAATTAT
This sequence comes from uncultured Rhodothermales bacterium, assembly GCA_964554105.1. Lineage (GTDB taxonomy): Bacteria > Bacteroidota > Rhodothermia > Rhodothermales > VXPQ01 > CAZKNF01. The sequence goes on along the minus strand of CAZKNF010000038.1, from coordinate 86 downwards.
CGCTGCTTTTCCCATGGTATAACCTCCGTTGTGTACGTGTCCTATGAATGGACCTCCGGTTTCCGTCCTGGAGCATGCGCTGCCGC
>CAZKNF010000037.1:0-35569 GCA_964554105.1 uncultured Rhodothermales bacterium | reverse complement strand
GACGGAAAACAAACGAGACTGGGCTAAATTTAGCTCACAATAAAAAGTGTACGAAATGTCGAGCACGTTCCTTCATAGCAGCTTTGCCGCTGGTCGATCCGCCGACCGGCGTATGGGTGTGGAACGCGCAGACGCCGTACTTCGTGCGCGCCCTCTTGACGGGATTGACCTCCTTATTAGCGGCCGAGTAATTTCGGTCCTCCTTATTAGCCTTATTCTCATTACGGGCTAACCGAGCGGTCAATCCCCAGCAAATCTTCGAGCGTGCACGCAGGCATCAGGAGTTGAGGGATTGGCCCTCAAAATCCAATGCGATGCCGATGCAACGACCGCGATGTGATCTTGACCTCTTCTCGATACGTAGGGACAGGTGTGTCCATTTGCGACGTCGACGGGAGCAAGCGGCAGAGGCATCACAACCTCGGGTCACGCCGAACTCGGCGCCCCATGAACCGCAGAACCACACTCGATGCGAGTCCATCATATGAATGCCAAGCAGGACGCCCAAACGAAAGCCATGCCCGAGGCCACGGGAGACGGTACGACCGAGGCTCAGCCTTCGGTGCACGCCACGCGACGCATGAGCGGCGCTGAAATCTTTCTCCGCTCGCTGGAGGCCGAGGGCGTCGAAACCGTCTTCGGGCACCCGGGCGGCGCCGTGATCAAGATCTATGATGAAATGGCGCGGATAAAGCCGTCATTTGAGCACATCCTGGTTCGTCACGAACAGGGCGGTACGCACGCGGCAGAAGGGTATGCAAAAGCCACCGGAAAAGTCGGTACCGTCCTCGTCACGAGCGGGCCGGGAGCGACAAACACCGTCACGGGGATTGCCGACGCCTACATGGATTCGGTGCCGATCGTCGTGTTCACCGGTCAGGTGCCGACGGCGCTGATCGGCAACGACGCTTTCCAGGAATGCGATACGATCGGGATTACCCGAAGCATCACAAAGCACAGCTTTCTCGTACGGGACGTCAAGGATCTCGCAAAGACCGTCAAGCAGGCCTATCACATCGCGCGGTCCGGACGACCCGGACCCGTCGTGGTCGACCTGCCGAAGGATGTCCTGCTTGCTGAAGCGGAGTTCGACTATCCGGATGAAGTAGATCTGCGCGGTTATACGCCGCCGGCGGTCGCTCCCGAACCGCCGATTCGCAGAGCCGCCGCAATGATCGCCGCGGCGAAAAAGCCGCTGCTGTACGTCGGCGGAGGCGCCGTCAATGCAGACGCATCGGAATACCTCACCTCAATGGCTCGAAAGGCCCGGATCCCGGTGACCACGACGCTGCACGGCCTCGGAGCTTTCCCGGAGGACGACGAGCTCTCCCTCGGCATGCTCGGAATGCACGGTACGTGGTGTGCAAATATGGCCGTCCAGAATTCCGACCTCCTTATCGCCGTCGGCGCGCGATTCGATGACCGCGTCACCGGCAAGCTTGAATCCTGGGCGCCGCACGCGAAGGTCATCCACATCGATATAGATCCGTCCTGCATCTCGAAGAACGTCTACGTCGATTGCGCAGTCGTAGGCGACGTGAGGAACGTACTCGAACGGCTGTTGCCGCTCCTGGAAGAAGCCGGCACGAGCGAATGGTTGGCGCAGGTGAAGGCCTGGCGAGACGAATGTCCGCTGTCCTTTGAAAACACCGACGGCCGTCTGCGTGCGCAGCTCGTCATCCAGAAAATTCGCGAGAAGACGCAGGGCGATGCCGTCGTAGTGACGGATGTCGGCCAGCATCAGATGTGGACGGCGCAGTATTTCCAGTTCCTTAATGCCAGATCACATATAACCTCCGGCGGCCTCGGAACGATGGGTTTCTGCCTTCCGGCAGCAATGGGCGCCGCATTCGGTTTACGAGGCACGGGCAAGACGGTCGTTTCCATCAGCGGTGACGGCGGCTTCGTAATGAATGCCCAGGAGCTCAGTGTGTGCGCTGCGCACAAGCTGCCGATCAAAGTGGTGGTCATCAATAACAACTTCCTAGGCATGGTGCGCCAGTGGCAGGAGCTCTTCCACGAGAATCGCTTCAGCCACACGGACCTCACGGACACGAATCCGGACTTCGTGAAGCTCGCAGAGGCGCATCACTGCGTTGGACTCCGTGCATCGAAGCCCGAAGAGGTCGAAAAGGTGATCGAAGAAGCGTGGAAAATCAACGATCGTCCGGTCCTGATGGAATTTCAGGTGATCAAGGAAGAAATGGTCTTCCCGATGGTACCGGCCGGCGCCTCTACCGATGAAATGATTACGAAGCGGCTGACGCCGGACGCATTCGTTTAAAGCGTACAAAGAACCCTCAAGAGACGACCACCACCAACGTGTTAGATGATCATGGCGACGAACGCCACCCTTACGCCGCAGCAGATCATTCGGAAGAAGGCTCAGGGCGAGCCGATTTATCCGGATGAGACGAAACATGAAAACAGGCACATCATAGCCGTGCTGGTGGAGAACACCATCGGCGCCTTGAACCGTGTCATCAATCTGTTTTCCGCCCGCGGATTTAATCTGGAGAGCGTCGCCGTTGGCGAGACCGACGACCCGTCCGTATCACGCATGACGATCGTCACGACCGGCGACGATCGGATCATCGCGCAGGTGAATCGACAGCTCGAACGTCTCGTCGACGTGTTGGAGTCCACTGACCTCACCGAGCACGAGTACGTCGAGCGCGAGCTGTGTCTGGTGAAGGTCCAGTATACGTCCGACAACCGATCTGAATTGATGGGTACGCTCGAAATTTTTAGGGGAAAGGTTGTCGACATCACGACGGAAACTATGACCTTCGAGCTCACCGGCCCGACCAAAAAGCTTAATGCCTTCATCGGGATGATGCGTCCGCATGACATCGTTGAGATCGCTCGAAGCGGCCGAGTGGCCATGCGAAGATCGCTGCAGTTCGGCGATTAGTCAGGGGCTGTAGAGGTGTGGAACCAATTTTGCCCATGTAAGACCATGTTTTTAAAGGAGACGGGAAGGATATGTCGATAAAAGTTCATTACGAAGCGGATCTCGATATCATACGATCCAAGCGCGTTGCCGTGATAGGCTACGGCAGCCAGGGCCATGCCCATGCACTTAATTTGCGGGACAGCGGGGTCGATGTCGCCGTCGGTCTGCGCCCGGGTTCGTCCTCCCAGCAGGCGGCCGAGGAGATGGGGCTGACGGTTAAGTCCATCGAAGAGGCCACGCAATGGGCCGATGTCATCGTGATGCTGGTGCCTGATCAGCATCAGAAGAAGGTATACGAATCCCACATCCAGGAATACATGATTCCTGGCAAGGCGCTCGTCTTCGGCCATGGATTCAATATTCACTATGAGCAGATAGTGCCGCCGGACGGCGTCGACGTCTTCATGGTAGCACCAAAGTCGCCCGGCCACCTCGTTCGCCGTGTCTACGAGGAGGGAAAGGGTGTACCGTGTCTGGTGGCCGTCGCTCAGGACGCTTCAGGGCGCACGCTCGACCTGGCGTTGAGCTACGCGAAAGGAATCGGCGGCATCCGCGCCGGCGTAATCGAAACCACCTTCAAGGATGAGACGGAAACCGACCTCTTCGGCGAGCAGGCCGTGCTCTGCGGAGGCGCTGAGTCCCTCATCAAAGCCGGATTCGAAACACTCACCGAAGCGGGCTATCCGCCCGAGCTGGCCTATTTCGAATGCCTGCACGAACTCAAGCTCATCGTCGATCTGATCTACGAGGGCGGGCTGGAATACATGAACTACTCGATCAGCGACACGGCGGAATACGGGAATCACACCCGCGGACCGCGCGTGATCGACGATTCGACGAAGCAGCGCATGCGCGAGATTCTGAAGGAAGTCCAGTCGGGACAGTTCGCCCGCGAATGGATCGAGGAGTGTGACCGCGGTGGAGAGGGACTGCTCGAGCTGCGCAGGCAGTCAAAAGAGCATCCAATCGAGAAAATCGGCAAGAAGCTGCGGAGCATGATGAGCTGGATTCGCTCGAGCACGCCCGCTCGCGCCGAGAAGGAAGCCGCCGCAACGGAAGTTTGAAACGGCCGGACTTCGATCAATTTATGTCTCTATGAGTACGGACAAGACATACCAAATAGCCTGGCTGCCGGGTGACGGCATCGGGCGGGACGTGACCGAGATGGCGCTGCTCGTCCTGCGGTCGGCGGCCGACGCGCTCGGTTTCGCCGTTCAGGTCGACGAGCATGCGGCCGGCGGTGCGGCCATCGATGCGTTCGATACACCAATGCCGGACGATACCCTCGACGCGTGCCGGGCATCCGACGCCGTGCTCTTGGGCGCCGTCGGTGGACCGAAATGGGATGACCTGGAGGGTGCCAGGCGACCTGAGGCAGGTCTGCTCCGCATCAGGAAGGAGCTAGGGGTGTTTGCCAATCTGCGACCTGTCTCGGTTCCGGAGGCGCTCGCCGGCGGGTCACCGCTGCGTAAGGAAATCGTCACCGGCACCGATCTGCTGATTGTGCGCGAGCTCACGGGCGGAATCTATTTTGGACGGCCCCGCGGACGCAATGCCGTCGAAGGCCACAATACGATGCGGTATTCGGCCGACGAAGTGCGCCGAATTGCGCGTGTCGCATTCGACGCGGCTTCCGATCGGCAGGGCAGGGTCGTGTCCGTCGATAAGGCGAACGTGCTCGAGGTCTCGCGCCTGTGGCGTGACGTTGTCACGAACGTGCATGCTGAAGAGTATCCCCACCTGCAGCTCGAACATCTCTACGTAGATAACGCGGCGATGCAGCTCGTCCGGCGTCCGTCGGAATTCGATGTGATCGTCACAGGGAATTTGTTCGGCGATATTCTGTCGGATCTTGCTGCGACATTTCCCGGATCTTTGGGTCTGCTGCCGTCCGCCAGCATCGGCGGTCGGGTCGGACTTTTCGAACCTGTGCATGGGAGCGCACCCGATATCGCCGGGCAGGACAAGGCGAATCCGATCGCGGCGATTCTCAGTGTAGCAATGATGCTCGACTACCTCGGCGAGAAGCCGGCGGCGGGCGCCATACGGCTGGCCGTGGATCGCGTTCTGAACGAAGGCCTGCGGACTACGGACATCTGGGAAGAGGGATGCATGCACGCAACGACATCGGATATCGGTAACCGCGTCGCTGAGCTGACCTCCGCACCCTCACCTGAAGTACTCATTTGATGCCAAGCTCTGAACTTCATTGTCGAAAGATTTAGATCACATGAAGGACCACGTAATCATATTCGATACGACGCTCCGCGACGGCGAGCAGGCGCCCGGCGCAGCGATGACGATGCCGGAAAAGGTGCGCATCGCAAAGCAGCTCGCCAAGCTCAAGGTCGACGTAATAGAAGCGGGATTCCCCATCTCGTCACCGGGACAGTTCGAGGCCGTCGCCCGCATCGTGCAGGAAATCGACGGGCCGGTGATCTGCGGATTGGCGCGGGCGCTGGAGAGCGATATCCGGTCTGCCGGCGATGCGCTCAAAGGCGGTACGAAGACCCGCATCCACACATTCATCGCCACGAGCGACATTCACATCGACGCCAAGTTCGGAGACGATAAGTTCGGAAAGACGCTCAGCCAAAAGCGTAAGGCGGTCGTTCGAATGGCACGAGAAGCGGTCGAAATCGCGAGGACGTACACCGACGACGTCGAGTTCAGCGCCGAGGACGCCGGGCGGACCGATCTCGGTTATCTCTGTGAAGTCGTGGAGGCCGCTGTCGAGGCTGGCGCATCGACCATCAACATACCTGACACGACCGGATACTGCACACCGTCGGAGTACTTCGCGATGTTCGAGGCCGTGCGCAATCGGCTCGCACACCCAGAGAAGATCATATTATCGGCGCACTGCCACGACGACCTTGGATTGGCGGTTGCCAATTCCGTTGCGGCGGTTCAGGCTGGGGCCCGTCAGATTGAGTGTACAATCAATGGGATTGGTGAACGCGCCGGAAATGCTTCGCTCGAGGAAGTCGTCATGGCGCTGCGTGTGCGGCGCGAGCAGTTCGGCGTCGATACGGGCATCGAGGCTGCTTATCTGACAGAATCGAGTCGGATGGTGTCGGTGGCGACGGGATTTCCGGTTCCACCGAACAAAGCCATCGTGGGACGCAATGCCTTCGCACACGAAGCGGGCATTCATCAGCACGGCGTATTGAAGCGCCGAGACACGTACGAGATTATGAAGGCCTCGGATGTCGGACAGACCGCCGAGCAGATCCGATTGGGTCGCCACTCGGGTCGGCACGGTTTTTTGAGCCGCGTCGAGCGGCTCGGCCTGCACGTCGAGGAAGACAGAAAGGACGCGCTGTACCAGCTGTTCGTGCAGCTGGCCGATCGAAAGAAGGAAATTTTTGACGAGGATCTCATTCATCTAGTCAACGGAAACGAGGAGCACGCCATGAACCCGCATTATCGACTGGATGGAATATCAGTCAACGTCGGCACCGGTAAAAAGCCTGAGGCTCAGGTCGAACTGTATCACACGCGCATTGGTGAGCTCCGCCGCGAGAAGGCGACGGGGGACGGTCCGGTCGACGCGATCTACCGTGCGATCAATCACGCTGTAGGCAGCGCGCACGATCTAGAGAGCTACTCGATCCGTTCCGTGTCTGAAGGCGCCGACGCGATCGGCGAGGTGACCGTTCTTGTGGGGCAGGGTGGTGCGTTCTTCAAGGGCACGGCTCGGAATACGGACGTGCTCCAGGCCTCCGCGGATGCGTATCTCAATGCGCTGAACCACCTCGAGGCCTTCCGGTCCGAAGAGGAGAATGTGGCGTTCGTCGGAAATGGAATCATGCGCTCGTTCCAAGGTGGCGTCGCGTGAGGAGCGTAGAACCTGAATTCGGATTGGCTAGACACTGATAGCGAACTATCGAATGACGATCACAGAAAAGATCCTGGCCCGGCACGCGGGACGTGAGCGCGTTGCACCTGGAGACAACATCTGGGTAGACGTAGACGTGCTGATGACCCACGACGTGTGCGGTCCGCCCACAATCGACATCTTTAAGCGGGAGTTCGGCGAGAATGCGCGCGTGTGGGACAAGGAGAAAGTGGTCATCATTCCCGACCACTATATCTTTACGAAGAACCATCACGCGAACCGTAATGTGGATTTGCTCCGAGAGTTCGCAGCAGAGCAGACGCTGCCGTATTTTTACGACGTCGGCACGGCGCGCTACAAAGGTGTCTGCCACATGGCGCTCGCGGAGGAAGGCTTCAATCGGCCGGGATCTCTGCTCGTCGGCACCGACAGCCACAGCTGCACATCCGGCGCGTTCGGGATGTTTTCGACCGGGGTCGGCAATACGGATGCGGCCCTGATCATGGGCACCGGCAAGCTCTGGCTCAAGGTGCCGGAAACCATGAAGTTCGTCTTCGAGGGCAGCTTGCCGCCGTATCTGATGGCCAAGGACATGATCCTGCAGGTCATCGGCGATATCGGAACGGACGGGGGTACCTATCGTGCGCTAGAGTTCGACGGACAGGCCGTTTTCGATTTACCGGTGCACGAACGCATGACGCTGACCAATATGGCCATCGAGGCCGGCGGCAAGAACGGCATCATCCCGGCAGATGAAAAGACGTTCGAATATGTTCGGAAGCGTACGGACGCAGAATGGGAGCCGGTATTCGGCGAAGACGACGCACGCTACCACACGTTCAAGACGTACGACGTCGAGGAGATGGAGCCGCTCGTGGCGAAGCCCCACAGCCCCGATAACCGGGCAACCGTTTCGGAAGTCGCCGGAACGCGGCTCGACCGCGCCTACATCGGCAGCTGCACCGGTGGTAAGCTCGAGGATTTCGAGGCGGCAGCAAAAATCATCAAGGGGCAGGAAGTGGTTATCGATACGTACATCGTGCCGGCGACGACCCATATCGGCAAGGAACTGCACACGACCTACATCGATGGGGAGTCGCTCTACGACATCTTCGAGCGATCGGGCTGCAAGCTCGGCCAGGCATCCTGCGCCGCGTGTCTCGGCGGACCCACCGATACCTTCGGACGCACGCACGGTACCGAGGTCGTGATTTCGTCGACGAACCGGAATTTCCCCGGTCGGATGGGGAGCAAGAGCGCGTCTGTGTATCTGGCGAGCCCCCTCACGGTGGCTGCATCCGCCGTTGCAGGCGTTATCACCGACCCTCGCGAGGTGCTCGTATAGCACGTCGCCGGCTGCCCGCGAATCGTCCGTCACTGTAGAATAGCGTTGGAACACATGAAGAAGATAATCAAAGGCAAAGCCTACGTGACAGGCGATTCGATCGATACGGACCAGATTATTCCGGCCGAACACCTCGTCTACAGCCTTTCGGATCCGGAGGAGAAGAAGTTCTACGGACGATATGCCCTCAGCGGTGTACCCAGCGATCAGCAGGGTCTGCCGTTCGGAGACACGCCGTTTACGGCGCCCGACAAATTCGAGAGCGAATACACGGTCGTCGTCGGCGGCTCGAATTTTGGCTGCGGCTCCTCGCGGGAGCACGCGCCGTTCGCCCTGCAGGAAGCGGGCTGCGAGGCCGTCGTCGCTGAAAGTTACGCACGCATCTTTTATCGGAATGCAGTGGATGGCGGCTTCGTGGTGCCCTTCGAGGCGAACGATCGGCTTATCGATGTGATTCGCACCGGTGACGAGGTGGAGATCGATACGACCGTTGGCAAGCTGACGAACGTCACGACCGGTAAGGAATACCTTCTGAAGCCCCTCGGCGACGTTGGAGAAATACTCAAGGCCGGCAATGTATTCGAGTATGCCCGCCAGGCAGGCTTGATGCCGCAGGACTGAACGATTAAGTACGCACGCATCCGGTTCGACCGACGAGGCGGCCGCGCGCGAATCCAATAAATAACGTCTCTATGTTGTTGAGATAAACCGCACTAGAGCCTATATATACGTTCTTAAACGTTTAAGTCATCGCACCACCATGACGGATACGACCAGGTCAGATCGCACCGTGGAACTCTTCGATACGACGTTGCGCGACGGGACTCAGGGAGAACATGTCACCCTGACAGCGCACGATAAAGTGCGTATCGCGCGCAAGCTCGACCGGTTCGGCATCGATATTATTGAGGGCGGATGGCCGGGTTCGAATCCGAAGGATCAGGAATTCTTCGAGATGGCGAAGGACGTTGAGTGGGAGCATGCGCAGCTCTGTGCGTTCGGTTCGACGCGGCGCGTCCAGTTCGCGCCCGAAGACGATCCGAATTTGGAGGCGATGTTGAAGGCCGGCACTCCCGTCGTCTCGCTCTTTGGCAAGAGTTGGACGCTTCACGTCGAAGTCGCCCTCGGCGTCACGAAGGAAGAGAATCTTGACCTGATTTCGTCATCCATCGAGTACCTGCGCGCGAACGGCCGCCGCGTCGTGTACGATGCCGAGCATTTTTTCGATGGCTTTCGCGAGGATTCCGTGTATGCACTCGAAACACTGCGTGCTGCTCGGGATGCGGGCGCTGAAGTACTCGTCCTCTGTGATACCAACGGAGGCACGTTGCCGACGCGCCTTGCCGAGGTCATACGCGAAGTACGTGAATCCGTCGACGTACGCCTCGGGATCCATGCGCACAACGACAGCGGCTGCGCTGTGGCAAACAGTCTGGTAGCTGTCGAAGCCGGTGCACGACACGTCCAGGGGACCATAAACGGGATCGGCGAGCGATGCGGCAATGCGGATCTGACATCCGTCGTCCCCGGCCTCCAGCTCAAACTCGGCTTTGACTGCGTTCCCGAGGAGCGGCTCAGAGAGCTGACGGATCTCGGACATTTTGTAAACGAGGTCGCGAATCTAGATCCGATCGATCGAACCGCCTACGTCGGGCGCAGCGCCTTCGCTCACAAGGGCGGCATCCACGTTTCGGCGGTCATGAAGGACCCGCGAGCGTATGAACATCTCGTGCCGGAAGAAGTCGGCAACCGGCGCAGAGTCCTCGTGTCGGACCTCTCCGGCCGCAGCAATGTACGTTATAAGGCAGAGGAGCTCGGTCTGAAACTCGGAGAGCAGGATGACGCGGCTCGGGCCGTTCAGCGGATCAAGGAACTCGAGCACCTCGGATATGAATTTGAAGGCGCTGAGGCTTCGTTCGAACTCCTGCTCCGGAAAATCCAGGGAGAAAAGACCGATTTCTTTCAGCTCGAACGCCTGCGAGTGCGGAGCGAGCTCAACAACGAGGAAGCCGATTGCTCAGAGGCGACGATCGTCGTCACGGTAGACGGACGGCGCGAATTGATCGTGGCGGAGGGCGTCGGTCCGGTCGATGCGCTCTCGAATGCACTCCGCAAAGTGCTCGTCTCGTTCTATCCGGGTCTCGAGGACGTGCGTCTGGCCGATTACAAGGTTCGCGTCGTCAGTCCGGAGGACGGCACCGGCGCATTCGTGCGCGTACTCGTCGAGCATACGGACGGAAGCGCCACGTGGAGCACCGTGGGTGTTTCGGCCAATATCCTCGAAGCCAGCTGGCAGGCCCTCGCTGACGGCGTCCGCTACCAGTTAATGCGTATCGGCGTCGTTTCGACAGGTAAGCTGCCGTCTGACGCCATCGCGACCGCGCCGCAGCGCGAGTCGGCGGCGGCCGTCCCGGCAACGTGACGCCGCTTGCCATGAGTGGAATGCCGATCAGGACCGGCGCGGACAGCCGCGTTTGGTCCGGTGTTCTTTCGAAACCATCTGAAAGTTGGAGGACATAATGCAATACAGCCGTACCCGCGAAGGCCTGTACGATTCGTTTTATGAGCACGACGCATGCGGCGTCGGGTTCATCTGTCGAATCGACAACGAGCCGACCCACGCCATCGTGGCGCAGGGAATCGAGATGCTTATCAATCTCGAGCATCGCGGGGCGTGTGGATGTGACGAGCTGACGGGCGACGGCGCAGGCATCCTGATACAGCTTCCGCATGAATTCTTTGCGCCCATACTCGAGGATTTCGGTGCAGGCGGGCGTTCGGCCGGCAGCTATGCGGCCGGATCCGTCTTTCTACCTCGCGATCCCGAACAGCAAGCGTACTGCAAGAAACAATTCGAAGACGTCGTCCGCGACGAAGGCCAGGAATTGCTCGGATGGCGGCGCGTCCCAACGAATGATGAACATGTCGGCGGTGCGGCACGCGAGCAGGAACCGGACATCTGGCAGGTTTTCATCGGACGTGGGCCCAATATCGCGGACCAGGATGCCTTCGAGCGGAAATTGTATGTCATCCGAAAGGTCACCGAACACGCCGTTCGCAAGGCGGACCTCCCTGAAAAGGGAAATTACTACATATCCTCGCTGTCCTCCCGGACGATCGTCTACAAGGGCATGCTGACGGTCAGGCAGCTTCCGGAATACTATCCGGATCTTTCTGATTCGTCGATGAAAAGCGCGTTGGCGATGGTCCATTCGCGGTTTTCGACGAACACGCTTCCCAGATGGCCGCTCGCCCAGCCGTTTCGATTTCTAAGCCACAACGGCGAAATCAATACGCTGCGAGGCAATGTCAACTGGATGAACGCGCGCCAGCGGCTCTTCGAATCGGAGCTTTTCGGCGAGGACATGCAGAAGCTCTTTCCGATCCTCACCGAAGGGGCCTCCGATTCCGCGATCCTCGACAACGCCGTCGAGCTGCTCTATTTCACCGGCCGTTCGCTTCCCCATGCCATGATGATGCTGGTACCGGAGGCCTGGGAGCACGCGACGGAGATGAGCGACGAAAAGCGCGCCTTCTATGAATACCACTCGTGTCTGATGGAGCCGTGGGACGGTCCGGCGACGCTGCCGTTTACGGACGGCCGTTTCATCGGCGCAATTCTCGATCGCAACGGCCTGCGCCCGTCTCGCTATACCGTAACGAAGGACGGCGTGGTCATCCTCTCGTCCGAGACGGGGGTCCTCGACGTGGATCCGGCAAACGTCGAATCAAAGGGGCGCCTCCAACCGGGCAAAATGTTTCTCGTGGATTTGAAAGAGCACCGCCTCATCAGCGACGAGGAGGTGAAGTCGCGCCTGGCTGCGCGGCGGCCGTACCTCGACTGGATCACGGAGAACACGCTCGATCTCGACGATCTTCCCAGCTCGGCGGCGCCTGATACGTACGACACGGACGAGCTTCACCGTCGGCAGCAGCTTTTCGGCTACACCCTTGAGGATGAACGTGTCCTGATGGGCCCCATGGGCCAGAAGGCGAAGGAGCCTCTCGGCTCGATGGGCGACGATTCGCCGCTGGCCGTGCTGTCGGACAGGCCCCGACTTCTGTACGACTATTTCCGACAGCTATTCGCGCAGGTTACGAATCCACCCCTCGATGCCATTCGCGAGGAGCTCGTCACCTCACTTTTCACGCAGCTCGGGTCGGAGCAGGATCTCTTTAAAGAAACCCCTGAGCACTGTCGAAAGCTCGTTCTCAAGCAGCCCATATTACTCGATGTCGAGTTGTCACGTATCAGGGATTCGAAGGTGAGGGGTGTGTCGGCGCAGACGATTTCGACGGTCTTCGACATTGCCGACGGAGGTGAGGGCCTGCGGCGGGCGCTCGACTCACTTTGCGCACAAGCCGAGGAGGCCGTGAATGCCGGCCGGTCGATTCTCATTCTTTCTGATCGCGACGCGGGACGCACGCAGGCGCCGATTCCGGCGCTGCTCGCCACCGGAGCAGTTCATCATCATCTGATTCGTAAAGGACTCCGTACGCGTGCCTCTGTCGTGGTGGAGAGTGGTGAGCCTAGAGAGGTTCATCAGTTCTGTGTCCTCATCGGGTATGGCGCCGACGCCATCAACCCGTACCTAGCCCTTCAAGTTGTTCGCAGCCATGTGGCTACGGACTCCATCAGTCCGGACGAAGCGGTCTACCGATACATCAAGGCGATCGGGAAGGGCATTCTGAAAGTGATGTCTAAGATGGGCATTTCGACCCTGCAGAGCTACCGCGGGGCGCAGATCTTCGAGGCGGTCGGCATCGGTCGCGATGTCGTCGACCGTTACTTCAGCGGCACGGCTACTCGCATCGGCGGGATCGATCTGGATACGATCGCGCTCGAGGCGCAGCTTCGACACAAGCAGGCCTATCCGAAGGTCGAACTGGACTACAAGCTGATGCTCGACGTCGGCGGACGGTATTTGTGGCGCCGCAACGGGGAACATCACATATTCAATCCGATGTCGATCGCACGGCTGCAGCATTCGGTGCGTCAGAACGAATTTTCGACGTACGAAGAGTATGCCCGGCGCGTAAACGATCAGACGAAAAATCTGGGTACGCTCCGCGGCCTGCTCGACCTGGATGGAGCCGGCATAGAGCCGGTTCCCCTCGAAGAAGTCGAACATTGGACGGAATTGGTTAAACGTTTCAAGACCGGTGCGATGTCGTACGGGTCGATCTCCAGGGAGACGCACGAGACGCTCGCTCTGGCCATGAACCGAATCGGCGGCAAGAGCAATACGGGCGAGGGTGGAGAGGAGCCGCACCGTTACGACCGGGGCAGCCTTCGCCGCAGCCGGATCAAACAGGTTGCCAGCGGACGCTTCGGTGTGACGATCGATTATCTGACCAGTGCCGACGAGATTCAGATCAAAATGGCGCAGGGAGCGAAGCCTGGCGAAGGCGGACAGCTTCCCGGCGAGAAGGTGTACCCTTGGATCGCCAAGACGCGGCACTCGACGCCATACGTAGGACTGATCTCACCGCCGCCGCATCACGACATTTACTCGATCGAAGATCTGGCGCAGCTCATTCATGATCTAAAGAATTCCAATCCGAGCGCACGGATCTGCGTAAAGCTCGTTTCGGAGGTCGGGGTCGGCACGATTGCCGCCGGCGTAGCGAAGGGCAAGGCCGACGTCATCCTCATTTCGGGACACGACGGCGGCACGGGAGCGTCGCCGCAAACATCGATCATGCATGCCGGATTGCCGTGGGAGCTCGGCCTCTCGGAGGCCCATCAAGTACTGACGCGTAACGGACTGCGGACGCGTGTGAAAGTCGAATGCGACGGCCAGTTGAAGACAGGTCGTGACGTGGCGATCGCCTGTCTGTTGGGCGCCGATGAGTTCGGCTTCGCCACGGCACCGCTCGTCGCCATGGGCTGCATCATGATGCGTAAGTGCCACTTGAATACATGCCCTGTCGGCATCGCAACTCAGGACCCGGAGCTGCGAAAGAAGTTCACGGGAAAGCCCGAGCACGTCATTAACTATTTTCACTTCGTCGCTGAGGAGCTCAGACAGATCATGGCTCGCCTCGGCTTCCGCACGCTCGACGAAATGGTCGGGCAGGTAGAGCGCCTGAAGGTACGTAAGGTCGAGCACTGGAAGGCCAAGCATCTGGATCTCTCGAGCCTTCTGGTGAAGCCGCAGGTACCTGCCGCTCTGCGGGGGTTCCGATCAGACGAGCAGGATCATGGACTCGACGCCGCGCTCGATCACTGGCTCATCAAGAAGGCCAGACCGGCGCTGGATTGCGCGACACCTGTCGAGATAAACACGAATGTCAGCAATACGAACCGGACGGTCGGCACGATGCTGTCCGCCGAGGTCAGCAGCCGATACGGCGAGAAGGGTCTGCCTGACGACACGATTCTGATCCGTGCGAGCGGGTCGGGCGGTCAGAGCTTTTTTGCGTTCGGTGCACGAGGTGTGACGGTAGACCTCGAGGGCGACGCCAACGACTACTTCGGCAAGGGCCTCTCGGGAGCAAAACTTATCGTTCGTCCGCCGAAGACCGCAGCCTACGAGCCGCATCGCAATATCATCATCGGAAACGTGGCACTCTACGGTGCGACGGCCGGGGAGATTTACGTGCGTGGACAGGCCGGCGAGCGATTCGGCGTGCGCAATAGCGGTGTCCACGCGGTGGTCGAGGGCGTGGGCGATCATGCTTGCGAATACATGACCGGCGGACGCGTTGTAGTCCTTGGCCGGACCGGCCGCAATTTTGCTGCCGGCATGAGCGGCGGCGTCGCGTACGTACTCGACGGTACGCAGGACTTCCGGACGCTGCGAGTCAATCCCGATATGGTGGATCTGGAAGATGTCACCGATGCAGAGGACATCAGCGAGCTCCGTGACATGATTCAGAAGCATCATAGGTACACGCACAGCTCGGTGGCCGAATGGGTTCTGGAAAATTGGGAATCAGCCCTCGTGCAATTTGTGAAAGTGATGCCGATCGAATACAGGAACGCGCTGCTGCGTCTGGAAGAAGAGGCCGGTGAGGGAACGCTCAGCGAACACGTCGCGGCCTGACGCACGCTGGGAAGGGCTGCTCACTAGGCGCTGGGCTCCGGGAGACTGTTGAAGAATGATTTTGAACCTTAAAAACTGAACTCTACATGGGTAAGCCGACCGGCTTTATAGAGTACACTCGAGAACTGCCCCAGCGGCGGCCGGTGGAGGAGCGGAAACATGACTACCGCGAGATCTACATGCCGCTTCCCCAGCACAAAGCAAAGGAGCAGGCGGCGCGGTGCATGGACTGCGGCGTACCGTTCTGTCAATCAGGATGCCCTCTCGGAAACATCATTCCGGATTGGAACGATCTCGTCTATCGTGGTCGTTGGGAGGAGGCGTTCTTCCGCCTTCGTGCGACGAACAATTTTCCGGAATTTACGGGGCGAATTTGCCCTGCACCGTGCGAATCCGCCTGCGTCCTCGGCATCAACGAGCCTCCGGTCACCATCGAGCAGATCGAGAAGGAGATCAGCGAACGGGCGTGGGACGAAGGCTTCATCGTGCCAAGGCCGCCGGAGGATCGAAATGGCCAACGCGTTGCGGTCGTCGGGTCGGGCCCTGCAGGGCTCGCCGCTGCCGATCAGCTTAATCAAGCCGGATACGTCGTCGTCGTTTTCGAGCGCGACGATCAGGTTGGCGGCCTTCTGCGTTACGGCATTCCGGATTTCAAGCTCGAGAAGCACGTTGTGGAGCGCCGGGTCGACATCATGCGGCAGGAGGGAGTCGAGTTCAGGACGGGGATTGAAGTAGGTGTTGATTATGCGGTAGATGAACTCGAGAAGTTCGATGCCATCATACTGTGCGGAGGCGCTACACAGGCGCGTGATCTGCCGATAACCGGCCGTGACCTCGACGGCATCCATTTTGCCTGGGACTACCTCTGGCAGCAGAATAAGCGCGTTGCAGGCGAATCGCTCCACGGCGTAGAACCGATACTTGCAAAGGACAAGCACGTGATCGTGATCGGCGGGGGGGATACCGGAAGCGACTGCATCGGAACGGCGAATCGGCAGGCGGCGCGGACGATCACGCAATTTGAACTGTTGCCGATGCCGCCGAAGGGTCGACCGGAGCACCAGCCCTGGCCGTTCTATCCGATGAAGCTCACGGTAAGCTCGTCGCACGAGGAAGGCGCCGATCGACGCTGGAGCATCCTCACCAAAGCGTTCTCCGGGCGCGACGGGCACGTCGACAAGCTGACGACGGTGCAGGTCGCGGTAAAGACGGACGAGTCTGGCCGCACGCACTTCGAAGAGCAGCCCGGAACAGAGAGGGACTGGCCCGCCGATCTCGTTTTGCTCGCCATTGGCTATGTCGGTCCCGAAACGGACGGCATGATCTCGCAGCTTGGGCTGGAGCTCGATCCTCGGGGCAACGTCAAGACAGACGACGAATACATGACAAGCCGCCCGGGAATTTTTTCGGCCGGTGATATGCGGCGCGGACAGTCGCTGGTTGTCTGGGCGATCTCCGAAGGCCGCGAAGCGGCACGCGGCGTGGACAGCTACCTTCGCCAGGAGGCGACGCCGCTGCCCGCCAAGGGCGTAGGGGATTTGCCGGTGATCCGATGAACGCCTACGATTCAAGCGGCGAATCCACCAGCAAAATTGTACAAATTTTCGGTCCCGCTTCTCTTTCCAATCTCGGCCCCGGATTCGATGCACTCGGCCTGTGCATCAGCGGCATTGGCGACGTGATAGAGGCGCGCCTCACGGATGAGCCCGGTATTCACCTCGAACACCACCCCGGAATTGTCAGTTGGGTACTTCCAGCCGATCCCAGGCGAAATACGGCAGTCATCGCCGCCGCCGGTGTGCTGCGCACGGTGGAGTCCCAACAGGGAATGCATTTCAGATTGAAGAAGGGGATTCCACTCGGATCGGGCATCGGCGGCTCAGCGGCCAGTGCGGTTGCCGGCGCCTGGGCGGCCAATGTTCTTCTGGGGCAACCGCTCGCAAAGGAGGAGATGGTCGAAGCCGTACTTGACGCGGAGGACGTGGCTTCCGGTGGTCGGCACGGTGACAACGCATTGCCGGCGCTTCTCGGCGGACTCGTGCTCGTATCTTCGAGTAATCCGTCTCGGTATCGACGCGTCGAGCTGCCCGAGGAACTGCATATCGCGATCGTGCTGCCCGACGTAGAAGTACTGACGAAACAGGCACGCGAGATGCTGCCGGATCGTGTTCCACTCCGCGATGCCGTGCACAACGCATCCGAGCTCGCCTTTCTCGTCGACGCATATCGATGCGGCGATTGGGAGACCGTCGGACGTTGCATGATGCAGGATCGGCTCATTGAGCCCGTGCGAGCAAAGCTCGTTCCGTGCTATCGTGCCGTTCGCCGAGCCGCGATGGCTGCAGGGGCCTTCGGATGTGCGCTCACGGGTTCGGGGCCGGCAATGTTTGCTCTCGCCGCTTCAGAACGTGACGCCGCACGCGTGCGAACTGCCATGGTGGAGGCCAGCCTTAGCGAGGGGATCGACGCGCGCGGGGTGCTCGCATCAGCCAATGCTGACGGCGTGGCCGAATTGTCCGAACGACAGACCTCAAAAATGGTCGAGTTGTAGGATGGCCATAGAGTACAAAACCACGCGCGGCGGCGCGCACGCATCGTTTGAAGAAGCACTTCTTCGCGGTCTCGCACCCGACGGCGGCCTGTATCTGCCTGCAGCGATTCCCCACCTTCCGTACGATTTCACAGAAGCGAACGATTTTCCGGAATTGGGCACGAAAGTGCTGCAGCGGTGGCTGGAAGACGAAATAGAAGAGGTCGCCCTGCGAGAGATCGTGAGCGATGCGCTGGATTTCGACGTACCGATAGTTCCGCTCGACGGAGCCGGATGGGAGGGTGTCTCTGTGCTGGAGTTGTTTCATGGTCCGACGCTCTCGTTCAAGGATTTCGGTGCACGCACGATGGCGCGTCTGATGGGATACTTTCTCCAGCGACGGGACGAGAACATAACGATTCTTGTGGCGACATCTGGGGATACGGGAAGTGCGGTGGCGGACGGCTTCGCAGGACAGGATCGGATCGACGTCGTCCTTCTGTATCCGAAAGGAATGGTAAGCCGAACTCAGGAGCGCCAGCTCATCGTCGAGCGTCCCGGCGTAAGAGCCGTGGCAGTCGAGGGCGACTTCGACGACTGTCAACGCATGGCGAAGGAAGCATTTACGGATCTGCGAATGACCGATCGCAAGCTCTCATCCGCCAATTCCATCAACGTCGGACGACTGCTTCCGCAGATGCTCTATTACATCTGGGCGGTATCCAGGCTTGGTTCGAGGGACGTGCTCTTCTGTGTGCCATCCGGAAATCTCGGTAATCTCACGGCGGGCGTTTTGGCTCTTCTCTCGGGACTTCCCGTCCGCAGTTTCATCGCCGCCCACAACGCAAACGATTTCTTTCCACGGCTGCTTCGAGGCGAGGACGCAGAATTCGAGCCGACGGTGCATACGCTGTCAAACGCGATGGACGTCGGAGCACCAAGCAATTTCGAGCGGCTCGATGCGCTTCTTGAGCGGGATCAGATGCGCCGGCTCATCAACGGCACCGCCGTAACAGATGGCGCGACGCGCGATTCCATCAGGCGCGTCTATGATACCACCGGCTACATCGCGGACCCTCATACCGCCGTCGGCTTGGAATCCGTGCGCCGGGCTCGGAGCGAAGGCCGTGCCGAAGGCCCCGTGGTGGTTCTCGCCACAGCGCATGCCGCCAAGTTTCCTGAAGTCGTCGAACACGCTATCGGAATCGTGCCGGAGACGCCTTCGCGGCTGGCGGAATTGTGGGATCGTCAAGTCGCCGCTGAAACGATTTCCCCGTCGCAGCGGGATCTGGCCCGCCTTCTGGAGACGTAGCGTATATCTGGTCGGGTTTTGCTCGGAGTTTCCCCGGCGCCCAGAGAGTTATGCTCTTACGTTCTGGTGTGTGCTTTCCCACAAATGAAGCGTGGCGTAGCTTCGCCAGGGTCGCCACGCCTGTGATAGGGTCTCGGCCTGAGCGGCTGTTACGCCGCCGAGGCGGTTCCGCAATGCAATGTCGGCGCTGGGAAACGCATCAGGCCACCGTAGCGCCCTCATCGCGATGTAATGCGCCGTCCAGGGGCCGATGCCGGGCAGCGCCACGAGTTGTTCGATTGTCGAGTCCGGACGTGCCCCAGCCTCGATGGACAGACGGCCGGAGGCTACTTCTTTTGCGAGGTGCACGATACTGGCGGCTCGCGTGCGAACGATGCCGAGCGCCGCTACTTCCTGAACATCGGCCGCCGCAACTCGCTGTGGGGTGGGACTAATGCGAGACAGCGTTGCATGCGGCGTGTCGATCGGATCTCCGAAAGCCTTCGCGAAACGGCCCGCCAGAGTCGTCGCAGCTTTTACGCTGATCTGCTGGCCGAGAATGGCCCGCACCGCGAGTTCAAACCCGTCGAAGGCTCCAGGGACGCGCAGCCCCGGATTGCTCCCAACGGCATCCGCCAGAAGCTCATCCCGAGTAAGTTGCCCGGCAATCACATCCGGACGCGCACTCAAGTCGAAGACCTGCCGAATCCGCCGGAGGACACCAGGAAGGGCAGGCGCCAACGAATGCGTTACGTGAATCTTCAGAGCGCTCGTCGTCGGGGCATGGCGGACACATATCCAGCCGCTGAAATCTTCGAGGGCGACCGTTCGGAAGTACGCGTCGTCCTGAATCATTTCGACGTTCTGCATGGCACGCTTGCCAAGAAATGAGAGTAGGCCCGGCCAATCAAACGGGGGACGGTAGTCCAGCTGAAGCGTGAGGGTCTCTGGCGATTCTAACGGATCGGACGCATCGCCGGACGCGTTCCGCAGCCGGGTCGGCGGCATTCCGTAGCGCTTCCGGAATGCATCGTTGAAGCGGCGCAGGCTCGAGAACCCGCTCGCGTACGCCACCTCGATAATCTGAAGCGTCGTTTCAGTAAGCAGCTGCTTCGCGAGAAGCAGTCGGCGGGTCTGAATTAGCTCCATCGGGGATACGCCGAGCTCCTTTTTGACGATGCGGCGTACCTGGCGGGAGCTCAGCTCGAACTGAGCGGCGAGATCCTCCACTCCGGCTCCCTCATCGAGCATGCCTTCCCAGACGTGATATGCTACCCGGCCGGCGATACGTTTTGCGTCGTCCACCGGTGCGGAACCGGGCGCCAGTTCCGGCCGGCAGCGCAGACAGGGGCGAAAGGATGCTTTTTCCGCCGCCGCCGCACTCGTAAAGAAGCGGCAGTGCGCCGCCCTGGGCGTTCTGGCCGTGCAGATCGGGCGGCAGTAGATGCCCGTCGAGGTTACGCCTACGAAGAACAATCCGTCAAATCGCGGATCGCGGGACTCAAGCGCGTTGTAAAGTGCGGAGCTGTCGTGCGTCATGCATCAATGATATTTCGATCCGAGACATGCGTCCGGCCATTATCGGACACGGAAATGCGCATGTGTCTATGGAGGGCGCACGTCGGATGACGTATGACGGTCATCAGCTCACGGCCGCTTCCAGCAGAGTGATCGTTCCCGCCGATGCATCTATCTCAGCCAAGACGCCTACGGGGACAGTGAACTTGTCGCTGATGTGCCCGATCATCGCTCCGTACCAGCAAGGTATACCGAGCGGTTTGAAATGGTCCTCGAAGACCTCCGCCAGCGTGAGGGACCGGGCGCGATTTTCAGCCTCGCAGTTCGTGCATTTCCCGAACACCACGCCGGCGAGCCGCGGCAGGACATCTGCCATCGAAAGCTGCGTCAACATGCGGTCGATTCGGTAAATGTCTTCGTCGGTATCCTCCAGAAAGAGGATCACGTCGTCCCAATCGGGCAAATACTGAGACCCGATCATCGACACGAGCACGCTCAGATTACCGCCAATGAGCCGACCTCGCGCTTTTCCCGGAGTGATGGTGTCGGTCCGGTATTGTTGCTGCACGCGAGGCGGCCCCACGTGCCGCGGATTCGTCATTGTCACGGACTCGCCTTCGAAGAGTACGCGTCGGACGTAATCCACAGTGACGTCATTCCATGTGGATATGCCGACTGGGCCATGGAAGCTGACGAGTCCGGCACGAGCGTAGAGGGCGATGAGCAGCGACGTGATGTCGCTGTAGCCCATCAAAATCTTCGGGTTGCTGCGGATGATGTCGTAGTTGAGAAGCGGAAGGATGCGATTGCAACCCCAGCCGCCGCGAAGGGCGAGGACCGCGTCGATC
Source organism: uncultured Rhodothermales bacterium (assembly GCA_964554105.1). GTDB lineage: Bacteria > Bacteroidota > Rhodothermia > Rhodothermales > VXPQ01 > CAZKNF01. Next base: position 14,191 of record CAZKNF010000037.1, on the reverse strand, counting down.
CGTGGATCGGCGAACATATGATTGAGATCCGCCGCCCTCGCGACATCCGCCCCCGCCAGATAACCCCTTCGTTTCAACGCATGCTGGCCCAGGACGGAGTTCAGCCCGATCCTGTTCAGGGTTCTCTGTACGCTCCGAATCGTAGATGGTCGAAAGATTGCACCGCCAGGACTGATGAGTCCGACAGTGTCACCCCTGCGCAGGCGCGGAGGCTTGAGTAGCGTATCCGGCGAAGGCTCGCCCGTCACCGAATGCGCACGATGAGCGAGCGCGAAAGGAGCCGCCAGTCCCGCCAGTGCACAAAATCCCCGCCGTGAAATCTTCATACCCGATCAATGGCTGTACTACCGCTTCGTTCCAGGAAGGCCGCCGGTAAGTTACGAAGGCGCTGCGATAGCGCCTGGGCAAAGGTGACGGTAGGATGGGGAACTCTAACTAAACGAGCATCCGCAAGATAGTAATTCCAGAGATCCATCTCGTGCTGATCGACCTCCATCCTTCCGTCGGCATCAAGGCGTCGACGGCGTCGCCATGAGCAGACCGGCCCGCATATATGCAACCGCAGGGGTGGCCGCCACGTCTGAGATCCTCCGCCATAGGGTCCCACGACGCAATGTTCAGCCCTGATCTCGCATGGACGACGCCATTCATTACCTTCGAAACGGCAAGGTAGCCACTATTACGCTTCAACGGCTTGATAGGCGCAACGCGCTCAACGTAGAAATTATTGAAGGGCTGGGCGAAGGGCTCCGACGAGCGGAAGAAGATGAGACCGTGCGGTGCGTCGTGATCACCGGCGCCGGCAACACCTTTTCAGCGGGGGCGGATCTCGAGTCGCTGCAACAGCTGCAGGACGCTACACTCGATGAAAATAGGGAAGACTCGCGTAGATTGGCTGATCTATTCGCCCAGATCTATCTTCATCCGAAAGCCGTTATTGCAAGTATAAACGGCCACGCTATGGGAGGCGGATGCGGACTCGCCGCCGTTTGCGACCTTTCGATCGCCGCAGAAGAAGCAAAATTCGGATTTCCGGAAGTTCGCATCGGCTTCGTGCCGGCGATCGTGTCGGTCTTTGTGCTTCGGAAAATTGCCGGAGCTCCCGCGCGCGAACTTTTCCTGCGGGGACACACCATTAGTGCACAAGAGGCGGCCGATGCAGGTTTGATCACGCGCGCCGTCCCGGCGAGCGAACTGACCACGGCCGTCCAAGAGCTTGCCGACGAGATCGCCAGAGAGACAAGCGGCGCCGCTATCGGGATGACCAAGCGGTTTCTCGCCGAACTTCCAGGGACCAGTCTGCACGAGGCGCTCGCTCACGCGGCAGAAGTCAATGCCGCAGCTCGAAAGACCGCGGACTGTCGTGCCGGAATCGCTGCTTTTCTCGACAAAAAAGATCCACCCTGGAAGCAAGGATGACGTGGCGACTCGCGTCGGGCCCCGTCGGCCGAGAGCGCCCCAACGAGTCGTAAGGGCGTCGATACAATGCTGTCACGGTGCGTCTGTAGACAGATTGGATTCGATCAATCTCCGATGTTGCCTGTAAAAGATCCGCAACACATACGCCGCCCAGCACACGTTCTGAGGTCCAGCATGGCTCAAAATGTCGCCCGGAAATTGATCGAAAGCCACCTCGTCGACGGTGAGATGAAGCCCGGCGCGGAGATCGCACTCAAGATCGACCAGACGCTCACGCAGGATGCAACGGGTACCATGGTGATGCTCGAATTCGAGGCCATGGGAGTGCCCCGAGTCAGGACCGAGGTATCAGCGCAGTACGTCGATCATAACCTCCTCCAGACCGATTATAAGAATCCGGACGACCACCTTTTTCTTCGGAGCGCCTCCAAGAAATTCGGCGTGTGGTACAGTCGTCCAGGTAACGGTGTGAGTCATCCGGTTCATCAGGAACGTTTCGGGAAACCGGGCAAGACCTTGCTGGGATCTGATAGCCACACCCCCGCAGCCGGTGCCATCGGAATGCTAGCCATGGGTGCCGGCGGACTCGAGGTGGCCATGGCGATGGCGGGCAAGCCATATCACATTCACATGCCCAGAATATGGGGCGTTCGACTCGTGGGTGATCTACCGGATTGGGTCAGTGCAAAAGACGTCATCCTCGAGATGCTGCGGCGGCACGACGTCGACGGCGGGATGGGTACAATCATCGAGTACTACGGTCCCGGACTCGCAAATCTGTCAGCGATGGACCGCCACGTCATTGCGAATATGGGAACGGAGCTGGGCGCAACGTCCACTGTTTTTCCGTCCGACGAGGAAGTACGCAGGTTTCTGAAATCTCAGCGCCGAGAGGAAGACTGGACCGAACTCGTTGCGGATGAAGGCGCGACGTACGACGAGCACGAAGAGATCGACTTATCCACGCTCGAGCCGCTCATCGCCCGGCCGTCGAGTCCCGGAAACGTCGTCCCGGTGCGTCAAGAGGCAGGCAAGGAGATCTATCAGACGTATGTCGGCTCGTCGGCGAATCCGGGCTTCCGCGACTTCGCCGTGGCGGCAATGATCGTAGACGGAAGACAGGTTCACGACCGCGTTTCGTTCGATATCAATCCGACGTCCAGACAGATTCTGGAAAACCTGATGGAGCATGGATATCTGCAGATGCTGACGCGATCCGGAGCGCGCGTGCACCAGACGGGATGCAACGGCTGCATCGGAATGGGTCAGGCGCCGGCATCCGGGCGAATCAGCCTGCGTACCGTTCCGCGAAATTTTGCAGGACGATCCGGGACCAGGGAAGATGCGGTCTATCTTTGCAGTCCGGAGACAGCGGCAGCATCCGCACTTACCGGCCGCATTACGGATCCGCGCGAGCTCGAAGATCTTTATGGGATGACGTATCCGCGCGTAAAGGAGCCGAGCGAGATCAAGATAAATGTGGATCAGCTCCTCCCACCGCAGGAGGATACCGGCGCCATCGAGCTGGAGAAGGGGCCGAACATCATCTCACTGCCTGATTTCCAAGAACTGCCGGATGCGTTTTCAGGACCTGTGATGCTCAAGGTCGGCGACGATCTTTCGACGGATGAAATCATGCCCGCCGGCTCACGCATTCTGCCGTTCCGCAGTAACATCCCCGAGATCAGCAAGTTCGTCTTTGAGCAGGTTGACGATACCTTCTACGATCGTGCGATGGAGTATAAAGAGAGCGGATTCGTTGTGGTGGGAGGCGAGAATTACGGCCAGGGTTCGAGCCGCGAGCACGCCGCGATCGCGCCGCGATATCTCGGTCTGCGTATCGTGATCGTGAAATCTTTCGCGCGGATTCACCGGCAGAATCTGGCCAATTTCGGTATACTTCCGCTCACCTTCGCGAATCCCGACGATTTCAACCTCGTCGATCAGCAGGATGACCTGTCGATTGAAGGGTTGCCAGACGCCGTCTCATCCGGTTCGCGTATGAATGTGCATAATCGTACGAAGGATACGATGTTCGACGTCGAGCACGATTTGACCCGACGGGAAGTGGAGATGGTACTGGCCGGAAGCCAAATCAGCGTTGTGAGGCGGCACATGGAGGTGGCGTGACGGAACAGTCGAAGGAGAAGTCGCTTCCGATACCGTTTTATAACGACGGATGGCCGCGCAAAAAGAAGGAATCCGCCGAAGCGCTCTGGGATTTTCACAGAGGGCTGGTCTACGCTGATGCGCCGTCCCTCGACGGATCGGATCTAGCGGCCTACTTCGAATCTGAGAGCGCACGTGCGGAGGCGGGCCAACCACTGCGATCGCTGCCCGAAGACACCATGCGGCGCGTGTATGACGCTGTCGAGACGTACGAGCTTCCTGTCGATCTCCTGACTCGCCAGATTCTCGCCGCAAAATTTTTTAAGGAATCCATACGATTCACCGACAGTAGAGCGGCCACGGCTTTCATCTCTGATTGGGCGCACGCGCACGGCCGGATGCTCTCGCATCTGGCAGGGGTAACCGGATCGTGGCAACTCAGGTACGTAGATGAGTTTTCATCAGGATTCTTCTGGGCCGGTCGCCTCGTGACCCTTAAGGAAGACCTGGAGAGAGACTGGCTATTCATTCCACAATCGGACCTTCGCCGCGCTGAAGTCGAGATTGAGGATTTGCGAAGGGGTGAGATGACGGAGGGTGTTCGGCGTTTGCTCTGGAAGCAAACCATTCGCGCAAAGGATGCGTTCGCTCAGAGTGAACAACTCGTGCTCGACCTGCCCAGGCGGTACTCGAATGCCGTAAAACGGTGGTGGATCGGCGGTCTCGAGGTGCTCAATGAAATTGCCCGCCGCGACTACGACGTCTGGTCCGAGCCAGTCACGCTTTCGCTCTTTCATCGATTCCAGGTTCGCTTTCAGGCGAGATTCGGGCGTACAACTTTTCGTTCGCGGTAACGCAAAAATCGACAATCATCCAGAAGATCAAACATACTATGACCACGTACCGCGACGCCGGAGTCGATTTGGAGGCCGGTGACGAGACCCTCCGTCGAATCAAGCCGCTCGTGCGGGACACGTTCACTCCGGGCGTGATGGCGGACATTGGGTCGTTCGGTGCCTTTTTCGAGCTGGATGCGAGCCGATATAAACGACCCGTGCTCGTGTCATCCGTCGACGGCGTTGGAACGAAGCTGAAGGTCGCCTTTCGTGCTGGTCGCCACGACACAGTCGGGCAAGATCTCGTCAACCACTGCGTAAACGACATCGCCGTATGCGGTGCCCGGCCCCTGTACTTTCTCGATTATTTTTCGACGGGAAAGCTCGATCCCGGCGTTGCAGAGGACGTCGTCCGCGGGTTCGCGATCGCCTGCAAGGCAAACGAATGCGCTCTCATAGGTGGCGAAACGGCGGAAATGCCCGATCTGTACGCTGAGGGCGAATATGATCTGGCAGGCACAATCGTGGGGATCGTTGAGAAAGACGCCATCATTGACGGCAGCGCGATCGAAGAGGGGGATCTCCTGATCGGTCTTCCATCCACCGGACTTCACACAAATGGGTATTCGCTCGCACGCAAGGTGCTCTTCGAGCATTTCGACGTGGACGACACTCCGGACGCACTCGCAGGCCGGTCTGTGGGCAGCGTTCTTCTCGAGGTCCATCGATCCTACCTGGATGCCGTCCGGACGCTGGTGGACGCGCAGCTGGCGCGTGGACTCGTTCACGTCACCGGGGGAGGTATTCCGGGGAACACCGAGCGTGTAATTCCGCGCGGCCTGGTGGGCGATGTGGATTACTCGGCCTGGGAGCGCCCCGCCGTCTTCGAGTTGATTCAGCGCCTCGGCGGAGTACCTGAAGACGATATGCGAAAGACGTTCAACCTGGGAATCGGGCTCGTCGTAGTCGTTGGCCAAGGCGATGTTGAACGTGCTGCCGAACTTCTGAGGTCGGCCGGAGAATCACCGATCCGCCTGGGCGCGGTGCGATCCATCCAGTAGGGGCAACCTGCCGGAAACTATAAGGATATGGTGTAACGTTTACGTAGGCGTTGGAGTCGTGCGCACGGCGGCATTATTGGTTTTACACGGGCCGTCGATACATGATGGCAAATGGCATCGTTAGCAAGTACCGGCCATGTTATCACTATTAGTCATTCTGGTCCTGAGCTATCTTGCAGGGTCCATTCCAGGCAGCATCTGGGTGGGCAAACTGCTCTATGGTGAGGATATACGACTTCACGGCAGCGGCAATGCCGGCGCCACCAACGTTTTTCGAGTGCTCGGATGGAAAGCCGGTGCGCTCGCTACGCTCGTCGATGTCGGGAAGGGTCTTCTGGCCGCGGGCCTGATTGCCTCCATCAGGCTCGATGCGCTGCCTTCGGGGATCGAAGTATGGCAGATCGAAACCGTCATTCGATTGATGGCCGGAATTGCTGCAATTGTCGGCCACATGTACCCTGTATGGGCGAATTTCAAGGGAGGGAAGGGGGTAAATACGTCCGCGGGTGTGCTGTTCGCCCTCACTCCGATTTCAATGTGGATTACGCTCGGCGTCTTCGTTATCGTTTTGATTGCGTCTCGCTACGTCTCCCTGGCGTCCCTCTCGGCAGTGGTGGCGTTCCCCTCGATCATCGCCATTCGTCGCTACGTCTTCGGGATTGATGCCCTCGATCCCAGTCTCCTTATTCTGAGCATTATTATGGCGCTGGGCGTGATATTGGCCCACAGGTCAAACATCCAGCGCCTGCTGAACGGCACGGAGCGTCGAATCCGTACGTTTCGTCCGGCCCGGGGCATGAAGGGGCGTGGAGAGCTCTAAGCGCCGGCATTTCTCGAGGAACGCTAACGGTCGTCGATCACACCTTCGTGGTGAAGCGGATCGCCATACTTGGTGCGGGTAGCTGGGGAACAGCGCTCGCGATCGTGCTCGCGAAAGCGGGGCACGAGGTCTCGCTGTGGGCGCGGCGGCCGGAAGCCGCCGTATTCATGGACGAGCATCGTCACAATCAGCTGTACCTGCCGGGCGCAATGCTGCCCGAATCCCTGCAGGTCACTTCGGATATAAAAGACGCGGCGCTCGATCGCGCCGTATGGGTGTTCGCAACGCCGTCGCAGGCAGTTCGCGACTGCGCCGAGCGCCTGCGCTCCTTTGCCGGCGAAAAGGTGCTCTGCGTCTCCGTAGCGAAAGGCATCGAAAACGGGACGCTGCTTACGACCACACAGGTTCTCCATCACGTCCTCGATAAGATTCCGCGCGTTCAGCTCGGTATCTTGTCCGGTCCGAGCCACGCTGAAGAGGTCGTCGAAGAGAAACCGACGACCGTCGTCGCGGCTGCTTATTCCAGCGACGTCGTACACGAAATCCAGTCCATCTTCATGACGTCCCGACTCCGCGTCTACGCGAATACTGACGTGCTCGGGGTGGAAATCGCCGGCTCCGTCAAGAATATCATGGCTATCGCAGCCGGTATATCGGACGGTCTTGGGTATGGGGATAATACGAAGGCCGCCATCGTGACGCGCGGACTCGCTGAGATCAAGCGGCTGGGAATGGCCATGGGCGCGGAGTCGTCGACGTTCAACGGCCTCGCCGGGATAGGCGACCTCGTCGTAACGGCCATGAGCCGCCACAGCCGCAATCGATTCCTCGGCGAACAGATCGGAAAGGGAAAACGATTGGAGGATATCGAGCGCGACATGAAAATGGTCGCGGAGGGAGTTCGTACCACGGACTCAGTCCAGAAGCTCGCTGAAAAATATCGCATCGAAATGCCGATTACCCGGGCCATTTACGAGATTCTGTTCGATGGGAAAAAGCCTCAGATTGCGGTCGACGAACTGATGACACGGTCGGCCAAACGTGAGGACTGGCTTCCCGACGTGCTGCAGGAGTGAATCAATTCTTTCGTGGCAATGAACGATCAAGACCTTTCGCAGCTCGTCTCTCTAGGCGAGGGTGCGAATCTGGAATTCAAGCGCAGAGTGCCCAAGCCCGAGCGTATCGCGAAAGAACTGATTGCTTTCGCAAACACGCGTGGTGGACGGCTCCTCCTCGGCGTGGACGATAATGGCAGAATCACCGGCCTGCGCGACGTAGAAGAGGAAGAATTCGTGCTTCGGCGCGCCATGCAGCGGCATTCCGATCCCCCGATCGAATTTCATTCGGAGCGAATTCCTGTTGCGCATCGTCGGGATGTGATCGTCATATCGGTGCCGGAGAGCGGCACGAAGCCACACTATCTGGTCGGCGACAACGGAGCTGCCCGCACGGCATACGTGCGCGTCGCGGATAGAAGCATCGAAGCCAGTCCGGAAGCCCTTCGGCTCATGCGGGTCCGCGACGGCGGGGAAACCGTCACGTTCGAATTTGGCGAACACGAGCTTATGCTTATGCGGTATCTCGAGAGCTATGGCCGGATCACAGTGAAACAGTTTGCCAGCCTGGCGAATATTTCCAGGCGTCGCGCGTCTAAGACGCTGGTAACGCTTACGCGCGCGAATATTCTGCGCCTGCATGCCGATCATCGGCACGACTATTTCACGCTGGCGTATGAATAGCGTCAGATTCGCACCCCCAGTCATCTAAAATTAGCAATTTAAAACTTAGCATTTTGGCGGAGACACGGCATGCCACGCCGGCATGTCATACCGGTGTCACCCTGCTCCCATATTCTACGGATCTATCTGGATCCCCCACTCCACCTAGTGCCGATCCTCTCTCGTAATGCCTATAGTTGAGACCATTCCCCTGCACGAGACGGCGCAGGAGAGATACTTAAATTATGCGCTCTCAGTCATCACGAGCCGGGCACTCCCCGACATCCGGGACGGCTTGAAGCCTGTACAGCGCCGCATCCTCTACGCGATGCACAACAGTCTTCGCCTCTATCCCGACGCCCGCTATCGTAAGAGCGCGGCGGTAGTTGGTGAGGTGATGGGTAAGTTTCATCCGCACGGCGATTCGGCGATCTACGATGCCATGGTTCGGATGGCGCAGGATTTCTCCCTGAGGGATCCGCTCGTGGATGGCCACGGAAATTTCGGTTCGGTCGACGGTGATAATCCGGCCGCCATGCGCTACACGGAGGTAAAGCTCCGTGCGCTGGCAATGGAAATGCTGTCGGAAATCCGCGAACAAACCGTTGACTTCCGTCCGAATTTCGATGGCAGTCAGTTCGAGCCGGTGGTTCTACCGTCGAAGATTCCGAATTTGCTCGTCAATGGGTCCAGCGGAATCGCCGTCGGAATGGCCACCAATATTCCACCCCACAACCTTGGCGAGCTGATGAACGCTCTGGTTCATCTGGTTGATAGTCCGGATGCCACCGTAGAAGATCTGGTCGGCGAGCAGTTCGTCCAGGGTCCTGATTTCCCCACCGGCGCGCGCGTGCTCAACACGAGCGAGGAGATTCTCGATGTATACCGCAGGGGTGAGGGCCCGATCGACCTCCGAGGCGACTACGAGATGGAAGGCAAGACGCGGATTGTCATTACCTCGATACCCTACATGGTGACGAAGGCTGATCTGGTCGAGAAGATTGCTGAGCACATCCTGCTCGAGCGGGTCCCGCAGCTTTCGGATATCCGCGATGAATCGACGGACGAAGTACGTGTCGTCCTCGAGTTGAAGCGCGGTGCGGACGCGGAGGCGGCGATGGCATATCTCTTCAAGCATACGCCGCTGCAGACGCGCTTCCACGTAAACATGACGTGCCTCGTTCCTACGGAGAATTCGCAGATCTCAGCGCCTCGCAAAGTAAATCTGCTCACCGTTCTCCGGGAATTCCTCGCCTTTCGGATGGAAGTCGTCGTTCGTCGACTGCAGTTCGAGCTCGAGCGACTCGAACGCCGAATCCACATCCTCCACGGATTCGAAAAGATATTCGATGCTCTCGATGAGGCAATTCGAATGATTCGCTCCTCGGCCGATAAAGCAGATGCGGCCCAGCGGCTCATGCATCGGTTCAGCCTCGACGACGAACAGGCGGACGCCGTACTCGAAACCAAACTATATCGTCTCGCAAAGCTCGAGATCGACGCGATTCGGAACGAACTGGCCGAGAAAGAGCGGAGAGCCGCGGAGATACGCGCGCTGCTCGAAGACGAACCCGCCCGCTGGCGCCTCGTTCGCGGCGAGCTCGAGGAGATTGGCGAGACGTACGGAAGCAGCCGCAGAACAAGAATCGCCGGTCCCGATGCCGTGCTGGAGTATTCCGCCGAAGATTACATCATCAAGGAAGATGCGTACGTGATCGTCACGCGGGACGGATGGGTGAAGCGGCAGCGCACTTATACGGACCTGCAGAGCATCCGCGTGAGGGAAGGGGACGAGGTGGGTTGGGTCGTCCCGGCCTCGACGCGAGAGACGGTCGGATTTTTCACCAACTTCGGCAAGTGCTACACAATCCGTGTAGACGACCTTCCTAGCACGACCGGTCACGGTGATCCCATCCAGAAGCTTTTTGATTTCTCAGATAAGGAAGGCGTCGCGGGAGTGGTTTCGTTCGATCCACGTGTACTTCCGGACGCCGTACCTGAGCCGGACACGGAGCCGAAGTTGTTCGATAGTGAGACGGGCGAGCCGCCTGAGGATCTGCATCCGTTTGTGATCGCGATTTCGAAGGCGGGGCAGGCTGTCCGATTCACCGTCGACGGCTACACTGAGCCTTCGACGAAGAACGGCCGGACGTTCATGAAGCTGAATGCGGGCGACCGCGTCGTGGGCGTCGAGGTGGCAGCAGGCGACGAAAATGTCTGCCTGGCCTCTAAGAACGGCCACGTATTGATATTTCCCATTCACCAAATTTCGATTTTCAAGGGGAGCGCGAAGGGTGTGATCGCGATGCGTCTGTCTAAGGATGACTACGTGCTCGGTTTCGCCCTGTCGAACGCTCCGCGGGATGGCCTCGAAGTTGAGACTAGCAGGGGTCGACGCGAGATTGTACGGACGACTAAGTTCGAGATCAGCAACAGGGGCAACAAAGGTAAGCTGATCATCCGTCGAGGACACCTGGCTCGTGTGATACCGACGCCCGTCGAAATCAGATTTAACGGTCAGGGGTAATCTATCGTGCAAAAGACATATACCGGCGCCGACATCCAGGTCCTCGAAGGCCTGGAACCCGTCCGGAAGCGGCCGGGCATGTATATCGGCGGAACCGGAAAGCCAGGCCTTCATCACCTTCTCTGGGAGGTGGTGGACAACGCTGTAGATGAGGCCACCAACGGCTACGCTACCCAGATCGAGGTTGTACTGCATCGGGACGGACGCAGTGTGACGGTGATCGACAACGGCCGTGGTATACCGGTCGACAAGCATCCCACAAGGAAGGTGCCGACGCTTCAGCTCATTCTCACCACGCTGCATGCGGGAGGCAAGTTCGATCAGACGAATTACGTCACATCAGGTGGCCTTCACGGCGTCGGTGCTTCCGTGGTAAACGCGCTGTCCGAGGAGCTTATAGCCACTGTCAAACGCGACGGCGCCACCTGGGAGCAGCGCTACGAGAAAGGCATTCCCGTTACAAAACTGAAGAAAATCTCGTCCGGCACGCGGTCCAGCGGCACATCGATCTACTTTCGACCCGATCCGGAGATCTTCGAATCTGTGGAGTTCGATGGGGTTTCGATCCGGGATAATCTGGAGGTCAAGACGTATCTGAACAGCGCGCTCCGCATCGTGCTGAAGGACGAGGTAAACGGCGAGAACTTTGAATTCCATCACGAGGGGGGAGTAGCGGAGTATCTCGACCGCATCGTAAAAGAGATCGGCGAGAATCCGGTTCATAAAGAGCAGTTCCTACATCGACAAACGAAGCTTCAGGACGGTGCACGGGTCGAAATTGCGCTGCAGTGGACCGAAGCGCCGAAGGAGAACGTCCGCTCGTTCGTAAACGGCATTCCCACTCGTGAAGGAGGAACGCATGAGCAGGGCTTCCGCGACGGCGTGCGGAGTGCGGTGCGTGCCTATATGGAGACGCACGATATGATGCCCAAGGCGCTCGACATTTCAGCAGACGACATCCGTGAAGGGCTCGTTGCGATTATCAACATGTTCATGGTCGACCCGCAGTTTCAGGGCCAGACGAAGGAAAAGCTGAACAATCCCGAGGCACGCTCGACCGTCGTCAGTGCCATGCGGCTCGAACTCGAGCAGTTCCTGAACGCGCATCCCACGACAGGCGAGGCCATCGCGACGCGGGTCATCCAGGCGGCCAAAGCACGACATGCGAGCCGCGCCGCGGCGCGCACCGCTCGACGGAAGACGAGTGTGAGCCAGCGTCTGAACCTACCGGGAAAACTTGCCGACTGCTCGTCGACGGATCCGCTCAAATGCGAGCTGTTCATTGTCGAGGGAGATTCGGCAGGCGGATCGGCGAAGCAGGGACGCGACCGGCATTTTCAGGCCATCCTCCCGCTGCGTGGAAAGGTTCTGAATGCCGAGCAGGCCACGCTCAAGAAGGTGCACGACAACAAGGAGCTTTCGAACGTCGTTGACGCGCTCGGCTGCGGCGTCGGCGATCATCTGGATCTGTCGCGCCTCCGCTATGACAAGATTATTCTGCTGATGGATGCGGACTCCGACGGGCATCACATCGCAACACTGCTCCTGACGTTCTTCTATCGCTACATGCGACGGCTGATCGAGGAAGACCATGTCTTTGTCGCTCAGCCGCCTCTGTATCGGCTTGACGCCGGAAAGGAGACATACTGGGCGCTCGACGACGCCGACAAAGATCGCATCACAAGGCAGATCAAGAAGGGCAGGAAGAACGTCACGATAGACGTTCAGCGCTTCAAGGGCCTGGGTGAGATGATGCCGAAAACGCTCAAGGAAACGACGCTCGACCCCGAGAAGCGGCGGCTTCAGCGTGTGAAGATTTCCGACGACGAGAAGCTTTTGACGGAGCAGACGATCAGCGATCTTATGGGCAAGGATTCGTCGGCACGCTACCAATTCATTATGGAGCACGCCGGAGAAGTTGAAGAATTGGACTTGTAACTGAACCTGCGATCCTGCTATGCGAACCTGATCTTGCGATTCGCTCCGACCCGCTCTCGACTCGCTCCGGCCATTCAGGTGGGTTTTGATGATTCGTTTGTCGGGATGGGCTCACCGATTCCACGTGGGGGAGATGTCGACCGCGTAGTCAGTATAATGCCGCCGACCACGAGCAGGGCTCCGACGATTGTAAGCATGTCCGGGAATTCCGAGAAGAAGAGCATCCCCCAGACTGCCGCAAACAGGATCTGAAGGTAGCTTACCGATGTAGCACGGCCGGCCGGCTCGAGGTGGAGTCCCTGCGTCAAAAAGATCTGTGCAATTTGTGTGAGTACGCCGATTCCCAGCAGCATGAGCCACTCAAGGGGCGTCGGCCACACGAATACCGGTGCGAGGAATGGCAGGCAGGCAGGAATCGAGATGAGCGGGAAATAGAATACAACGACGAGCGGGTGTTCCGTCTCACCCAGCTTTCGGACCGTCGTATAGGCGATCGCAGCGAAGACCGCTCCGGCAAGGGCAATGCCGACGGCCGTCAGATCCAGTTCCGATGCTTGAGCACCGAAGAGAAATGACGGCTGCGCAATCAGCATCACACCGGCAAGGCTCAGGCCGATCGAGAACACGACCATCCTGTTTAGCGCCTCCCGCAACAGCAGGGCGGCAAACAACGCCGTAAACACGGGATTCGTGAACTGAATGACGGTGACGTCCGCCAGCGGTAGCCGCGGGATTGCGTAGAAGAAGCAAAGAAGTCCACCGAATCCGGCGAGTCCACGCATCGTCAAAAGGCCCTTGCGCGTGCCCCAGGGGTCGATGCGCGCGCGTCTAAGCATTATCCACGAGATGACGAGCGAAACCACACTTCGGCCCAGTACAAGTTCTGAGCTTGGCAGCCGCTGCCCCGCGATCTTCACTAGCAAGCTCATCAGGCTGAAGAAGAACGCGGCGAGGGCCATGAAACGAAGCCCCTCCGGAACTCGCAGGATCCGCTCGGAAGTCGCGTTGCAAAGACGTCGGAGCCTCGATGAGTCGGAGTCGAGCAAAGTGCTATTTTACGGGCTCTGATTTACTGGCGAACAGGCGAGAGGCGGTCCACTTTACGAAAACTGTCGTAACCGCTTCAAGCCCACCGACAAATGCCTTCTCTCGATCGATGCATCCGTTGCACGGTTAGATATTCAGATTGAATTAAGGGTTAGGGGCGGCTATATAGGATACTTGAATTCGCGAGTATACTGCGCTTCGTCTTTTTGCTAATCGAGTGCAAACCTGTATTTTGCGCCAGGCTTTGATCCAGAACCGAATCGCCTTTCTTGTCGAGTCCGCAAGTGCTCTCGACGTTGCAATTGGATTCAACAGGAGGTGCATTGATTGTCTCGCTTTCTAGTTACGTTGGTGATAGTCGTCATATGTTTTGCTGGCCCCTCAGACACTTCTGCTCACGTACCTCATGATGACGTGGGCGACATCGAGTTGTCACCCGAGTTTTCCAGGGACGGAACGGTCTATGCAACGGTTAGGGGTGTCCTCTTCAAATCGACTGATGGGGGATATGAGTGGCACCGACTTTTTCGAGGACTGGGAACGTGTTCGCGCTGGTTGATCGAACTCGCAATGGCGCCGAATTTTCCTTCCGATCCGACCATGTTCGTCACGTGCGATGTGGGAGGCGTCTTTCGTTCCACCGACGCCGGCCAATCGTGGGAGATGAGAAGCAACGGCTTAGGTGATCAAGTGATCGCTGACTTGGTCATTTCGCC
>CAZKNF010000036.1:24479-35684 GCA_964554105.1 uncultured Rhodothermales bacterium | reverse complement strand
TTCATTCAATCCTTTGCCGTTGAGTGCCGACCCGTAGCCCTCATCCTTAAGATGATGGACCAGCGTATCTACCGCAATATTGAGCTCTTTCGAGTTCTTTAAGAGCCTTACTTTTTTAAATTTCTTCGCCATATACAACAAATATCAATCATGCAGACTCTGCAGGCAATCCGCAGAGACAGACAGTCGGGTACCGCCCGCATCAAAATAGGCCCACGAGGGCATTACCGCTTAGCCTTCCAATTCCTCTTCCTCTTCGTCTTCAAACTCGAGTTTAATGGTGTCCAACACGTGCTGAGCCGTCTCGTGTTCCAGGCCCGATCGCCTTATCAGCTCGTCTATCGAAAGCTCGAGTACCTGTTTGGCGGTGTCACAGCCAATGTTATGCAGCTTCTCCAGCGTTTCCGGCACGAAAGCATCCGCAAACTCGTCGATCTCGATGTCTTCTTCGTCCGCAGCGATCTCGCGGTAGACGTCGATCTCATAACCAGTCAGACGTGATGCTAGTCTAATATTTATGCCGCCGCGGCCGATCGCCTGGCTGACTTCATCCGCTTTCACTACCACCTTCGCGCGCGGCGGTTCGAGTTCGTCGTTAATAGTTGCCGAGAGCGGCGTGGCGGGTGACAGTGCGCGGCCGATTAGCTTGTATGGATCCTCCGCGAACTCGAGAACGTCGATATTCTCATTTCCAAGCTCGCGAACAACTGCATGAATCCGCACGCCTTTGACTCCTACGCATGCTCCGACGGGATCAATTCGTTCGTCATGGCTGATTACCGCGACTTTCGCGCGCTCGCCGGGTTCACGCACGATCCTCTTGATCTCCACGATGCCGTCGTAAATCTCCGGTACTTCCAGTTCGAAAAGCCGCTCCATGAATATTGGATCGGCACGACTTATGATGACCTGCGGATTACTTCCGGCGTCTCGGCGCACATCTTTTACGACGGCGCGAATCATATCGCCTTTGCGATATCGATCCTTGTAAATCTGCTCATTGCGCGGTAGGACGAGCTCCACCTTATTATGGATAACCAGCACTTCGCGGCGCCGCGTCTGATAGATCTCGCCTACCACGATTTCACCGATAAGCTCGGTGTACTCGTGATAAACGTTCTCTTTCTCTATGTCCCGAATTCGCTGACTGAAGGTCTGGCGCGCGGTCATCACCGCCCGCCGCCCGAAATGTGTAATGTTCACTTCGCTCGCGACCTCGTCACCAATCTCGAAATCGTCATCTACTGATTTCGCATCATTCAGCTCGATCTGCGTGACCGGGTCCTCCAGGTCGAGGTTCGGGACGACTTCCTGAACGTGGATTATCTGGATATCCCCGTGATCCGGATTGAAGATGATTTCGAACGAATCATCAGCGCCGTATCGCTTCCGGATCATCGCACGGAAGACGTCTTCCACGATCATCTGGAGCGAATCGCGGTCGATGCCCTTCTCGCGGGCGATCTCCGCAAACGATGATACTAGCGTCGAGCTCTGCATATTTTTCTTTTAGTCTAAATATCCCTGTCCGGGACGCGAGCGGCGCCCCTACCAGGGGAGCCGGATCTTCGCCCAAATAATGTCATCGAGACGGATGTGCCGAACCTCATCGCCGGCGGTCAGCTCGATCTCTTCATCGCCGACGCCGACCAACTCGCCCTCTAATTCTGTTGCACCCGATCCATCCGACTTTTGGTAGTGTACTCGCAACGGCTTACCGATATTCTTTCGATACTGCCGGGAAAGCCTGAGTGGTCGATCAAGTCCCGGCGAGGACACGTTCAAATTGTAGCGTCCGGGAATCAGATCCTCCATATCAAGAAGAAATCCGACCTCTCGATTCACTTCTGCGAGTTTTTCCACGCTAAGATCCTCATCGCTGTCAAGATAGATGTCGACAACACGAGAGCCACCTGACCCTCGCACCTCTACGTCTACCACGAAAACATCCGTCTCGGCGATGACTTCGTCGACGAGCTCTCTCACTCGCCGCGTGATCTCGTCGGTAGAATGATCCACATTCCGGTCCATCATGCTTGTACCTTGCAAAAAACGCCCGGTCCCGAACAATCGGGGCGGGCGCCAACGCTCTTATGCCAACGAAAAAAGGGCGGCTCCGAAGGCCCCCCTTTCGCACGTGATAATTGAGGCGACCGGACGCGCCCAGGCAAACACTGCTCCGCGGCGATGATAAACGCGAAGTGGTATAGGCAGTTCCGCTATACGAGCGTCGGTCGCTTCTCGTCTTCCAGCGAAGCGGGATAATCGAGCATATAATGCAGCCCCCGGCTTTCTCGGCGCATCTGCGCACTCCGAATGATCATGTAGGCCACAGCGATCATATTGCGAAGCTCGCAGAGTTCGGCCGAGACTCTCGAGTTTCGATAGAACGCCTCGGTCTCCTCGTCGAGCATGCGCGTGCGACGGAAAGCGCGCTCGAGTCGAAGGCTCGACCGGACGATTCCCACGTAATCCCACATTACCCGCCGAAGCTCTTCGCGATTGTGCGATACCAGCACCCATTCGTTGGGATGCTGCGTTCCACTATCGTCCCACGCCGGTACGTCATGTCGACGGTGCGCTTCTTTCGCGTACTCGACCGACGAATCAACGGCCCGCCGGCTGAAGACGAGCGCCTCCAGCAATGAGTTGCTTGCCAGACGGTTTGCGCCGTGGAGTCCGGTGCAGGCGACCTCGCCGCAGGCGAACAGGCCCGCGATTGATGTCCTTGCGAAGTGATCCGTGCGCACTCCACCGCACTGGTAGTGTGCCGCCGGTACGACAGGTATCGGCTGCTGTGAAATGTCGATTCCGTGCTTCAGACATGTTTCGTGGATGTGCGGAAAGTGTTCGCTAATCTCCGTCGATGGCCGATGAGAGATATCTAGCAGTACAAACTCCTCACCGCGCTGCTTGAGCTGGTCGTCGATTGCTCTCGCGACGATATCGCGGGGCGCGAGCTCACCGCGTGGGTCATAGTCAAGCATGAACCGATCGCCGCTCTGGTTGAACAGGCGCCCACCCGCACCTCGAACTGCTTCTGAGATCAAAAAGGAATCACTATCCGGATGAAACAGCGTCGTCGGATGAAACTGAACGAATTCCATGTTCGCGACGCGGCCCTTGGCGCGGTACACCATCGCCACACCGTCACCGGTAGCGACTTCCGGATTGGTCGTATGGAGGTAGACCTGGCCCGACCCACCGCTGGCAAGCAGCGTGGATTTCGCGAGGAAGGTCTTCACCACATCGGACGTCGTATCGTATGCGTACGCGCCGAAGCAGTGAACGTCCGGGCGCAGCCGCGACACATACTGTCCCAGATGATGCTCGGTGATCAGTTCGACAGCGAAATGGTATTCGTAGATTTCGATATTAGGATGGGCGCGCGCCTGATCCAGGAGAGTCCGCTCGACGACTCGCCCGGTCGTATCTGCTGCGTGCACAATGCGATCGGCTGTGTGGCCACCTTCGCGGCCGAGATGCAGGCTTCCGTTCCGACGTGTAAACTCCGCCCCGAAGGACATCAGCTCGCGGACTCGTTCGGGTCCTTCTTTTACGACGAATTCCACGACGTCGGGATCGCACAGTCCCGCTCCGGCGTCGATCGTATCCTTGATATGGCTCTCATAGCTGTCGTCCGGGGCCATCACGGCAGCTATGCCGCCCTGCGCGTAGTTCGTATTCGACTCGACGGTCTCCTTCTTGGTTATGATTGCCACCGTCCCATAGTCGGCTACCCGCAAAGCGTATGAAAGGCCGGCAACGCCAGAGCCGATGACGAGAAAGTCGGATTCGATCATATTCGCTGCGTGATGGATACCGTTCGACTATTCCTGGACGTTCGCCTGCTGCATGAGGAATGCCTTTGTAAACGGCTCGAGGTCGCCGTCCATCACCGCATGCACATCCGTCACCTTCGTCTCGGTCCGATGATCGTTTACCATCGTGTAAGGCTGAAACACGTATGAGCGAATCTGGCTACCCCATTCGATCTTTTTCTTTGTACCCTCTATGCGGTTCTTTTCCGCTTCCTGGATGTCCTGCTCCAGCTGATATACTCTGCTCTTGAGCATGGTCATGGCGCGCTCGCGATTCTGAAGCTGGCTTCTCTCCTCTGTACATTCCGCGATGACCTGTGCTTCTTCTCCGGTTGAAAGCGTGCCATTCCAGATTAATCGAACGCCGGTTTCGACTTTGTTTACGTTCTGGCCACCCTTTCCGCCGGACCGGAACGTCTGCAGCTCGATCTCATCCCCACTCAGTTCGATTTCGATCGTGTCATCCACCTCCGGAAAAACAAAAACGCTCGCAAAGGACGTATGGCGCCTACCGCTCGAATCGAAAGGCGAGATACGGACCAGACGATGCACACCGGTCTCGGAGCGCAGATAGCCATAGGCGTACGACCCCTCCAGGCGCAGGCTTGCGCTTTTGATGCCGGCGACGTCTCCCGGCTGATGCTCCAGTAGTTCGACCTTATAGCCCTGGTTCTCGCCCCACCGCGTATACATACGTAAGAGCATTTCCGACCAATCCTGACTCTCCGTGCCTCCGGCACCCGGATGGATTGTCAATATTGCATTTCGAACGTCGTCCGGATCACTCAGCATGTTTCGAAACTCGAGTGCCTCGAGATTCCGCTCCAACCGGCCAACCTCTGCCTCAATCTCTGCGGATAGATCGGCATCTTCTTCGTCGGACAGCAGCAAGAGGGTTTCTACATCCTCAGCCTGTCTCTTCAGCGTTTCCCACGCATCCAGCCATTCCTTTTCGGCCGAAACCCTCATCTCGACGGTCCGAGCCTGCTCCGGGTCACTCCAAAACTCTGGATTCAGCCGTTCTTGATTCAGCTCCTCAACGGTCGCTTCGCGTTTATCGACGTCAAAGATACCCTCCGAGCGTGTGTACACGCTCTAGAAGGCTCTTGATTTCATCCGGTGTATATGGCATATCAACTCACTCGTTTACGCAGGTTATTGTTTGAACAGCCTCGCACGGTGGCTCACGCAGCCGCCCTGGGCGTGCGGGTACGAGTCATTAGCACTCGGATCTGAGTCCCCATTCCACCACCCAGCCCTCCGATGAGGGAAGCCATTATGAGCGTCAGAGCAACGACGACGAAAAACGGCATGTTTCCGAGTATGCTTCCCATCGTCTGCGTCATCACGTGGACGGCGCGGGCATCAACGGCATAACTAAAGATGATCCAGCCTGCCCACTCGATTCCCACGCCGATGGCGCCGAGATACCAGCCTCCCCGGCCCTGCCAGACGCCTGCACCAAGGCCGGCGAAAAAGGTCCATCCCCAGCCCAGCACCGTATGCAGCAAAGCGGCTGCTGTGACCGTGGCAAGGAGTTTGATCAAGTACGTCATACGCGCTCGTGCACCTTCTGGTACTTGTGCGCAAACCTGGTGATTCGCCGCACCGCCTCTTCGATGTGCTCGAGCGCCGTCGCGTAGGAGCAGCGCATGTAGCCTGTTCCGCTCGGACCGAAAGCGTCTCCGGGTACGCAGGCGACGCTCTCTTCCTGCAGAAGCTTCTGAGCAACTTCTTCCGAGGTCAATCCAGTCGAGGTAATATCTGGAAAGCAATAGAATGCACCCTCGGGTTCGAAAGTTGGCAATCCGGCGGCACGGAGCCCGTCGACGAGCACCCTTCTGCGCTTGTCGTACGCGAGGCGCATATGTTCGACGTCGTCCTGAGATTCTCGGATCGCAGCTACAGCGCCGATCTGGCCCGTGGTGGGCGCGCTCATTACTACATACTGGTGCACCTTGTACATCGCCTGATAGATCGCCTCGGGAGCGCACGCATAGCCGATGCGCCATCCCGTCATTGCGTAGTTCTTCGAAAACCCACCGAGGAGAACCGTCCGTTCGTAAAGCGCCTCAATAGACGGCAGACATACGTGGCCACGTTTATACGCCTCCCCATACACGAGTCGATCGTAAATTTCATCCGATATCACGAGCAAGTCGTTTTCCACGACGACTTCAGCGATCTCCTCGAGCGTCTCTCGGCGCAAAACGGCTCCTGTCGGATTATTGGGATACCCGAGAAAAAGCACTTTCGATCGTGGCGTGACTCGGGATGCGATATCCTCGGCGGTGACCTGGAAATCGGTCTCGACGCGGGTAGGTACGTGGACGACCTTTGCCCCGGCAAACTGAGCAGTGGGTCCATAGGAGACAAAGCACGGCTCGGGGATGAGGATTTCATCACCCGGGTTCAAAAGTGCAAGCATGGCGAGCTGCATGGCCTCGCTGGCACCGACCGTAACCAGAATCTGGCGAGAGGGATCGTACGTAACGCCGTAGAGCCGATCGAACTCACCGGAAATCAGCTCGCGCAGCTCCAATAGCCCGGCGTTGGCGGTGTAGCCCGTTTTTCCTTCACGAAGCGAGTGGATGGCCGCTTCGATAACCGGCTTCGGGGACACGAAGTCCGGCTCCCCGATACCCAGGGAGATGACGTCCTCCATCGTTGCGGCTATCTCAAAAAAACGGCGAATCCCGCTCGGCGGCACCGTGCGTGCGCGTTCGGAAAGACGGTCAGTTAGGTCGAGGGAAGTCGTTGTCGTCGCCATAGATCAATAAAGATAGCACAGTATCCACATCCAACCATACCTTTTCCCCGCGTCCGCGGATCCATGGCGGCGCCGTCACGGTACCGAAGGTCCAATCACCCTTCCATTTGAAATCGACTGATCGATGGCTGAAAGATTTCAGAATTATATCGGCGGATCGTGGATCGATGCGGCATCCGGTCAAACGTTCGACGATATAAATCCCGCTCGCACTAGTGATTTAATTGGACATTTTCCGGCTTCCGGAGCCGAGGACATCGATGCCGCCGCAGCGGCAGCTCGCGACGCGTTCTCTACCTGGAGTCGTACTCCGGCACCGCAGCGCGGCGAGATCCTCCGCCGCGTCGGCGACCTGCTCACGCAGCGAAAAGACGACATTGCCTTCGAGATGACGCGCGAAATGGGAAAGCCCTTCACGGAAACGCGTGGAGACGTACAGGAGGCGATCGATACAGCCTATTATGCAGCGTCGGAAACGCGCCGACTCTTCGGACATACTGTCCCGAGCGAGCTCCCGAGCAAATTCAATATGAGCATACGGCGCCCGGTTGGCGTCGTCGGTGTCATTACCGCCTGGAATTTTCCAGTGGCTGTTCCGACGTGGAAGATGTTTCCGGCGCTCGCCTCGGGAAACACGGTAATTTTCAAGCCGAGTGACGACGCTGCACATACTGGAATGCTTCTTACGCACGTCCTCATCGACGCCGGCGTGCCTGACGGCGTCATCAATCTGGCACAGGGCGGCGGCGATGTTGGCGCAGCCCTCGTCGCACACCCTCTGGTAAACGCGATCACATTTACGGGCTCAACCGAGACAGGCGCGCGCATCGGGGAGGTCTGCGGACGAATGCACAAGCGATTTTCCATGGAGATGGGCGGGAAGAACCCACAGATCGTCATGGAGGACGCCGACCTTGACCTGGCTGTGGAGGGCGTCCTTTGGGGGGCGTTCGGTACCACCGGTCAGCGTTGTACGGCTACGAGCCGCCTGATTCTCCACGAACAGATTCATGATGAGATGGTGGCACGGGTGGTCGACCGTGCGGCGAAGCTCCGGCTCGGGTACGGAAACGACGACGGCGTCGAAGTCGGGCCCCTCATCAACGAGGCCGCCCTTGAGAAGGTCACCCGATACGTCGGGATCGGTCGCGAGGAGGGTGCCGAAATGGTACTTGGTGGCAGCAGGGCTTCAGGGAAGGACCTCGACGACGGCTATTTCTTCGAGCCAACAGTGTTCTTGGGCGTGCGGGGCACTATGCGGATAGCACAGGAGGAAATCTTCGGCCCCGTGCTCTCCGTGTTCCGGGTCGGGTCATATGAGGAGGCCGTGGAAATAGCAAACGGCACCAGGTACGGCTTATCGTCAAGCATTTACACGCGCGACGTAAACCGGGCCTTTCGTGCCATGCACGATATCGAGGCGGGCATCACGTACGTGAACGGCCCCACGATAGGCGCTGAAGCGCACATGCCGTTCGGCGGCGTGAAGGAGACCGGAAACGGACATCGAGAGGGCGGATGGGAAGTCTTCGACTTCTATACGGAGACGAAGACTCTTTACATCGATTTTTCGGGGCGCCTTCAGAAAGCACAGATAGACACATAGGCGAAAACCGCAAAGTCGAAAAGCACATAGTCACAAAAAGGGGCGGTACCCGCAATGGATGCCGCCCCTTTAGACTAAGCTATTCTCGGAGAGGAACTACTTCTGTTCCTCGTCCTCTTCGGCTTTGGCTTCCTCGACGTCAGATTCGCCCTTCTCGCCGGAATCAGACTCTGCGGTGTCTTCGGCGGTGGAAGATTGCTCCTCTTCTGCACCCGATGCCTCAGCATCCGTTTCATCCGTCTCCGTCGCTTCGGCCTTTTCTTCGGCCTTCTGGATCACCTTTTCCTTGGTGACGGCTTTCTCACCGCCCTCGGTCGTGGTACGAGACTCGATCTCGGCCACAGAAGGTTCGCCCTCGACGGATGTGATTGGCTTATCTCCCACATCCTTCGTCGGCGTCTTATCCTGCGTGGCCGCTTCGGCGGCTTCGGCCGCGCCTTCCTTATCTATCTCTCCCGCGCTCTTCGTAGAGGCTTTCGATTTCTCCGCGGGAAGCACGTCACCTGCATCTTCCTGGCGTTGGGATCGGGAAGCCGGTGGTTCGGTCGCGGCGCCTTTGCTCTCGTCTACACGTTTATCTCCCGCCTGCTCCTTCCGTTTACCGGCTGGACCACGGGCTGTCGCACCCGGCGTTCCCTCCATCTCCCCGGAACCGGCAGCGGTGGTCACGACGGTCTCGTCGCTCTCTTCCATCTCCTCCTCGGCCTGTTCCTCCGGAGTTTGCCCTTCATCGACAACGGTGGCCGGATCATCCTCGGCTTCAGGAATAGACTCTTTTGCAGCCGGATCAGCTTTTTCGGGGGCTTCGCTTGCCTCCGGTTCCGTCGACACGGTGCCCGGCTCAATCTTCACCACATCCCCTGCCGCTGATTCAGCTTCCTCGATCTGCGCCTTCAAGTCTGCAAGACCGCTAAGTTCACCCAGAGTCGTGGGCCCGGATGCCTCGGCGCCCTTCTTGAATTCTCCGACGTCGCGGCGTTCGCGCTTCCGTTCTTCACGGCGTTCGCGTTCCTGAGAGCTACGATCGGCGCGCTCTTCGGCTCGATCCTTCGCTGCCTCACTGAGCACGATCTCCTTCTGATTCGGATCGAATTTGATGACGCGAAGCTCCAGCTCCTGATTCTCTTCGTAGAACTCCTGAAAGTCCTGAGGCCCATTCTTCAGCTCGCTGGCCGGAACGAACGCCTCCACTTCCATCGGAAGCTCGACGACGAGCCCACCCTCGTTCGAGCGTACGACCCTGGCGGTGGTATCTGTGCCCTCGCCATAGACCTGCGCAAACTGGTTCCATGGATTCGTCTCGACCTGCTTGTGACCGAGTGAAATCCGGCGCGCCTCTTCGTCTACGTTTAGAATCACGACATCCAGATCTTGACCCTTCTTGATCATCTCACTGGGATGGCGAATCTTCTTCGTCCACGACAGGTCGGAAATGTGAACGAGTCCGTCGATTCCCGGCTCAATTTCGACAAACACGCCGAAGTTGGTGATGTTGCGGACTTTACCACGAAGCACGGTACCCGGCGGGTAGCGTTCCGAGATTCCCGTCCACGGATCCGGTTCGAGCTGCTTCATGCCGAGGGAAATTTTCTTTCCCTCTTTGTCGATGTTTAGGATCTTGACGTTGACGAGCTGCCCGAGCGACACCATCTGACTTGGATGGCGAATATGCTCCGTCCAGCTCATCTCGGAAATGTGGACGAGGCCCTCGATTCCCTTCTCGAGCTCGACGAAGGCGCCGTAATCGGTGATCGACACGACTTTTCCTTCGACCGTCTCGCCTTCGGTAAACTTCTCGTTGATGTCTTCCCACGGATGCGGCTGAAGCTGCTTGAGGCCGAGGGAAATACGCTGGCGCTCTTTGTCGTAATCTAGCACGACTACATTGAGCTTCTCGTCGAGATCGACGAGTTCGGAAGGATGGGACACTCGGCCCCATGAAAGATCGGTGATGTGGAGGAGACCGTCGACACCGCCTAGATCGATGAACACACCGAAATCGGTGATGTTCTTCACGATTCCCTCGAGGATCTGACCTGATTCCATCGTCGAGAGAATGCTCGTGCGCTGCGCTTCGAGCTCCTTCTCGATGAGTGCCTTGTGAGAGACGACAATGTTTTCGTTCGCCGGATTCAACTTGACGATCTTGAACTCCATCTTGGTGTCCAGATACGCATCGAAATCCCGAACCGGCCGTACGTCGATTTGCGAGCCGGGAAGGAAGGCTTCCATCGAGTCGAAGAGCTCGACGATCATTCCGCCCTTAATCCGGCGTACGATCGTGCCGTCAAGAACCTGTTCGTTCTCATAGGCTTCCTCGACCCGCTGCCAGCGGCGAACCTGATCAGCCTTCGTTTTCGAAAGAACGAGCTGGCCGTGATAATCTTCGAGCCGATCGACGAACACTTCAACTTCGTCACCGGCGTTTAACTCGCGAGAAAACTCGTTGAGCGACACGACCCCGTCGCTCTTGAACCCGATATCGATAACTACATCCTTTTCACCGACGCTGACTACGCGTCCATGAACGATTTCTTGTTCGGTTACCTGCGTAATTGACTGATCGACCAGCTGCATGAGCTGCTGATAGCTCTCGGTCACGGCGCGCTCATCCTCGCCGTCTTCCTCGAGATCTTCCAGCTTCACGACGCGTCCGACGATTTCGCCGGTATAGCCTACGCGGCCCGTAGGTTCGAGATTATCGACACTTGATAGAGATGCGACGGGTTCGTCTTCCGCTATGACGATGCCTGCTTCTTCGGCCACGGGAATCTCTACGTCAGACGTAGCGGCGGAGACAGCCTCTTCCAGAAGGCGCCCTCCGGAGCCATCCTCGTCGTCGTCCGCCGACTCGGCGGTCGGTTCTTCAGCGTTCACATCCTCCGGAGCGAGGTCGGTCGCCGCTTGGGCGTATTCGCCGCCATCATCGGAGTCCGCTTCAACCGCTTCGTCGACATCTTTCGCCTCAGCGCCATTTTCCGAGGCAACTGAATTTGCATCGGTTTCTT
>CAZKNF010000036.1:6845-24379 GCA_964554105.1 uncultured Rhodothermales bacterium | reverse complement strand
TTTGCATCGGTTTCTTCCGTGTCGGCCGAATTCGCGGCCTCAGTTACCTTATCGTCTTCTTCCTCGACTGCTTCGTTCTGCTGTGCTTTCTGCTGGTCTTCAGCCATATAGTTCTCCGGACGCGCTGCCACCGCACTTTAATCGGCTGGATAAGGACAGGACCGCGCAGCCCTCTGGTTTAACAAAGTGTCCGCCGAACGACCCTTTCGACATCCAACAAACGCTTCTTCTAGTGGTTGGGATAGATGAACAACCTCCAGTAAAGGGTGACGCAAAAATGCGTCCAAGAGGTTGTTTTTTGACGAACTGTGCTATACGGCGGAGGTCTATCCGCGTTCCTTCGCGGCTTGAATTACGATATTCACCTGCTCGTCGACGCCTAACTTCGACGTGTCCACTTCGATTGCATCATCTGCCTTTCGCAAGGGCGCAACCGCACGTGATGCGTCTCGCTCGTCACGTAGGCGGATGTCTCGAAGCACGTCCTCGAACGTGACCTTTTGTGCGTTGCGCTCGAGCTCGTCGAACCGGCGTCGGGCGCGGGCCTCCTCGGTGGCGGTCAAGAATATCTTAACGTCGGCATTCGGAAATACGACGGTTCCGATGTCACGCCCCTCGAGCACCACACCTTGCCTCGCATGCTCACGTGCGATACGCCGCTGCTCCGCCACCAGCTTTTCTCGAACGGGAGGCAGCGCTGCGATCTTACTCGAGGCTTCCGTCACGTCAGGACGCCGTATTGCCTCCGTCACGTCTTCGTCGTTCAGAAGGACGCGAAGGTTGTCCTCCGTTCCTCGAAAATTGATGCGAATAGCTGGAAGCAGACGCTCGACCGTTTCCTGAACGAGATCCTCATCTCGGCGGACGAATTCCAGCGCGACCGCTCGGTACATGGCGCCCGTATCAATGTAGAGGTAGTCGAGCCGGCGAGCCACGGCTCGTGCCGTCGTGCTCTTGCCGGATCCCGCCGGGCCATCGATCGCAATTATCACTGTTCGTTGCCGCCACTGTGCATAAAGTATAGCCGCAAAACGTAGCGATTTTACCCGGGATGCGCAATGCCGCTCCAAATGGAGTATTAATGAAAAGCACCGGCGCTCTACACGTCATCAGCTCTACTCATCATCAGGAGGGGGCGGCTCCGCTCCGAGATCCCTGCTGATGATCGTGATAGGCCGAGGATACTCCATGGGGCCGAGCGGCGTATCGATGGTCGGAGTTGCCCTCAGAGAGACGTTCGTCGGCTCTCCACCCTGTCCGGAGACGGACATTGCCAGTTCGACGAGATCGCGAGCGTTTCGATCGAAAAACTCGACAAGATCAAGGTTTATTGCGACCGGAATAGTGGTTGTCTGTCCCGGAGGAAGCACCACTTCTTCGTCTAGAACGCCACTTACAGTCTCTCGGTCCTCCAGGAAAACCGTCCAGGCCATCCGCACAAGACGCGCCTGTACCGGATTTTCTTCAGGGTTGAGCGCCTCAACGTTCAGTCGAAACTGGAACGGCAGTTCCTGATTCGTGATCGCCCGTCCAATCTGGAAGATATCTGACGAGGAGAGATCTTCGTACGAACGAATCCGTTCGATTTGTACGCCCGCAAGCCGAGCGTCCGACACGTTGTCGATGGCAAAGTCGACTTGTCGCAACGCTGCGATTTCCCGCAGCGACTGGCAACTCTGAAGTGCCATTGTCGTGGCGAGGATCAATACTACATTGATGACCGTGCGGTATGGCCTTTTCATGCGAAAGCTAAACGTCGCTCCAGGTCGTTTCATTCTACGGATTTATCCATACCATTTGAATTCGTGACACCGTTCGACTGTGACCATGAGAAAGTTGAAGCACGAAGAAATACCTCGTCCTGATCCATCCGGCGTGGAGTCGTTACCGAAGCATCCCATCTCAGCTGTCGTCGAGAATGTTCGGTCGATCTATAATGTTGGATCCATTTTTAGATCATCGGACGCAGCTCTCGTCGAGCATATCTACCTGACCGGGATTTCAGGGACGCCGGATAACCCCGGCGTTCACAAGACGGCCCTCGGCGCACAGGACACCGTCTCATGGACCTACGAACGCGATCCTGCCAAAGTTATCAGGGATCTCCGCTCCAAGGGGTATACGATAGGCGTACTGGAAATAACCGACGAGCCGACTCGGCCGTCCGAGGTCGAGGTACGGCATTTTCCACTTGCTTTGATACTGGGCAATGAACTCCACGGGGTGTCCGACGAGCTGATTCAGATGGCGGATCTCGCCATCGAGATCCCCCAGTTCGGTGCCAAGCAGTCACTAAACGTGGCCGTAGCCTACGGGGTCGCAATCTTTGACCTGGTACGGCGCTACCGCGACCTTGAAGGTCTCGCACCGCTGCCTGCCAGGGTCGTATATGCGGAAGCTGCAGCCCAGCGAAATGGATAGTGATCGTCTATTCTCTGACTTTCCACCCGTCTCAACGGAGGAATGGGAGGATCAAATTCGCCGCGACTTGCTCGGGACGGATGCCGAAACCCTTCTATGGCACCTGCCGGGCGACATTACGGTCCGTCCCTACTATCGTGCGGAGGACATCGACGACCTTTCGCACGTCGCGAGTGACGACGCACCTTTCGTCGAGATGCCGGGGTCAGCGAAGATAAGGCAGGACATTTCGACGCCTGATCTTCAAATCGCTCGTGAGCACGCTCTTGCAGCGCTTGCGGGTGGCGTCGACGTACTCGGGATTTCATTGCGTGTTTTCGATGGCAAATATGCGGGTATCCCGCTGATCTCGAGAACCGCTTTTGAAGATTTTGCCGCAGGACTCCCACTCGACCGAACTCCGGTTCATCTGGATGCTGGCTGTTACAGCCCGGCTCTGCTAGCCCTCTTCCTCAACCATCAGGAGCAACGCTCGGTCGTGCGCGAGACGGAGCTCACGGTAGCATTCGACCCGATCGGTGATCTCGTCGCCACCGGGAGGCAGTTGGATGGGTGTTTTGACATGGCCGCCGAGATGGTCGAAGCAGCGGCGGAGCGTATTCCGTGTGGACGCGTCCTGCAGGTGGGCGCACAGGCGTTTCATAATGGTGGCGCTTCACCTGTGCAGGAGTCTGCGTTTTTACTCGCGTCAGCCGTCGAGCTCTTCCAGGAGCTGATCGAACGAGGAATACGCGCGGAAGATATAATTCGACATATATACGTCGCCGTTCCCGTAGCGTCCTCCTATTTCGTCGAAATTGCGAAACTGCGAGCAATGAGGTCGAACATCTCGCAGGTGATTGCCGCCTATGCTCCCGATCAAACCCTAGTCCTACCGCCGATCCACGGGGAGTCGTCCAGGCGGAATATGACGCTGTACGATCCGCACACCAACCTACTTCGGACATCGACCGAGGCCACATCGGCGATTGTCGGAGGCTGTGACGTGGTATCGACAAACCTCTTCGACGAGCTTGCGGGCCGATTCGATGAATTCTCGTATCGGATGGCCCGGAATATCCAACACGTGCTGAAGCAGGAAGCAGGCATGTCCCGGGTTGTCGATCCCGCAGCGGGAAGCTACTATGTGGAGGTCCTGACGGATGCAATTGCCCGACGGTCATGGCGCCTCTTTCAAGAAGTTGAGGAGAACGGCGGCTTAATCGCATCACTTCGCGCAGGACTTCTTCAAAAGCAGCTAGATCGTTCTCGGGCGGAGAGGCAGGAGGCCGTCTCTTCGCGGCGCAGGATTCTCGTCGGTACGACTCAATATCCGGATGCCGATGAGGTCCGCCAGGCCGATCTCCATGCGGCACCGCCGCCCCAGAATTTTCCGGCGGCAACCAGCCCAGCCTTCTCCGGCGGATTTCAGGAGTTGAGAAAGCGGCTCGCGCACGACGAACCTATTAGCATCATGCGTTCCGTGCCAGTCGAACGGCGACTCGCTAATCCGATCGCTTTCACAAGGGACGCTGAGCCTGTAGAGCGCATCCGCCTGCGAACAGAACGAAGCGACCGAATTCCCACCCTCCTACTCGTGCCGCTTGGCGATGCCGTCGTCCGAAGTTCCAGAGCGCACTTCGCGCGTAATTTCCTTGAATGCGGCGGTTTCCGAATCGTCGCGCCAGCTGGATACGCCTCCCTTCCTCAAGCACTCGCTGCAATCCGCGAGATCGAACCGGATGGCGTCGTGTTCTGTGCTCCGGACACCGAATATGGAAAAATCCTTGCTAAAGTATCGCGTGATGCGCCGGAGGTCATCTCTGCCTTGTTGACTGGCATTATCGCTGAACCTGAGGTGGCACATACACTTGAAGACCAGTCGTACGATTTTGCCATTCATGGCGCGTCAAACCTGATAGATACGCTGGAGTACCTTCAGGAACGATTTCGCGACCTGCAGAAGCTCTCCGACGACGAATAATGAGACCGAACTTCCCTGATTTCGAATATACACCGCGGCGGTTTCGACCTGCGGTCGCGGACAAGGGAGGCGCGGGCGTCGATCCGGACGAGATTCGGATAAAACGAGCATACAACTCGGGCGACATCGAGGAATTCGAGCATCTGGACTACGCCGCCGGAATACCACCCTTTCTGCGAGGACCGTACAGCACGATGTACGCCCTGCGTCCATGGACAATTCGGCAGTACGCTGGCTTCTCTACGGCGGAAGAATCCAACGCCTTCTATCGGCGGGCGCTCGCGTCAGGACAGAAGGGATTGTCCGTTGCATTCGACCTCCCGACGCACCGGGGTTATGACTCCGACCACGAGCGGGTCGTCGGGGATGTCGGAAAGGCCGGGGTGGCGATCGACACCGTCGAGGATATGAAAATTCTGTTCGACGGTATCCCCCTGGCCGATATTTCCGTCTCGATGACTATGAACGGCGCCGTCATTCCTGTGATGGCCTTCTACATCGTCGCTGCTGACGAGCAGGGTGTGAGCCCCGCGGAACTGGCGGGGACGATTCAGAACGACGTGCTGAAGGAGTTCATGGTGCGGAATACATTTATCTATCCGCCCGAACCCTCGATGCGAATTGTCGGGGATGTCTTTGCATACGCCGCCAGGCACATGCCCCGCTTCAACTCTATTTCTGTAAGCGGCTATCATATGCAAGAGGCTGGCGCGACACCGGATCTGGAGTTGGCCTACACGCTCGCCGATGGTCTCGAATACCTTCGAACCGGCCTTGCCGCCGGTCTCGACATCGACGACTTCGCACCTCGGATCTCTTTCTTCTGGGGAATCGGAATGGATCATTTCGTCGAGATCGCAAAAATGCGCGCTGGCCGCCTTCTCTGGGCCAGGCTCGTCAATGAATTCGATCCAAAAAACCCGAAATCGATGGCCCTCCGGGCACACTGTCAGACATCCGGATGGAGCTTGACGAGTCAGGATCCATTTAACAACGTAACCCGGACGTGCATCGAAGCCCTCGCTGCGGTGTTCGGCCATACGCAGTCTCTCCATACGAACGCGCTCGACGAAGCGCTCGCGCTGCCATCGGATTTTTCCGCCCGTATCGCGCGCCAGACGCAAATTTATTTGCAGGAGGAAATCGACGTTACACATGCGATCGATCCATGGGGCGGGTCGTACTATGTCGAATCTTTGACCCATCAGCTTGCGCACCGTGCCTGGGATTTGATTCAGGAAGTCGAAGAGGCCGGGGGCATGACGAAGGCGATTGAGGCGGGCATTCCGTCATCGCGCATTGACGAAGCGGCAACGCGCAAGCAGGCGCGCATCGATGCCGGAACGGAGGTCATCGTAGGTGTAAATCGATTTCGAGCCGACGGTGAGGACGTGAAGATCGAGACGCTGGAGGTGGACAATGAGGCCGTGCGCCGGTCACAAGCCGAGCGTCTCGAGTCGGTTCGAAGAGAACGAGATTCCGAGGTTGTTCGGCAGGCCCTTCACGCCTTATCGGAGGGCGCTGCCAACGACGGCAATCTTCTTGCTCTTGCGGTAGACGCAGCGCGTCAAAGGGCAACGCTCGGAGAAATCTCCATGGCTATGGAGAAAGCTTTTGGACGATACACCCCTGTACGTCGTCCATCTACTGGTGCCTACGCAAGAGAAATGAAGTCAAACGAACAATTTGAGCGAATCCGACGCCGAACGGACGACTTTGCAGATCGAGAGGGACGCCGGCCGCGCATCCTGGTGGCGAAGGTGGGTCAGGACGGCCACGACCGCGGCGCGAAAGTAATTGCAACGTCGTTCGCAGATCTCGGCTTCGACGTCGATATCGGACCCCTTTTTCAAACGCCCGAAGAAGTCGCGCGCCAGGCGATCGAGAACGATGTTCACATCCTTGGGATTTCAAGCCTTGCCGCCGGCCATAAAACGCTCGTCCCCCGCATACTGGCAGAATTGAAGAGGAATGACCGAGGTGACATGATCGTCGTTGCCGGCGGAATCATACCGAAAAGGGATGAGGCCTTTTTGAAGGATGCGGGCGTAGCGGATGTGTTCGGACCCGGCACCGTGATATCCGAGGCTGCAGATCGTATTCTCGACAAGTTGATGACCGGGTAATCACGAACTTGCTGGGACACCTAATCACACAACAACAGCACGTGCAAACGCCTGGTCCCGATCGTCTCCTAGACGGCATTCTTTCCGGCAATCGTGCGGCGCTCGCCCGTGCGATCACGCTTGTTGAGAGCACACGTCCCGAGGATCGCGATCCGGCGAGCCGGCTCGTCACCGAATGCCTGCGGCACTCCGGAAAGGCTATTCGCGTCGGCATCACAGGTCCTCCGGGAGTGGGTAAGAGCACCTTCATTGAGGTGCTGGGAATGCAATTGATAGAACGGGAGGAGCGAACGATCGCTGTGCTTGCAGTCGATCCATCGAGTTCAGTTTCACGCGGAAGCATTCTCGGCGACAAAACCCGCATGCGGAGGCTCGCGGCGGCACCCGGCACATTTATACGGCCGTCCCCGGCAGCCGGCACGCCGGGAGGTATCGCCCGACGGACGCGAGAAGCCGTCGTACTCGTAGAGGCTGCCGGTTTCGATACCGTCTTTGTCGAAACGGTAGGTGTGGGCCAGTCGGATACCGCGGTGCATACAATGGTAGACTTTTTCCTGCTGCTTGCGCCGTCCGGAGCTGGCGATGAACTTCAGGGCATTAAGAGAGGTGTCGTCGAACTCGCTGACGCCATCGCAATCACGAAATCCGACGGCGAAAACACGTCGGCTGCGCAGCGTGCACGTACTCAATACAAGAGCGCGCTTGAGCTATTTCCCCCTACGCCATCGGGATGGAAACCGCGCGTTCACACATGTTCGGCCAAGACCGGTACGGGATTGGACCGAGTCTGGGAAACGATTTGCGAGTATGAACGCATCGCACGCGAGTCTGGATATTTTGCCGATCGGCGGAGAGAACAGGCCAGATACTGGTTCCATGAAACCCTCGATCAACGTCTTCGCGAACGCATCTTCATCGCCGACAGCGTGCGGGAGCGCTTAACGATGCTCGAGAATGACGTCGTCGACGGCCGTAAGAGTGCCTCGGAAGCCGCTGAGGCCGCACTCGAACTGTGGCGGCAGGATTGAACTGATGATTATCCCAGGATATCCGCGGCTCGATTCATACGTCGTACGCAAGCTTCCTTCCCAATTACCTCCATCATGTGAAAGAGGCTTGGACCCATCGTCACGCCGCTGACGGCGAGACGTGTGGGATGGATAATTCGACCTGCTCCGACTTCACGTGCTTCTGCGAGCGCCCGGAGCACCGATTCAGCCTTTTCCGCATCGAATCGGTCGATCTCACCGATCCGCCGCGCATATTCTCTCAGCAACTCTGCGGAGTCATCCTTCCACCGCTTCTTGACCCCCTTCTCGTCATACTCGGTGGGATCCTCAAAAAAGTACATGCACGACTCAGCGAGGTCCTTAATAAAAGAAATCCGCTCCTGCATGAGCTCTGCGACCCGTTCGAGGTATGCGTCGTCGGCCTGGATGCCGCTGCGTTCGAGATGGGCGCGCGCGCGGCGCGCGAGTTCGGTTATTGAAAAGCCTCTAATGTACTGCTCGTTATACCAATTCAATTTGTCGATGTCGAGCTGTACACCGCTCGAACCAACTCGATCAAGGCTGAATGCATCCGCAAGTTCGTCAAGGCTGAACATCTCCTTCTCGGTACCCGGATTCCAACCGAGGAAGGCCAGAAAATTGATTAATGCTTCAGGTTCATAGCCTGCTTCTCGGTACTGGTGCACGCTCACCGGTATGCCCAGCTCCTCGGCATTGCGCTTGGAGAGCTTGCCGCCGTTTGGACTGAGAATTAGCGGGAGATGCGCATACTCCGGTGATTCCCACCCTAGATAATGGTACAGGAGTACGTGTTTTGGCGTCGAAGAAAGCCATTCCTCTCCTCTGATAACGTGCGTGATGCGCATGAGGTGATCATCGACGACGTTCGCGAGATGGTACGTCGGCATGCCGTCAGATTTGATGAGCACCTGGTCATCCAGCGTACCTGAGTCAAACGAGACGGCCTCACGTATTAGGTCGTCGAAGCGGAGCGTTTCTCCTTCCCTTATTTTCAGACGGATGACGTACTCCTCCCCTCCCTCCAAACGCCGTCTCACCTCATCATCGGAGAGTGTGATCGAGTTGGACATCTCCATTCGAGTGGTGGCGTCATACTTAACCGCTGCCCGGCCCTCCGACTTGAACTGTTCGCGCATCCGCTCCAGATCAGACTCGGAATCGAATGCATAATAGGCGTGACCATCGTCGACAAGCTGCTCTGCGTAACTCCGGTAGAGTTCGCTTCGCTGCGATTGGTAATAAGGTTCGAAGGACCCGCCGATACGAGGACCCTCGTCGTATTTGAGCCCCGCCCAATCGAGCGCGTCGAGAATGTCGGATTCCGCCTCGTCGACATGTCGACTTCGGTCTGTATCTTCAATCCGAAGGATAAAACGGCCTTCGTTTCGATGGGCAAACAGGTAATTGTAAAGCGCCGTCCGGAGGCCCCCGATATGCAATAGGCCTGTCGGACTTGGTGCGAAACGTACTCGGACTTCTTTAGATAAGGGCTCATCCATGAATTGATCTCTCTCTTCTTTTCATCTCAAATTTGGGTGATCAAGAATAGGCTGTCGTGTACCAAAAGGCACCGCCTCCTGAGAGCTGCACTTTCCCCGCCCGAATGTCCGGCTCTCGATCTTCGTATTGTACGGCACGGGAGGCCGTTCCATCCAATTCGCCTGCGTGCTAGATCTGAGTTGCAGAGTCCTTCTGGAAAAATCCGCACATCGTGACGGAACTGTGAATTTTTCCATGCGTCAACGGGCGTCGACGCTGAGTCTCGCGTCCATCCGACCCATCTTTGCACAAGCTATTCTAATTACGGTCTCGTGATGAACAGCAAATTCATGTCCCGCCTTTTCGGTGCAGCAGTCCTCGCTCTTGCCGTAGGATCCTTTATCGGATGCAGCTCCGCAAATCTACCCTCGGAGCCCGCTGCCGCGTCCAACCCCGATGTTGTCGCAATCTATGGCGACAACATCTTAACGCTCGACGAATTCGAATCCAGATATGAACGTACCGTCGGCTCTCGGTCTTCCGCGGTCGACGATTCCCTCAGCGAATATGAGGATTTTTTAGACCGCTATGTGAATTTCCGCCTCAAGGTGGCAGCTGCAACCAGCGCTGGGATACCGAATTCACCGGAAGTGCTCGATGAGATTCGGACCTACCGGACCAATCTCGCTCGGCCATACCTTCTCGAGCAAGAAGTGATGGAACCGATCGTCCGTGAGCTCTACGATCGTCAGGAGAGACTCGTTGACGTAAGTCACATCCTCTTCCGTATGCCTCCGTCTGCAACGGGCGAGGATACCCTTGCTGCATTTGAGCGCCTTCAGGTTATCCGTGATTCCGTTATTCAGGGCGTCGACTTTGGGGATCTCGCCCTTCGGCATTCGGAGGACCCATCGGCCACAGCACGACAAGACGCCATCGGCTATCGCGGACGCCTCGGGTATTTTACGGCAGGTCGAATGATCGAACCGTTCGAGAGCTTCGCATACGAAACGCCCGTCGACAGCGTATCACCGGTCTTTCGTACGCAATTCGGTTACCACATTCTGTACGTACACGATCAGCGTGACGCGATTCCCGAACACAGGTTGTCGCATATCATGATGCGCCCGGCACCAGAGGATTCCGCATCGACGATGGAAACGATGACCGATCTCGTCCGCCGGATCCGAGGCGGCGAATCGTTCGAGGATCTCGCCGAGGAATACTCGGTGGATACGCAGTCCAAGGCGCGCGGGGGTGATCTCGGGTTCATCGGATTCGATGCGCCCATCCACTCGTCTTTCAAAGACGCAGCGTTCGAGATCGGCAAAATCGGCGCGGTGTCCGACGTCGTGCAGACTCCGTACGGCTACCACATCATCAAGGTCACGGATATTCGGGAACGGCAGTCGTTCGAAGAAGCATACGACGAGCTAAAGCAGCTCGCCTCTCGCCTACCCCGGACGCAGTCGGCACGAGAAGATCTTGCCCGCAACATCATTGCCGACCATGCCGCCAGCGTGGACACCTCATTCATCCTGAACAGCTTTCAAGATGTACGGCCCGACTCGCTTTTGGCGCAGCTTACAGACACGAGCGCTGTGGAGGACATTTCGGGACATCCTATCCTGGTTATTGGTGACTCGACCTACACGATTGCGGAGTTCGCCGACTACGCCGCGACATCTCAGCGTGATCTTTCGGGCGCTACGCGAGATCGACTGATGACGATTCTTACGGGATTTACGACAGAATCGGCGATCGACTTCGAGGCGGCACAGCTAGAAGAGACAGATGAAGAATTCGCCCGCATAATGAGTGAATTCCGCGATGGGCTCGTTCTCTTTCAATTCATGGAAGACTCGGTCTGGACGGCTGCAGAACAGGATTCTTCCGCCATTGAGCAATACTTCGAGGACCACAAGGACGAGTACTGGTGGCAGGACCGCACGAGGATCATCAGCCTGAACAGTAATTCGGACTCGCTTCTGACGGTCTTGGGAAAGCAGCTCGATTCAGGTACAGCGATCGGAGAGATCTATGCGTCCTTCGAGAACGATACGCTCCAGACGATACGAATCGACACGATGATGGTGGCCGACTCAACGGCTTCCGCCTATGATCGTGCGCTCAACCTGACTGAAGGCGAACGTACGGAGCCGTTCCGATACCGAGGATCCTACATGCTTCTAGTCAACGACGGGGTCGAGGCATCCCGGCAGAAGACGTTCGAGGAGGCACGAACAGAGATCGTTGGTGACTATCAAGCGATTGTGGAAGATCGGCTGATCGAGCGGCTCCGGTCAGAGTACAACGTGCGTACGTATCCATCGCGTCTTACGAATGCCTTTGCTTCGCGACGTGTGGACAATTCTGTGGATGAAGTTGCGAATAGCGAATGACGCGATGCGTTCCGAGAAAAATCGTTGCTAGGTGGGCAGCGATATGTATTACTCTCGTCCTTATCGGATGTGAGTCGGAGACCGCACCTCCGGAATACGTTGCACGGGTCGGCGAACGCCACCTGCTTCGCGAGGAAGTCGATCTTGCACTTCGCAACATCCCGATAGCGCAGGATTCAGCCGATGCACGGCAGCAAATCGTCGAGCAATGGATCACGAACGAGTTGCTGCACCAGGAAGCGCAGCGCCTCAGACTTCGTGACGAGACCGAGGTGCAGCGCCTTTTGGAGGAGAATGAGCGTTCCGTCCTCGTAAACGCGCTGGTGACTCACTTCTACGAGGAGAATCCGATTTCACCATCCTCGTCGGAGATACGCGCCTACTTCGAAAATCACGAGGAGCAGTTTCGCCTTCGCGAAAGCTTCGCTCACGTTCGATATCTAAAGGCCTCGAACCGCGCGGATGCGGAGGGCGCACGAACCATGCTGCAGCAAGCTCCACCCGTCGAACGCGATTCTATCTGGTCGGTGGCGATCGACCGGTATGCATCAGACGATGCACTGTCTGATGAGATCTCTTCAACGTACTTTCCGGAGAGCAAGATCTTCATTGACAATCCACCTCTCCGAAACACCGTTTCAGATTTGCTCGGCGGCCAAATTGCCCCGATCGTCGAGGCCGACAGTGTGTTCCACGTAGTACAACTCGTTGAGCGCATCCCCGCTGGAACCATCCCAGAGCCGGCCTGGGTAGAGGACGAAGTCGTGCGCCGCCTTATGCTCCACGGAAGGAAACAGTTGTATTCACGTCAGGTTCAACGCTTGAGAAACGAAGCGCTCGCCCGCGAGGATCTCGAGGTACATTGATGCGGGCAGCGGGGCTCTCGACGGCACGGGTATGGTGGTCGATCCGCCCTCCATTCGCTGTTTGAACTGCTCCGTGATGAGCGCGTGGCACGCGCCTCTCCTGAACGCCTTCCGTGGTCCTGTCCTCTAGCCAGTCTACTTCTTAATGTCTCTTCTGCGCTTTTCCGGCCGCCTGACGCTTCGTGCGATCTGCGTCGCTACGGCACTTCTGTTTACGATCGTCTACCCCGCTACGGCACAGAATGCCGCCGTCGTGGACGAGATCGTCGCCGTAGTCGAAGACGAGATCATCCTCAAGTCCGAGGTCGACGCAATGGTCACGAATCTCCTTCGGCAGCAAGCGGATGTCTCGTATAGCGAAGAGATCTGGATGGAGGCGCTCGATCAGATGATCAACCAGCATGTAATGGCGGAAATTGCGCAGCGCGACACGACCATTGCCGTGACGGATGAAGAGGTAACTCAGGCACTGGACACACGCATCAATCAGATGATTAGCCAGGTGGGCAGCCAGGCACGCATGGAGGAGATTTATGGAAAGAGCCTCGTCCGCATCCGATCCGAACTGCGCGAGGATTTTCGCGATCAGTTGCTGGCGGAACGAATACAGCAGCGGAAGATGCAAAACATTCGCATTACGCCTACCGAAGTGCAGGAATGGTTTAACCAGTTTCCCACCGATTCGCTGCCGACTCTTCCTGACATCGTCCGCCTCTCTCACATCGTCCGGTTTCCGGTCGTCACCGACGCGGCCAAGCAGGAGGCACACGAGATCATCTCTACGATTCGCGATTCCGTGACAACTACGGAGGCCACTCTCGAGGATATGGCCCGCCAATTTTCAGATGACCAGGGTACTGCATCTGCCGGAGGCCGCATCGAGGACACCAACCTGAGCGATCTCGTACCCGAGTTTGCCGCGGTGGCGGCGCGCATGCCGATCGGTGAGATCTCCCAGATCTTCGAGTCGCCGTTTGGCTACCATATTCTGCGTGTCAATGAACGCCGCGGCGAAAGTGTCGATTTGAATCACCTGCTCATCAGAATTGATGACCGCCGTATCGACCCGGCCGAGACGATACGCTTTCTGGACACAGTACGGGACTCGATCATCGTACACGATATGCCGTTCGAGCTCATGGCAAAGCGTCATTCTGAAGAAGAACGTTCGGCGCGGCTGGGTGGCCGCGTGATCGATCCTGAAACCGGAGAACGGGATCTGGTACTCGAATCGCTAGGGCCGCTGTGGCAAAGCGTGCTAGACACGCTCGAACAGGGCGAGGTGAGCGAGCCTGCACGAGTCGAGCTCGACAATGACAGACAGGCCTATCACATCGTTCTACTGCACCGGCGTATTCCGGAGCATCGTGTCTCGCTTGCCACAGATTACGAGCGCATCGAGCAGTATGCCCTCCAGGATAAACGCCAGCGTGAAATGCAGCGATGGGTGAATCAGCTTCGAGAAAATGTGTACATCGATTTGCGCGGCAAGGCGGAAAGCTTGTCCGTCGCGCGACGATGAGAGGCACGTGTATTTCAGCAATGTACCGGCGAGGAAGGCGGCAAATTCGCCTGCCGCTGCAAGCTCAACGATAGCCGAGTTTCAACGGCGCTGATGCGCCCTCTACCACTGCCATTCTAATCGAGTATATGCAGCCGACCGAGTCCTATACATCCGAGCCCGAAGTTCTCGACGCTCTACAGAACGCGTTCGATCGCCTACGAGGCGAAGTTTCCAAGGTAATAATCGGTCAGCACGAGATAATCGAGCAAGTATTCGTCTGCTTGCTTTCACGCGGCCACGTCCTGCTCGTCGGGGTACCGGGGTTGGCAAAAACACTGCTGATACGTACGCTCGCTCAAGCGACGGACCTAACATTTAGCCGGATCCAGTTTACACCGGATCTGATGCCCAGCGACATCACGGGGACTGAAATCATTGAAGAGGATGCATCGACGGGTCGTCGGTCATTCAAGTTTGTTCACGGCCCAATCTTCGCCAACGTCGTTCTGGCTGACGAAATCAACCGCACGCCTCCGAAAACACAGGCGGCGCTCCTGGAGGCGATGCAGGAGCATCACGTAACCGCTGCCGGCCAGACGCATATTTTGGACGAGCCGTTTTTCGTTCTAGCGACGCAGAATCCGATCGAACAGGAGGGGACATATCCTCTTCCTGAAGCACAGTTGGATCGGTTTATGTTGAATCTATGGCTGGATTATCCGGAGTTCGAGCAGGAGGTGGACGTCGTCAGGAGTACGACGAGTGCGCGCTCCGCCGATGTTCGACCGGTGATGCGCGTGGCCGAGCTGCTCGAGTATCAGGAGTTCATCCGACAGATCCCTGTTGCCGACAATGTGATCGAATACGCCGTACGTCTCGTAGGTCAGAGTCGTCCAGGCCGAAACGGCACTCCTGACTTCGTCACAAATTATCTAAACTACGGTGCCGGCCCGCGAGCCTCTCAATACCTGATTCTCGGCGCGAAAGTACTGGCCGTGCTAGACAGCCGATTGACACCATTGATCGAGGATGTGCGGCGCATGGCTGTTCCGGTTCTTCGCCACCGGATTGTCGCAAATTTCAACGCCGAAGCCGACGGCGTAAGTTCGGTAGATATTATCGAGCGCCTTCTCGACGGCTCGAAAGGGTGATGTGCTCGGCTGATCCGGTCCGAGACTGAACTCTCCGATCGGGAAAGTTTCGGGAAGCGGCACGTCATGATTACAATAGACCGCACATCGTCGACCGGCATCCAGGAGCAGCTTCAGGAGCAGCTCCTGTATCAGATCGCCAGCGGCCAGTACCAGATCGACGACATCCTCCCATCTACTCGCAAGCTGGCCAGCCACCTCGACATTTCGTTCCATACGGTCCGGAAGGTTTACCAGAACCTCCAGCAGGAAGGTATCCTCGAATCACGTCCAGGCAAAGGTTTCATCGTCCGCGAACGCCTGACACTTAGCAAAAGTGAGCGAATGGAGCGAGGCGCTGCCGTAGCCCACGAAACGCTGCAGCGTCTGATAGGCCTTGGCCTTTCAGAGTCCGAAATAGAGTATGTCTTCCAGGAGCAGCGAACCCTCCTGGATGCCTCAGGGCCCGCCCACAAGCTGGTGGCCGTATTTCCGTACCAGGAAATGGCCGATCTCTGTGCAGAACAGATCCAATTGAACCTGCAGCAGACCGTTATCGGCGCGAAGATCGACGATGTCTCACGGCACCAGGACGCCGATTTCGGATTCACGCTTCACGCTCATCTTCAAGATGTCACGACGATGCTGCCGCGAACAGATGTTATCGGCATCGTTATCTATCCGGAGCCGAGTGCACTAGAAAGGATTGCGGCACTGCTCGACGATCAAACGCTCGCCGTCGTGACGCGGTATGCGGAGGCGATCCCCCCGCTCACTTCGGAATTACGAGATCTAACGTCATTTTCCGGACAGATGCTGGCGGCGTCAGTCGATCAGAGTGCCAAGCATGTCGAGCAGGTAGTGGAGCATTCCGATCTGGTGGTATACACGCCCTCATGCCGGCGGAGCGTTCTCGGATTTCTACGCGAGAAGGATCGGCATGCGCCGATCAGGCACATCATAAGCAGCGAATCGATGAGCACCATCCGACAGATCGTACCCGTATAAGCGATTTACGAGGGAAGTCAGTGAAATGGATGCCTCCTTCCTCCGGCTGAGTACGGCTTTTAGCCGCCGTCGTCCCGCTTCTTTTCCACCTCCGCCTCAGTTGAGGCGCCGTCGCCGGCTTGCTTAACATCGGACGTGCCGTCATCCGGAGGTGCCTGGTCCGGCGCCTCGTTTGACGAACTTATCGATTTCCGATCTCCGTCTTCATCCACTTCTTGTGCCTGATCCTCCCTATCCGGCGAGTCATTCAGGCCGCTGTTCCGAGCCCGGTTTTCTATTTCCTCGTCCGTGGGACTCTCCCCTGCGTCGCGTCGCTCCTTCTTCTCCGCGGCGGCATCCAAAGAATCATCATCAAATAGACCCACGGCGCCGGCCTCCTCCTTGATCTCTTCATTCCCGAGGGCATCCCGGCTTACGCTCTGCTCCATCGTACCGAGGACGCCGTGATCCCGTATTTCATCCATCGTATCGTCCGGGACATCGGGAAGCTCGGGCGTTTCCGGGTCCGTAGCGGGTGCAAGTGCTTGCGGAGCAGGTGCCTCCGGCGTCTCGTCCTGACCGGGATATTTCACTCGCACGTGATAGATGCCGAGAAGCATAGACAGGAATGTCTCGCGGATCTGCGTGAGGTCTCGGAAGGTCAAATCGGTTTTGTCGAGCTGACCGTCCTCGATCCGTGCTTTGAAGATCATGTCAATCAAGGTCTCCAAACGTTTGTGCGTCGGATCGGATAGACTGCGGCTGGCCGCTTCCACCGAATCAGCCAGCATTAGGATGCCGGTCTCGGTTGAATTTGGCCGTGGACCCGGATACCTGAATTCAGATTCGAGGATTTCCGGTTCACCCGTTCCTCGCTGGTCCACGGCTTTTCTGTAGAAGAATTCGATGCGTGTGGTCCCGTGATGCATAGGAATGAAGTCGAGGACACGCTGTGGTAGGTTGTACTGTCGTCCCATTTCCAATCCTTCCTTGACGTGACTCGCGATAATGAGCGCACTCATTCGCGGCTTCAGCTGATCGTGGAGATTGGACCCCGGCCGCTGATTTTCCACAAAATATTCCGGTTTCAGCATCTTCCCGATGTCGTGGTAGAGCGCTCCTACACGGGTTTGCAGTGCGTTCACCCCAACCGCGTCGGCGGCTGCTTCAGCAAGGTTGGCGACCTGAAGAGAATGGTTGAACGTTCCCGGCGCTCGAAGCGAGAGCTCCTTCAGCAGGGGCCGATTTGTATCGGAGAGCTCGAGGAGTGATATGTCTGTCGTAATGTCGAACGCTCGTTCGAATACCCACAGGAGGGGGTACGCCATAATCAGCAAGAACGAGTTCACGCCGACGAGGAGCAGATCTGAGAGAAACTGTTCGCTCGGCGTGGCAAAATATATAGCTGTGGCTCCGAGCACGGCCAGGTATCCCAGGAATACGAGCGCGGCGCTAACAAAGAACTGACCTCGATTCTTGATATCACGGACGCTAAAGACGCCGAGTGTTGTTGCGAAGATCGTCGCGAATGTAAACTCGAAATCATAGTTCAGGATCAACCCGCCAATAAGGGCAAGCGTCAGGGCCGCAAACAGGCCAACTCGCGAGTCGAAGATGACCGTGAA
>CAZKNF010000036.1:0-6745 GCA_964554105.1 uncultured Rhodothermales bacterium | reverse complement strand
GACGTCAGTCGTCGTTTTATGGTGTCGGTTACCCGCTGTCCATTCTCGACGATGATCTCGCCTTCACTAATCATCCCTCGCGTCGGCGAGATTCGGGCTTCCTGGGCCCTCCATTCCTCCACGGTACGCGTACGCAGATAGCTTAGGGACGGAGTAAATATCGCACGGAAAAAGGCCGTCCCAAGGGTCGCCAGCTCGGGCTGATCCTCGTACATCTGCTGAAACTGACGCTGCGCGAACGAATATGCTTCGTTCAAGCCGTAAAGATTGTCGGTGTTCACGAGGGTTTCGCGGCGATCGACTTCATTTCGCACGACCACCTCGTCAGCCTGCACGCTGTCATGTGACACGTCCATCACGCCGACATTCAAGAGCTGGGAGCTTACCTCCCACGCCTCGTCGAGGAGAAGCTGATCGAGCCGGGCGTCCGTAGGTGGACCACGTGAAGCCTGCGGCAGCTCCGGCACACGACTTGCGTACGACTCGACGAGTAATTGCCACTGCTCAGGAGAAGCTGTGAGACGCGCTCCTCGCCGGTTTTCGACATACCGCAATGAATCGCGCTGCGCCTGCTCGGTTTGACCACGCAACTGATTGAGCCTGTAGCTTTCGTAGGCCTCGAATACGCGGGCAAGCTGCTGAGCTACCGTGTCGCGGTTCGCGGCCAGCCTTTCCTGGGCGTCTTCAATTCGCTGAAAGTAAGGCGGCGTGCGCTCACGGATCGCTTCACGCTCTTCCTCAAGCTCCTCCGCAGATTTATACAGGGAATAGTCGAAGGGGGCGACAAGCGTCTCCTGCCGCCATACGTCTCCTACTTCCACAGTATAGTGGTACACCTCACCCCTTGGGAAGGCGGCCATAGTGAGCCCGACGAGCGCGAGCAGAATGCCAATCTTGTAGGCCCAGTTCGCGTGCTGACTTCGTCGAGAGGATTCACGGCCTTTCTCGAGCTTCTGCCCGACCGGACGCGGCTTCTTCTTAGCCAGGCCGAATTTTTCGAACAGTCCCATAGATGAGCTACCGATGTCCGGCGCGGAGCAAATGGCGGCGTGCAGAGGCGTTCGAGCTCTTCACGAACTCAAGCTAACAACAAGCCTACCTATGCCGCAATGCGAGCAAGGATCCTAATATCAGCGTCACGGCCGACCCTATTACGGTATACCACGGCCAGCCGATAGGCCGAAGGCTCTGCTGTGCGATGGTCTCTTCGGCCGGTGCAAGGTCAAGCACCCAACCCACCTCCGGACCGTACCAGACAGCAAAGATGACCCACACCATGAATGCGATTGTCACAACGAACGAGATCACCGCATCCACCTGATTCGTTCTTCGATTTACGAGGCCGAGAAGAAAAACGCCAAGCAATCCACCATACGTGAATGATGCGATAGCCAGACCCAGTTCGACGACGGGGTTCTCCTGGTTCTGAAACAGGTTGGCAAACAGGATGAATACCACGCCCCAGACGAGTGTCAACAAGCGGGACACCGTGAGCGCCCGGGAGCCTTCGATGGCACGCCCACGGATACGTTCGTACAGGTCGAGCATCGACGAGGATGCAAGAGAGTTGAGCGACGAAGACAGCGTACTCATGGCGGCCGCGACGATGCCTGCCAACAGCAATCCCGAAACACCCGGTGGCATCCCTTCAATAATGAATTTCGGGAATATCTCAT
The DNA here is from genome assembly GCA_964554105.1 of uncultured Rhodothermales bacterium. Classification (GTDB taxonomy): domain Bacteria; phylum Bacteroidota; class Rhodothermia; order Rhodothermales; family VXPQ01; genus CAZKNF01. Next base: position 5,069 of record CAZKNF010000036.1, on the reverse strand, counting down.
CGCCACGAGTCAGGCCAAGGTCCTCGACCGCGACTCCGCCGTAGTAGCTCCAGAGGAGCAATCCCACGAAGAGGAATAGTGCGAATTGGATCATGACCAGGATGCCGCTTCCGATGAGCGCCTTCTGACTATCGTGAATATCGCGGCATGTGAGCAGGCGCTGCACGATGAGCTGGTCCGTGCCGTGGGATGCCATCGTGAAAACGGCCCCACCGATTACGGCCGTAAAGAAGGTATATGGTTCAGTTAGCCACGCCGAGAGCGACTCGTCGAATGCGAAATTGACTGTCATCGTCTTGCCGGCGTCAACGGCGTCGGCCCACCATCCCGACGGGACCTCCCCGAGTAGAACGAACATCGCCCCGATTGCACCGCCCACATACACGACCATTTGCACGACATCCATCCAGACCACCGCTTTGATTCCGCCGATGTACGTGTAGATGATCGTGACCAGACCGATCAACGCGATGATCTGAAAGTAGCTCATCTCGAGACCCGCAGAGTCCGCGATAACCTTGAGAGGAATTGCCGTCGCAAACAAACGGACGCCGTCCGCAAGAAGCCGGGTGACGAGGAAGGTCACCGACGCCGTGCCTCGCATCGTGTCCCCATACCGGTTACCGAGAAATTCGTATGCGGTCGAGAGTTTCCCTTTGTAGTACCGCGGCAGAAAGAGGATGCTGACGATGACACGCCCGATGAGATACCCGAATGTGAGCTGGAGGAATGTGAGCGCTCCTCCATACGCCACTGCGGGAATGCCGATGACGGTGAGCGTGCTCGTTTCCGTCGCGACCACGGAGAAACAGACGGCCCACCACGGCAAGTCGCGCCCACCCAGGAAATAGTCGGTCGTGCTGGTTTGCTTCCCACCAGCGATGATGCCAAAGGCAGCTACCCCAAAAAAGTAAACAAGGATGACGACGTAATCTATTGTGGTCAGCATGCGCTTCGGTCAGTGTGGGAGTTCCTGCGGAGTCAGGTGCGTTTCGATTCGACGAGCTCACGGAGCTCGCTCTCATTTAGAATCTCGATCTCGTGTTCACGAGCCTTCTCGTACTTCGACCCCGGATTCTCCCCCGCAACGAGGTAATCCGTATTGCCGCTCACGCTTCCGGTGACACGTCCTCCTGCTTGTTTAATCAATGCCTCTGCCTCTTTCCGAGACAGCGTAGGCAGCGTGCCGGTGATCACGAACGTCTTGTCCGCCGCAGCGCTCTTGCTCTCGGTTGCCGGCCTCTCCTCCGGCAGCCGCGTCGTATTTACACCGAGCGCCTTCAGATCCGAGATCAACCGCCGATTGTCGTCTATCTTGAACCAGTCGACCACGCTTTCGGCGATCACGGTGCCGATTCCGTCGATGGCTTCGAGGTCTTCCACGGTCGCGAATGCAAGGGCATCCATGGATGGGAATGTACTGACCAGCAGCTCGGCTGTCGTCTTCCCAATGTGGCGCATACCCAGGGCGTAGATCAGTCTCGAAAGCGTTCTGCCGCGCGCCTCATCGATGCCGGCGAGTAGATTCTGCGCCCGCTTCTCGCCGAAATTGTCGAGCGACAACAGGTCATCCATCGTAAGACGGTATAGATCCGACAGGTGCTTCACAAGACCCTCCGTGACGAGCACGACCGCCAGCTTCGAGCCAAGCCCTTCGATGTCCATTGCACCGCGACTTGAAAAATGCTCGACAAGTCGGATGAATTGCGCCGGGCATTCCGTCGAAACGCAGTAATAATCCGCCTCTTCAGGAAGCCGCACCAATTCGCTGCCGCACGCGGGACATGCTTTCGGCATTTGCCAGATCGACTCGTCGCCTGTTCGGGCGTCCGGAACCGGTTTGATGACCTGGGGAATGACGTCGCCGGCGCGCTTTACCATGACCGTGTCGCCGATTCGGATATCACGGTCGACCACATAATCTTCGTTGTGGAGGGTGGCTCGCGAGACCGTCACACCGCCAATATGCACGGGATCAAGTACGGCTTCGGGCTTGATGGCGCCCGTGCGACCGACATTCACCAAGATACCGAGCAGCTTTGTGGTTGCCTCGCGCGCGGGGAACTTGTAGGCTGTCGCCCATCGCGGCGCGTTCGAGACAAATCCCAGAACACGCTGCTGTTCGAAATCATCAATCTTGATTACCAGTCCGTCGATCTCGTAGTCGAGGTCGTCCCTTTCTTCGCTCCATCGTCGATACAGTTCGACGACCTCGTCAATACCCGTCGACCTGTGTGAGTGCTCGTTCACAGGAAAGCCAAGGTTCATCAACCACTGCAGCAGTTCATACTGCGTTCCCGGCGGCTCCGTGCCTTCGATGGGCCCGATACCGTACGTAGTGAACGAGAGGGGCCGGGAGGCGGTGATGGTAGGGTCAAGCTGCCGAAGGCTCCCCGCGGCGGCATTTCGTGGATTGGCGTACGTCTTTTCGCCGGCGGATGCGGCTCGTTCGTTCAGGGCCTCAAAATCGCTCTTCCTGATGAAGACCTCACCCCGAACTTCGAGGCGGTTTGGCACATCAACGCTGTTATGGATGACGGGAATTGACAGGGGGATTGATGGAATCGTCCGGACGTTGGTCGTGATATTTTCACCCACCACGCCGCTTCCCCGCGTCGCACCGATCGTCAGTTTTCCACGCTCGTAAGTGAGCGCAACCGCCAGTCCGTCGAGCTTCAACTCCGTCACCACGGCCGGGGCGATGTCTTCACCGTATCGGTCACTCAGGCCGCGCCGGCATCGTTCATACCACGCCTCCACCCCCTGCTCATCAAAGACATTTGAAAGGGAAAGCATCGGCATCGGATGCCGCACCTTTCCGAAGCGCTCGAGTACCTCTCCGCCTATTCGGTGTGTCGGCGAGTCGTGTGAGACGAGACTGGGATGATGAGCTTCGAGACTCTGAAGACCTTGAAAAAGGCGATCGTACTCCGGGTCCGTGATAACCGGATCGTCCAAGACGTAGTATCGATGGTTGTGTGCACGCAGCAGATGAGACAGCAGCTCGACGAAAGCCGATGCGTCGTCTTCAGACAGCGTGGATAGGTCGGTGCTCTCCAGGCGGTCCAGCGCTTCGTGCGAAGCCTCAACCAGGTTCATGCAGTCGGAGCGAGCTAGCTAACGTGCGGGAGATGTGATCATACCAGGAGATGGGGCTGAAACCAACTGTACTCAACGTTCAGTTCACTGTCCTGGAAAGGAAGCAAAATACGTGCGGACGGAATCCCTTGTGATCACAATTCGACCTTGTTCATCGCGGCGGTCTGTTGGGTAATCGATACCCTCGATCCTCAGTTCAATATCATCGAGCTGCTCTTCGACGACAATTCGTTCGGTGGGTTGGAACAGCATCGAGTCTCCTTCCTCCACCCAGTAAGGCCGGCGCAGGTCATCATCGACGGTCACACGGATTGGCTCTAACTGGTCGATCGCAGCTACGACGAAGACGCGCATAGTGTCACCAAGCGCCGGCATCTCCTGAACATATCCCGCTGCTTCTTCGTCCTGTGCGACGGTGTCCGTTGCCTCGCCCGCTCCGGCCTCGACAACCGTATCGGCTACACCTGCGGCGTCGCCGGCGGGACTGCTCCCACCGTCCGTAACACGTATGATGACCCATACGAGCACGGCGAGTACGGCTACAGCGGCGAGGACGACGATCCAGCGCTGGTTACCGTCGCCGGCCCGGATCCGCCGTTGATCCAATCTTGACGCCGAGCCTCCGGCACGGGTGCGTTTTGACACATCCCGTGTTGTTTTGGACGGGGGAGGTGACTGCACGCTCCAATCCTCAGGAACGTTGCCATCAGCAGCATCACCTTTCAGGGATGCTGCACCGGCGGATTCAGGCGCCTTTCCGATGCCGTCCGGCTCCCCAGCATCCCGCGACTTCTCGGCGTCCGTAAGATCTTCTTCGGATGGGCTGCTCGTAGCCCCTGAGGGCGAACGTGGCCCGGCATCTTGCACGCCGCTCTTATTCCTCGAGCCAGCCTCTTCCGTTGTCGGCCTTTCACCCGGTGGGTAGTCTTTTGCACGCTCAGCCGGGCCGGACTCAGTGGGCTGTTCATCCAGATACTCGACCACGAGTGAGCCCGTGTAGCGGTCCGAGAGTGCTTCTTCCAGTGCCGAGATCGCCGCATCCGCCTCGATTCCAATCACGTTGGCGTAGGTGCGGACGAAAGAGCGAAGATAGACGCGATTAAACTGCGGATGGTCGAATAGCGCTTTGTCTTCGAACGCCTCAATCAATCCCTGCGGGATTTTAGTCTCGTCGTGCAGGTCTTCCACAGTGATGTTGCGCGACTCTCGTACGCGCCGCAGGTCACGTGCGAGTCGTTCTCCGGATTCCGGCGTAGACGCTTGTGGCATCTGCTATGCTGACCTTATGCTGCCGAGTTCCTGTGGTGTACGAAGCCGAAAAAGATAGAGAACGGATGCTCCCAATGCGAGATCGGCCATAGCTTGTGTGTTACATAATACAAATCCCATCACGTCACGGCGTTCCTCGGCAGCAACACGGGACGGAAACGTGAGTACATTTAGTCGGGCTCACCGTCTACACATTCAGCATGTTAGGACGCTTACTTGCACTTTTTTTGATCACACCCGTGGTTGAGCTCGCGCTGCTCATCCGGCTAGGTGAATGGATCGGCTTTTGGCCCACGATCGGGATCATTATCGTCACGGGTCTTACCGGCACTTTCCTTGCCAAGCGAGAAGGGCTATCCGTATGGAAGCGTTTCAACGAGCGTCTAAGTGCCGGGGGTTTGCCGGGACGCGAGCTGCTCGACGGTGTCATCATTCTGATCGCCGGCGCTCTGCTGATCACTCCGGGCGTGTTGTCAGATCTGGTAGGTTTTGTCGGATTAATCCCGGTGACGCGCGGCTTCGTGCGCCGTTATCTTAATACGCGCATTCAACGGGCGGTAGAGCGGGGAAGCGTAAGTGTGTCATTCGCAGGCTTCGACTTCGGCTCAGTGTCACGCGGAGATCGCGCCGGCCCTTCACCGACCGAGCCGGACGGCAATCAGGAGCAGTGGGAAGGTGCGCCGCGAGACACCCCGCATCAC
>CAZKNF010000035.1:8559-35901 GCA_964554105.1 uncultured Rhodothermales bacterium | reverse complement strand
GCTATTGGTCCGCGCGTGGTCAGTGCACGCGAGTTCGACGAGTCGTTCACTGGTGTCGTTCTGACATTCGAGCCCGGGCCCGCATTCGAAAAAGGCGGTTCGAAACGGAGCCTCTTCACGGCCCTCAAGAGCAGGCTTCATGGATCGAGCTCCGCCGTGTTCTTCGTCGTCGCGGCAGGGCTTGCTCTCGTACTCCCCGGACTCGTGATACCGACCTTCTCGAAAATCTTTGTCGATGATATTCTCGTGGGTGGCTCACGAGCATGGATTCGTCCGCTTCTTCTCGCGATGGGCCTCACAGCGACCGCTGTCGCCGTACTCACGTGGCTTCAGCAGAGTTATCTGCTTCGCCTTGAGACGAAGCTTGCCGCGTCGACATCCGGGCGCTTTTTCTGGCATGTTCTCCGGCTGCCGTTCAAATTTTTTACGCAGCGATTCGGTGGAGAGATCGGCTCGCGTGTTGGGATCAACGACCGGGTCGCACGTATGCTGTCGGCCGAGCTCGCCACGACGATGCTGAGCTGCGTACTGGTGGTCTTCTATGCGCTTCTAATGATCCAGTACGACACGCTCCTCACGCTGATAGGGATCGCGGTCGCAGGTCTCAACATCGTTGCGCTTCGATACGTAGCCCGGAAGCGAAAGGACGCCAACCAGCGCCTATTGCAGGAGAAGGGCAAGCTGCTGGGTGTAGCGATGGGTGGTCTTCAAACAATCGAGACCCTAAAGGCGAGTGGTGCGGAGTCGGACTTCTTCACTCGATGGGCCGGCTATCACGCCAAGACTATAAATGCACAACAGCAGCTCGGGCTCTTTTCACAGGTATTGGCTGTCGTGCCGCCGCTGCTTCTCGGCGTCAACGTTGCGCTGATTCTCGGTGTCGGTGCACTGAGGATAATGGACGGTCACATGAGCATGGGCATGCTCGTCGCCTTCCAAACGCTCATGCTCAGCTTCGTAAAGCCGGTGAACGATCTCGTCGCTATGGGAGGAAAATACCAGGAGGTCGAGGGCGACATGGGGCGAATTGATGATGTGCTCCTATACGATCCCGAGCGGCGCGAAGACGCTGAAACCGCGCTGACGAGCATGACTGCCGGGGTGAGCGGATCGCACCATGCTGAAACGTCTGCTTCGGCTTCCGGAAAGTTAGATGGTGTTCTTGAGCTGCACGACGTCACCTTCGGATATAGTCCGCTCGAGCCGCCACTGATCGAGGGGCTCAGCCTCCGGCTCGATCCGGGTGCACGCGTCGCGCTCGTCGGAGGTTCGGGTTCGGGTAAATCGACGGTCGCGAAGCTCGTCTGCGGGCTGTTCGAGCCCTGGTCAGGTGTCGTGGCGTTCGACGGCATCCCGCGGTCCCGAATTCCCCTGGTCCGGTTGCATAGCTCGTTCGCTTTCGTGGATCAGGAGATCTTTCTGTTCGAGGGGACCATCCGCCAGAACCTGACACTATGGGATGACACGATATCTGAAGTGGACGTTGTGCGTGCGGCAAAAGACGCTTCCATTCACGAAGTCATTGCTGCGAGGTCCAAAGGCTACGGCAGCCCGATCGAAGAGGGAGGAAGAAACTTCAGCGGCGGCCAGCGACAGCGGCTTGAGATCGCGCGAGCACTCGCAGGCAACCCCTCCATTCTGGTCCTTGACGAAGCGACCAGTGCCCTTGATGCGGCTACTGAACAGATCATCGACGACCACCTACGCCGGAGGGCGTGTACGACGCTGATCGTGGCGCATCGGCTGAGTACGATCCGGGACGCGGACGAAATAATCGTGCTCGACAATGGCCGAGTCGCGCAGAGGGGTTCACACGACACGCTCGTTTCAAGAGGCGGGTTGTACGAGCAGTTGATGCAAAAATACTGAGAGCGGCCGGCAGTATTTCGTCGGCGCACGTTGCAAACTACACGAAGATGCAGAAAGCCAACGCCTCATTAGCACGGACCGGTTCGAACGAGGCCGCCGGCGGCAATAACATCGTCATTCTGAGTGGCGCGCTACATGCCTGGCGCGTTGAATCCGGTCACGTAGACGTGTTCGCTGTTCGTGCAAATGGTGATGCGCCGATATCGCGCCGTAGCTTTGTTCGACGCTTCAAGAAATCCGCGCTCCTATTCGCCGGAGCTCCGGAGGACAGCGCGTACACGCTTATAGCCGTTCCGGCTGGACGTGGACGGCTGCGGCAGGTTGACGTCGAGCGTCTTTACGAGCGGGGCAGGAGATTAGAGTTATCAGAAGACCTTTCTCACGCGATCGACGAGTGGGTTGAAGGCATTTCGGCAGGCATTCTGGCACAGGTCTCTCCGAAGCAGCACGCGGAGCCTCAGCTTGGCCGCGCGGTGTCAGTCGAAGCAGGAACACCCCTTCGGTCGACACGAGGACTGGTCTGGGTGAACCAGAATGAAGGACGAGCATGTCTTGTTGGCCGAGAAGATCTCATGATTGCGTCGCGTGCGGGATCTTCCGCCCCGGTCGGGTCGCGTGTCTGGATAGTGCCAGTAGATTCATGCCGTGTCCATGCAGCGGCCACGGTCGACCAGCTCCGAAGCGGCGCCGTCTGGAGAGATCTGGTGGGCTTCCATACATTGATGCTCGGAGCAATAGAAGCCAACGAGAATGAGCGCCGGAACCGCGATCACCAGCGGCTCGAACGGAAGCGCAATGCGTCGCGAACGGTGCTGACGAACGCCGTAGGGCATCTGGCGAACGTGATGTCCGAGGACCAGGGAGCGGCGGTCCACGATGGCGATGCGCTGGTATCGGCGTGCCGCGTCGTCGGGAAGGCCTGCGGAATCGACGTTCAGGTCACCGTCGATACGAATGGCAGCGAATCAAGGGGCAGATTGGCGCGCATAGCGGCCGCGTCTCGATTTCGAACCAGACGGGTCGCACTCCGTGGTGCCTGGTGGCGCCACGATGCCGGTCCCCTGCTCGCCGTCCATCGAGCGGATAAAGGGGACGCTCGTGTTCCCGTCGCACTCGTGCCGAATGCGAACGGCCGATATGAAATGACGGACGGGCTTACCGGTCGAACCACGATAGTAGACGGCACACTCGACGCCAGGCTCGAGTCGTTCGCGTACGCGTTTTATCGGCCGTTCCGTGATCGAGCGATTAGCGCATGGGAGGTTTTTCGATTTGGCGCCGAAGGATGTCGTGGTGACTTCTCGATGATTCTGCTCATGGGACTAGCTGGCGGTATCCTCGGCCTTCTGCCGCCAATCATCACGGGGACCATTTTTAACAGTGTGATTCCCGGTGCCGAACGCGTCCAGCTGTCACATCTCTTTGCGGCATTGCTCATTTGCGCCCTGGCAAATGCTCTGTTTCAGTTGGTCCGCGGTTACGCAGTTCTGAGAGTAGAGAGCAAGATGGATGCCGCAGTTCAATCCGCGGTTTGGGATCGGCTGCTCAACTTGCCGACGACGTTCTTCAGAAAGTACGCAGCGGGCGATCTGGCCGTGCGCGCGAGCGGAATCAGCGAAATTCGTCGACTTCTCTCGGGAGCAACAGTTTCATCGCTGTTGAGCGGCCTGTTCTCGATGTTTAATCTCGGCCTCCTCTTCTACTACGACGCCGGTCTGGCGCTCTGGGCCTGTGCAATGACCCTGGTCGCACTTTGCGTCATGATCTCAGCAGGCTTTGCGCAGCTCCGGTTCCAGCGACGTGTAGCGAAGATCCAGTCCCGACTGTCAGGTCAGGTGCTGCAGTATATAACAGGCATCACGAAACTACGCGTAGCCGGTGCCGAAACAAATGCTTACGAACGATGGGCATCCGAATTCGCAAATCAGCGCCGGCTTCAATTCAAGGCGCGTCGGGTCGGAAACGGACTATCCACCTTCAATGCGGTTTTCGCTGTCCTTTCCATGATGGTGATTTTTGGCGTTCTCGCTTCTGACCGGGGGGTCGTGATGGCGACGGGCGACTTCATCGCTTTCAATGTGGCGTATGGCGCATTCACCACGAATCTGTTGGCCATGACGGGGGCGTTTATCGCAGTGATGCTGGCTGTGCCGATTTTTGAGCAGGCCCAACCCATACTGGAGGCGCTCCCGGAGGTCAGCGAGTCGATGTCGGCTCCAGGAGCACTCAGCGGTGAGATCGAGATATCGCAGGTGTCATTTCGCTACGATCCGGAAGGGCCACGAATCATAAATAACATTTCACTTCGTGCCAGACCCGGCGAGTTCATCGCATTTGTAGGACCTTCCGGATCAGGCAAATCCACGATTCTACGACTGCTGCTTGGATTCGAGCAACCGGAACACGGATCGATCTACGTCGACGGCCGCGACCTCGCCGGTCTCGACATTCAGGCAGTTCGCAGGCAGGTTGGTGTCGTGCTGCAGAATGGAAGCGTGATGACCGGCGATCTCTTCACCAACATTACCGGATCAACGCTTGCCAGTATGGATGATGCGTGGGAAGCGGCCAGGATGGCAGGTTTCGATAAGGATATCCAGAATATGCCGATGGGCATGCATACGGTAGTGAGCGAGGGGGGTGCCACGCTTTCGGGAGGTCAGCGACAGCGACTCCTCATCGCGAGGGCGGTCGTCAACCGACCTCGCCTACTGTTCTTCGATGAGGCAACGAGTGCCCTCGACAATCAAACACAACGCATCGTGAGTGAGAGTCTCGATCGTCTCCAGGCAACGCGCATCGTTGTAGCCCATCGCCTCAGCACGATAAAGAACGCAGACCGCATCTACGTCCTCGATAACGGAAATGTGGTACAGGAGGGCACGTATGCCGCACTTTTAGATGAGGGAGGACTTTTCGCCAAACTCATCCGTCGTCAGATGGCATGATATTTTAATCGGAAAATCAATGGAGAATTGTAAGCGCCACAACTTGATCAGGACCCGGCGCGCGGCTGCCTTTACGGTGTGCGTTCTGGCGTTATCTGCAACATCATGCAGCCGTACGAGCGATGTCGCAACCACGCGGGAGTTGCTTGCAATCCGCACGAGCCAACCAGTCGTAATAGCGGCGGCATGGCCGTGGTCCGTGCGTTATGATGGATTCTTCTGGGAGGGTATGAAGCTTGCGCAGGATGAAGTAAATGATGCTGGTGGTGTGTTGGGGAGGCCGTTGATCCTTCAGAAGGAAGATGACAGAGAATCGGTTAATGAGGGTCGGCGCGTGGCCCAGCGTCTTGCAGACGATCCTAACGTCTTCGCCGTAATTGGGCACCTCAACTCACACATTTCGATACCGGCATCGGCGATTTATGACGATTCGGGTCTGTTAATGCTAACACCTGGATCGACGAGTCCTGAACTGACCCGGCGTGGACATCGCCTCGTATTTCGGAGTGTGAACAGTGACAGCGATATCGCACGGCAGATGGTTGAGTTCGCGGCTGGTCGCGGCTATCGTCGACTTGTAATCTGCTACGTCCGAAATGAGTACGGCTTGGGACTTGCCAATGCACTGGAGGAATTTGCGCATGATGTAGGGCTGGTGATCGCCGACCGGCAATCCTATGATCCATCTGCGTCATCAAATAGAGCCGCTTATGAGCGACTTGTCGCTCAGTGGAAAGACATGGAGTTCGATGCCCTCTTGTTGGCCGGAATGGCGCCGCAGGCAGGTTTCCTTGTTAAACACATGCGAAATAATGGACTGGACGCGCCGATACTCGGAGGCGAGGCGCTCGACACGCCTGAATTCATCGATGCGGCAGGCCCTGCCGCTGACGGAGTAATCGTCGCCTCCGTCTTTCATCCGGACGATCCACGGGAGGAAGTCAAGCTATTCAATCGAAAATTCGAGACCATCTACGGCGTGAGGCCTGATTCGTGGGCTGCACGCGGATATGAGTCCGTGCGACTACTGTCCGAAGCGATGGAGGCGTCCGGATCGGTTGCGCCGACGGCAGTCGCAGAACACTTGAAAAGCGCCAGTTCTCAGTATAGTCTGAGCGGAGGAGTGACATTCAACGACAGCGGGGACGTGCTTGGCAAGACGATGGTGAGGGCCATCGTTAAGGATGGAAGATTCACGTATTGGGATGCGCAGGATAGTACCCCTTTGGTCGAAACTTCCGGGTCAACGGAGGTAAAGGGACGTTGATGCTGGAGAACGTATGAGCGATGCCGACACGTCGTCCTATCTAAGCAGCTTAGGCGCCGATTCGCCGGTCGTCCAAGAACTGCTGGCCTACAACGAGAACAAATTTGTTCACTGCGCCCATAGCGTGGCTCTGGAGGACGAGTCGTTCGTCGCGGTATGGGATGAATACAGGTACGAGGCCGAGTCAATCGGAGTCTTTGCCTGTCTCAGAGAGCGGCTGCTCCAGCTGCAGTTTCCGATCCGAGAAGGCATAAGTGCCACGGCTGCATATACTGCTGCGACGCTGCGCGGTGCAGCCCCGCCGGACGGATGCGACCTCGAACTGACTGACTCGCAGGGGCTCCAGCTTGAAATTCATCCCACGGCCGCGGGACGGATTCCTCTGATCATCACCTCGAATCGTTCAGATTTCGTCGCACTCGTGTGTGCCCTCGCACGCAAGAACGAGCCGTCAGAAATCCCATCAGCTATGGGTGCATGTCTTATCAGCGGATACAACAACTGGGACCGCGTTCATCGTTATCGAACATTGTGGAGATCAACGCATCGTGACGGTAACTGGCCTGCCGAGTTTGGTTTACTCGCTGCAAAGAAGCATCTCTACCAGGACAGATTCATCATCTTAAGCGATGGACCGTACAGCGGTGTGCCTGCTACAGAAATGAATCTTTCTGATGATGAATGGCGCGCCATTTCACTGATCATACGGCGCGAACATGAATGTGCGCACTACTACACTCGTCGAATGCTCGGATCCATGCAAAATAATCTCCTCGATGAAATCATCGCCGACTACATGGGGATCATTGAGGTGGCGGGTACATTCCGAGCCGACTGGTTTTTGCGATTTATGGGGCTGGAGTCGATGCCGGACTATCGAAGAGGAGGTCGCTTCGAAAACTATATTGGTGGACTTTCGGAAGCCGCCATCGCAATTCTTCAGCGGGTGGTAGTTCATGCTGCCGAGAATCTAGAAAGCCACGGGCCGCGGTACCGCTGCCACTCTTCGTTGCCAGCCGCCAAGGCATGCGTCCTCCGACAGCTGACGTCGATGACTCTGGTGGAAATGGCATCAGTTGATATTCCAGCGGGCATGGATGCACATCGTTGAGAATCACTTCGTCAGAATGGAGAAAATTCACATCTCGTCGCCTTCGAGAGTGATGAATCCTGGATCCAGGTGTCTTAAAGAGACGGACAAGGCAGTGACCGGCCTTCGGTTACGATTAATCCTGCTCCCTCTCAAAACCGGGATCCATGAACGAACTACTAACGGAATTCGGAGCCCAAATCCAGGCATGCACGGCCCGAACATGGGGAAACCGCGAGGCCGTTCACATGATCGGCGTCAGCCGGTCCCTTCGCGAAGCGCAAGAAAAGCTATCCCGCTTTGTTCGCATCGACCGCCCCGTCCTCCTTACTGGTGAAAGCGGCGTAGGCAAGGAACTGTTTGCAAGATCGCTGTACGTTCTGAGCCCGCGATGCGGCCGCCCGTTCCTCAGTGTTAACTGCGCACAATACCAGAATGACGATCTCCTCGTCAGCGAGATCTTCGGACATACGCGAGGGAGTTTCACAGGGGCAATATGTGACAGATCCGGCCTCTTCGAAGCTGCGGATGGTGGTGTTCTCTTTCTCGACGAAGTAGGTGAGCTATCACCTCGGGCTCAGGCCATGCTGTTGAGAGCCCTGGGCGAAGGCGAAATAAAACCGCTTGGAGGTACGCAAATCAGAAAGGTCAACGTCCGCGTCGTGGCAGCCACCAATCGTCCTCTTCGAAAGATGCTTGCGGAGAAGACGTTTCGAGAGGATCTGTACTACCGTTTACGCTACCTGCACGTACACATTCCCCCCATCCGAGAACGCGAGGATGACTGGCGCCTGCTCGTTAGCTACTTCCTCGACGAATCGAACACGTCCATCGGCCACGCCAAGCAATTCTCCCCTTCAGCCTGGTCGGTCCTGGAGGGCCACGACTGGCCAGGCAATGTGCGAGAGATCCAGAGTATTGTCGACGTCGGATGCTGCTTGGCAGACGGAGCGCTGATTGATTCCGGAATCGTCTCCGAATCTCTCGCTGACGAGAAGGGCGTTAAGACTCACAACGGAGTAGAGACTAACGGCGTCATTGGACGGCGATATGCTCTGATGACTGAGGAGGGCGAGGACTTCTGGAACGTCGTTCGAGAGCCGTTCCTAGACCGCGAGCTCAATCGAAGTCAGGTCCGTGCAATCGTGCAGCGCGGTCTCGCCGATTCGCATGGAAGCTACAAGCGTATGCTCGACATTTTTAGAATCCAGGAAGGCGACTATTTAAAGTTTATGGATTTTCTCCGACACCATCGATTAAAACCTAAATTCAGATAAAAATAGAGATACAACTCTACAATCATAGATCTACCAATCTACAAATCATAGAGTGCTTAATGTACATAAGATATATAGCGCGCCAATTCGATACATGAACCATTAACGTATAGAACGGCACAGATGTTGGATATCAAGATGATGTATTGCGTTTCGTACTCTATTAATCTTGAGGGAAACATGTCAGTCCAACATCAAACTCGGTTCGCCTCGTTTGAGGATTTCTATGAGGCTCTGGATGCAGACCGCCACATCTCGGAGCGGCTTGACGAGCATCCAGCCATGCGGGATCAGATCAAGGAGTCGCTGCGGAAGCTCTACCAGCGCACGAAGGACGATCCGGCGTTCGAGCGTCAGCTTTCGGAGACTCCCAAGAAGACGGCACTCGCGTTCTTCCAGGACGAGATGAGCCACTACGAGCTTTCGGATGACGAATTGGAGGCCGTCGCCGGGGGCAAGATCACAACGGAAACCAGTCTGGCCTACGATGTGGGATATGTTCTCGGCTCAGCGGTGGAGTGGGTCGTCGGCGTCTTCGACTGAAAACAGGCACTCAAACTCACACGACGAACAATGAAGGGTGAATTATGGACACGAACAGACCAACAGGATCTCACGACAACATGGTATCGGCTGACGCAGCGGACGAGGGATTGCTGGATGACGATCTCGAGCAGGTTGCGGGCGGTGGTATCGTGATGGATGCATACGACGTCCTGCAAGCGTCGTGGGGTGATATCAAGCAGGGGTTTAGTGATGCCTACATGGATTAACATGTGTTATCAACGGCCCTCTAGAATCATCAAACTAGTCCGGACGAATGCTAATCCTTGATCTCATATTCGTATTCGGCCTCGGGTCAACGGTACTTGGAATTGTCAAGCGCAAGGACGACGCCGGGAGGTGGCTGTTGATAGGCGGCCTTTTGATGATGGTGCTGTCCTTCTTCATACTTTCCTATCCCGAGTTTAAAGAAGGATTTGTTGAGGCTGTCAACGATTAGAGGTCATGCTGCACGTCGGTCAACACGTCGGTGAAAACAATGAGGAATCCGGACGTCGCCGTCCGCTCCTCGCTTCAGGTATAACAAACGAAAACAATTCAGGAGGTACATGAATCATGGCAAACCCCAGAAAAACTTCCCGCGAGGAGAAAGTCGTTCAATCGAACGACAGCGAGGAACGAGAACTACATGACGGAGATCTTGAGGAGGCGGCAGGTGGAAAGATTCCGTGCTTTCCGGACTCGACGTCAGTCGAGCCCATTGACGGACTTTTCGTGCCACTTGCACCTGACGTGTAGATCGCTGGAACAGAGACTCCCTACACCGAAGAAATAAGGAGACCAGATCATGCGCGACAAACAACGACGCACTACACATCAGCCATCGGAAAAGTCCGACGAAACGTGGCCAGAAGAAGGCACTGAGCTTGAGGAATCGGATCTCGAATCCGTAGCCGGAGGAGTTACGTGGCACACGGATACCGTTGACGTAGGGGCGAACAGCTGGGACGATACGCCGGACCTATGAGGGCACCGACGTACGATCGTACTGTCCACTGACCTGTACGAGTTACCGCAATCGAACACTGTTCGTTTTACAGGGCAGCCCGTATCTCACGAAAGGGATACGGGCTGTTTAGCTCCGGCAATCGGAATGCGGTCCGGGAAGTTGATTCTTTACGATGTGGGAATTAACGCAGCGGACGCTCCTCTTCAAGATCTGCGAGAATTTGAGTGAGGCGCTCCCAAGACTGATCGCGTGCACGTTTGTTTGGACCCGTCTCAGCGGGATCATCCCCGCTGCGCATATACGCGTGACCGGCGCCATCATAAATCACCACATCGTAGAGCTTTCCGTGCCGGTCCATAAGCTCCTGCGTGCGGGGAATGGTCGCATTGACGCGCTGATCGTCTCCACCATAGAAGCCGTAGACCGGCGCAGAGATTTCGGCATAGCGTTCTTCGTCCTCCGGAGCGGTGCCGTAAAAAACGAGTGCGGCCGTGATGGCATCCGACTCTGTCGTGAATCGGAAGGATTGTGCGCCTCCCCAGCAGAATCCGGCGACGACCACATCGCCGCTTGACGACGGCATGCCGGCGAGGTGCGACCTTACTGCTTCGAGATCTTCGGTGACCTGGTCGTCATCGAGCGCGTAAATTGCGTTTCGCGCCGCGTCGGACGTTTCGAAATCACTCGTGCGTTCATGTTCTTCGTCGAATTCTGAGAGCAAATCCGGCGCTACGGCGATATAGCCGGCCGCTGACACCTGATCGGCGAAGCTCCTTACCCAGTCGGTTAGTCCCCGATTTTCGTGAATCACGAGTACCGCAGGTGCATCGTCCTCTCGCTCAGGGAAGGATGCGAAAGCGTGGATCGTGCGACCGTTTGCGTCGATCTCAATCCATTCGTGATGTCGCGGTGAGTCCTCGAGCTGGGAGACGGAAAAGTCCTGCGCCGCGAGCGGCGCGCCTGCGAGAACGATGAAAAGGCAAAAAGACAGCGTTTTCATAGTGTCGTAAGTCGATCGATCGTCAGAGCCCGAGGCTCGTCGTCTTGCGTCTGCGGTTTATCAAAGCATCCACGCTGTATTTGCCCGGTCCGATGAAGATCAACCCGGCAAATACAAATGCCATCTTGAGAGAGTGCGCCGGTCCGCCGCGGCCCGTCTGAATATGCATATTTGTAGCTACGATCATCGCGATCATGAGGAGGGCGGCGGCAGGACGAAAAAGAAACCCGATAGCGATAAACAGGCCGCCAAAGAATTCCGTGAATGCAACCATGAAGCCCCAAAACGTCGGCAGGAACGTGATGCCGAGGTGCTCCATGCTTCCTCCGTACTGCTCCCATGTTTCAGGACCGCCCGAGATCTTGCCCCATCCGTGAAAGTACATGAACGAAAGTCCGACGCCCAGTCGGAGGATAAGCAGGCCGACGTCGCGGTACCTCTCGAGTGTGGTCCAGATCATGCGTAGGTAGCCATAGGAGTACGGAGGCGAATTTGAAAGACAGGAGTTTCCAGGGTTGAATCGGCGACTTACACTTCGAACAGCTCCTCGTCAATTTCGACAAGTTTGTTGCCCATAATAGCCTCGTTTGCTTTGACCGCGAGTACGACGGCTTCGAAGCCTTCCTGGGCACCGGCGGCGGAAGGATAAGGGCCGAAGGAATGGTTGTTTAAAAAGTCCTCCAGCGCGTAATAGAGCGGCGTCTCGACGTTGGGATCGTCCGCAGCGGGATCAACGTTCTGAGCTTCGAGCTGAGTCGCGTTCGCCGCCAATGTGATGCCTTTCTCGCGATAGAAGGTGTCCTTCCGGGCGTAGACTTCCCAGCCGACCATCGGTGCATCGACTTCTTTGAACATCCATGCTTTCGAGTCGCGCATCATTATGGTGCTGTCGCGACCGTAGTACATCTCGTAGGCTTTGTCGAACGAATTCGTAAGGGTGGCATCATAGATCATGTGCAGATCGTCCGCAAATCCGATGACGACCTGTATGGTGTCAGGAATTTCACGGCCGTCATCCCACAACATAATCTGGCCGTGCCCGGAAACGCTGGTCGGGCGTGAGCCCAGAAACCACATCGCAGGGTCGAGCTGCTGCGTTCCGATTTCGCCGATCAGGCCGAGCGATACTTCGGGATCCAGCCGCCAATTCTGCTCCATCTCTCGTTCACGATTTGGAGAGGCGCGTCGCCAGCTCTCTTTCGAATGCCACTGTGCACGTGCCATGGTAGGTATGCCCAGTGCTCCACTACGGACGAACTGAAAAACCGAACGATACTGAGGCTCGAATCGATACAGCAATCCGACCTGGAAAATCTGCTGCGGCGCCGCGGCGGCCGCCTGTGCAATGGCTCGTGCATCATCAATATTCGAGGCCATCGGCGCCTCGACATATACGTGCTTCCCTGCATCCAGGGCGTCGACGACGATTTCCTTGTGCAGATGTGTAGGCGTCGCGACGAGCACGGACGTGATATCCTGATCGTCGAGTACCTCGCGGTAGTCACTATATGTTGCGGCATCCGGCACGCTGCGCTCTGCACGAGTCAGCATGGTGTCATACGTATCGACTACGGCCGCTACATTGGCCTCCTCCAGGCGTCCGAGCGTCGTGGCGATCTCGCGGCCCCAGGCACCAAAGCCGATCACGGCCATATTCACCTGGTCATTCGGGCCGCGCTTCTGCATATCTGATGCTTCGGCGGCTATGGCTTCGCTCATGGTTGTCGCGCCGGCCAGCGGGATGAGCGCTCCCCTCTTAAGAAAGCTGCGTCGGCTCAAGCCTGAATTGCGTACCTCGGGAAATTTATCTTTCACATTCATAAGTCAGAGAATAATAGCGTCTCTACGGGAGTCCGGGACTCGCGCGTTGACGGTTGGACGGAAGAGTCGGGAAATTGTAATTCGTTGTGTCAAAGACCCCGTCCTCATCCGAAGGGAATAACAATAAAGCACGAAGTTGGTCGCGCGTACGTTGGCCGCGCGTACGTTCGAACAAGTGGTCGCTGTCACGTCCTTGCACGAGAAGCGCCGTCGAAAACGCATCAGCTTCTGCGGCCGATTCAGCAATGACGGCGGTTAGCATCGCTCCCTCGACGGGCACGCCGCGCCGGGCATCCAGGACGTGACCGTACGTCTTGTCACCTGCCTCGAAGGCCTTGCCCCATACGGCTGATACTGACAGCGATGCGTTCTCCAACGGCGCGACAGCCAAAACAGATTCCTCGTCTGAGGACTTCTCTTTGCCGGGATAGGGAATGGCAACCTGCCATTGAGTACCATCTTCCGGCGTGCCAAGACCGTAAGCCGTGCTCGTTCCGCCGTGCAGAAAAGCTCGCTCGACACCGGTTTCTTTCAGAATCAGCATGGCCTCATCGAGGGCGTAGCCCTTTCCGATGGCGCCAAAATCCAGCAGCACGCCCTTCCGCTCGAACCGAATGGTCCGATCCGACTCATCGAGATGAACGAGATTCATGCCGGTGACCGCGCGCGCTTTCTCGAGCGAAGCTTCGTCCGGAAGCCTGCCCGTTCCACGGAAGAACCCCCACGCCCGCATCAGCGGCGCAACGGTGATGTCGAACGCCCCACCGGTCGATTCGGAGAGTTGCTTCGATGTTTTCAGCAGCTCGAACAGTCTCGGCTCGACGCGAACCGGACCATCGGCCGCACGGTCGTTGATCCGGCTCACCTCGCTTGAGGCGCTATAGATCGAGAGCTGGCGATCCAGCCGTTCGATCTCGTCCAGCGCCTCCTCGCCCGCCGCTCGCAGCCAGGTCTCATCATCACCTTGAAGCACGAGTTCAAAGCGGGAGGCCATGGCCACACGAGCGAGACGGACGGAGGGCATTTACGCCGCCGGTTCGTTAGGACAGCTCCAGCGTACCGTAGGTAATCGGATTGATTTCACGTCCGCTGCCGGTCGTGACCTTGCGCGTTTCCTCGTCGAAGTAAAGCATCTCGCCGAGGCGTTCGGACATCTCGGCGAGCGAGATTACGACCTGTGTGCGAATCGCCACGTCGATATTGCCGTTTGTCGGCCGGTCTTCGCGAATTCCGCCGAAAAAGTCGGCGATGTGATCCGGAATATTGACGGTCGGCTCGAGGTTGCTATGCTGTTCGCGGTCGACCAGATCGGCGAATGGACGCTCCGGACGCAGCTCGACGGTGTTGCCGCCGAAGTACAAGGAACCCTCGTGACCTCGAATAACCTGTTCGAGACCTTGCTCATTCACCGTGCTGCCGATAACCATGATCGTCAGTCCGCTAGGAAAATTCGCGAGTACCTGTGTGTTATCGGGCACGTCGCGATCCGTCGTGATCTGACGCGTGCCGAGGCAAGCGACACGTGTCGGATATTCAGGAGCACCGGTGGCGATGAGCAGGGGATGGATGCGGTGGGCCAGGAGGTCGCCGAGGATGCCCGCGCAGTACGGATAGTATTTGCGCCAGCGGTGGAACTCATCGGCGCTAAACGGACGATCGGATACCGGACCGAGCCAGGCCTGCCAGTCGATGTGATCCGGGTTCGAGTCCTCGTCGATTTCGTAGTTCCACTCGCCGTCCGGATTATTGCGGCAGTAGTCGGCCTGTGCTAGAACGAGCGGCCCGATCTTGCCGTCCTGGATCATCTGAGCGGCCTGATGCCATTTGGCTTCCGTGCAGTACTGCGACCCAATCTGGAACGTAACGCCCGTCTCCTTCACCTTGTCGTGGACGAGGAACGCCTCATCGAGATACCGTGTCATCGGCTTCTCGCAGTAGATATGCTTGCCCGCATCCATCGCATCGAGTGCGATCTGCGTGTGCCAGTGGTCGACGGTGCCGATGAAGACGGCATCAATGTCGTCGTTATCCAGCAGCTCGCGATAGTCCGCGTACGAGGTTGCATCAGCGTTCAACCTGCGCATCTCCTCGACTGCCCGATCGCGGCGCTTGTCGAAGACATCAACGGCGGCAACGGGCGTTGCATTCATCTCCACGTCGTGTCGCGCCGAGCCGTCATCGTTGAGATTGATGACGTTGCGAACGTGTGAATTAAAACCCTGTCCACCGACTCCGATGAACCCAACCTGAATCCGATCGTTAGCTCCCATTACCGCGGCGCCGGCCGTGCCTGCTACGGGCGCTGCCGAATGCGATAAAGATTCAGCCATTTTGGGGGTGCAGCCGGTTATCACTGCGGCTGCGCCAAGGGCGCTTTTCTTAACGAAATCCCGGCGTGAGCTACTGACGCTTCCGCTCTTTTTCTTCTTTTTCATAATCCTCGTCGTGCTTGAGATGGGTATGTAGAAAGCGAGTTTAAACTTCTATTTTTCTGCGTGCGGATGACCGTTTGCTCGTCTCCATCGGCCGACACAGCATAATAAAAAATCAAAATGACAGGTACTTATCTAATCAAAAATGCCATGCGCAACTCCGATAATCCTATCGTCATACTCGTGTATTTATTAGCAATGATCGGGCTGCTGGTCGCGGCGGATACCGCCAGCGCGCAGTCCAGCTACACGATCGATTCCGACAGCAAGTTCTCCATCGACGGCACCTCGACGCGAAGCGACTGGACCGTCGAGGCAACCGAGATCGAAGGCACGTTCGAGGTCAACGGCGATGATGCAGCCCCAACGGGCGTAAGCAGCGGCCGGCTCACTGTCGAATCAGCAAATATAAAGAGCGGCAAAAGCACGATCATGGACCGGCTCATGCATGATGCATTGATGGTCGATGAGCATCCGGAAATCAGCTACGAGTTAACGGAGGCCGAGCCGACCGGTGCAACCGCCGAAGATGGTTCTTTTTCACTGACCACGTCCGGCAATCTAACAATGACCGGCACGACCAGAGACGTGCAGATCGAAGTACTGGCAACGCGTCTTGATGACGGAAAGATTCGCTTTACGGGGAGCTACCCGATGAAAATGTCGGAGTTCGGCATGTCACCGCCGACAGCTATGTTCGGACAACTTCGCACCGGCGATGACATCACAGTTCACTTCGACATCGTCGCAGCACCGGCAGGATAACACGGCTTCGCTGTGGTTGGGGTTCCGGCGAGCGTGTCGGCCGAAATAATGTGAGTTTTTTCGACGTATCCGTGCGTTTGCTTTCCATCTTCCTGCTGGTGTTCAGCGCCGCACTCGTGTCGGCGTGCACCACGTCCGAGCCTCTCTCGGAGCAGTCCGTCGAGGCGGCGGAAGACCGTGCGCATGCCTCGGATAGCGTAGAGTTGTTTCCGGAGCCGGCTCCGATCCAGGCGGGGATCGCACCGGGACCAGGCCCATATGCTCCCGGATTCGATGCCCTTCACTACGAGATTGCGATTACGCTTCCGGATACGGGCAGCACCATCCGGGGAGAGACCACCGCGCATGTGCTCGTCGAATCCCCGCGACGCGACACGCTGTTTCTCGACCTGAGCGGTCTTGCCGTATCGTCTGTTCGATCGGAAGGATCGGCTCTCGACTACCGATACCGCGAAGGCAAGCTTCACATCCCCGTTCCGGCTGTCCTTGAGCCGGGCGATACGATGCGTGCCGAAATAGCCTATCACGGCGAGCCGGACGATGGGCTCATCATTGGCACGAATATCCATGGAGAGCCGACCGCTTTTGCCGACAACTGGCCGAATCGGGCACGGTTCTGGTTCCCCTCGATAGATCATCCGAGCGACAAAGCGTCCGTGAGCTTCGCTGTCGAGGCGCCTTCGGGTAGGCAGGTCATCGCAAACGGCGCACAGCAAGACGAAGACAGCCCTTCCGTCCTGCGGTGGGTGAATCCCGAGCCGATCCCGACCTACACGATGGTGATTGGTGCGGCAGATTTCGCGATCGAGCGCCTCGGCAGTGTGTGCCAGGCGGAGGATGAGGCATGCGCGGAAGTGACGACGTGGTTCTTCCCGCACGATGCAGAAACAGCTGCACCGTCATTTCGACGGGCGGCCGATATGCTTGCCTACTACAGCCGTCTGATCGCGCCCTATCCGTATTCAAAGCTTGCGCACGTGCAGTCATCCACCCGATTTGGGGGGATGGAAAATGTGACGGCCATTTTCTATCCGGAAGAGGCCCTGTCTGAGGGCATCGACATCGAGACTACGGTCGCGCACGAAACGGCACATCAGTGGTTCGGCGATGCCGTTACGGAGAGCGACTGGCACCATCTCTGGCTATCAGAAGGATTCGCAGAGTATTTTGCCGCGCTCTACTTCGAGGAGGCGGACGGGGTTGAACGCTTTCGTGAAATCATGGACGAGTACAGGGCGAGTTACCTGATGTCCGACGTTGTTCACCGTCCCATCGTCGATCCGGAGGAGGACAATCTCTTTCAGCTGCTCAATGCCAACAATTACTACAAGGGCGCATGGGTGCTCCACATGCTGCGAACACAACTGGGCGACAGCAGCTTTTTCGAAGGAATTCGACAGTACTATCGGATGTTCGAACACGGGACCGTGCTGACCGATGATCTGCGCAGGTCACTCGAGGCGGAATCGGGAGAGGATCTGAATGCATTCTTCGACCAATGGGTGTTCGAGCCCGGATTTCCACGGATCGATGTGGAATGGACGTGGGATGCTGCGACGAGCAGTGCAACCGTTCGAATCGACCAGGTCCAGTCGGAGGAATGGCCGGATTTCAACGCACCGCTCGTGCTCGCATTTCAGACCGACGACGGTCCGGTCGTGGTGCATGCCGCGTTATCCGACCGGGACACCGTAGTGGATTTTGAATTATCCGCCGAGCCCATGTCGCTGGAGATCGACCCGGAAAGAGACCTTCTGATCGAGGTCGTAGAGGTGCGGCGGGTTGGGCGCTGAGGGCGATCTAAGTTCAGACTGGCATAAACACCCTTAAAGTAGGTATACTTTCGGCGCCGGAGTCTCCATGCTCCCGCATCACGCCCACCGCATCCGGTCACCTTCCGGCCCGAGACCTTGTCTACGACGTTTCTGATTCTGCTCACCGTCGGCAGCGTCGCGCTGCTGCTTCTGCTCATCATCGTCGTACGGCTGCAGGCATTCATCGCACTGCTTGCCGTCAGCATGCTCGCCGCCATACTCGGCGGAATCCCGATCGACGAGGTTGCCGATGCGATCCGCGAGGGTATGGGCGGAACGCTGGGATACATCGCCGTCGTGATCGGGGTAGGGACGATGCTCGGGGAGATCATCCAGGTGTCGGGCGGGGCCGGCCGAATTGCCGACACGCTGGTCCGGACGTTCAAGGAGCGACGGGCCCACTGGGCGCTGGCCCTTATAGGTCTGATCGTTGCCGTACCGGTGTTCTTCGAAGTGGCGTTGATCCTCTTCATCCCGCTCGTATATGACTTAACGGACAGATCCGGCAAGTCGATTTTGTATTACGGAATTCCGCTGGTCAGCGGCATTGCGGTGGCGCACGCCTTCATCCCACCGACTCCCGGGCCGGTCGCCGTCGCCTCATTGATCGGTGCGGACCTGGGCTGGGTCATTTTTTTCGGCCTCATAGCCGGTGTGCCCGCCGCCGTCGCCGGCGTCCTGTACGGCACCTTTATTTCGAAGCATATCAACGTGGCGGTGCCCGAATACATGCGAGTCGAGGTGCCGCCAGAGGACGATTCCCAGGTTCGGCGGCTTCCCGGATTCGGAATGGTCGTTTCGATTATCTGCCTTCCCCTCGTGCTCATCCTTCTCAATACGGCCGGCGGCGTGATGCTGGAGGAGGGAAGCACCCTCCGAGGCTGGATTTCGTTCATCGGTCATCCATTCACTGCGCTCGTTTTCGCCGCGCTCCTCTCCTTCTATTTTCTGGGCATCCGGCTCGGTTTTTCGGCCGACGAAGTGCAGCGCGTAGCGACGAGATCCATGGAGCCGGTTGGAATGATCATACTCCTCACAGGTGCGGGCGGCGTCTTCGGACACGTGCTCGTCGCGACCGGAGTAGGAGATGCCCTCGTGGAAGTGATGGCGGCAACAAACCTCCCGATTCTCCTGTTCGGTTTTCTAATCGCGACCGTGGTGCGTGTCTCGCAAGGGTCGGCGACCGTCGCGATGGTCACGACGGCCGGGTTGATGGCGCCGATCATCGAAGTGGGCGACGTCTCGGCCCCGCTCATGGGCGCCGTAACGATTGCGATAGCGTGCGGAGCCACCGTGCTCTCGCACGTCAACGATTCCGGATTCTGGCTCGTAAGCCAATTCATGGGATTGACGGAGAAGCAGACGCTTCAATCGTGGACGGTCATGGAGA
Source organism: uncultured Rhodothermales bacterium (assembly GCA_964554105.1). Classification (GTDB taxonomy): domain Bacteria; phylum Bacteroidota; class Rhodothermia; order Rhodothermales; family VXPQ01; genus CAZKNF01. The sequence continues at coordinate 16,715 of CAZKNF010000035.1, read as the reverse complement.
CTATCATCGGCGTCACGGGTCTAATCGTTTTGCTCGTGGTGACTGCCTGGCTCTAAAGTGCTGCTTCATCCGAATAACTCTAAGATGCTGCTTCTTCCGAATAGTTAGATGAGGCATGTCAGGCGGATATAACGCCTTCAATTCGCTCTCAACTTCAATCGCGATGCGCACTTCTCAAGGAATCTCGTTCGTCGTTCTCAGCATCATTCTTGTCATCGTACCTGGATGCCGGTCGACCGGTGAAAGCGGCGCAGCGAGCGAGCCCATTGAGACGACGGATGAACCAGAACGAGCGCTCCAGACGGCCCCGGTGGCCGGGGTACAGCAGATCAGTCCCGAGGATCCTCTGGAACTGGATCCCGCCGAGGCATCCGCGTTCGCGCAGCGAATTCGGGCGGATATCACCGCGCAGCCTGCTCCAGGCCTCGAACTTCAGCTCTGGGCAACCGAGCAGCTAATCGAAAGTCCGATTGCGATCGATGTCGATGATCGTGGGGAGCTCTACGTGACCGTTTCGGACCGCACGGCGGGATACCTGGACATCCGGGGGCATCCGACCTGGACGACCGTCGGGCTGGCGCAGCGAAGCGTGGAGGATTTTGTTGATTTCCTGAAGCAGGACCTGGCCCCCGAGCGAAGCGACGTGAATGAAGACTGGCTGCCCGATCATAACGACGACGGCTCGCACGATTGGCGCGATCTGGGAGTGTTCGAAGAACGCCTGGTTCATATCTCGGATCGTTCCGGCGACGGCGTCGCCGACCGGGCGCAGATTCTGATGGAAGGATTGGATGAGCCGGAAATCGATGTGCTCGGGGGACTTTTAGTAAACGATCACGGAATCTACCTGGGAGCGGCACCCTACGTGTGGCGTCTTCAGGATACGACGGGAGACGGGCTCCCGGATCAGATGGCCACGTTCAGCTACGGATATGGCGTCCATCCCGGCTTCAACGGGCACGGGGTGTCCGGCATTACGACGGGTCCGGACGGGCGCATTTACTGGTCCGTCGGCGACATGGGCTACAATGTGACGGGGCCGGACGGCCGGCAGTGGGTCAACCCGTATCAAGGTGCAATATTCCGGTCAGAACCCGACGGGTCCGGCTTCGAGGTCTTCGCCACCGGATTGCGGAACACCCACGAGTTCGATTTCGATTCGCACGGCAATCTGATCAGCGTCGACAATGACGGGGACCATGCGGGTGAGGAGGAGCGGATCGTCTACATCGTCGAGGGATCCGACAGCGGATGGCGTACCCACTGGCAGTGGGGGAAGTACACGGACCCGGAGAACAACCGCTACAACGTGTGGATGGATGAGGAGCTGTTTAAGCCCCGGTTCGAGGGGCAGGCCGCTTTCATTCTACCTCCGATAGCGAACTATCACAGTGGTCCTGCGGGTTTTGTCTACAATCCGGGCACCGCGCTGACGGAGGAATGGCACGACCATTTCTTCGTATCCGAATTCACGGGCTCTACGGCGACGACCAATGTACACGGATTTCGTCTCGACGAAAAGGGCGCCGGCTTCGAGGTGAACCGAGATAGTGTCGTCTTGAGCGGCGTTTTGACCGTAGGGATCGCCATCAGTCCGGATGGTGCCTTGTACGCGGCGGACTGGATCGAGGGGTGGCGTTCGAGGGGCGCCGGCCGCATCTGGAAGCTGTCGGGACCTGCGACGCCGATTCAGGAGGAGACGGCACGGCTGCTCGGCCAATCTTTTGCCGACCGCTCGGACAGCGAACTGGCCGGTCTGCTCGGTCACGCCGACATGCGAGTGCGCCGGAAGGCGCAGTTCGAGCTGGCCTCTCGAGGAGCGGAGACCGTTCTCCTCACGGCGGCTGAAGAACGTGGGAATACCGTTGCGCGGCTGCATGGTTTGTGGGGCCTGTGGCAGCTTGCACGGGGGGATGCATCGAAGGCGGCGCTGCTGCCGGCCTTCCTGGCGGATGAGGATGCGGAAGTCCGGTCCCAGGCTGCAAAAATCATCGGGGACGTGGACCACGAGGTGGCGGCGAGCTCGCTGGTGCCGCTGCTGCGGGACAGTTCTCCGCGGGTTCGATTTTTTGCGGCCGAGGCGTTGGGGAGGATGGCGTATGCTCCTGCGTTCGAGGCTATCGTAGACATGCTGGACGAAAACGATGGTGATGACGTGTATCTGCGGCACGCAGGTTCGCTCGCCCTTGCGCGGACAGGCAACGGCGATTCCGTAACGGCGCTGGCGACCCATTCGTCGGAGGCAGTCAGGAAGGCCGCAGTCGTTGCGCTGCGAAGAATGAAGCATCGGGGCGCCGGTGCATTTCTCGAGGATGATTCGGAGCACGTTGTGACGGAGGCTGCCCGCGCAATCAACGACGATGGGGGAATCGAATCAGCTCTGCCCGCGCTTGCCCGTGTGCTGTCAGATCTGCCGTTTTCGAGCGAGCCATTCCTGCGTCGATCGATCAATGCAAATCTTCGCGTCGGCACGGACGATGCGGCGCATCGACTCGCCGCATTCGCGCTGCGGGGAGAAGCTCCCGACACGATGCGAGCAGAGGCGATTGCGGTGCTCGGAATCTGGCCGACACCCTCGCCGCTGGATCGCGTAGACGGCGTATACCTCGGTCCGATGGAGCGCGACGCCGACGCTGCTCGGCTTGCCGCAGAGCCGCTCATTGAACCGAACCTCCAGGACGCAAGCGATATCGTAAGGATCGCCACGTCTGAAATGGCTGCGCGGCTCGAGATAGCATCCGCAATTCCGCATCTCCTGGTGCGACTGCAGGATGACGAGTCTCCGGATGTCAGGGTGGCGACGCTCAATGCTCTGAATGAGATGGCGCCGCAGACGATGGAGGAGGCCGTCCGGACGGCGTTGAATGATGAGAGCTCGAGAGTCCGCATGCGAGGCGTGAGCTTGATCCCGACGCTGTCGCTGCCTGATGAGACGAAGGCCGAGCTGCTGGCGGCGGCGCTTCGAGTCGGCACGATCGAGGAGCGCCAGAGTGCGATAGGGGCATTAGGAGAGGTACGCTCGGATGAGACGCGCGAGGTTCTAGGAGATCTCGTCGAGCGGCTGAGTGAAGGCGAGCTCGAGCCTGACCTCGAGCTCGATGTGCTCGAAGCTGCTGAGGCGAGTGAATCGGATGAACTTGCCTCGAGCGTTGAGGCGTACCGTTCTTCGATTCCGTCCGACGATCCCGTTGCGCAGTATCGAGAGGCTCTGTTCGGTGGCGACGAGCGCAGCGGGGCTCGAATTGTATTCGATGACGAGACCGCCCAGTGTGTTCGCTGTCACGCGATCGGGACCTACGGCGGTGACGTTGGGCCGGAACTAACGACGATCGGCTCGCAGCTGAGCAACGAGCAGCTTCTCGAATCTCTCGTCGCGCCCAGCGCCCGCATCGCACCCGGCTTTGGTTCGGTGTCGGTTACGCTCGACGACGGAAACGTGGTGACGGGCATTCTCAAGGACGAATCCGACGAATCGCTCGTCATACAGACGGCTGACGGAGACGAACAGCGTATCCTGCAGTCGAATGTCGCAGAGAGACAGAACGCGCCGTCTGCGATGCCGCCGATGGGCCACCTGTTGACGAAACGCGAGCTTCGCGATGTGGTGGCCTTCATGGCCGCTCTGGAAGACGAGGCGGCGCCGAACGGCCAGAACGAGTAAGAGAAAGCAGAGTGACTAAAAACTAGGCGCCAGGAGGCGAAGAGTCTGCCTCAGTCTCCTCCGTCACCGCCGTCGTTGAAACGCCTCGCCAGTAGCCGACGCCGAAGAACAGGCCCGCGAGGAGGAGACCGGCCAATATCATGACGTGCTTCCATGAGCGGTCATCCTGCTCCATCGGAGGAATCGCTACCGCAGCCGTGGTCGCCGTCGCCGGTGCCGACTTAACGGTCTCTTCCGGACGCTCCTCTTCCTTCGCATCCTTGAATTCAAGGGCTTCTGCGAGGGCTTCCGCGCCGATCATCAACTCGACATGATTGGCGTACTCCGCCGGGAACAGCGCGACGTGATAGTGCGGTGGCCACCGTTCCCGCGTGACATCCAACAGATTCTGTCGCTCGAGCTTCAATAACACCGACTCTAGCCACTGCTGCGAAGCCCTTCGGTCACTTATTCTGATATCGACCGCGATGCCGGTTGGATGCACCGAGAGTTCGTGCGAATTTCGGGGCTGTTCCGTCGTCGGACGCGTCAGGCTGGTCACCACAAGCCGTTCACCGGTGGCCTCATGGTACTGTTCTGACAACCGCTCGATGAACAAGCGAAGTTCCGGACGCGCGTACGCATACGACACCGATCTCAGTACGACGTGGTCCTCATTGCCGGGTATCGCGACAAACTCACCTTCCTCCACCAGCGTGGACAACTGATCAGGCGTCTTTACGAACTTATAGCCAAGGGTCTTGGCGACGTCGTTCTGACGTACCATCGAATTCGGCGATCCGCGCAGCGAGATCTCGACCTCGGCGGCCAATGAGGGTGTAGCAACGAGAAGAAGTGCAGCCAGGAAGGCGCTGAATAGAATGGTAAGTCGATATCGCATGTCTCAAATGGATTTTTGGCGAACTACATCCATAAGGTTACACATCCGAAGGGACCACACGTCTACAGGCTGAAGGGTTGTGGTGTGCTCACTCAAGTGCTACCATATAAACCTACAAATTTCATGCCTTTATGCAAAACTACGGCGTGAAAAATGTCTGCTCGGGGGCTCAGCGGCGCTCGATTCGGCCGAAGAATGGTGCCCTTAACCGAATGGCTAATATCGGAGTCACGAGTGTAAGCGAATGTACACATGTGACGATCGTGTAAACGGCCTGTAAAGGGCGACCGTTCCCGCGCGTTAAGTTGTGGGGTAGTCGACCGATACTAGAGAGATCAGCAGAAAGATACCCGGGCGACGGATTGCGGTCCGGGACATAGTGTTCGGTACGTAGGCAGCGGCCGTCCATATGAACATGATTTTATGCCGTGTTTCTACCTATCTGAACGATCGAGCGTCGTACTGCTTGCCGTACTGTTCGTTTTCGGGTGCGACGCTCCCGGCTCGCGCACGCTGCCGAATGTCCTGACGACGGCCGAAGCCGTAGCGCGCGCCGCGGCGGATGGAATCGGCGATCATCCGGCCTCACTTGAAGCGACCGTGACGTACTACGATCCGACCTGGGGCGTGCTCTACGTCCAGGATTCTACCGGAGGCGCGTATGTCGATGCCGCCGGACACGAATATGACGTCGATGCCGGCCAGCGAATCCAGATCGATGCGTTGTCAGGCTCGTCCGTCGGCGGAATGGCCGAGCCCCGTATTAATCGTCTGGAACACGAGCCGCAGTTTCCGTCTCCACGAGAGATTTCACTATCCAGACTCGGTTCCTCGCTTCGCACGTGGATCGAGACCGAAGGGGTTGTCGAAGATGCGCAGATCCGCGACGGCGTTTTCTCTCTGACGGTCAAGGATGGAAACGCCAGTGCGCTCATCCGCCTTCGGCAGTACGACATCCGACACAACCTGACACTCCTCGGAAAGCGCATCCGCGTCCGCGGCGTCGCCGAAGAGAATCGAAAGAATCCGAATGATCCCATTCTCTTTCAGGTCCTCGTTCCGAGCGACACGTTGCTGACGGTGTATGGAGACGACGACGAATCGGAGAAAGGCGAGAGCGAGCTTCCGGTTTTGACACAGATCGAGGACGTGCGGCTGCTGACGTCCGACGAAGCATCACGCCGATATCCCGTACACGTCCGCGGCGTCGTCACGTACTACGATTCCGCGTGGAAGCTGCTGTTCATTCAGGATGGCACCGACGCGATATTCGTGCACGCGTCGGACATCGAGAAATCGTTCGCGCAAGGTGATCTTGTGGAGGTCAAAGGATGGAGCGGTCCCGGCGAGTTTGCCCCCCAAATCGACAAGCCGACGGTTGAGGTCATCGGGCGGGCTGATCTGCCGGACACGCGTGTGAGATCGCTAGATCGGATGTTTACGGGCCAGGAGGACAGCCGGTGGTCGCAGGTGGAGGGGGTGGTGCAGCAGGTCGAAGCCGACGAATACGGGCACGCCACGCTGACGGTCGCTTCCGGCTTCAGGCGTTTTTCGGTCCAACTGCCCGACATGCAGGAGGACGAACTCCCGGTTGATCTGATCGACTCGCGTGTTCAGATTAGTGGCGTCTGCGGTTCGAAATTCAACAGAAAAGGTCAGCTCACTGGCATCATATTGTTCGTGCAGAGCCTCGATTACGTCACCGTTCTTAGGAGGCCGGAAGGCGATCCATTCGATCAGCCGGTTCAGGAGATCGACCATTTACTGCGATATATGCCCGGCGCAGACGTGGAGCACCGGGCGCGGATTGAAGGTGTCGTCACACTACGGCGTCCGGGTGGGCATGTCTTCGTCGAAGACGCGGGCGGCGGCATCTACATCCACACCAACTATTTCGCCAATCATCTGGAGCCGGGTGATCGAGTCGACGTGGTCGGCTTTGTGGCACCGGGCGGCTATACACCGTCGCTGAAGGAAGCCATTTTTCACGTGATCGGATCGGATTCACTTCCGCCGCCAACCGTCATCTCTCCGGAGCAGGCTCTGACCGGAGCATTCGACGCCCAGCGGGTGCAAATGGACGCGACTCTACTAACTACTGAGGTGGAATCGAACGATTACATACTGAAGATGCAGGCTGGGGCACTCCTGTTCGAGGCTCATTTGCCGAGCGATGCGGCCCGGTTTGCCTTTGTGCAGGACCTCGTGCCGCAGAGCCGTCTCCGGTTAACGGGCATATTCTCGTCGCGCGTGGAGTCGTCGATCAGCTCGGTGTCATTCTCGTCCTTCCGGCTGTTGGTGAGCTCGGAAGAAGACGTGGTCGTACTGGCGACGCCGTCGATATGGACGGCCGGGCTTCTATCGGGCACGCTGGGGGGTGTCCTGCTTCTGACGCTTCTCGCCTTCGGCTGGGTATCGATGCTCCGGCGCCGCGTTCGGAAGCAGACGCAGTTCATCCAGCAGAAGCTTCAGGAGGAGGCGGAGCTGAAGAGGTCCGCCGAGGCGGCGAATCAGGCGAAAAGCGAATTCCTGGCCAACATGTCCCACGAGATTCGAACGCCCATGAACGGCATCGTCGGGATGGCCGAAATCATGCGCGAAACGGGCCTCACATCCGAGCAATCGAAATACGTCGACATCATTACCACGTCGGCATCCAGCCTGATGACGATCATTAATGACGTGCTCGACGTCTCGAAGATAGAAGCCGGCAAGCTCGACCTCGCACCGGTCGAATTCGATATTCACGAGCTCCTTTCGGATACGCTGCGCGGCCTCGCCGTCCGTGCCCACGAGAAAGATCTCGAAATGGCATGCCGCGTCGCGCCCGACGTGCCGCGCATGGTCATCGGCGACCCGAACCGTCTGCGCCAGGTGCTCGTGAATCTCGTTGGGAATGCCGTCAAGTTTACGAGCGAGGGTGAAGTGCTCGTCGACGTGACGGCACTGCCCGCGAGCGAACCTTTTAAACTGCTGTTCAGCGTACGCGATACGGGCATCGGCATCTCAGCGGAAAAGCAGGAGCGCATTTTCGAAGCGTTCGAGCAAGCAGATTCCTCGACGACGAGGGAATACGGTGGAACGGGTCTCGGGCTCGCCATCTCGAAACGTCTCATCGAATTGATGAACGGGCGCATCGAGGTAAGCCGCAACGCGAGCGTCGGATCGACCTTTCGTTTCACTGCCGCATTCGAGACGACGAATACCGCGCCGTTTTCGCCAGAGGGCGATGTGCTAGAGGGCGAATCCGTTCTCATCGTGGACGACAACGCGACCAGCCGGCGCATATTGCAGGAAATGGTAACAAAGTGGGGGATGGATGCAACCGTGGCACCTAGCGGCCGCGCAGCCCTGAGCCTTGTGGAGGCAAACGGGCCGCCGAAAATCATCCTGCTGGATCTGGATATGCCTGACCTGGACGGATTCGAGGTCGCCACCGATCTTCGTGAACTCGCGCCCGACGAGAGTTTCGACATACTATTGTTGACGTCTACGGTCCGTGCGGATGTCGATTCACGGAGCGGCGAGATTGGCATTGCCGGATGTGTGATGAAGCCGTTTGTCGAAGTGGAATTGTACGATGCGGTCGTGCGAGCGTTTGGCGCGAACGTGGAT
>CAZKNF010000035.1:0-8459 GCA_964554105.1 uncultured Rhodothermales bacterium | reverse complement strand
CGGAATCGGAATCGAAGGCGGAATCGGAGACGGAGCGGACTGGGGAGGAGCCAGGGGCGATTCTGGAGTCCATTCCACCGCATGAGACCGGAAATGTGGGAATTCGCGTGCTCCTTGCGGAGGACAACGTCATCAACCAGAAGGTGGCGTGCTATATGCTGAAGAGTGGAGGATACGACGTCACTATCGCGGCCAACGGCATCCGAGCGGTCGATGCATGCCGCACCGGCACCTTCGACGTCGTTTTGATGGACATCAACATGCCGGAGATGAACGGCATCGATGCGACGCTTGCAATTCGGGAGCACGACACGCACACGGGGCGGCATACACCCATCATCGCGATAACCGCTCGCGCCCTCGACGAGGATCGGTCCGACTGCGAGGATGCCGGGATGGACGGCTATGTCTCGAAGCCATTCAAGCGTCACGAGCTGCACGCGGAGATCGAGCGCGTTCTCAAGGTTGCGCCGCCGGACGACGAGCGGGTCGAAGGCGCACCGGGATTGGGAGCTGCGCAGACGCTCGGGGGCGACGGCGCCATTCGCGGGGACGGGTATTCCGAAGGCTACACGATACATGCCGAGTTCGACCCTACGCGCCTGAATCACATGCTCGACGGGGATCGCGAGAAGATCGACGAATTCGTCCGGCAGTTCGTCGCCGATTTTCCGGAGCAGATAAGCGCGCTGGAGCAGGCGCTCGTCAGGGTTGACATCGGCGAGCTCGAACGCCGCGCCCACAACCTCAAGGGCACGGCCGCAAACCTGGGCTTTACGCGCATTTCGAGGGCGGCTGGTGAGCTTGAGGAGCTAATTCATGCCGGGAGGATAGACGATGCGCACGAGCAAATCGCTGAATTACGTGCGGAAAGGGACCTGATGGGTACCTGACGACCCTCGTAGTTCGTAGATTGGTGCTGTAGATCATGGCGCCATTCGCACGTCCACACGTTTCATGCACGATTTGTCGGAGATTCGCATTAAGTCGCAGCGACTTATGGCGACGCTCGGCGCCCAGCATCTCGGACGAACGTTGCAGTCCCTCGGATGGCAGTTCCAGTTTGACCGTGCGCGCCGGCGTCTCGGGACGTGCCTGTGGGAACGGGCGGGCCGCAGGGTGCGCGTGATCTCCCTGTCGCGATTTCATGCCTCTAGACTCGGATGGTCGGAGATGGAGGACGTCGCGCGCCATGAAATTGCGCATGCCATAGATTTCGAGACGCGCGGCAAGAGCGGTCATGGAAAGGAATGGAAGGCGATCGCGCGCAGCACCGGCGCTGATCCAACTCGCCTCTACGACGGTCCTCCTATCGCGGACAGCTCTTCCAAGTATGTCGGCATCTGCCGTGAATGCGGAATGGAATATCCGTTCTATCGCCGCGTTCGTCGCGCTCATGCGTGTCCGACGTGCTGCAGGGCGCACAACAGCGGGCGGTTTGCGGCGCGATATCAACTCCGCATCGGGCGACGGCTGAATCGATGAAGTACAGTGCGGGGCTTTTGATGTACCGCCGCACGGACGACGGCGTGGAAGTCTTTCTCGTGCATCCCGGCGGACCCTTCTTCAAAAAGAAAGACGCGGGATACTGGAGCATTCCCAAGGGGCTGGTGGATGAGGGCGAGGCGGATCTCGATGCGGCCAGGCGCGAGTTCGCGGAAGAAACGTCTACTGCTGTCCCCGCAGGCGGTATCTTTCTGGATCTCGGCTGGATTCAGCAGAAAGGCGGAAAGCGGGTTAAAGCCTGGGCCTTCGAGGGGGATCTCGACGTCCGCGAGGTCAGGAGCAACACGTTTGAAATGGAGTGGCCGCCGCGATCCGGACGTCGAGAGGCATTCCCGGAAGTAGATCGCGGCGGATGGTTCGACGTCGAGTCGGCTCGCACTATGATCAACGAGGCGCAGCGCGCTTTTCTGGATCGCCTTGTAGATCGCCTGCCGGAGGTGCTGTAGCGATGAGGTGCCGAGCGATAGGGTCGGCGCACGGTTCTGATGTCTGTTTACCGGCTTTGGTGCTGATCCATCGGACTCGGCAAAACAACCATTCTGATCTTTATCACCGCCCATGTCATCTGCACCACGCGTTCCGAAACTTGCCGTACACATCCTCCTCGTAGGCGTATTCATCGCGCTCGCCGGGTATGCCGCTTCCGAACCCGCGGCGGATCGCGGCGACGATTCCGCTGCCCTTACCTCTCCCTCGGAAGTGACCGACGGCTGGTCGGACGAATATGCCGAGTCGATGCGGCTCTGGTACCGGCAGCCGGCCGACGAGTGGGTCGAGGCACTGCCCGTCGGCAACGGGCGCATGGGCGCAATGGTCTTTGGCGGCGTCGATCGCGAACGGATACAGCTGAATGAGGAGTCGCTCTGGGGAGGCCAGCCGATCGACGACAACAATCCGGATGCGCTTGCGCACCTGGATGAGGTGCGGACCCTGATCTTCGAGGGGCAGAGTACGAAGGCGACCGATGTCGCCGAGCGCCATCTCACTGCGACACCGGCGTCTGTGCGATCCTACCAGACCTTCATGGATCTCTGGATTGAGAACACCTCGGCAGCCGACACGTCGTCGTATCGGCGCGAGCTCGACCTCGGATCGGGCATGGCGACGACGCGGTACGGTACGAGTCCGGGGTCGTACAGGCGCGAAGTGTTTGCATCGGCGGTGGACGATGTGGTGGTCGTTACGCTTCAGACCGACGACGAGCAGGGAACGTCCTTTTCACTCCGACTCTCGCGTGAGCAGGATGCTGCGGTGCGAATCACCGATTCCGGCGAGCTCATCCTGGAGGGGCAGATTCAGAATCCCGCCGACACCAGCCGCGGCCCCGCCGGCCCCGGCATGCGCTTCGCAGGCATGGTCAAAGTGCTTGTGGATGGCGGCTCGATCGAGGCTGATCCGGCGAGGGACGCCCTGCATGTCAGAGGGGCTCGTGAATCGACGCTGCTCGTCGCGATGGCGACGGATTACGATGCCGCCAACCTTAACTTTGATCGATCGATCGACCCGCTCCAGGAAGTTCGCCGGACGATCGATGAAGCTGCAGCCGCGGGCGCCGACGTGCTGCGGGAGAGGCACGTCGACGAGCACCGAAATCTCATGGAGAGAACGTCACTGGAACTTGCCGCGGAAATGTCCGCGGGGGACATGCCGACCGATCGACGTCTGGAGGTCGTCCGCGGCGGAGGCAGGGACCGCCACCTCGTCGAGCTCTACTTTCAATACGGCCGCTACCTGCTTCTCGGCAGCTCGCGTCCGCCGGGACGGCTGCCGGCAAATCTGCAAGGGATATGGAACGAGCACATCGAAGCGCCGTGGGGCAGCGACTATCACACGAACATCAATCTCCAGATGAACTACTGGCCGGCGAATCCCACCGGACTGCCCGAGACGATGGCGCCGCTGGTGGACTTCGTCGATCGGCTGCGCGTGCCGGGCGCGGTGACGGCCCGCAAGATGTACGGCGCGGGCGGGTGGACAATGCACCACACGACCGACGTATTCGGCCGCACAGGACTTCACGACGCGATCCAATGGGGCACCTTTCCGATGGGTGGCCCATGGATGACGCTGCCGTTGTGGCGCCATTTCGAGTACACGGCCGACACGACCTACCTGCGCGACGTCGCTTACCCGGTTTTGAAAGGATCGGCTGAGTTCGTGCTGGATTTCCTCGTGGAATCCCCGGAAGGATATCTCGTCACCTCGCCGTCGTATTCGCCCGAGAATGCGTTCGTTCATCCCGTGACAGGGGAAGCCACACTGATTACGTACGCGCCCACAATGGACGTGCAGATCATCCAGGAACTCTTTCTGAACACGACCGCCGCTGCCACGATCCTGCGAATGGACGAGGCGTTCATAGAGCGGTTGACCGCCGCCGCCGATCGTCTTCCGCCGGTGCGTGTGGGCGCCGATGGCACGCTGCAGGAGTGGATCGAGGATTTTCAAGAGGCAGAGCCGGGCCATCGGCACATCTCGCATCTTTTCGGACTCCATCCCGGATCGACGATCGGCGCCGATACGCCGGAGCTGTTTGACGCCGCCAGGCGAACCATCGACAAGAGGCTGGAGCACGGCGGCGGACACACGGGATGGAGCCGAGCTTGGATCATCAATTTTTTTGCCCGGCTTCACGACGCGGAGCGTGCCCATGAGAACGTGCTCGCGCTGCTGCGCCGGTCGACGCTTCCGAACCTGTTCGACGATCATCCGCCGTTTCAAATCGACGGTAATTTCGGCGGCACGGCCGGCATCGCCGAGATGCTCCTGCAGAGCGACGGCGGGGCCATCGAGCTGCTGCCGGCGCTCCCGCAGGCGTGGCAAGATGGCGCGGTGCGAGGCCTTCGAGCGCGCGGCGGATTCGAGGTGGACATCGCGTGGAATGATGGCCGTCTTTCTCGGGCGCTCGTCCGATCCGAGGTGGGCGGCATGCTGCGGCTTCGATCGGAGGCCGACGTCTCCATCGTTCGGCGTGGGGAGGGTGAGGAAATGGGTCTAGTGGATGGTCGAGACAATGGTGAGTACGTGGCGAACGGTATGCAGTCGGCTGAAATCGCCACAAAAGCTGGTGAGTCCTTTCTTATCCGGCCCATCCCTTGATTCCGGAGGTTACACCAACGAATGCTTCCGTGTCTAGATGATCGAGGATCGAGCACCGCATCCGATCGGTTTCTTCGCCCGTTCCGGTGATCTGCTGCATCGGAAATCGTTCCATCCTCCCCGGTCACAAGCGATTGAGAGGGCTGTCGGGAGGGATTAAATCGAGCAATCCCTGCGCTCTCTGCGGTTTTCCCGCAGCGTTACACACGACGCACACCCTCGGCACGGGACCGGCGTTTAAAGGCGCATTGTTCACTCACCGTGCTCACCATGGGCGAACCCCGCGTCAGGATAGGCATCTCTGGATCGTACGGAGGACTCAACCTCGGAGACGAGGCTATTCTCGAATCGATCCTCACGCAGCTTCGGATGTCGCTCGACGCCGAGTTCACGGTGTTCACCCGCGATCCCGAGGATACGCTGCAGCGGCACGGCGTCGAACACGCGTTGGAGATCCGGGATCTGACGCGTGAAGAGGCCGAGCAAGAAATCGCGAAGCTCGATCTGTTTGTGCTCGGCGGAGGTGGCATCCTGTACGATAGGGACGCTGGGAGCTATCTGCGCGACGTCGGCGTAGCGCAGGAAGCTGGTGTCCCGGTGATGGTCTATGCCGTGAGCGCCGGGCCGTTGCAAGAGCGGTCTGTTCGAAAAACCGTTTGTGAGCGTCTCTCCGGGGTCGACGTCATCACGGTGAGAGACAGACAGGGTAAGCGGCTGCTCGAGGATGTCGGGGTGGAGAAAGAGATTATCGTCACCGCGGACCCGGCGTTGCTGCTGGAGCCGGAAGATCTGCCTCCGGATGCTATGAAGAGCGAGGGATTGGACGACGTGAAGCACCTTGTCGCCTTCTCGGTCCGCGAACCGGGTCCCGCTGCTCCGGACATCGACGTCGATCACTATCACGAGCTTCTGGCCAACGCAGCCGACTTCATCGTTGACCGGCTCGACGTCGACATCATCTTCGTGCCGATGGAGCGCCGAAAAATGGACGTACAGCATAGTCATGCCGTGGCATCGATGATGCAGTTCGCCCAGCGGGCCGGCGTTCTGAAGGGTACGTATACGGCGCGGCAGATGATATCTTTACTTGCGCGCTGTGATTTCGCCGTCGGCATGCGCCTGCACTTCCTCATCTTTGCCGCGCTTGCCGACGTGCCGTTCGTCGCGCTGCCGTACGCGTCGAAAGTCGCCGGACTGATCGAAGATTTCGAGATGGAGATGCCGCCGTTGAGCGGCGTGAACTCCGGAAGGCTGATCGCAACGATCGATCGTTCGTGGGACTACCGCAGTCAAATTCGGAAACGCATCCGGCGGCATCTTCCCGACCTGCAAGACCGAGCCAGAAAGACGAATGACCTTCTCCTGGAGCTCGTACGCTCGATCCCAGCACGCGCTACATGATATCTCATGCCTCCCCTTTCTCGACCCGAGACGACGAAAAGCGTTCGACTTCCATCCCGAACTGCCGCGGTGGCGGCTGAGGTGGATGTGCTGGTCGTCGGCGGCGGGCCGGCCGGAATCGGGGCCGCCGTCGGGGCCGCTCAATCCGGCGCGGATGTTGTTCTAGCGGAGCGATACGGATTCCTGGGGGGAAATGCGACGGCTGCTCTCGTGATGCCGCTAATGTCCTTCCACACGCAGAGCGAGACCTTCGAGGCGGCCGGCACGACGAATCTCATGCCGACGGACCACGGCCCCGGTCACCCGGTCATCGCGGGCGTTCTCCGGACGCTCCTCGAAAAGCTGGTGGAATCCGGAGGTGCCATCGCCCCGTCGCTCGACACCGGATACACGGTGCCGTTCGATCCCGAGGTATTCAAGCTCGTCGCGCTGCAGATGCTGGACGATGCGGGTGTGAACTTTCTACTGCACGCCTTTGCGTCGAACGTGCTGAACGAGGAGGGCCTTACCGGTGTGGTGTTCGAGACGAAATCGGGTCCACTGGTGGTTCGAGCGCGCACTGTCGTGGATTGCACGGGGGACGGCGATATCGCCGCTCATGCAGGCGCTGAATTCGCAGCCGGCCGCGACGCCGATGGATTGGTGCAGCCCATGACGCTGATGTTCCGCATCGTCGATTTCGAGCGGGAGGCGTTCGAGTCGTTTCGGGAAGAACATCCCGACCAGTGGCGGGGCGTGCACGGCCTGTGGGATCTCGTCGAACATGCTACGGCGAAAGGAGAGCTGGATCTAGCACGGGAGGACATTCTTTTCTTCGGTACGCCTCATCCTCGCGAGCTAAGTGTGAACAGTACGAGGGTAACACGTGTGCTCGGCACGGACGTGTGGGATTTAACCTATGCGGAATGGGAGAGCCGGCGGCAGCTTCGCCAGCTTGCCGCCTTTTTCAAGCGCTACGTACCAGGTTTTGAAGATGCGTACGTTGCACAAAGCGGCGTGCACGTCGGGGTGCGCGAGACGCGACGCATCACGGGTGAGTACATGCTGCAGGCCGAGGATCTGCTGAGCGCGCGCAAGTTCGACGACGTGGTCGCGAGAGGTTCGTATCCGGTAGACATTCACAATCCGGAGGGCAAAGGTACCGTGCTGAAGCGCATTCCTGCGGGTGAATCCTACGATATTCCACTGCGAGCGCTCATTCCTCGAGGCGTCGACAGCCTGCTGGTGGCGGGGCGGTGCATTTCCGGAACGCACGAGGCGCACTCCTCCTATCGGGTGATGCCGATCGCGATGGCTACCGGTCAGGCGGCGGGTGTGTGCGCGGCGCTGGCCTCCCGTTCCGGGATTGCGCCGCGCAAAATCGCCTTCGACGAGGTTCAGCGTGAGCTGCTTCTCCAGGGCGCCAGTCTGGAAGGATAGGCGTCCGGTTCGGCCCTTGCAGGCGGCCCAGCGGGCGACGCGAACTTATCAGTCGATCTGCAGTGACACTCCTGCACCTTAACACCTCCCCACCACGACAGGATCATCTCGTAACATGGCCTGGGACGTTCGCCAAACCTATTACTATCTCGTCTGCTTCGCCACGCTGCTCATGTTGATCATCGGATCGGTGCAGCTCGTCAGAAACACGCTCGATCTGGTCATCCCGGAAGAGTCTTATCGGATGACCCCTGTAGACGTGCAGAACCGCTTTCAGCGTCCGATGGGCGAGTCGGCGGACGAAGTGCCGTATACGCGGGAAGAGCTCGAGGAAATGGCGGAGGAGGAAGCCGCCCGCAACGAAAGACAGGCCCGTCGGCGGGCGTTGCGCAATCTGCTGGGCAATATCGCGCTCATCCTCATCGCCGCACCCGTTTACGTCTATCACTGGCGAAAAGTACGCGGGCTGGAGCAGAGCTCAGGCGACTAGTGGCGCCCTGAAATCTGCTGTCGGATCCGTCGAGTACAGGTCGCCCGCGCCTCGCGCACTATTCGCTGCCGCTCGGTGACACCGGCGGCTCGAGCTCGCTCGTGAGAATGGCGCCCTGCATTTCCGGAATTCTCGTTTCCACCTTTGCGACCTGGTAATTATCCGTCGTCACCCACAGCGTGCTGCCACCCGGTTCGCCGCCCGCGGGCCCGACTTCTACACGGAACGCCTGGAACGTCCCGGCCGGTACCGTGACCTCCTCGACGCCGGTGACTTCGAGACGCATCGGACGAACCTCCTGAGACATCAGATCGAATGTCCGATAGCCAACCTCGTACCCCTCCTCTAGAGGAAGTGAGGCCACGATCAGAGCCGATGCCGCGCCGTCACTGAAGATCGGATTCTCCAGCTCGACGTCCACCTCCTGCTCCTGGCCGTTCATCAAGAATAAGCCCGTGATGGAATCATCAGTGTAATTGAGAGTGATTTCGACCGGACCCTGCTCCGTATGCCGCTCGACCGGAGTCAGCGTGCCCGCTGAAAC
>CAZKNF010000034.1:12469-36177 GCA_964554105.1 uncultured Rhodothermales bacterium | reverse complement strand
ATACACACCGGAGGACAGCGCCGAAGCATCGAACTGCACCGTGTGCAGCCCGGAGGATTGAACGGCCTCCACGAGCGTCGCCACGCGCTGGCCGAGGGCGTTGTAAACCGTCAGACTCACTTCTGAGGCGCGCGGCAGACTGTACGTGATCGTCGTGCTCGGATTGAATGGATTTGGATAGTTCTCATTCAATGCGAACGCGACCGGCACCTCGGTGTCCTCCACGTCGATGCCCGTCACCGACCCGTCCAGCTTCAGAACGGTAAGATGATACTCGCCGCGCGACGGATCTGTCTCTGTCGGGCCGGCATAATCCTGCCCGTGAACCATCACGTACACCGGGCCATCCTCTTCAGCCACGTGCTCGATCTTCGAATGCCAGTCGAATCCGCCGTCGTCATCACTGACGAGGGTATCTCCGGCAGCACCGAGCAGCCGCATGTACGCATCGAAGTCCCGGCTCCACGCGGAGCCATCGGCCGGCGAGGTCTCTGCGATGAGCGTATCGCCCGTGGTCAGGTCATACCGGTAGATGTCGATGTCGTCGCTGTACTGCGCCGTAATCGGCATCTCATCCGACCATTCGTAGTCGGCGTTATAGAGCATGTAGAGGTTCGGTGAGCCCGGCGCATCGAAGTCGAGCGCGCCGATCGCGTCTGCCTCCGCGACGGTGTTGTTAGGCTCGCCTGTCGACTTGAGCTCACTGATGTCACGCTCCTTCAGAGCAACCTGATACGCGCCGGACCCTTCGGCGTCTAGCCGCAGGAAGTACGTCGTCGTTTCATCAGGAATCACATTCAGCTTGACGTTGCTCCCTGAATAGCGCGTGTTGTATCCCGTGTCCTGTTCATCGAGGAGATTCGTATTCGTATCTCCCTCTTTGTACAGGGATGCGGAGAACGCGCCTGTAAAGCCGTCTTCGGGCCGCAGGGTCCTGATGTGGTAGATGTGGTCCTCTACCAGGTCGAGGCGATAGATATCTACCTGATCGTCATCCGTATCGACCGTCGCGTTCACGATGCCTGGCGCCAGCAAATTACCGTCGGCATCGGTAAACGTGTCGTTCGGCTCGACCTCGTCATTTGAGACGTCGATGTTGAGGAAGTAATCGCCACGATTCAAACTGCGGTCGTCGGCGTCCTCGGGCGTCCTACTCGTCCGCACCTGCACGTAGACCACCTCATCGCCGGCGGCGGTGTATTCCGCGCGAGAGTACCACCCGCTGCCGCCGTCGTCATCATTGGCGACCTCTTCCAGAGCGTCGTCTGCGAGTGCGTGGAGGACGATGCGGGTATCCGTGTCCTGATTCCACATCTCGCCATCGACCGGTGTCGTCTCCGCTACGAGGGTCTTTCCGCTCGCCAGCTCGACGCGGAACCAGTCCTCATCACCAAACCAGCGGGGATGATCTTGATCGAAAAGCGCAAACTCCTGGTCGACACCGAACGCCTGGTAGTTACCCTGGGCGTCGGCTTCGTCGGCACTGTTGTTCGGCTCCCCCTTGTCCTTGAGCGACAGGAAGTTCTCATTGACACGCGACATGAATTTATACGGCCCAGCACCTCCAGAGACCTTCAAGTAGTACGTCCCGGTCTCTTTCGGGATGATGTTCGCGACCTTGAAGTTGCTGCCCGTGTAGTTGTCGTGCCAGCCGCTGTCGTCCATCAGGTTCGCGCCGTCGGCCTCATCGAAAAACTCCACGTCCAGCGCACCGCCCGTCGCATTGTCGAGCGACCGGAATGAGTAGAGATTTCCCACCTCGAGCGTGAACCTA
Source organism: uncultured Rhodothermales bacterium (assembly GCA_964554105.1). GTDB lineage: Bacteria > Bacteroidota > Rhodothermia > Rhodothermales > VXPQ01 > CAZKNF01. The sequence continues at coordinate 34,403 of CAZKNF010000034.1, read as the reverse complement.
TAGTAATCCACATCATCGGTGGAGAGGGCAGCTTCGTAGATGTTGCCGACCGCGATGAGGTTTGCTTGCTGGAAGCTATCGTTCGGCTCCTGCTCCTCGAACGGCTCGCCGCCCGAGAGGCGGTAGAACCCAACCTCACCGTCGTTTTCGGCAGTTATCTGTACCACGTACGTGCCGTTCTCAGCTGTCGTGTGCGAAATGCCGGACGAGCTGGTCGCGACTTCTTCGCCGTCCGGACCCAGAAGGGTCATCACGGCGCCGAAGTCATCCACTAGATCCGCATGCGTGCCGGAGAGCGTGAGCGTCACGTCAGTACCGGCGTCGGCAGTGAAGTAGTAGTGGTCGACATCGTCGGCGGGAAAGATCATCGACTCCTCCGCAACCGCTCCGGGCCCGACTTCGATTGGATCCTGATCGAGAGCGGCGATCTGATCGTCATCCGGCTCGTTGGCCGTTCGACCGTAGTAGATCTCTCCCTTGTCCAGGATGCCCAGCTGGTAATCTCCGGCGGAACCGGAAGAAATCTTCACGAGGTACGCACCCGATCGGTCAGGTACGAAGCCGGAGACCAGGAAGTCATTGTCACCTGCATTCCCGGCGACGGATTCGGTAAGAAGGTTACCCGAGATGTCCGTCTGTCCGTCCTCCGTTTCAAACTCGTGGTAGATCTCGACGTCGATATCCTCAGAGACCGTCGAATTCTGGGTGAACAGCGAATACATCCTCACTTCGTGGAGGAAGACGCGATAATAATCGTCGTCGGCCGGGCCCGAAAATGATCCGTTCACGACCGTATCGGCCCTTGCCACCACCTGTGTAGCATCTTCCGGCGTGTCGTTCGGCTCGAACTCGACGGGGTCGTTGCTGTACTGCGTCACGTAGACGTCATACATGAACCGGCCGGGATCGCTGTTGTCCACGCTCTGTCCGGGGTCGCGCGTCCTGGATGCCCATGCGGAGATCCAAAGCCACACCGGGCCGTCCTCTTCGGCTTCGTGGACGATGCGCGAGTGGATGTTGTTGGGCCCATCCATCTGCTCCCGCGCGCCGTCGTCGTCTTCATACATGATTTCGGTGTAGTCGGCGTTGTAGAGCCGTATGCGCGGGTCGGTCAGCCGCGAACCTCCGGGACCAACGGTTCCGTCGTTGTTACGGTACCAGCCCAGGTACGGCATCGTCTCGATGACGATGGTGTGATCGGCCATCGCATCGATCCGAAAATGATCTACGTCCTCATCGCCCTGAGCAAGCAGCTGATCGTAAACGGAGTTGCCCTGTGTCGGAACGTCGGGCACAACGACTCTGATCGTATCCGGATTGAACGCCATGAACGTTCGAACGACGGCGTCGGTAGGCAATATCGCATCCGGATTGACGAGAGCATCCTGGAACGTCTGATTCGGCTCGGCCTTGTCGACCCATGGCTCGAGAGGAATGCTATATGCAATCAGATCGTACTGCCCTGCGTCGCCGTCTTCGTTGAACACCCAGAGATAGAAATCACCCGTTAGCTTTTCGCCGGAAGCCGGATCGATCGGAGAAACCCAGCCAGTCAACCGGAAGTCACCCGACCCGTTGCGGCCATCGGTAGGCCGACCGAGAATGTCTCCACTCATCTTGTCGTTTCCCGTGATGCCGTTCATGTCCTCGATAAAGGTCGTATCGAGGTCCGATTCGTGGAAGAGTCGCATCATTACCTCCAGATCGTCCTCCCCTGAATCGAGGAAGGAATGGGTGGAGGCGAAGTAGTACATACGCGTGGTGTCGACGGTGAATTTGTACACGTCCACGTCGCCGGCCGGAAGCTCCGCCTCGAGCAGTCCACCATTGTATTCGTCCGGGTGCCTCGGACCGATTGCTGCGAGCACGTCGCCAACGTCGTCGGCTGTATCAAAGAAGTCATTCGGCTCCTCCTCCGACCGAATGATATAATGCTGATCTTGCCGTCCCATAGAGGCGGCCACGTCCACCGGGGAGGGGCGGGACCGGAGCAGCTCGCGCTCCAGGCGCATGAGCTGCGCCGGATTATCCCCATACTTGCTCAGGATTTCCTCATAATTGTCCCCGTATCGCTGCTCGAGCATTTGCGACTGGGATGTACGGTTCTGCGCCGCCACTGGCAGCACCAGTGCGAAACAGATCAGTCCGCACAGCAGATTGATAGCCGTTCTCATAGTGAGCTTCCGATTGATTGTGGATGGTTCGTTGAGGATGATGTCACGTCGCGATGCTAAAGGCCGACACCGACGCTAATCCGATGCACCTTTTCAAGAATGCCCCAATCCGACCATGCATAGTCGAATAGAAATCGGCTCCGATTCCGGAGGGTGTACTCCAATCCGCCTCCGAGCGTCAGACCGTTGACGTGGTCGCGTTCATAAAGATTTTGGTATCCGGCTCGAAGGAAGATCAAATCGTTGAAGCCGTACTCCATGCCGAAACTCATGCTTTCCGTCGAGCCTGTCGGGTGCATCAAATCGACGACGCTTACCAGGCTGCCGTTACCGGGAAGCGATGTCTGGTAAGAGAGGCCGAAACGGAAGATCTGCGGAAGGGGTGCGTTGGATGTTTTGTAGGTGACCGGAATGTTGTCGACACCTTGATTCTCCCGGTCGGGATCGATGATCTCGTTCAAATGGCGTCCGGAGAGTCGAAGATCATTGCCGACATTCGAGATGCTGGACCCGATGCTCAGCCCCTGGAAGGGGGTCTGATAATAGACGCCGACGTCGATGGCAACCTGCGATGCCGTCTCCGTCCAGATCCGCTGCTGGATGTACTTTCCGCTCACTCCCACCGAAAATGCATCGATGAGCCGCGTGGAGACCGCCAGATTCACGGCCAGGTCGCGGGCATTGTAAAATTCGCCCGTACCCTCGGGTGTCTCGACCGTGCGCACCTCCTGCTCCGGCACGGCGAGCGTCGTGAACCCCGCACCCAGCACCGTATTGAGGAACGGCAGCGGCACCGCGAGCCCTACGAAGTCGAAACTCGTCTCTGCCAGCCACTCGGCATGCGTGAACGTGGCCTCTACGCCTTCGAGATATGCGATGCCGGCCGGATTCCAGTAGATCATCTCTGCACGGCCGGCTTCCGCCGCGTACGCGCCGCCCATCGCCTCGGCTCGTGCTCCGATGCCGATCTCTAAAAACGCCGCCGCCACCGTTCCCTTGTTCGAAACGTTCTGGACGAACTCCTGGGCGCGCACCTGGTACGCGATGACCATGGTCACACAGAGGAGAGGAACCGTCTTGCGAATTGAGATCATGGCGGATCGTTAAAGGATTGACTCTGAACAGCTCGGCAATCCGGTCATTTGATTATGGAGAACCGGCCGATTCTTTCGCCGATTCCAGGAGCATCCACGTGGTAAATGTAGACTCCATAGGCGACGTCAAGCCCGTCGTCACTCTGCAGATTCCAGCTATGGAGGCTGCGGTCGCGCGACGACGAGTGATGGATCACCTTGATCTGGCGGCCACTAAGCGTGAAAATTCGAATCGTACATTCGGACGGCAGATTTCGGAAGTCGATGCGCCGCTCTCCCCGTCCTGAGAGAGCCAGATTTCGTGTCTCCAACGAGCTGACCGCCACATATGGATCGGGCACCACGTAGATCTCGTCGAGCATGTCTTCGGTCATCTCCTCCGCCATCCGATTGCCCTGCACCTGAAAGCGCAGCACGTCGTCACGATCGAAGGGTTTGCTCGTCTCGAGGAGAAAGACGTCGCCTTCCATCGGAATCTCCCGCTGACGAACGAGCGCGAACGCGTCGACATAGGTCGTTGGATCAGGCATCGCGCTGATCATCTCCGCCCATCCGGGAATTGATATAAGCGAATCGACCGTCTCGTCATACCAGCCGGCGATCTCGCTGTAAAAGGCGTCGAGATCGACGTGGCGAATTACGCTGCCGTACGGACGCGCGCCCATGCCGCGAATGTCGCGCGCGGCGAGGGAGTCGTAGAGCGCCGTGGCCTGCTGCCATGCAGACTGCACTGTCTGGTCGGCCTGCTCCGAGAGACCGACGTCGAAGCGCCAGGTCGACTCGGCGTAGTAGCGGTAATCCCCGAAATCCACGCCGAAGACACGCACATTGATGGCGTCGCCCGGCGAGAGCACGCCGCGGCTCGTGTCGGCTGGCACGAGCGGATCACTGCTTTCTGAGAACTGGAAGGGCACCTGCCGCGGACTGTTTAGATCAGTGACGTCCCAGACCGTGAAGTTTGTCGGGATGCGTGCACTCACACCGAGCGAATTCGACGTGTCGGCACCAGGCGCCGAAACGCGAATCTCATAGTCGCGCGGCACGGGGGTGTTATCATCCGATGCAGTGACGGAGACGCCCGTGCGCGGGACAGCCGCCCCGCGATCACCAACCGCACCGTTGTTCGGCAGCCATTCTGTTCGCGTAGGCTCGGGGATCGGCGGATTCGTGATCGTGAACTTCATCCCGTCGTACGTCCGGGCCTTCAGGACCTTGTCCTCAAACAGATCTGCACGGGCCTGCGGATGCTGAACCGCGGCGAGCGTATCACCGGTCGTGGCATTTCGAAGAACAAATCCCGTCGTCCGACCCCCTTCAAGAAATTCCGAATCCAGCGAAGCGTATGCGTCGTCATCGGTAAATGTGAACTCGTAGGCGTCCCCTTGTTCGCTGGCCTCATTCGGAAGAAGAAACTCGACTTCAAGTTCTCCCGACGCGTCCCCGGAAGCACGCTCGATGCCCGCGTCGCTGAGATGCGGCTCCTCGTAGCCGAGGGCCGGGGCCTGCGGCACGACGACGGCACAGTTTCTTGCGACGTCTGTCGGCCGATCGAATGCGTCTACCTCGATCACCTTTGAACTTTCGGTCGGTGAGATGGGCGCGAGGTCTTCGAATTCGGAAATGCCCGTCTCGTAGAAACTCGGATGATATCCCTGGTCGACCGACACGACACAGTAGTAGTACGTTCGTCCATTGTCTACTCTCGGGTCGACGTAGCTATACTCCAGACCCGAGTCCGTCCCCATGTCGTAGGAGACTCCGCTCTCACCAATTGGAACCGGGTGGGCACCTGAAAGACCGTTCGCGAGATCGAACTGCACGTCATCTCCGGTACTCGACTCCAGTGGTTCCCACAAAAGCGGATTGCCGAAGGCATCCGTTATCGTCTTGATCTCGTTAAATTCCGGATCTGTGCTTCGGTAGACTTTGTACATCTCGAAATCGAGCCCGTAAATCGGATCTCTCGATTCCTCTGCGTTCTGGTCCCATACGAGCGTCACTCGCTGGTCTCCCGGCACCGCGGTTAGAATCGGCGTTCTCGGCGGCTGCGCGAAGTTGTAGTCGCTGTCGTAGATATTCTGCATGGTCCGCTTATTGCGGAGCATGTCCTGGAAATCATGTCCCGCGAAGAAGGCGATCGAGAAGCGCTGGCGCTGTCCCGGCTGCGTCGCCACGGTGCCGGCGCCATAGACGTAAATGATGTCGGCGGTTTCTTCCGGAACGATGAACAAGCCCGGCTGAATGTATTCGTCCCAGAACAGGGCATCGTCATCCAGATCCCTATCAAACTCCGAGGGTGTGCGGATGACCATGGAGGTCAGTCCGATCTGGTCGATTTCGTCATTGTCGGTAAACTCGAAGTTGGGCTCGCCCGGATCAGGTATGCCGTTGGCTTCGGTGCCATTGGGATCGGGACCCGGGTAATCTTCAGCGAACGGTCCGACGCCGTCGGAACCTACGTCGTCGTTGATCGCTTCGCCTTCATCCCACCGACCGTTCTGATTCAGATCTTCGAAGGGCCGCCAGTCGCCATCGTCGTCGATGCCGTTATCCTGACTCTCGTCCACCATACCGTCGCTGTCATTGTCGACGCCGTCGTGATCGATGCCGGGACTTTCAAGAAATCCGACACCGCCATAGCCGACTTTAAATCCGTTGATGGTGAGATCGCGCTTGAGCCACTGATAGGTGATGTCGTCTTCGGTATCGAAAAACGCCTCATTGTCACTCGTTGACCCGGCGATGTCGTAATCCACGAGCATCGCGACGATGGTCGAAGGTATTGCCTTCTCGCTGACGTTGTACACGTCGAACGTAGCGACGAAGATGTCTTCCGCGAGGATGCTCGCCCACTGGTACTGGCGCACGTGGACCTCCACGCCCATACCGCGGCGACCTCCTTCGGCCCAGCCGCGAGAATCGGGCTCACCCGTCAACGGATTCTCGAAGGGGTAGTACGGAAATTCGTCGTTGTCGCGGTCATCGGCGACATAGTAGGACTCCTGATCTGCGCGCACGAACGAGCCGAAAAAGCCGTTCCACCTGCCCGCCCTGAGCCCCGGAGACGGCATGCACGAACTGCCCTCGACGAATGCGCAAGGGGACCGATCGTCTGCGACATAGGACTGCGGCGGCCAGAAGGCAGGCCACGACTCGGGCACGTTCGACTGCGCCGGATATTCCCGGAAATTGACCAGGTCCGTATCCAGAACGCCGTTCCCGTTCAGGTCCTCGCCGTCGTCGAGCTCTCCGTTTCCGTTGCGATCCTCATTCAGGCCCCCGACGAAGTAGCGCCCTGTCTCATTGAGGAGCGCGCGATCACCTGCGTTGTCGTTCAGCCGGTTCTGCGTCGCCGGGTCTCCCCGCATATTGTAGTAGCCGGGAATCGCATTAAAGAAATATTTATGGCTGCCCGATGGGTGCTGGTCGCCGCCGCCTCTGTTGTAGCTCTCCGAGAGGATGCGAAGGGTATCTCCGCCGTCATTGACTACTTCCCCGCCCACGATAAAGCTCATCGTGTGCCCGTACGCCACCCCCGAGCCTCTAGGCCACGTGATATTATTGGGTGAAACGGACCCCCCCCAGTATCCGCCCGACACGTTCAGGTTGGTGACGTAGGGCGTCTGAATCAGATTTCCGGTGCCGACCCCACCTCGAACGAAATTTCGGAAGGACAGCGGGCCATCCTGTGTGCTTCTGCTCAGGAGTGCGCGACGCTGTGCATCGTCCATCTCCTCGATCTTAGACTCCACGGCCTGCGCTCGTGCGAGAGCCGCTCGTTCAGCCGGCAGAGCCTCCTTCGACTGGGCCGAGACGGTGCCGACGAAGAGTACGAGGCACGAAAACCAGACCGTAACGAATGCGACGAATGAAGTCTTCCTCATACGCATGCTCATCGTGCGAACGGTGACGGTATCCATGGGATCAAAATTTGACACGGAGTCCGACCAGAATCTGGCGTGGTGGAGAATACCAGTGAGGATTGAGATCGGCTTCGTCCGTGTCAAAGAGTCCCGCGTATCGAATCACCTGCTCGCGATCCTCACGTATATCCGGCAGTCGGACGACCTGTCCCGCCCGACCAGAGATGGAGTTGACGATCTGCTCGTTGAGATAGTTGAATACGTTGTCGACCTGGACGCGCAGCCCGTAAGAGATGGGTCCGACGCGAAAGAGCTTCTCTGCGTTAATATCGAAATTCAGCAGCAGCGGCTTGCGCTCGGCATTCAAGAATTCGTTATCGGGGAAGTCCAGACTGGGATCCAGGAACTCGGGGGAGTAGGGCTGACCCGTGGCTATCTGTCCGATGAATCCAACGTTCCAGTTGTCCGCCTTTCCAAGCGTCGCGGTGATATTGCCCGTCAAGGTCTGGTCCCAGTTCAACGGCGTGACGCGCCGCTCGATATGTATATCTCCGATTTCACCGGACCGGCCGGCGATTACGATATTCGCGACGTCGAACGGATTGGACGAACTCCCCCGCGCGTCGGAGTACGTAACGTCGATCGTCGAATTGAGGAGCATTCCAGTGGGCCGAACGACGATCGCAAACGTGCCGCCGCGCACGAGGCCGTAGTCTCGATTTACAGTGCGTGAGAAGAGCACGTTGTCGAGCGTGCCGAGAATCTCTGTACCGAGCAGATTTCGCACGTTTTTATAGAACAGACTTACGTCCACCCCGATCTGCGGCGTGAGCTGCTGCTGCAGCCCCATCTCATACTTGATGGTCCTTTCAGGTTCGAGATTGGGATTTCCGACCTGCCGTCCTTCTAACCGACCGACATTGATTTCGCTGAAGATGGGATTCTTAAACATCTCCTGATAGGCCGGCATCTGGACGAAGTGTCCGTATGCGACGCGGAATGCCCCTTCAGCCGAGATTGGATATGAGATGCCAAGGCGTGGACTGACATAGGCCTTCGGCGGCGTATCCTCGAAGTTCTCTGTCAGGCCGATCCGGTCCGTCGGCGTACGAGGATCGATGATCCGCTGCTCTCGTACATCGAAATATTCGAAGCGTACGCCGGCATTTACGACGATGCGAGAGTCGAATTCGATCTTGTCCTGTGCGTAGTAGGCGAACTCAATCGGCGACTGATCGAATCGATCATTCACGGCGAAGCGCTCCAGCTCGGGCACCAGCATCGGCTGCTGACTTTTGACGGCCTCATAGTAGTCCTCGAACCCGTCGTAATCGGCAGCCGGGGGATACGAGAAGTTGAGGAAGAGCTCGTTTGGATCGTCGGCCTGAACCCAGCTGCGGTCGTGGTCTTCGATCACGAACGTGTTGTTGCGAAACTGAAAGCCCGTCTTGAACTCGTTCCATTCGTTGAACTGCCAGAGAAAATCCGAGCTCACGATTACCTGTTGATCGGAGCGCTCCGAACGCCATGAGGTCGTCTCGCCGAGACTGAAGCCCGTTACGTCGTCGACCGGCGAGGCGAACTGGATTCCCGGTTCACCGGGATGCTTGAACGCGTACTCGTCGAACTTCGAAGTCTTATACGAGCCCCTCAGCGTGAGGACCTTGTTGTCGCCGAGCGTCTGACTCAGCGTGACGATCTGGGTCAGGTCGTTGGAAGAAAAGACGGGACGCGCGTCCGGCGCATACCGCCGCACGTCGCTGTAGTACTGGCCCTCAGATTCGTTGTAGAGCAGAGTGTAGGTGAGCCGTGTCCTCGAGCTCGGCCTCATGACCAGTTTCGGGTTGATCGACCAGGATCGATTCCAGTCCATGTCTACGATCCCGCCGTCTCCGGAAGCAAACGTGATCGGCTCTCCATCGCGGCCGAGAATGGGAGTGCCGGTCGGGGTGCGGGCCGTATCGAGTGCGATCATTCGCGTATCGCCCGGGGCGTAGATATCCCGATACCATCTCCTGTATGCGTCGATTTTAAGACCGTCCTCCGGTCGAAATCGACGTTCCCCCTTCAGATGGCCGACTTGATCCTCATAGCGTCCGCTTACAAAAAAGCCGAGCTTCCCGAGGCGCCTGGAGATCGGTCCGCTGAGGGTGAACATGATGTCTTTCGTACCAAGCGGGTCGATCTCGTCACCGCCAAGAAAGCGTTCGTTGGATCCCGCAAAATGAGAGCCCGCACGGGCGAGCAGGCTTCCCGAAAATTGATCGCCGGGATCGCGGGTCGTCACGCTGACGATACCGGATTGTGCGCCGCCGTATTCGGCATCGAATGCGCCAGTAAAGACTTGAAGCTCCTGAACGGATTGAACTTCGATGTCCATCGAACTACCGCCGCCCTGGGAGAAAACGTCCTGCACAGGAATGCCGTCGACAAGATAGGCCGACTCTCTCGAGCGGCCTCCTCGAAAGTGAAAGCCCGCCCCCGACGCGACGACGCCCGGCTGAAATCGCACCAGGTCACTTACGTCGCGGACCGGTAGACGATCAATCGCTTCCTGCTGGATGAACGAGACGCTCGTCGTGCGATCCCGAACGACGAGCGGACGATCCGCGCTCACAATAATTTCTTCGCCTTCGATAACCTCTTCCCTCAACTCACCGTCCAATGTCGTCGTCCGACCAGAAAACACCTCTACATTTTCATGCTTCACAGTCGTGAAGCCGATATATGACATCACGATGGTGTAGCGTCCCGGCTGAACGGCGAGGAGCAGGTATTCACCATCCGGATCGGTCGAGGTACCTCGGGCCGGATCGCCTTCCGGGTACACACTCACTCCCGGCAGGGGCTCACCGTTCGTGTCCGTCACCGTACCGACGATCTTCCCTGTACTCTGGGCTGCCGCCGCGGTCGGCAGCAGGGCAAAACATGCGACGGCTGCAAACCATGCGAGCCGGGATAACGTGGTCACGTTGGGGCGCGCGGGGCTCGATAGATCGGTCTGCCGGACGGCCGGTTTTCCTGCGTAGTAGCGTGTGTCCACGTGCGTGCGTGAGTGGTTGGGGTAGACGGCCGATGGGCGGACGCCGAAGCGAGCGACGATTTCTATCGCTCCACCAAGTGTAACAGCCTCGGATCACAATCGCAAGCCTCCGAAGTTTTCGAAACCAAACGAAAGCACATTTTCCTTCGATACGAAAGCATTCCTCGGGCGAGTTCGGAACTTTGCTTTCGTTTCACTACTTATAACGAAACCGATCCTGCCGGACCGATCGCCCGCTCTCATGCCGCACCTAGTATGGGCCGGATTTCTTCCACTTATGAAGTCGAAGCGTACACCATGACCGTACCCCCTGTCGACACTCAGGACGGGCAATCGTCTCCCAGCGCTGCGACCCGGCACATACAGACGATCCAGATTCTCAAGGACTTCGGTCATGCCTCAGTCTCAAAATTGAGCGAGACGTTCGGAGTGTCGGAAGTTACGGTCCGTAAAGACCTGCAGACGCTGGAGGAGCGCGACCTGCTCGTTCGGACGCACGGCGGGGCCGTGTTGAAGGACCACTACGTCTATGATATGCCGTTTGAAAAGCAGGCGGCACGGCATGCGGAAGAGAAGAGGCGCATCGGATCGGCCGCGGCCGACCTCGTCGAAAATGACGACACGCTGATCCTCGGCTTCGGCAGCACCACCAGGCAGGTGGCCCGACATCTGCGCGGAAAGAGGAATTTGACCGTCGCCACGGACTCCATATACGTGGCGCACGAATTGATGGGCAACCTCGACGTCGAGCTCGCCATGCTCGGAGGTCAGCTGCGGCCGACAACCGGCTCCGTGGTCGGTCCGCTCGCCGAAAGAATGCTGAGTGAGTATACGTTTCGAAAGCTCTTCCTCGGAATAGATGGGTACGACATCGGTCACGGCTTCACGACAACAAGCACCGCCGTCACCTATCTTAATCGCGCGATGATCGGCGCGGCCAGGGAGGTCGTTGTCGTTACGGATTCCTCGAAATTTGGCAGGCGCGGCCTCAGCCTCATCTGTGGTCCCGAAGAGATCGACGTGCTGATCACCGATGAAGGAATATCAGACAAAATGGCAATGCACCTGAAGGACAACGGCATAAACCTGATCGTCGTTTAACTGCAAATCACCTTATACGCGTTCGTTCGCAGGGTAGTAGTTTTCTGGGTCACATCCTATCTTGCGGGACGCCCGTGCCGTTATCATTCGATTACCAAACGCCGGCGCGGTGGTCCTTTCATAAGACCCTCTAGACCGATGGCACGATCCTTTCCATCCCCGACCCCTCTGATAACCGCAGTCATTCTGCTGCTCACAGGCTCCAGCCAAAGCTACGCGCAGAGCGACGACGATCTTGCGCTATGCGACCAGCCGTTCGGCACGCTGGCGGTAGTTGAACCACAGGACGATGTCGTACAGTCTCTATCTCGCTATGAGCTGGGCTCGCCGACGAGCCTCATTCGTATGATGGTTCAGCAATCGAACTGCTTCGTGGTCGTCGAGCGCGGCGCGGCAATGCAGAATATGATGCAGGAGCGCGAGCTGGCGGCGTCCGGTCAGCTCCGGCAGGGAGAGAATGTGGGGGGCGGACAGTTAGAGGCGGCCGACTACATCCTCACGCCGCATATTATCTTCTCAGAAGGCAATTCCGGCGGCGTAGCGGGTGCGGTCGGCGGCCTACTAGGGAAGCGCAACCGCACGGTTGGCAGAATCGCCGGTGGCCTCAAGTTCAAGGAAGCCCAGACGAGCATGCTCGTCTCCGACTCTCGCAGCGGCGTACAGGTCGCGGCAGCGGAAGGAAGTGCGCGAAAGACCGACTTCAATCTTCGGCTTCTTCGATACGGGGGCGGCACGAGCGGCGACCTTGGCGGGTACACGAATACCAACGAAGGAAAAGTGATCGCGGCGAGCTTCCTCGAAAACTTCAACAACGTAGTCGGCAGCATCCAGTCGAATCCAACTATTCAGCCGGCCGCGGAAGGCTCCGGACAGGCGGCTTCCCCCGCGAACGCGGGTGCGTCGTTCGCGGAAGGTGACGTCCTGTATCCGAAGATCGACAACGTGCAGATCGTATCCGCGCCCTCGGCGGACGCCGGGGTCGTCGCAAAGGTAAACAAGTCGGACGAGCTGGTTTTCCTCGGCGAAGAGAAGGACGGATACGTCTATGTCATCGGTTCCACGGCCGAAGGATGGGTGAAAACACCGCTGGTCGCCGGGCCGTAGCCCGCCCGGTCAGCGCCCCCGTGACCTCGACTTCTTCCTCCTAATCCAACCGCGACGTACATCTAATCACGTTATGTCGCGCGACCCCTCCCGCATCACACGGCACTTGAGATTTCACAGAAAGAAACGCGGACTGGCGCCCGGTACGCTGGTCTTCGGAGGCACGGAAGTCTCGGGGCCGGTTCGAATTCGTGTTCACGACTACAACGATGAACACCTCGACGCAAGGGAAATCGAGCGAGTCGACGACCTTGCCCCGTACCGTGACAAGTCCGATACCGTCACGTGGATCAACATCGACGGCGTACATGACGTCAAACTCGTCGAGCGAATCGGCCAGCTTTTTGGTATCCATCCATTGACGCTGGAGGACATCGTCGGCACGAATCAGCGGCCGAAGATGGAGGAATACCCCGAGTACGTGTACATAGTCCTCCAGATGATGCACTATGACCATGAGCAGGCCACCCTGCGATCCGAACAGGTGAGCCTCGTCTTCGGCGAAGGCTTCCTGATCTCCTTTCAGGAGTCCGAGGGGGACGTGTTCCAGCCGATCCGCAAGCGCCTTGAGGATCATCGGGGACGCATCCGAAGCTCTGGAGCGGATTACCTCGCTTATGCCCTGATCGACATCGTCGTCGATTTTTATATGGACATCCTCGAAGGATTGGGAGAGCACATCGAAGAGCTGGAGGATGCCATCACGGCGACTCCGCACCCGGAGATGATGCAAAGAATCAACGGGCTCCGCCGCAGAGTGGTCCATCTGCGGCGTTCGATCTGGCCGGTTCGCGACGTGATCACTGGACTGGAACGCAGCGACCTTCCTTTTATATCTCCCGAGACGGAGATCTTCCTGCGGGACGTATACGATCACACGGTCCGCACCGCGGAAATCGTCGAGTCGGCGCGGGAAATTCTGGCATCGCTCACGGACATGCACATCTCGACCTTGTCCTTTCGCATGAACGAGATTATGAAGATTCTCGCCATCATTGCGACCTTCTTCCTGCCGCTAACGTTTATCGCCGGCGTCTACGGAATGAACTTTCAGACAGAAGCATCACCGCTCAACATGCCGGAGCTCTCCTGGTACTACGGCTATCCGTTTGTACTAGCGCTTATGATCGGCATCGCTGCAGGGATGTATCTTTTCTTCCGTCGTCGCGGATGGCTTTGACCACGTCATCGACACGGATGGTTTTGAACCTTTGTGTCGATCGCCCCTCCCGTCCCTTGCACCGTACGCCTCTATATGATTCGGTATTCTGTACTCGTTACATGCTTTCTCGTCGGGCTGGCGGCACAATTGTCGCTCAACAGCACTGTCCGCGGGCAGGGCGTCGGCGTTCTCACGCTGCAGCGAATAAGTGAGCCTATCTACCTCGACGGCCTCAGCGACGAGGCCGCATGGCTGGGCGTGGAGCCGTACCTCCCGACCCAGTACGAGCCCGACAACGGCGCCTCTCCGAGCGAGCGGACGGAATTCCGCGTCGCCTATGATGATTCCTACCTCTACTTTTCACTTCGCGCCTTCGAGAGCGATGCCGACGGCATCCGCGCCAACACCCTATACCGCGATCGCCTGAGCGGAGACGATCATTTCGAGATCCTCGTCGATACCTACAACGACAACGAAACCGGCATCCTATTTACGACCACTCCGGCAGGTATTCGCCGCGACGCTGCCCTGTCCAACGACGCGAGCGGCGGAGGAATCGCGGGTGGAGGCTGGCTGAACGTAGATTTCAATACGTACTGGGACGTGGCGACAGCGGTGACCGACAGCGGGTGGTTCGCCGAACTGCGCATCCCGTTCTCGAGTCTCAGATTTCAGCAGCGGGAGGACGGTAAGGTCGTCATCGGCATAGCCATGCAGCGTAAGGTCGCCCGAAAAACCGAACGCCTCGTATTTCCTTCGGTGCGGCCTGTCGCCGATTTCGCGTTTCTCAAGCCGTCGCTCGCTCAAAAAGTACAGCTCCAGGGAATTCGTCCACACCTTCCGGTATACGTATCGCCTTATGGGCTCGTTGGAGGCGGCCAGGCGGCAGCGTTGAACGAAAACCGGACCGCCTTCAATCACGACCGCGATTGGACGAGAGAAATCGGAGGGGACGTAAAGTATAGTATATCGAACAATGCCACGCTCGATCTCACGTTGAATACGGATTTCGCGCAGGTAGAGGCCGACGATCAGCAAATCAATCTGACCCGGTTCTCGCTATTCTTCCCCGAAAAGCGCCAGTTTTTTCAGGAACGCGCCGGTATTTTCGACTTTCGGACGGGCGGATTCAGCCGGCTTTTCCACAGCCGCCGCATCGGATTGACGGAAGATGGACGGCCGGTGCGGCTCCTGGGAGGGGCTCGCCTGGCGGGCCGCTTCGGTGCATGGGATATCGGGGTGCTCAACATGCAGACGGCACGAAGCGGCGCAGGGCCCTCAGAGAACGTGCTGGTCGAGGAACTCCCGTCAGAGAATTTCGGCGTGCTGCGCGTGCGAAGGCAGGTAATCAATCCATACTCCTACACAGGGGGCATGGTCACCAGCCGCATCGACGCGGACGGCGGATACAACATCGCTTACGGACTGGACGGCGTGATCCGCGTATTTGGGGATGACTATCTGACGCTTCAATGGGCGCACTCGTTCGATGACGATCAGGTCGACCGGCCCGGCTATCGTGCCCTCAACGGTGGTCGCCTTACGGTAGAGATGGAGCGGCGACGACGTGAAGCGTGGGAGTATCACACGGTTCTTGCATGGGCAGGGCCCGACTATAATCCGGGGATCGGATTCTCGGAACGCAACGACTTTACGTTGCTCGACAACACGTTGTCATACACGTGGCTCCCAGGTACGGCCTCTCCGCTGATCTGGCACACGGTGGGCGTCCAGGGGCTCGCATTTTTGCGCAACGCGGATGGATCCATCGAGTCGGCGGAAGTAGGTCCGCAGTGGGAGTACTCGGCAAAGAACGGTACCGGCGCCGCGCTCGAAGCGCGCCTCCTCTACGAAAATCTGCCGTTCTCGTTTTCTCTGTCGGATGAAGTCGAGATTCCCGCCGGCACGTACACTTTTTACAGGATCAACGCCTCGTATCACGAAACCCATACGAAGCTTTTTCAACTAAGGCCGGCGCTGGAGACAGGTACGTTTTACGACGGCTGGCAGACTACGGCACAGCTATCGCCGGTCTGGTACGTTTCGCCGCACCTCGAACTCTCGGGAAACTATCAGTACAGCCGTATCCGCTTTCCGGACCGTACTGGAACCATCCCCGAAGGGCGAAGCCTGGATGTTCATCTTGCGGGGCTGCGCGTGGGCACAGCGCTCAACACCCAGCTCTCGACGAACGTTTTCGTACAATACAACAGCCTCCTTGACGTGATATCGGCCAACGTTCGCTTCCGGTACAACATTCGAGAAGGCAATGACCTCTGGATCGTTTACAATCAGGGCGTGAATACCGACAGGTACCGCTTCGATCCACGGCTTCTGCGCATCGACAACCAGACGATTCTCGTGAAATACACTCACACCTTTCAGTTATGAACCGGAATCCATGGAAACGGCCACGCTGCTAATCGGCCTGGGGCTTCTGGCGCTGCTTGTCGTCGACGTCGTCAAGACAACCCTTGGAGAAGGCGGCGGTCCGCTGACGAAAAGAGCGAGCGCCGGGCTCTGGCGGCTGGCGCTGCACGTCACAAATCGTCCGCGCGGCCGCTCGCATCGTTTGCTTGCGTGGGCAGGCCTTGGCGTCGTGCATTTCATCATCGGGACGTGGGTGCTGCTCCTCTGGGCTGGATGGTCCCTCGTCTTTGTAGGCGCGAATCCACCAGTCGTTCTTCTCCAGAACGGCCAACCCGCCGGATTCCTGGAAACGATCTATTTCGCCGGTTCGTCCGTCTTTACCCTCGGCTTCGGCGACTATGCATTTCAGGTGGAATCGTGGCAGCTTCTGAGCACGGTGGCAGGCTTCAGCGGGCTTTTCATCGTCACGCTTGCCATCACGTACTTGACGCCCGTGGTTCAAGCCGCTACGCAGAGGCGACAGCTTGCGGCCTATCTGACGACCCTGGGCCGGTCGCCGAGCGAGATGCTCGAACACACCTGGAACGGATCCGATTGGTCTTCTCTGGAGCCGCACCTGGTGTCCGTCACGTCCCAGATTACGTACCTGGACCAGCGCCATCTCGCCTATCCCGTTCTACATTTCTTCCATAGTCCGAGCCGCATCTCATCTACTGCTTCGAGCATCGCTGCGCTCGACGAGGCACTCACGATTCTCGAGTACGGAGTCCAAGACAGCGCGCGCATCGATCAGGGCATTTATCATCCCGTACGGACAGCAATTTCTACCCTGCTCGCCACGCTGCAGGAAGCATACATTCCACCGGCGGATCACGTCCCTCCGCTTTCCTCTCTCCATACTCTTCGTGAGGCGGGTCTGCCGGTACTCGATGACACAGAGTTCGAGATGAGGGCTTCCGGAATAGCGGACCGCCGCAGACTCTTGCTCGGTTTTGTCGAGAACGACGGCTGGTCGTGGGATTCCGTCTCGGCGTCGTGAGGCTCCGTATCAGGGTTCAAAACTTTCAAGCGAATTAATCTGTGACTATCGCTACAACTTCCGATTTCGTTCGTATACCAGCGTAGCGCCGAGCCGCCACTGCCGTACACCTGTTTCTGATTTCGGCTCGCCCGCGCCTCAGCCAATACCAGTATTTTCCAAATGCTACGCTCTATCTGGGCCTGGACGGCGATCGCAATTCTGATCGTGGTGTGGCTCCCCTTTCTCGCCCTCGTCCGACTTTTCGACCGCGACCCGGCACTATACGTGACCGGCTACTGGTTTCGCCGCCTTGGCTGGGCCATGACACGTGTCAACCCATCCTGGCGCATCACCATTTCAGGCGACTATCCCGAAGATCCACGACACCCGTACGTCGTGATCAGCAACCATCAGTCACTCGCCGATATTCCCGTCGTGAGCTGTCTGCCGTGGGAGATGAAATGGGTGGGTAAAACGGAGCTCTTTTCCATCCCCATTGTCGGATGGATGATGCGGCTGGCCGGTGACATTCAGCTCGATCGCGAACAGGCGCGCAGCGGCGCTAGAGCACTGCTTCAAGCGCGAAATTATCTCCGTAAGCGCTGCTCGGTCATCTTCTTTCCGGAGGGCACACGCTCGCGGGATGGGCGCGTACTTTCCTTCAACCCGGGAGCCTTTCACCTCGCGGTCCGCGAGCAGGTGCCGATTTTGCCTATAGTTGTCGAAGGAACGGGCGGCGCGCTGCCAAAAAACGACTGGCGTTTCGGGGAGTCCTCTGATATCCGCGTACACATCCTGCCTGCCGTAGAGACGACTGGCCTCAAACGTGCCGATGCCTCGCGGCTCACTGGTGAAGTGCGAGATCAGATCATTGACAAGATAGCCGAATTGCGAGGCGTTTCTCCTGCGGACGTGGACGGATCGGAAACGCAGCATGCTCTTCCGGCGAATCGTTCACGTTGACATTACATCGTGCGCGCAACTCGACGGCGCCTCGTCTATTAGTCGGGTAGTGTCATCAATCAGATATGTACCGGACGATCATGGCTGACGAGCGGAAAAAGCAGGAGTTCAAGGAGACAGACCCACATTCCGAGCGCCTTACCGAGACGGCTTCGGAGAAGCAGAAGGAAGAACGCGCACGTGAGGAGGCTCGTGACAAACCGGAAATCGAAGGTTCGGGGCGCAAGCCGGTCGAGCTCCGCACAACATCCAAATCAGCACTCGACGAGCGCATCGAAAAGAAAGAGGGCCATCAGGTTGCCCGAACGAGTGAAGAGATGAGCGCTCACGAGGAAATCAGCCGAACCGCTGACGACGACGAGTAACTAGAGGCGCACCGGCCGGCCGGTGTGCGCAGCCTCGTACGCCGCCATCGTGGCGACAAACCCATCCCGCGCCTCTGCCACGGTTGCGATGGGCTTCGTGCCGCTCTCCAGACAATCGATGAGGTGCGCCAGGGGCATCGGAGCCTCCGGCGCGAACGGTGGACTCGAAGAGCGCTCGAACGTCCAGTCGGGTGCGCCGGCACGCAGCACGGACAGCCCCGGATCGCGAAACCATTGGTCGATCATCTCACCTTTTGTACCAACGACTTCGAGCCGAACGACGCTGTTCTGCTTCGGAGACGGGGCGGTGACGCGTGGCGCGTTTATCGTCCACGAACCCTCCATGGTCGCGATGATGCCGTTTTCGAAGACGAAGGTGGCGTGGCCCCAGTCCTCGACGTCGAGATCACGATGAACGAGATTGGCGATGCGCCCGTCCACCTCCACGACCGGACTACCGGCGAGCCATTTCATCAGATCGACCCAGTAGATGCCCTCGTCGATCAGCGCCCCGCCCGGCACGTGGGCGGGGTCCACGAACCAACCGGGCCTGCCCGAATTATACCAGTCCTCCGCGATCGACCACCGCGCCGTAGTGTGCATCACGAGCATATCGCCCACTTCCCCACCGGCGATGCGATCTCTCAGTCCGGCGTACCGTAGTCGCATGATGCACTGGAAGGGCACGCAAACGACCCCCGCTTCTTCCACCGCCTCCACGATCAGATCCGCGTCCTCGACATTCATCGCCATCGGCTTGCCTAGGATGATATGCTTCCCCGCCTGCGCGGCGCGAATCGCCAGATCGCTCATCTGAGACACCGGAGCCGCAAGGTGCACGATGTCGATGTCCTCCCGCTCTAAGACGGCGTCATAATCGGCGTCGCCGTCGACGCCGAACGCATCGCAAAACTCATCGAGCTGTGCATGGTCGTGCCAGGCCGCGGCTGCAAGCCGCGCGTTCGGATACTCAGGGAGTGCCCGCGCAAGTCCGTATGCCGAATACCAGTGACCGAGTCCGAGGACGCCTACGTTCCATACTTTCGGCATCCTCAAATCTGATATTGATTTTGGAGAACATTCCGGGCGTTCTCGAGCTCTTCCTTCACCTCTCGGATGGAAGCGGCCTCTTCACCCTCGCGGCCATGTTCTATGCCGCAATAACCCCGGTATCCCGAATCCAGTACGATTCGCATCATGCGGACGTAGTCGAGCGGATGCTGTCCCCCGTTCGCATCCCAGACGGTAGGCTTTACGCTCACGGCAGGAGCATACGGCATCAGCTGGGCGACCCCGTGGTAGGAGTCGTATGACTCGCCTTCGCTGGTGCGGAAGTTGCCGAAATCCGGCATCGTCCCGGCCCGCTCGTGGTCGGCCATCTCGATCACGCCGGCCAGCCACGCACCGTTGCTGGACAATCCACCGTGATTCTCGATGATAACGTTCTGGCCGTGGTCATCTGCAAACTCGCAGAGGCGATGCAAACCGTCCGCCACGAGCCCCATCGCCTCGCGGAAGTCCTCGACGCCCGGTGTGTAGCCGTTAACACGGATGGAATGGCAGCCGAGAAATTCTGCCGCCTCTACCCACTTCTTATGGTTGTCGACTGCCTGCTGACGTTCGCTCTCTTCAGGATGGCCGAGGGCTCCCTCGCTGTCGCACATGATCAACAGACTTCGAACGCCCGCATCTTCGGCGCGCTGCTTCATCTGCTGAAGGTAGTCCCGATCCGTCGCCTTATCCATAAAGAACTGGTTGACGTACTCGACGGCGTCGATGCCGAGTTCGCTGGTAAAGCCGGGGAAATCGAGATGATCCATCTTTCCCGAAAAGAGGGCGCGGTTCAGCGACCACTCGGCGAGCGAAATCTTGAAGATGGGATCGGCCGACGCGGGCGCGGCTGTCGCCGGTTTAGATTTGAGGCCGATTCCGAGCCCGGCCGTGGCGACCGCCGTGGTGGTGAGAAAATTGCGACGATTGTATGATGGCATCGTTCTTCTACTAATGGTTTAAAGTGTCCAACCTTCGCGGTAATGGGTATGCAGCAGATCGTTCGAATCCGTCGGCGACGAAATTCCGCCGGTTCCAGCATCCCAATGAATCGTCTGTCCCGATCTGACGGCAACGTTCCCCAACAGAATTGCATCCGTAACGGGGCCGGCGAATTCAAACCGGGCGCCGGCGGGCGCTCCCCCTTTGCAGGCTTCGATCCAC
The DNA here is from genome assembly GCA_964554105.1 of uncultured Rhodothermales bacterium. GTDB lineage: Bacteria > Bacteroidota > Rhodothermia > Rhodothermales > VXPQ01 > CAZKNF01. Next base: position 13,929 of record CAZKNF010000034.1, on the reverse strand, counting down.
TCCTCATAATGACCTATCGATCGGGGGAGTGTTTTGGGAGGCGGCTTGAACTCGTTCATGGCCGATTCAGGTATAATACGAGGATTCGAGCCGTTGAATCCACATAAAATTTTGCCCTGGTCGCCGACGAGAAGCATTCCTTCCTCAGCCAATCCGGCGCCGTCGAGTTCGTCCGGCGCCGGCGGCTTGATACCGGCGTCATACCAGTGTACGGCGACGGCGGGTCGTCCATGTCGCTCAGGGAATTTGAAGTGGATAGCTGATGCGAGCGGATACGATCCCTCGTGGAGTTCCGTGGACGTGGCTTCGATCTTCGACGGCGCATCGAGGCCGAGCACTCGAAACATGGTATCGAAACTGTAGCTGCCCATGTCCCCGATTGCACTGGTCCCGAAATCGTACCATCCACGCCAGATGAAAGGCTGATAATCGGCGTGATACGGCCGGGACGCTGCCGGCCCGAGCCACAAGTCCCAGTTGAGATGCTCCGGAACGGGCTGTGCTTCCGACGGTGATGCGATTCCCTGCGGCCAGAACGGGCGGCTCGACCAGTTATGTACCTCGCGAACCGATCCGATAGCGTCGGCTGCGACCCACTCAGTCAATATCCGGGTGTCCTCGGATGCAGAGTTGCCCGTCGCCACCTGCGTCGCGACGCCTGTTTCGCGTGCAGCGGCGGCCATTCGCTGTGATTCGAGCACCGTATGCGCCATGGGTTTTTGGCAGAACACGTGTTTCCCCTCGTGCATCGCGGCAATGGCGATCGGCGCATGAAGATGGTCGGGCGTGCAGACGACCACGCCGTCCACGTCCTCACCGGTCAAGAGGTCCCGAAAGTCCTCATACGCGGCACACGAGCGATCTTCGCCGGCGTTGGCGTAATAGCGGTCCACAATCTCTTTCGCTGGGCCGAGTCCCGCCCACGCGCCGGGCGCATCCGCGCGCCAGGATTCATCCCCCAGGAGCGTGCGCACCTTGCCCTGAAGCTCGCCGTTGCCCCATTCCACATAGTCGCTGCTTCCCTTGTTGACGTCGCATACGGCCGTGATTCGGACGGCATCCTGCTGGAGGAGGTCCATCATCACACGAAGCCCCTGCGACCCGACGCCGATGCAGGCGAGGGACAGCGTATCACTCGGCGCCGTATATCCAGGACCTCCCAGCACGTGCCGCGGGACGATCGCGATCCCGCCGATCGCTATTGCGCCGGTCTGAACGAAAGAACGGCGCGAAACTAATGACGTAGAGTCTTTCATTTATCGTGTTTTCTCTCTGCTTCGGCAAATGGACACAAACTGGAATACCTCGTCTGATGACGACAAGATCGTCGATTTTCCGCTTCTTTGCTCGATTTTACGGTCTCGCCGCCTGCTTCTGCTCTTGCGTATCCAACCGGGGCGCCCGTAGCATCGTTGTATCATCACAGATCGAACGTCCTCGATTGAGCGACCGTACCAGAA
>CAZKNF010000034.1:0-12369 GCA_964554105.1 uncultured Rhodothermales bacterium | reverse complement strand
TGCAGGCATTGTTGCGGTCGAATCCAGATCGCTTTTTCGACCGGTGATCCCGACTCATACACTTCGGAGGGAGAGACGTTCTTCCGTACATCTAAACTAATACCCAAGAATGCAGGCGCCCTCGAGATCCGGTGAAGAGAAAATGCTTCGAAGATTCGGCGGGCGGCGCCAGATCCTTCTGAACGTCATCGGCGTGTTTCTCGAATCGTACCCCGAGACGCTTGCCGCAGTTCGAACGGCTGTAATGCAGAGAGATGGACCTGCCCTGGAGGAGTCGGCGCACAAGTTGAAGGGAGCCGTAAGTAATCTCCTCCAAGAGGATGCGTACGAGACGGCGAAGGAACTGGAATACATCGGCCGCGACGCGCGTTGGGGGAATGCGGATGAAACGCTCGCAGCGCTTGAAATGGAGATGGAGCGCCTCAGACAGACGCTCGAACGCATGTCATGACTTCGACGCCTCGTTGCGAAGGGCATCCACCACATCCTGAAATTTCTCTTTATTACGGACGCTCAGGGCCGCAAGCGCTTCATGGGCACGAAGAATTCGCAGCGGCCCGGTCGCCTCGGATACAGGAGGCGCTCCGAGAGGACTCATCTCGGGAAGGACGCGAGGTTCCCCGATGCTCGCCAGCACTCGATCCATACTCAACTCTTCGAATAGGGCCGATACTTCCGGCTTTACTCCCTGCACCTGCACGCCGCCCCGGCTCACCAGCTCGTGAATGGTTCCCAGGCACGTGCTGTCCAGATAATCGCATTCTGAGAGATCCAACACAAGGGGATAACCTCTTTCAAGCAAACCCTTGGCCGTTTCATATAAGGCGTCGCAGGCCGTCCAAATGGCCCGGCCGCGGAGGGCAAGAAAGCTGGCATCGTCGCCTTCTCCATAGAAGACGACGTCGCGGGCGGGCGCGCCGGGCCGTCGCACGCGCTCCGATGATTCCGCCGCTCCATTGTCGAAGAGGGAAGGCCCGGCATGTACATCGAGAAGTAAGATCGTGACATCATCTCTATCTTCATCATCGGTCGCATCATCAGGATCTGCAGCGATGCCGGTCAGCTCCCTCAGTACGTCAGCGGCGCCCGCGCTTCGGCGGCTGAGGATGTGATGAAGTTGGCTTATGCTCGACGACTGATCGGTATCGAATAGACCGTCGGTGTAGAGTACGAAGCGATCATCCGCCTCGAGCTGAATGTGCTCCTCCTCGAATACGGCATCGGCCGCGAGTCCCAGTGCGGGCCCCGTTTTCTGGATCAGCTGCATTTCGCCTCCGGCGCGTACGTGAAGGGCGGGCGGGTGGCCGGCCGATGCAATCGTCATCTCCCCGCTAACTGTATCGAGTAAGCAGTAGACGGCCGTCAGGAAGAGCCCGGGTGCTCTAACGGCTTCGAGCAATGCGCGGTTGGCTTCTTCGAGGACGACCGACGGCGGGAGAGGTCGGCCGGATTCACTGCCGGTCAGTCTCAGGCGCTGTTTGTACAGGACGGAAAGCATTGCCGACGTGACGCCGTGTCCTGTCGCGTCGGCCACGTAGATGCCGAGATACTGCTCTCCGAGACGTACGACGTCGTACAAATCGCCTCCGACGTAATGACCGGGCCGATAGACCGTCTGAATACAGAAGCGTTCAATCGACGGCGGATTCGTCGGCAGCAGGGCGCGCTGGATCACCTCGGCACGCTGAAGATCGCGGCGAAGCAGCTCGGACTTGTCCTCAAGCTCTCGTACTTTCGAGAGCAGGTGGTTATTAGTGTCCTCCAGCTCGGTGTACAGGCGATCGCGTTCCTGCAGCAGACGCCGCCGCTCCAGGGCGTTCTTCACCGCCACCTGCAGCTCCTCAATACCAGGCGGTTTAGCGAGAAAGTCGTATGCACCGAGCCGGATAGCCTCAACCGCGACATCGAACGTTTCGAAGCCGGAGAGCAAGATCCAGGCGACATCCGGCATGTGCTCTCTTCCCCATCGAAGCAAATCGATTCCGTCGACGCCGGGCATCATAATGTCGGTGAGGACGAGATCGACCTCGCGGTGCGTTTCGATAAACTCCTGCGCCTCCAAACCGTCGGCCGCCTCCCGGATTTCGCCGAAGCCGTTCTCCTCGAGTGCGCTGCGCACGCGGATTCGGGTAACCGGATCGTCGTCTACCACGAGTATGAGGGAATCGTCCTGGCCTGTCGACATCATTGCCGCCACTCTATTCGATTTACGTCTATATAGTTCATCCGACTATTCGCCATCGGTTCCACGGACGTCCAACACCACCACCACCTCCTCCGACGTTTCCGGTGGAAGTCGCGCGACATCCGGAAAGACCAACCTGCGAGTAATGGATGAGTCGCCTGCGACACTGGTCAAATCAACCGCCTGCGTATAGACCTGGTGCTGCGTTGAAGCGTCGTCGCGTGGAATCATGATAGGCACCGAGTCCGGCTCCGCTCGAAGCCCCACCAGCAGAAGAGAATCCGGCAGCATGCCTGCGGTCCGAACGGCAACCGGCACCGTAACGGAGGTTAGAGGCTGCATTTCGACCTGCAAGACTTGCGGATCGACCCGGTCGAGGTTGATGCCGGCAGGCAGATTCAGGTCTGCTTCGGTGAAAACAACCTCGTAGACGCCTTCCTCCGGTTCGGATGCATCGATCGAAATGGCGAGATCGGTCGGATTTAAGCGAACAAACAATTGCTCGGGACCGCTCACCACGACCTCCGCAGTCGTCGGAACGTCGCTCTCCATCGCCCAATCGTCGGGAAGATTATGAATCTCGATCGGCACGACCAACCTGCGGGTCACCGTATTTGGACTGTAAACCCCTACCATCCAGATAAGAACAGCAAGCAGAACGGCCACTGCGGCCATTCTGAGGTTTAAACGTTGCCACCAGGCGGGTCTATCCTCGTCCGAGGTCCCGTAATGTTCGTTCCAGAAAGCTCCTAGCTCGGACTTTAACGTCTGTGGGTCGACATCTTCTCTGAGCGTACGCTCGTGTGCTATGCTGATGGTGCGCCTCTCCTCCGAAACGACGATGACGAACGCATCGGAGACTTCGGCGAGTCCAAGTGCAGCGGAATGCCGCGTTCCTCCGTACTTGCTGACGTCGGGGACGGCGGCGGCCAACGGAAGGTGAGCTGCAAACTTGACGACCCGGTCATTTTCGATCAGCACGGCGCCGTCGTGGCCGGGCGTATCCGGATCGAAGATGCTGAACAACAGGGGCTGCGTAAGTCTTCCGTCCAGCTCGATGCCTCCATCAATCACGCTGTCAAGTGGTTCGCGTCCAACGACGGCAAGCAGGGCACCCATCCCGCTTTCAGTCATCTTGACGACGGCTTCTGTGATCCGATCGACGGTGTCACCGCTGCCGACGGTCTGGGCGCGGCGTCGGCGCGACCTGCTGACGACCCGGTCGAACATTCGGCGCAGGTCGGCCTGAAAAACGACAACCGCAATGATCACGAACACGATAAAGAGTGCACGGACCACGCTTTCGAGAACATAGAGATCCAGGAGGCGGATTAAGATATAAGCGACCACAGCTACGGGGGCGGCGAAGAGAATGCGACGCACCGCCGTTCGGGGGATGCTCCGTCGCAGCCATGTGATAAGCGCATAGAAGACCGCCGACACCAGCCCGATGTCCAGGACGTCGACCCATCCCAGCTGGCCGAATATGTCCCTCAGAAGTTCCATTCCGATGTCGTTCCACGAATAGGTAGTCGCCTCGTCGAACAGGGCCTCTTGACGCGCGGCTCCTTCACCAGTGTAATCGCATTGTAACGGCCCTTCCAAGGTATGCCCACGCACGGCCGTATTCGACTACGGGGAACCCGGACCGGTTCAACGCTGCGCCGTGCATCTCACGAATACAGCGGTGCAGGCGGCGAAAGCCCTGCATCCTCTTGAAGATCGTGTCGTAAGATCCGGACACCGCGTAAATTTCGAGGAACGACAGCCGTGTTTTTGAGTCTATCGGCGCTCATCCTTTCAGCTCTTCTTTAGCCGCCCACCTTGGCACCTATCATGAATACGGTTACGAAGCGCATTCTAATCGGCAGTGGCGTCCTCCTCGTGGTTGCCGCGCTCGTCTATCCAAAACTCGATTTCGGGCAAGACAGTGGCGCGCAGGCGGCAGCTTCGGACGCAGAGCAGTCCGGAGCCCTTGCGATCAGCGGCTATGTCGTCAAGCCGACGCGGCTCGTCGATCGAGTGGTCGCTACCGGGACGCTGCGAGCCAACGAGGAAGTCGATCTCGCCAGCGAGACGTCCGGCAAGGTTACGCAGATTCTCTTCCACGAAGGCCGACGCGTCGCTGAAGGCGATCTTCTCGTCAAGATCAATGACCAGGAAATCGTCGCCCAGCGGGAGCGAACACTCTTCCGGCTCAAGCTCGCTGAACAGCAGGTCGAGCGCCAGGAGGCGCTGCTTGAAAAAGGAGGCGTGAGCAAGGAGGAATACGATCAAACGCTGAACCAGCTCAACGTGCTGCGGGCGGAGCTCAATCTGAACGAAGCACAGCTCGCCAAAACAGAAGTGCGCGCACCATTCGACGGTATGCTGGGCCTGCGCCACGTTAGCGAAGGCGCATTCCTCGGGCCGCAGACGCGGATCGCTACGCTCCAAGACATCAGCCCGATAAAAATAGATTTCTCGCTGCCCGAAAAATACGCCGGGATCGTTCAGCAGGGCAGCCCGATTCAGTTTCGGGTGAGCGGCGACGACCGCATGCATGACGGCGAAGTTTATGCCATCGAGCCCCGCATTGAAGAGAACACCCGCACGCTTCAGATTCGTGCGACGAGCCCGAATCGCGACCAGTCCCTGTTCCCCGGCGCATTTGCCGAGGTAGAGCTCGTGCTCAATGACTACGATGATGCCCTGGCGGTCCCCGCCATCGCACTCGTCTCGGAGCTGCGGGGCAAAAAAGTCTTTACCGTCTCCAACGGCATAGCAGATGAGCAGCTCGTGATTACGGGAATCCGCACCGATTCTACCGTCCAGGTTCTCAGCGGCCTCGCCCTCGGTGACACGGTGCTGACGTCGGGCCTCCAGCTCGTCCGTCCCGGAATGCCGGTGCATCTGCAGGATGTGCGATGAGACCGTACAGGACAGTTGAGGCCGCATGAGACACGAGATGAAGCGATGAGCCTGTACACCCTGAGCATCAGACGCCCGGTCCTCGCTACCGTGATGTCGGTCGTGATCGTCATCTTCGGCGTCATCGGATTCTTCTTTCTTGGCGTCCGCGAGTATCCGGCCGTCGAGCCGCCGATCATCAGTGTATCGACGAGCTACCGCGGGGCAAACGCCGACGTAATCGACGCACAGATCACCGAGCCGCTCGAAGAGTCGATCAACGGCATAGAGGGCATCCGCACCCTGAGCTCGGTCAGCCGAGAGGGTCGCTCCTCGCTCACGGTCGAATTCATTTTGGGAACGGATCTCGAGCGCGCCGCGAATGACGTGCGGGACCGCGTCTCCCGGGCGATGGGAAGTCTGCCGGATGACGTCGAGCCGCCGATCATTTCGAAGGCCGATGCCGACGGTCAGCCCATCGTCTTCCTCAATATTAAATCCAACCAGCGGGACCTCCTCGAACTCAGCGATATCGCCGACAACACGTTTAAGGAGCGGCTGCAAACGATCCCGGGCGTGAGCCGCGTAGACGTGTGGGGTGAAAAGCGCTACGCGATGCGAATGTGGATCGACCCGCAGAAGCTGGCCGCCTACAGACTCACTCCGCTCGATGTGCGAACGGCGTTGTCGAGAGCGAATGTGGAGCTCCCGAGCGGTCGCATCGAGGGTGCGGACGTCGAGTTGACCGTGCGTACGATGGGCCGTCTCGTCACGGAAGACGATTTCAACAACCTGATCGTCAAGCAGGCGGGCTCTCAGATCGTCCGCTTCAGTGACATCGGACGCGCCGAACTGGGCGCGCTGAATGACCGCACGGTCCTGAAGCGTGACGGCACGCCGATGGTTGGCGTCGTGCTGCGGCCGCTGCCCGGTGCAAACTACATCGACATCGTCGATCAGTTTTACGAGCGCGTCGAGGTACTCGAGAAAGAACTTCCGGCAGACATCGAGCTCGGCATCGGCTTCGACAATACGGAGCAGGTGCGCCAGTCCATCTCGGAGGTGCAGCAGACAATTTTTATCGCCTTCCTGCTGGTCGTTCTGATCATCTTCCTCTTTCTGCGGGATTGGAGGACGACCCTGATCCCCGTGCTTGTGATCCCCGTTTCGCTTATCGGGGCGTTCTTCATCATGTACCTGATGGGCTATTCCATCAACGTTCTGACGCTGCTCGCCATCGTGCTCGCGATCGGGATCGTGGTCGACGACGCAATTGTCGTTCTGGAAAACATCTATAAAAAGATCGAGCTTGGCATCGAGCCGATCCAGGCGGGGATCGAGGGCACCCGCGAGATTTTCTTTGCGATCATTTCGACCACGCTCGCGCTCGCAAGCGTGTTCCTGCCGATTCTTTTCATGGGTGGATTGGTTGGCCGCCTTTTCCGCGAGTTCGGCGTCGTCCTGGCAGGTGCCGTCATCATCTCATCATTTGTCGCCCTGACGCTCACGCCGATGCTCGCCACGCGGCTCCTAAAGCATCGTGAGACGCGTCCGTGGTTCTATCGGAAAACCGAACCGTTCTTTCAAAAACTGACGCAGCGCTACACCGCCACGCTGACGACATTCATGAACGGCCGCTGGAAGGCCTTCGCCCTCATGGCGGTCTGTGCAGGTCTCATCGGCCTATTCTACAATATTCTCCCGTCCGAGCTCGCTCCGATGGAGGATCGCAGCAATGCCCGCATGTTCGCATCCGCACCCGAGGGCGTGACCTTCGAGTACATGGACGACTATATGAACCGGCTCATTGCGATGGCGCAGGAAGAGGTTCCTGAGACCGAGGCTGTGATCTCGATCACGTCTCCGGGATTCAGCGCAGCCGGCTCGGTGAATTCGGGTTTTGCCTTCTTGATATTGAATGATCCGAGCGAGCGGGAGCGTTCGCAGCAGCAGATCGTGGATCGGCTCATGACGCGCGTGAATGCCATGACCGGCGCAAGAGTGTTCGTCTCGCAGGAAGAGACGATTTCTGTCGGAAGTTTCGGCGGCCTTCCCGTCCAGTACGTGCTGCAGGCGCCTAACATCAATCAGCTGAAGGACGCCATCCCGCCATTCCTCGATGCCGTCGGAGAGGAACCAGCGTTCGCTTATGCCGACGTAAATCTTAAATTCGACAAGCCCGAACTGCGCGTATCCATCGAGCGCGAGCGCGCCGAGAGCATGGGTGTTTCCCCCCTTGACGTCGCCCAGACGCTGCAGCTCGCACTTAGCGAGCAGCGCATCGGCTACTTCATCCGGAATGGACAGCAATATCAGATCATAGGGCAGGTTGACCGCGCAGATCGAAGCTCCACCCTGGATCTTCGCAGCCTTTACGTCCGTGCTGCCAACGGCGATGCCATACCGCTCGACAACCTCGTCACCGTAGGCGAGGAGAGCAGCCCGCCGCAGCTCTATCGCTTCAACCGATATGTATCGGCGACCATTTCCGCCCAGCTCAATCCCGGCTTCACGGTTGAGGACGGGATCGACGCGATGGACCGTGTCGCGGCACAGGTACTGGATGAGTCGTTTACGACGACGCTGACCGGCTCTTCGCGCGATTTCGTCGAGAGCACGGGCAGCATCATGTTCGTTTTTCTGCTGGCGCTCATCCTGATCTATCTCGTCCTGTCGGCGCAGTTCGAGAGCTTCCGAGATCCATTCATTATTCTGCTGACTGTGCCGATGGCACTGACGGGGGCGCTGCTTTTCCTCTGGTATTTCGGTCAGACGCTGAACATCTTCAGCCAGATCGGTATCGTCATGTTGATCGGGCTGGTGACGAAAAACGGCATCCTTATCGTCGAATTCGCCAATCAGAAGCGTGCCGACGGCCGGTCGATCTGGGATGCGGCACGCGAGGCGGCCGTCGTCCGTTTTCGGCCTATTTTGATGACGACGCTGTCGACGATACTCGGTATTCTGCCGATCGCTCTGGCGCTCGGGGCCGGGGCGGAGAGCCGCAAACCGATGGGAATTGCGGTGATCGGCGGGCTCTTGATCGGTACGGTGCTCACGCTGTACGTCATTCCCGTGATGTACACTCTTATCACCAGCCGCTCGGAGAAACGAGTTTTCGCGACGGCTCTTGCCGGTGACGGATCGACGGCCGCGGTCGACTCCTCCGAGCTCGCCGATAGCGCTGAACGCGAAGATGTCCGGGCGTGATGCCGCCGCGGATATCGAGCACACAACTCTCAGTTCTCAATCTTCGATACGCTTCATGACTCGCCGCAGCTTTCCGTTCTTGGTGGCTCTTCTGTGGACAGCCGCATTTCCCCTCCAATCCAATAGCCAGGGAGTTCTGACGCTTGAGGAGGCGGTCGAAACAGCGATGGAGAACAATTATTCGATTCGCATCGCACGCAACGAAGCCCGGATGGCGGAGAATGACTACTCGCCGGGCAACGCGGGCTTTCTACCTTCCATCAGCCTCTCCGCCCAGCAAAGTCGGAGCTCGTTCGGCCGAGGTGGCGGCGAGTCAGCGACACCGGTGTTCGGCTCCGTCAACACCGTCGATTTCGGGATGAATCTGAGCGCCACGCTCTTCGACGGATTCGGACAGTTTGCCGCGTACCAGCGCCTTGGATCGGAGATGGAACAGGCCGCGCTGAATGCGGATCGATCGACGGAGGCCGCCGTTGCCGGCGTCATGATTGCATATTACGATCTGGTGAGGCAGCAGGAGCAGACGGAGGTATTCGAAGAAGCTGTAGAGATATCCGAAGAACGCGTTGCGATTGCGGAGCTTCGGCGCGACCTCGGCTCGGCATCCGAACTTGAAGTACGCATCGCGCGCGTCGACCTGAATACCGATCGAGCCGATCTGCTCCGACAGCGCGTATCGCTCACGAACGCAAAGGCGGAGTTCAACCAGCTTCTAGCTCGTGACGCCGGCATGGACTACGAGGTTGCCGACACCATCTACATCGATCCTGACCTATCGCTGGAGGAAATACGCGCGTCGAGCCAGCGCTTCAACAAAACACTTGCCGTGGTGCGTCAGAATGAGGAGACGGCTCAGCTATTCCGCCGGGAAATTCGTGCCGAGTGGTATCCGACGATCGACCTTACGGCGGGGTACGCCTTCAATGATCTGACAAGCGAGATCGGCATGATCTCGAGCCGCCCGCCCGGACTGAGCTACGGGCTGTCCGCCACGGTAGATCTGTTCGACGGCTTCGACCGGCGGAGACGGCGGGAGAATGCGGATCTACAGGTCCGCAGCGCCGAATTCGCGTTCGCCGAAGCCCGACTTGCGGTCGAGACGCAACTTGAAAATGCGTACGACAACTTTCAATTCAGCCTGGAACTCGTGGATCTCGAGCGGGAGAATATGGCACTTGCGCAGCTTAATCTCGACGTCGCGCTCGAAAGATTTCGACTTGGCACGATTACGTCGGTGGAGCTTCGGGACGTCCAGAGTGCGCTCACGGGAGCGGAGAGCCGGTTTATCACTGCTCAATTCGAAGCGGCGCGCGCTCAAACCGACCTGCAGCGGCTCAGCGGGACTCTCCTTCAAAGTCGTCGGTGGGAATAGCATCCAGCATGTCTACGGCTGGGAACGTCACGGTGAATCGTGCGCCCTCTCCCTCGCGGCTTTCAGCAGTAATCGTGCCTCCATGGTGCTCGACGATACGGCGACAGATCGCAAGACCCATGCCCGTTCCCTCGTAGGCCGACCTGCGGTGCAGGCGCTGGGACGGCACAAAGATACGTTCTGCAAACACGGGATCGAATCCGATCCCGTTGTCCGTGACAACAATGCGAACCGTGCCGGATTCGTCCTGGGGAGCAGCGGCGACGCGGACCTTCGGTGCCTCACTCGGTCGCTGAAATTTAAGGGCATTCTCGATTAGATTTTGGAACAGCTGACGCAGTTGACTCGAGACGCCTCGGACGCTCGGGAGTGATCCGACGTTCACGTCGCCGCCCGAGTCCCGAATCCGAATTTCCAGATCGGAGAGGACCTCACGAATGACGTCGTCCAGGTCGACGCGTACGAACTGGTCGCCGCCGCTGGTCAGCCGCGAGAACGAGCGGAGATCGCTGAGCAGTTCGGTCATCCTCGACGCGACCGCCCGCATGCGCTCGAGGTACTGGCGGCCCTCGCCACCAAGCACCGAACCGAAGTCGTTCTCGATGAGATCTGCGAAGGTTTGGATTTTGCGCAGCGGCTCACGGAGATCGTGAGATGCCACGTTCGCGAAGTCGTGAAGCTCGCGGTTTCGCTGCGCCAGGGTCCGATTCGCGCGGAGGAGCTCGTGGGTGCGCTGCGCGACGCGCTGCTCCAGTGATTCATTCACCTCACGCAGCTCCTGTTCGCTTTCGCGAAGTGCCTGCTCGGCAGCCCGGCGATCCGTGATATCGGAGATGATCTCGACCAGGCGCGTCGGGTCGCCTTCCTGGTCTCTCATCAACCTTCCGCGCACGTCTACCCACCGAATGGTACCATCCCTGCGGAGATAGCGCTTTTCACTGAAATGCTCACGCTGACCGTCTGTCAATGTCCGTTCGAATCGCTCCATGTCGTAGGCACGATCATCGGGATGTGTGACGTCGCCGACCGTCATAGTCAGGAGCTCGTCGTGAGAGTATCCGGTAATCTCACAAAAGCGGCGATTTACGGCCAGAAAGCGCCGGGTCGGCAGTTCGATCTCCGTCTGGCCCACTGCCGACAGCTCGAATATCGCACGATATCGCTTCTCACTTTCCTGCAGTGCCCGTTCGGCATGGCGTCTATCGGTTTCATCACGGATGATTGCCAGAAGGCACGGCTCGTCTTCCAACGTAATCCGCTCTGATGACAGGGTCGTGTGCCGCACCTCACCGCTTTTAGTGCGCAAATCTACACTAAAATCCGAGAGGTAGCCCTTTTCTGTAAACAGGGCGAGCGCATGGTCCCGATCTTGCATACGTGCATATAGTCCGAGGTCTTCCGTCGTGCGACCGGTAACCTCCTCTCTCGTATAGCCGAAGATCTCCTCGAATCCGTCGTTTACCTCGAGGATCTCGCCTCCGATCCGCGTCATGAGCAGGGCGTCGGGACTTCCGCGGAACGCTTTTGAAAATCGTTCTTCCGACATGCGGAGCGCTTCTTCAAGCCGCTTGCGCTCCCTGATGTCGCGTACAAACGCCGTAAACAGCCGACGTCCACCGGCCTGCACTTCACACATGGCCAGCTCGACCGGAACGGTCGTTCCGTCGTCTCTCTGACCCTCGACTTCGCGCCCGACTCCGAGGATATTCGGTTCGCCGCCTGCGAGCTGTTCGCTCTGACGACCGGCTTCCACTCCGTCGAAGAGCTCCGGGATGAGCTTTCGGACATTTTCTCCGACGAGATTTGAAGGTTCGTGCCCGAAGATTCGCTCGATCGCCGGATTTACTGTTTCGATCCTGCCGGTTTCGTCCATTGTAATGATGCCGCCCACCGCGGTATCGAGAATCGAGCGAAGTCGCTCGACGACCTCCCGCGCCTCGGTAGACGCGGACAACCTGTCACTCGTCGAAGCCTCCATACGTACGTACTCATTCGAAAGGATGCGGCGACCCATGAATTGGATGCCGGATTACTCAGTCATTGTGCCGTGATCGCTCCACCAGTAAGCGCGTTTCCGCGATCAACATACGGATTTGATGGGGCTTTTCCTCATATACCACCCGCAACACGATCGTACTCCGGCGCGTTGGTGGCATCGGTGAATCCGATCCATGACACCAGCCGGCGAGCGAGCACTTCATCCGACATGCCACTCCCCATCCGACCGGTTCTACCCGACCTCTCGTCCGCGCTCCGCGCGCGGACCGAAGCCGTGCTGCAGGCACCGCCCGGCGCAGGGAAGACCACGCTCGTCCCTATCGCGCTCAAGGATGAGAGCTGGCTCGATGGACGGCGCATCATCATGCTCGAACCCCGACGGCTGGCCGCTCGCGCCGCTGCCCGCCGCATGGCCTATCTGCTCGACGAGCACGTGGGACAGACTGTCGGATATAGAGTTCGGATGGATACCCGGGTCGGGCCTGATACGCGTATTGAGGTAGTCACCGAGGGCGTGCTTACCCGTTTCTTGCAGGACGATGCGTCGTTGAAGGGCATTGGACTCGTCATCTTCGACGAGTTTCACGAGCGAAGCCTTCAAGCAGATCTTGGACTTGCCCTCGCCCTTGACGTCCAATCGATCCTCCGGCCCGACCTTCGATTGCTCGTGATGTCGGCGACGCTCGAAAGTGCCGGAGTATCTCGATTGCTCGGC
>CAZKNF010000033.1:0-39089 GCA_964554105.1 uncultured Rhodothermales bacterium | reverse complement strand
TAGAGCGCTCGCCTCACACGCGAGAGGTCACTGGTTCAAATCCAGTAGGGCCCACACGATACAGATCACATAGTCGGGGCATTCAGCTTGCGTATTGTCTTCCCGTGCTGTCTCGGATGCTTGTATTCACGTCCCGACCTCTCCTGAAGGCAATTCCATCCATATCCGATCTCCTGATGATCTGGTTAGGCCACGGGCCTGGGTCAGTTCTTCGCGGGAACTGGACTGAACAAGCGAATTGCTAAGATCCGTTACGAGAGGCCGGATGATAGGCGATAAGGTTCTTCATCTAAAGGTGTTCAACATCTTGTGGGCTTTGGCGCACGTTGGGCACATCCTTCGGAAGGAACCTGCATTTCAGCCTCTGGTCTGGATTCTCCTCCTGTCGTGCGTACTTCTAATTGAACGGCCTTCTTCTCCAGCCAGATTAGGACTGCTTTCGCTGTCGCAAATTAGTTTGTTCTTTGCACGCCTGCCGGCAACGGACAATCACATGTACATAATGTTCTTTGTGAACGCCGGGCTGTTGATGACATCGGTCCCTATGGTGCTCAAGAACAATCGGTGGGACGACGTAAGTGCAAGTCGACTCCTGTCCTATCCCGTGATCATTTTCGTCATTGCGTATGCATCCGCCGCTATCGCAAAGTTAAACTATGCATTTTTTGAACCGGCCTCTAGTTGTGCAGTGGTTATGTTTCAAGATGCGACAGCCTTCCTGGGTGCCGCAACAACCGAAGTTCCGAATATTGTACGTGGAAGTCTCCCATTCTTGATTGCTGCTATAGAGTTGTCCATTCCGATATGTGTACTGATTAAAAAACTTAGGCTCGTAGGAATCATAATATTAGTGGCATTCCATATTGTAATATCCATAAGCGCCACAGCCACTGCAATTGATTTCACACTCATCATATTCGCAATAGGATACCTGATTCTACCAATCGATGCGTCCTTGTATTTAAAAGAACGGGCGTCGCGATTGTATACTCAACTTCCACCTTTGCTTCGCGATGGCACGAAATCGATGCCCGTTTTACTTTTATTCTTTTTCCTTGTAGTTCTGGTCTGGAGATTAGGTACGGTCGCCGGAAATAGAAGCTGGGCAATTCTTGCTCCGGCTTCAGTCGCCGTTGGTCTGCTGCTCGTCGTTCTGGCGATCCGATCCATTTCAAACGGATCGAGCCATTCTATCGGATTTTCCCGTATTGGAGTATTGCACTACGTGCCGATCGGCTTGCTAATACTAAATGCAGCTTCGCCCTATCTGGGCATCAAGACGGTCGGTACCTTCACTATGTACAGCAATCTCAATACGTTCGGCTCGCAATCGAATCACTTCATTTTGCCGAGATTAGCAGCAGGACACGGGCTTCACGATGATCTCGTCACCATTGTGCGAGCACCTAACGAAGATCTGGACGTACTCCGACGCCGCGGTCTTCGCATCACGTGGCACGAGCTTCGCAGACACATGAACCGCAATCCCACGGCGAGCATCAGCTACATTCGTGATGGAGATCTATACGAGTATGAAAGGGCTGACGAGAATTCTGAACTGATCCAACTGGATCCCGTTCTACACAAGCTCGTGGGACATCGTCCAGATGACCGTCACAGTCCGCGTTGCTTGTGGTAGGCGTTCATTGCGAACGCGTGCTGTCGATAATCGTCCTTTCCTGCTCTAGCTTTCGATATGGTCACAGCTAATCGTGCGATTTATGCAACGCAGCCGCGTCCTCTTCGGGAGCAGATAGATAGACTCTTGCGCGCCGCTCCCGAGGAATCGATTCCGGGAGACATCGTGGCCGCGGTAGTACCTGATACAAATCTGCTGGAAGGCGGCAGAACGGCCGCAGCGATCTATAAGCTGCTCATGGGGCGAAATTACGACACAGTTATCATCGTCGCTCCGAGCCATACCGGTTCTTTCGGGCGGATTCACATCTGTAATGTAGACCAATATCGAACTGCATTAGGTGATCTCCGCGTCAATGACCAGATTCGAAACGAACTCTGCGATGAAGACGATGACATCTTCCTTGACAACCAGGGACATTTCCACACGGAGGGCATCGATGTCCAGCTCCCGTATCTGCAAACAGTTCTGACGTCTAGTTTCGCCGTGGTGCCTATCGTGATGGGTGAGGAATCACCGGACTTTTGCCGTGAACTCGGCCACGCAATCGGTGAGATCATGTACAGCCGCCGAGCACTGCTCATCGCGACGGCCAATATTTTGGAAGGACAGGAAGCCGATGTCGAGCAATTTCGCGCTCACCTCGAGGAGGGAGACGTATCGCGACTAATGGCTCTATTGAATAGTGGCAGGGTTCGTGTGGAGGGGAAAGGCCCAATCATTGTATCTCTTATCGCAGCATTGTACCGGCAAGCCGACCGGGTGCGAGTACTGAATCTGGAGAGCCCTCGGGATGGCGAAATAGGGTATATTGGCGCAATTATGGCACGTGAATGAATTCCCGATTGGTGCGGCAATGCGGGAATTTCAAGATTAGTCGTCGCTTTTGGCTTGACTCTTGTACTATCTGTACACGTGTCAGAATGGCATAAATTACATAGAAACAGTGTGCTACAGCGTCCGTTTAGGGCGTCGATACTGGCTGGGGAGTTCGTCAATGACCGATGCGAATCTCACTGGGCCAGTGCCGGGAACCGAGGGATTGACTTATGGTTCGGTCGGCTTGGGTAAGTAGAATGAATCAGAATGCCTCAGATGAATGAAGGGGTTGATAGATATACACCGCGTTTTTTCACGAAGACGTCAGGCAAGGGCAAACAGACGCTAAGGAAACAAGACTACAAGACTAAACTCTGGAACACACCGGTAGATGGTGCAGGTGATGTCGAAAACGACGTTGAGTGCCCCTACGCCGATCGTATTCGTAATATCGTTGCGAGCCTTCAAAGCAGTGTCGCGTGTCAGTCAGTAGCTGTAGCCGCTTTCCAGACGCTGGATCGCGTTTTACACCGCGAACGACTCGCGGAGAATGCGGCTATATCCCTTGCGCAGGGTGAAAAGCTGAATCAGATGATTCAGATGTCCGAGGCGGCTTTAGAAGCCATTTCTGATGCACTGAATGCGCAGGGTAATCACATGGTAAATCTTACCGTCGATGCCGATTTGAACCCGCCGGAAGAGAATTCATGGTGGTTTGCTCTGACGGAGGTAATCGAATCCATCGAGAACGGTACGCAGCGCATGCTTTCGCTCGCATCTGGACAGCCGAAGGGCGGTGCTGCGCGAAAGTTAAGTACGATCGTCGTGCAGCTCCTTCGGGGCAAGCACCAACAGCTGCTTACTGAAGCTGATGCCTGGATCTCCTGATGGAGCCTATCGAGCGCCATCTGGCTGCGGACGAGAGCGATCTGACGGCAGAGTGGAGCCGCGTTGAAGAGTGGATTGAGCACCGTTTCGGACGCGACACGAGCATCGAAGCGATTCTGTTCTTGATCGGCATTCAATCCCGTGGCCGTGGCTATGAGCCTGAATTGGCCAAGGAGAAGAAGCAGGATACGATCATGGAGGGCACGTACTGCGTCTTCGAGAAGCTCGGGATCTACCAGCGTGTTGGCCTCGATGAGGACGGTTTCTGGATATGGGAACGGACGGTGGACAAAATTCCGGGCCTACCCATAGATGATCAGGAAAAACTGCTGAAGCTCGGGATCGTCGCATATTTCAGGGACATCCTCGACGGCGACACCGAGTTCATGCCGTAGTCGTCACCTCGTGGTGTTCACGTATAGGCGTGGCTGTTTCAGTCGCGTCTTTTTGTTATTTAGGGGCTCGCCGCTGTCGAGCATCCTCAAGGTGTGCATTGCAACGCTCCAGATTGGTTTGCGATGCTCCGCACCGGCAGGACGGTCGAGATCTCGGGTACGGGCGCGACCGGTGTATAGTAGAACCAGCATCGAATGAATAAAGAACACAGCGAGCAGGAGCTTCGGCGCCGAGAAGAACTGGCAGAGATCCGCAGCCTCGGTATCGAACCCTTTCCGCATTCCTGGTCTGTCACCGACAACGCGGAGCACATCCTATCTACGTTCGATGACGAAATCCATCAGCCAGACTCCGATGCGGTAGCACGCGAACAATATGACGTCTCGGTTGCGGGCCGCATTATGTCGAAGCGAGTGATGGGTAAGGCTGCTTTTTTTGATCTGCAGGACGAGACTGGCGTCATTCAGATTTACGTGAAGCGAGATGAGCTGCCGGAGGGGTTCTACAATAAGATTTTCAAGAAGCTGCTCGATCTGGGCGATATCGTCGGCGTTCGCGGCTATGTATTTCGCACGCGCATGGGCGAGGTAAGCGTCCACGCCCAAGAGGTCGAACTGCTTTCGAAATCCCTTCGGCCTCTACCGGTAGTGAAGGAACAGGAGGGTCAGGTATACAATGAGCTGAGCGACAAAGAATTCCGGTATCGACGACGATATGTCGATTTGCTGGTGAACCCCGATGTACGCGAGGTTTTCCGCAAGCGATCTCGCCTGATCTCGGCGATGAGACACTTTCTGGACAGCAGGGGCTACTTGGAGGTTGAAACGCCGGTCCTCCAGCCGGTGTACGGTGGCGCAGCGGCGAGGCCGTTCACGACGCATCATAACAGCCTCGATATGAAGCTCTTTCTGCGGATCGCGGATGAGCTGTATCTCAAGCGACTTCTCGTGGGAGGTTTCGAAGGCGTCTACGAGATATCCAAAGACTTCCGGAACGAGGGACTCAGCCGGTTTCACAATCCTGAGTTCACGATGATGGAGCTCTACGTCGCGTACAAAGATTACGGATGGATGATGGATCTCGTCGAAGAGATGCTCGAGTCCATCGTAATTTCCGTAATCGGCGAACCACAGGTAGACTCGGCGAGTGGTGCCATTTCATTTCAGCGGCCGTTCAGGCGGCTGCCGCTCTTCGAGGCCATAGAAGAACATACAGGTCATCAGCTCTTCGGAATGAGTCGCGACGAAATTTCGAGTGTTGCACAGGAACTGGACATTGCGGTAGACGACTCGATGGGCATCGGAAAGCTCATCGACGAGATCTTCGGTGAGATAGTCGAGCCACACTTGGTTCAGCCTACGTTCATCACGGATTATCCGGTCGAGCTTTCTCCGCTAGCAAAGCGCCATCGCGTGCAGGAGGGTCTCGTGGAGCGATTCGAGCTTATCTGCAACGGCAAGGAGATCTGCAATGCATTTAGTGAGCTCAACGACCCGCTTGATCAGCGTGCGCGGTTCGAAGAGCAGGCCCGGCTGCGTGCTGCGGGGGACGAGGAGGCGATGGACATCGACGAAGACTATCTGCGTGCGCTTGAGTATGGAATGCCTCCTGCCGCAGGACTCGGCGTAGGCATCGATCGGCTAACCATGCTCATTACGGGGCAAGATTCTATTCGTGACGTTATTCTCTTCCCACTACTGCGACCCGAGAGCGCTCACGAGGAAGTCGAAGAGCGCGACGGGCAGTAGCGGCTAGGCTTTCGAATGCGTCATCAACGGCCCCCCGAAAGGAGGCGATATCCAGGAGCAGCCCAGATCACTCAGGACGTAAGTTCAATTTGGCGCTCTATTTGTTATATGGATGTGCTTTGCCCCTAATCTCATGTTGATACTTCGGCGAAGATGGTCCACCCGGAGTGGAAGATCATATCACGATTCGACTCTGAGCTGAGTCGTCACCTCCAAGACGTTCAGGATGTTGCGGTTGCGGAGATTGGCGAAGCGGGTGTCGTGCGTGTAGTCAACTCCTTCGGAAAACACATCTGGGGCTGGAATGACGGCCACCAGCTTTCGCCTCTGGAGTTGGATGCCCTTAAAGCACTTCGCCGAGGTCAGGTCGGGCAACTTCCCTCAAGTTCGTACGAGCTCACGATTCTTTCTACAAGATTGGAGAAATCCGAAGGATGGCTTTTGATCGGCTATGCGGCAAATTCGGAGAAAGTTGCCGCATCTGAATCTCCATTCAGGACTCTAATCGAGAATATTCCCGTCTCCGTGACGATGCTTCGCGGCGACGGAACCGTCATCTTCGCAAACGCTGAAGTCGAGCGCATGACGGGTTATCGACGGGAGGAAATTCAGGATCGGCCGTTTTGGCTCGAGGCCGTTCATCCCGAAGACCGTTGGAAGCTGATGGGCGCGCTTCGTCGCGCCATCGAGGGCGAAAAGGCCGTCGTGGGGGTTCGGTTTTTGACCAAGGCCCGCGGTCCGCGGCTTGCGGAGATGCATCTATTCTCCATACACGATGGCGCCGAGCCGGTGATCGAAGGAGTTGTCTTCGACGTTACCGAGCAGAGTGAGGTCGAAGATGCCCTGTTCCAGAGTGAGGCGCTCTACCGCACGTTCCTGGAACAGAGTCCCATCGGCATGCTCCATCTCGATTCTGCAGGAGCAGTTACGTTCGAGAACCATCAGCTCAGGCAGATCATTGGGGAATCTGCCGACGATGCGTGGATCGGGCGTTCGATTTATTCGATTCCCGGACTCGGCGCACGCGTCCGTCCACTGCTGCGAGCGATGCTCGAAGAGGGACAACCGTTCCATGGGCAGGAAGCTGCCTACCATAATGTCGGATCGCTACAATACCTGAAGATGCATGGATCCCCGATTCAGCATCCCGAAGGGGGAATTGTCGGCGGTGTCGTGATGATTGAGGACCGAACGGTAGAGCGCCGGCGAGAGAATGAGCTTCAGCTTCGAAACCGGTATAGCTCAGCTGAATCGGAGCTGCGCAAGGCAGCCCTTGCCGATCCAAACGAGAGCCCCTTTTTGTGTGATGCAGTTCGAATCCTCGGAGAGACGACGCGTGTCGATCGCATATATCTTCTTATGAACAACGCGGCGGGCGACTGCAGTACGAGCCGAGCGAAATGGTGGAGGGATGGAGAGGAGGAGCCCGATTCCATCGTCGTGATGCAGAACGAGCATGCTGTGCTCGATGCACTTACAGAGAGCCGCACGGGTCTTCACGTCACGTCAGGAGAAGAGAAAGGGTCAGGCGATCTGCTTGAGATGACCAATGCCGCCGAATCAGTCTGGTCGCCATTCTTCGACGATAATCGGCTCGGTGGATTTGTAGTCTTTGAGCGAAACCATGTCACGACTGATGGTGCGCCCGTCAGCTGGCAGCAGACGGAACTCGAGCTCATGGAGGAGCTCGTTCGACTCTTCGAGACGCTTTGGACGTGGATTCTCGCCGGAAATCGCTATCGCCACATCACAGCGACCATCGACGACTGCCTCTTTAATCTAACGTACAATGAAGACGGCGAGCGTCGCTATTTATTCGTGACGCCGCAGATGCGTACGCTTACGGGTTATGCCACCGAGGAAATCCTCGCGCGCGAGGATGAGTTTACTGAATGGTCCGACGTGATCGTGCATGAAGAAGATCGTGAAGTAATCGACCAACATGACGAAGCGCTCCGGGCGGGTCGGGAAAGCAAAATCAGCTATCGTGTAAATCATCGGGATGGTACGGTGCGGTGGCTTCAGGAATCCGCGTCTGCGCAGCAGGATGCCATGGGGGACGTCATTGTGAGCGGCATTTTGAGCGACGTAACTGAGCAAAAGGCTGCCGAGGGCGTGCTTACTGAGTCGAAGCGCCAAGCTGAGGCGGCGAGCCAATTGAAGAGCGCCTTCGTCGCGACAATGAGTCACGAGATCCGAACGCCCATGGGTGCTGTTGACGGATTCGCCGAGCTTCTGGCGAGAGAACTGTCTGAACATGAAGAACGAAGCGGCATGCCGTTACCGGATCAGGTGCCGGAATTCCTGCTTGCCATTCGCGAAAATTCTCGAAAGTTGCTGACCCTCGTAAATGATCTTTTCGATCTTTCGAACCTAGAGGTCGGTTCGGTTGAGCTTCATCACTCGTCGGTTCCACTTCACGAGACGCTGATTCGTTCTACCAGCAAGGTGGCGGTCGCCTTATCTGAGAAAGGTATCGACCTCCGCGTAGACATGGACCCGACAAATCCAGTAATTCTAGGAGATTCTCAACGGCTGGAGCAGATCGTGGATAATCTTCTTTCGAACGCAGCAAAGTTCACGGAGAAGGGATCCGTTACCGTGAAGACCCGCGCCAGAGATGACGGCAGAGCAGAGATCGAAGTCATCGATACCGGCATCGGCATTTGCGCTGACTACGTTGATCGGCTATTTACACCGTTCGCACAGGAAGACAGTCGTCTTAACCGGCAATTTGAGGGCTCGGGACTCGGCCTGGCTCTCGTAAAGCGGCTCCTTGATTTGATGAATGGCGACATCGAGGTTGATAGCGTCAAAGGCGAGGGGTCCACTTTTCGGATACTTCTTCCAATGCCGGCTGGATAGCAATCGCAGGGGAGAGGTCCCGAACTCCTCGATGGAATCACTCTTCTGCCGCGGCATTTTTCATCGCGATCCGCACATTTCTTTTGAAGCCGTCGTATTTCGTACGTTTGACCGGGCTCTTGCGAAATCGGCGACGAAACTCCTCGAGGTCGATCTCCATCCACTCGCCCACATCGGTGTCAGTCATGCCAGGGCGCGGCGCATATGCAGGTTCAGTGGAGGGCTTTCTGAATTTATTCCACGGACACACCTCCTGGCAGATGTCGCAGCCGAAAATCCAATGGTCGAAGTTGCGACCTAAGTTTTCCGGAATATCTTCTCCCCGGTGTTCGATCGTCCAATATGAAATACAGCGATTCGCGTCGACAGCATAGGGGCGGTAGATGGCGTCTGTTGGACATGCATCGATGCACCGAGTGCAGTTCCCGCAATGATCGCTCGCCGGTTCGTCGTAATCCAACGGTACGTCGATGATAAGTTCTCCGATAAAGAAGTAGGATCCAATCTCCCGATTCAGGAGATTCGAATGCTTGCCGATCCAGCCGAGGCCGCTTCGTTGGGCCCAAGCTTTGTCAAGCACTGGGGCGGAGTCAACGAACACACGTCCGCTTACCCCGCCTACTTTTTCATCAAGCCAGTTGAAAAGCGAGAACAGTTTGTCCTTCATTACGAAATGATAATCGTCACCGCGCGCGTAACGACTGATCTTTCCAGTGCCGGGAGAGGTACGTTGCTCTACGGGATGGTAGTAGTTGTGGAGCACCGAAACGACACTCTCCGCTCCTTCGACGAGGCGGCGGGGATCTACCCTCTTTTCGAAATGGTTCTCCATCCAGCCCATTGAGGCATGCCGGCCGTTCAGCAGCCATTCTTCGAGGTGGCGCGCTTCATCGTCCAATCGGACAGCTTTCGATGCTCCGCAGCCGTCGAATCCGAGGCGCTGCGCCTCGGCCTTCAGCTCACGTGTCAGCTGCTCGGTGTTTGAGTTTGTGGAGGTTCTCATACGTCTTTTGCGATTAACTGTGCGGGTAAGCAACGTCGTATGTCAGTGATAGATTCAGGAAAATGGCTGGGCCAGTTGGCGCATGCGCCGAGCTAACGGCACATCATTTGTGGAATGCCCTGCTCCACAGGTTCCTCCGGCGGTCTGACGCAATGGGCGCGCAGGAGGGAAGAATTTACCCGGTATATATATCATCAAGTGAGGAAAGACTGATGTCAACACGACTCGTAGTGGTGCTCATCGCCACATTATTGTGTGGCTGTTCGAGTGTCGAAATGGTGAAAGTGCATGACGACGACGATTCTCTTCAGAAGGTGAACAGGGCCATGCGTGGTCAGGTCGTTAAACTGGAGCTGCAAAACGGCGAGAGGATGAACATCACGTCGGCCTACATGGCGAGCGACAGCCTGACGTGGTTCGATGGGCGTACGAACACGCTGAAGGCAGAGCCGACGTCGAACGTCCGCGAGGTGAGTGTACGCAGGGCCGGGCGCGGCGCCGTCGGAGGCCTAATCGTCGGCGCCGTTGCTGGGGCAGCGTTCGGCGGCATCCGGGCAGTTGCGGAAGGCGATGATCCAGGCGTAGGGAATGATCCGGTCGCCGCCACGAAAGAGAAGAAGCTTCGGGTGTACCCCGTTGCGCACGCTGTTTACGCCTCTCTCATCACGACGCCTATCGGCGCGATCATTGGAGCGCAGAAAAGATTCCGGATCGAGAGCCAGGAGGTTTCACCTGCTGCGGTTTCAAAACGATGATCCAGATACGTGTTGAACAAGCCCGCGTGAAGGCCGGCGAAGAACTCCGTACTAAGTCGCGCGACAAGTGGTGAATGAAGCGTACTTTCATACGCCGAAATAAGCCACGTGGAGCGCAACGCAGAGATCCGGAGGTTATCAACGGCCGCCTGGAGGTCGATCAACAGAGACCTGCGTCGGATACATAAAAAAAGCGGGTCGACCCCTCGTAGGGCCGACCCGCTTTCTTATGTGCGCTCTTGCCTTTCGGCTTGTGTTAGTCTAGGTCCACGCACTGAACAGGGATCGTGTCCACTCGGCGCGCTTCGCTGGCGCCTTCCTTCTTCGTTGTGCCGGGTAGGACACCCATGCCCATCGTCTGGAAGCGGCTGGCAGCCAGGTCGTTGTCCACGTAGAACTGCTCGACCGCGTTTGCACGCGCCTCAGAGAGATCCTGCGGGTTGCGCTCGCCCGGTGCGGCATAACCTTCAAGCCGTGCACAGAGGTTCGGGCACTCCTGGAAGATCTCGATGTTCTCCTGAAGGGCGGCCCGGCCTTCGTCTGTGAGTGTACTCGAGTTACGGCCGAAGAAGACCGTATTCATCTCGGTAATCTCATAGCAGATGCCTGCTCTGCACTCTTCAGCGGTGATCGTCATCGAGCGTGTATCGGTGCCGGCTTCGTTCGTTGCCGTCAGAGTCACCGTGTACGTACCAGCATCGGTATACGTGTGTGATACCTCGCTGCCGGTTCCGGTCGAACCGTCGCCGAAGTCCCACTCGTAGTCGATTGGCATGTCGCCCTGCACGTTCGCATCAAAGTCGACCGTAACCGGCTCGCATACATCGAAGGTCGTCTCGCTCGCATTCAAGCTGATGATCTCAGCGGGTGCAGGCGGTGCTTCGACTGTTACCATACAGGATCCGGTATCGCTTGCGCGATTGTTACTGGCCGTGACGGTCACATCATACGTGCCTGGAGTCGTCCAGCTGTGAGTGGCGGTCATGCCGGTGTCGGTCGTACCGTCGCCGAAGTCCCAGCTATAGGTTACCGGCTGGGTCGCATCCGCGTTGGTCGTCACCGTGAAAGTACCGCTCTCATTCGTTTCAAGCGTACTTACGCAATCCACGGAGAGCACCTGGACGGGTGTGAACGCACTTTTGAAATTGATTTTGAGGCCGAGCGTTAATGCGTTTATGACGTCAAACGGAGCGAAATCGTCGCCCGGCGTGGGATTCGGGGCATTAGGGTCTGAGGGCTCATCCTGTGCGTCGAAGCCGTCGTCGGGAAAGGTGAAACTCGACGTGTTCTCGAGAACAAGAGACAATCGGTCATTCAAAACGACGTCCAGTCCCAGCGCGAGGGCCGGGCCGTAGGTCAGAGCCGTCCTACCATCTTGACCTTTTGTAACGTGACCTCCGATTCCCAGAAAAGGAGCAACGCGCGAAGGTGCGGCGAATCGAAGCAGCAGCTGTCCGCCGCTATACCATCCAGCAGGGTCAACATCATCGGGGACGGTATCACCATAATATAGAGCGAGCGGATGATGTGTAGCCTGAAAGCCGAGGCTCAAGCTGGTCATCTGATTGAACTGGTAGCCCAATTCCAGACCTCCCGCAAGTGGTGGCAGTTCATCATCGACCTTCCACCCATCCATGTTAAAGTTAAACGGCGACTGCTCCGTGTCGCCGAGATGCCACGCGACGCCTACGCGCGGCTTAATAAAGAAGGATTCGTCGGGCCTGAGATTCTGCGCCTCCGCGTTTGGAATAAGAAGCAACGCAAAGATGCCTAAGAGACAGGTTGAAAGCAGTCGTTTTGCCATGGAGGTATCGTAGCGGTTTTGACTCATGTGATCATGAAAGGTGTGACTAGGGTGTTGCTCGCTATCCAGCGGAGCGGGATGTCGGGAATGTAGCCTCAAACGCCTTCTCATAGTAGCTGTCCTCCTTTGTATATCCTATCAGGTTTCGTCAGTGTTAGGATGCCCGCCCGTGTTAAAGTAATTCTCGTAGACCGTCCGTGAGGGCCGTTGCGCCCTCAGTAAGCCTCTCCACGCCGTTACGTCAGACGCAGTTAAATACATACGGAAGTCCTGCTACTTAAATATGTTAAAACGAGGTAACGTCCGAACGCAATTTAGCTCGTTTCGGTGAAAATGTCGCAGTCATCGGGAAACAGATAGGCATCCAAAAGACGCGTTAAATTCACCGCACTCGATCCACACTTCGTTTGGCACCTTAGACTAGACGGAATACGCCATGTGTTCCCCAGCCTCTACGGCGAGCCTGGCTAGAAGGTCTCATTTACACTTTTATTACGAGCGGAAACATGCGTTAAATAGATACGGATTTCTAACATACAGTATACGCACATATCCTCTAATTGTGTAGTTCTTGTTACGCGACAGGAGAAGGATACACGTAAGTTTGTCCATCTGTTTATGCGAACCTGCAGAAAGGGCAGAAACGCATACCCGGCCGAATGGGCCGCCGAATGCCACCATAAAAAAGCCCACCTCCAAATCGGGAGGCGGGCTTCACGAGGAGAAGATCAACTCATCACGATCCATTGTGATGAGCCTATGCTAGCTTGTTGGCATGTCGCTCGAGCTGACTCTTGTAGTTAGCTGCTTTGTTCTTGTGGATAATTCCTTTTGAGGCCAGTCGGTCCAGATAGGATTTTATCACTGGAAGCTGCTCTGATGCCGCCTCTTCGTCGGACGCTTCCCGGAAGTTTTTAATCATCGATCTCATCCGGCTGCGATGATAGCGATTACGCTCGCGGCGCTTGGCGTCCTGTTTGATTCTCTTCGACGCTGATTTGTGTTGGGGCATTATTAGTCTGCTCTTCGGTCCTATTCTTGCTATTTCTTGCTATCGTAATGCTTTCTGTCTTCGCGCGCACTGCCCAACATGGGCGGCAGGAAGAAAAGTCGGTCAGTGGCTAGATCGAGGGGATGACAGAATCCGTCGCGAGTTCCGACATCAAAGCAATTTATAAACGTACGTTGCCGCAAAAACACTATCAAGTTATCAACGTACAGTGGGTTCCTTACCTGGGCGGCTAATTTTCAGAATGTACTCTGATTACGCAATGTTTTCATTCTTCTCCGAGTTTACGCGCGATGTAGATGCCCCATCCACGATCATTGTCATGGATGCTGAGGGATATGAACAGCCCCGGCACTATTCCATCGTTCCCCGGCGCGTGCTGTTCTTTGGCATCTGTTTTGCGGCGTGTCTGGCCATCGTCATGCTCTTCGTGATCGTCGTTTCGCCGCTCAAGGAATTCATTCCCGGGTACGGGACAGCCGAGATGCGTCAGAGCGCTCGCTTGAATGCGCTTCGCGTCGTGGCGCTTCAAGATTCATTGCAGGCGCAGGGACAGTATGCGGAACAGCTAAGAAACTTGATGCTCGGTCAAATAGACACGACGTCCGCTACGACGATATTCGCGCAGGATGCGGGCAGTGCTGGGCCAGGCGCGGAGGAGCCGGCCGACGGGGAGCCCTCCACGGATTGGGCAGACCATCGGCAGCCCGCGATTTCGCTCGAGCGTATGGGGGCCGTTCGCGAAATGCCGTTCCGATCTGCAAACGTTTCCAGTCGCAATTTATCCAGTGTCCTGCTGCCTGCCCTCACTCCGGTCGATGGTTTCATCACCCGCACGTTTGACGCCAGAACGGGGCATTATGCGGTGGATATAGCCGTAGAGGAGGGTACGATCGTACGATCCATTGGCGACGGCTATGTGATCTTCTCCGATTGGACGCAGGAGGGGGGATATGCGATCGTCGTTCAGCATTCTGACGGCTACGTGACCGTTTACAAGCATAATCAGCGGCTGCTGAAACGTATCGGTGATCGTGTGCGAGCGCGCGATGAGATTGCAGTGAGCGGAAATTCCGGCGAGATCTCGACAGGCCCGCATCTACATTTTGAGTTGTGGCACGACGGGCTCGCTCAGGATCCACGCAATTACTTTGTGGGAGATTAGCGGGACGAGGCCGGCGTGCGCGATATTTTGGAAATCAGTTTAGATTAAAGGACGCGGTAATCACATGGCAATGTTTGGACGCAAGGAGGAGGAATCAATGGCAAAACAGCCTAACACGGCGGTATCGAATCAGCTCAACATGATCGGTGAGGGCACCGTCTTTGAGGGAACCCTGAAATCAGAGAGCGACGTTCGGATCAGCGGTAGGGTGGACGGGAAGCTCGAAGTCAAGGGCAAAGTGATCGTCGCGCACGACGGATCCATTGAAGGCGAGATCACGGCAGCAAGTCTGGATGTCGCCGGGCGCGTGCACGGGGAAATAAATGTCGAGGAGCGGGTCGTGCTGAAGAGCTCGGCCGTTGTCGAGGGCAACATCCACACCGATAGGATCGTCGTGGAAGAAGGCGCGGTTTATAATGGGGACTGTCGGATGGGAAGCCGAACGATGAAGTCTGAGTCTATCGTCCGCCCGAAGGAAGACGCTCGCACGCCTGATGAGCCGAAGCCGTCCGAGCCGAAGCCGTCCGAGTCGACGATTCGGCGCGCGTCGGCCTAGGCGATATGCCGGATAGAGAAGAGTCGAAATCGAAGTCGCCGCGCGCATCCATCAGTCAATCGCTTGGCGAGGCCGGTCCCTACCTGACGCTTGGCCTCGAGCTGGGATTCACGATGATTGCGTGGTCGGCGATTGGTTACCTGTTGGACCGTTGGTTGGGAACGCTGCCCTGGCTGACCCTCGCGGGAGTTCTCGTTGGCATGGTCTCACTGTTCATCCAGCTAACCAGAGCGGCTAAGCGATCGACGCCGGGATCGCAGAAGACTGCGAACGAGAAGGCATCCATCAAACGAAAGAAAGAAACTGGGGACGAAAGATTCTAGTCCGGGAGGTGTCGTTCCGGCTTTCGGTTTTCCCACATGGGGAATTTGCATTCAGGTGTTCAACCCGGTGTGCTACAGCGCTTTATCCGGCACGTGGCGCTACTTTCCTTTCATCTACAATTCACTGTATGTTGGCCTCATACCCGAGTCTTTCTGGCTAGCTTTGCGTTTCTAAGCTGCCTTTGACGGACGTGACGGTCTGTTGTAGGTGGAGACGACAAGTACGCATGAGATTTGATGGGCGCGATGGTATCTGAGCAGCTTCTGCTTAGCGTCGGACTCGGAACCGGACTTGGCGTCGCCTACGTTTTCATTAGCTTCCTCTCGAACCGCCGAGCGCTGCGCAGCGATAGCCGGTTCTTGCTGGTGGTTGTGGGCGCGATGATGCTTCGCATGCTCATCGCGCTGGTCATTCTCATTGTTGTCGTATTGATGCTTCCCGTATCGGATGCCGCGTTCCTGGGAAGCTTTTTTGTGATATTTGCGGTCGGTATCGCAGCCGAGATTTCGATGCTGCACCGTCGGCAGCGCGATTCGGATACAGGTCACGCATGAGGTATTGTAGTTCTGCGCTTAGAGTGAAGTGAAAGTGAACGGTTTAACTAGGCATCGTCTGGTCAGTCTGGCGTTGGTTTCGGCATTTATGATGTCGTGTGTTCTGCCTGTGCATGCAGCCGAAGAAGGTGAGCAGCTCGACACGGTCGAACACACGGCCGACGGCGTCTACCTCGATTTTGCTCCTTTTGGATCGATCGAGCTGCCGCGCATTTTCCTATTGCGTCGCGACGAGGGTCTTCAACTCGAAACGTTCGCTAATACAACTTCGGCCTTGCAGTCCGGTGGCTATGCGCTCGTCCACGAGAGTGACGACGGACACATGGAGCAGGTGAGCGACCACGCCGTCCTCGCTGAAATGATGGCAGGGGCGGTGCATCTCCATTCGGCGGTCGTGCCGATAGGCGGTGAGATCGTCATAGACTTCTCAATAACTCGCCACCTCGTGTTCGGCATACTTGCGGCGCTGATCACGCTCTTTATTTTCGTTACGCTTGCCCGCCAGTATCGGTCGGGTGCGGGTCGCGAAACTGCGCCGCACGGCGTGTTTCAGAATATGTTCGAATCAGCCGTCGTATTTGTTCGGGATGAGATCGCGAAGCCGAACCTCGGTGACAAGTATCCGAAGTTTCTGCCGTTTCTACTAACGGCATTCTTCTTCATTCTCTTCAGTAATATTCTTGGTCTCGTTCCTTTTGGAGGTGCGGCGACCTCTAATATTTCGGTTACGCTGGTGCTCGCCGCCTTCACGTTTGTGCTGGGTCAGGTACATGCGTCAAGGGATCACTGGAAGCACATATTTTGGCCGCCCGGCATTCCTCTCCCGATCAAATTCATTTTGATTCCGGTTGAGTTCATCGGGCTTTTCACGAGGCATGCCGCTCTCGCAATCCGTTTGTTTGCGAATATGATGGCGGGTTCGCTCGTTATTCTGAGCCTGATCGGCCTCATCTTCACCTTCAACACGATTTTCGGCGCCGGAGTCGCTACAGGGCTTGCTCCCGTAAGCCTCGTAATGACGCTCTTTATCTCCTTCGTGAAGTTGCTCGTCGCCTTTATTCAGGCCTATGTGTTTGCAATGCTCTCGGCATTGTTTATCGGAATGGCTATCGCGGAGCACACCGAGCACGAAGGTGAAACGCCCGAATTACATGAATCGACGCGGGACCTCACCCCTCACTTTTCCGGAGACGGTGAAGTTGTGCGCGCGACGACACTGGATCGGAGCCGCGAGCCCGTTGCGGCGGCGTGACGCTCTGATTCTTGTAATTACATAATCACGTACGCATCAAAACGAGATAAACGACAGGAGACATCTACTATGGAGGCTACAGCTTTAGCTTGGTTGGGGGCCGGTATCGGAGCCGGACTCGTCGCACTCGGAGCCGGACTTGGAATCGGACTACTCGCCGGACCGGCAATGGAGGGTTCTGCGCGCCAGCCCGAAGCCACCGCCGACATCCGTACGTCCATGATCATCGCTGCAGCGCTCATCGAGGGCGTCGCGCTTTTCGGTCTGGCGATTTGCTTCTTGCTCGCGATCAAGTAGATCCAAAAACTCTTTGGGCTGCAGTGCTGCGCCGTTCTGCGCTTTCCTGCACGGCGGTCCCGTTAGTTTTAGGCGTCCGAGATCATCACCATCTTACCAAGCCATGGAATTCGTACTCGCAGCCGACCTGCTCTCGCCTAATGCGGGGCTGATCTTCTGGAAGACCATCGTTTTTGGACTTCTGCTGTTTTTACTTCATAAGTACGCCTGGAAGCCCATAACGAGCTCTCTTCGCGAGCGCGAGGAGACGATCGATTCTTCCATCAAGCGTGCCGAACATGCCCTCGCTGAAGCAAAAAAGATCCAGCAGGATAATGAGAAGGCGCGACGTGAAGCGGAAGGTGAGGCGCAGCGTGTCCTTCGCGAGGCGCGAGAGGCTGCGGATCGAGTGCGGAATGAAGAGATCGATAAGACGCGGGATCAGATCCGGCAGATGAAGGAGCATGCGGAAGCGGCTATTGAACGCGAGAAACAGGGCGCTCTCAATGAGATGCGCGACGAAGTAGCTGAGATGGCCATCCAGGCTGCAGAGAAGATTCTTCGGGAGAATCTCGACTCCGGGCGGCAGCGCAAGCTCGTAGATCAGTTTATCGATACGCTTCCGAAGAACTGACTTAGCGAGTGGAGAGTGGAGTTCAGGGGCTCGACGTTCGAGTTTGTAGTTCAGGCTGCGGGATGAGGATAATATGATCGTAGCACGACGATACGCGAGAGCACTTTACGAAGAGGGCGAACGCCAGGCCAAAACGACGGCCGTCGACGAGGATGTATCGGGCATCCGGTCGATTCTCGACGCGTCGGCCGACCTTCTGACTGTATTCCGCAGCCCTGTCATCCCGAGAGGGAAGAAAGAGAACATTATCCGGGAGCTCTTCAGAGAGCAAGTTAGCGACCTGACGTTGAACTTCCTCTTGCTGCTCGTGAAGAACGATCGGGAGGAAATTCTTTCCGAGATTTTGAGCGCGTATAGCAGAATGCGCGACGAGCACGTTGGGGCAGTTGAAGCGCGCGCGCGTGTGGCGAAACCTATGACCGACGAAGACCAGGAGGTCCTCGTCCGCGCACTGGAGAACCTAACGGGTCGGCAGGTCAGGCTTCAC
This sequence comes from uncultured Rhodothermales bacterium, assembly GCA_964554105.1. Lineage (GTDB taxonomy): Bacteria > Bacteroidota > Rhodothermia > Rhodothermales > VXPQ01 > CAZKNF01. The sequence continues at coordinate 20,915 of CAZKNF010000033.1, read as the reverse complement.
GTAGAGGAAGAACCCGGACTAATAGGTGGAGTAGTGATTCGCATTGACGACGTCGTGTACGACGCCAGCGTGCAACGCCAGCTCGATCTGCTTCGAGAGAAGATGGAAGACGGATCGTACCTTTTGAATTAGTGACGTAAGAAATTATGGCAACGGCGATTCGACCAGACGAGGTTACGGCGGTTCTTAAGCGAGAGCTTGGTGGATTTGAGGCCGCTACGGACATATACGAAGTAGGCACCGTCCTGCAGGTGGGTGATGGTATTGCGCGCCTGTATGGACTTGCGAACGTCCAGGCCGGCGAACTCGTCCGGTTTCCCCGGAGCGGCGCCACGGGCATGGTCCTCAATCTTGAGGAAGATAATGTCGGTGTCGTGCTCTTCGACAATGTCGACAAGGTCAAGGAGGGGGACGAATGTAAGCGCACTGAGCGCATCGCATCGATTGAAGTCTCAGAGCAGATGCTTGACCGGGTGATCGATCCGCTGGGAAATCCTGTCGACGGCGATGGTCCCATATCCGGGGAGTCGTTCGAGATGCCGCTGGAGCGCAAGGCCCCTGGCGTAATCTATCGTGAACCTGTCAAGGAGCCGCTGCAGACGGGCATCAAGGCCATAGACTCGATGATTCCGATCGGTCGTGGTCAGCGTGAGCTTGTCATTGGAGACCGCCAGACGGGAAAAACCGCTGTCCTGGTCGATACGATCATCAGCCAGAAATCGACGCACGAAACAGAGAAGCCGGTCTACTGCATCTATGTTGCAGTGGGCCAGAAATCGTCGACGGTTGCGCAGGTGAAGCGGTCGCTGGAAGAGAACGGTGCGATGGATTATACGGTAATCGTGAACGCACCGGCATCCGCACCCGCACCGATGCAGTTTATTGCTCCGTATGCGGGTACATGCATCGGCGAGTATTTTCGTGATACGGGCCGCCATGCTCTCATCGTATTCGATGATCTGTCGAAACAGGCAGTCGCCTACCGGGAGGTGTCGCTCCTCCTCCGCCGGCCTCCTGGCCGCGAAGCATATCCCGGCGACGTCTTCTATCTTCACAGCCGTCTCCTCGAGCGAGCTGCGAAGATTAATGAAAACGACGAGGTTGCAGGCATCATGAATGATGTGCCCGAGTCGCTGCAAGGCCGCGTAAAGGGGGGTGGCTCTCTTACGGCGCTCCCCGTTATAGAGACCCAGGCGGGAGACGTCTCGGCTTACATTCCGACGAATGTGATCTCGATTACCGACGGGCAGATCTATCTCGAGGCTGATCTATTCAATGCCGGCGTCCGACCGGCTATCAACGTCGGCATCTCGGTTTCACGGGTCGGTGGAAACGCACAGATCAAGGCGATGAAGAAAGTCGCCGGTACACTCCGGCTGGATCTTGCTCAGTTCCGAGAGCTCGAGGCGTTTTCAAAATTCGGTTCGGATCTGGATCCATCGACGCAGCGACAGCTGCGCCGCGGAGAGCGACTGGTCGAGGTACTCAAACAGGGCCAGTATCAGCCGGCGCCTGTCGAACAGCAGGTCGCCATCATCTACATCGCCACACAGGGGGTGCTTGACAAAATACCTGTCGATAGAATTAGAGAATTCGAAAACCAATTCGTCGAACGCCTGGAGATGAAGCATACGGCGGCGATGAGCGAGATTCGGACCACCGGGACGATGAGTGACGAGATTGCCGAACTTCTCAAGAAAGAGGCAGAAGATCTAACTACGATTTTCCAGGAAGATAAAGCAGCGGCTTGATGGAGGAGGCACCGAGACACGGCCCGGCTGCGGTTTACTTTCGAGACCTGGTCCTGACGGACGTTAACTGACGATACGGCTTCTATGGCTAGTCTTCGTGACATACGGACGCGTATCAATTCCGTCCGCAATACGCAGCAGGTTACGCGTGCCATGAAAATGGTGGCGGCTGCAAAGTTGCGTCGGGCTCAGGAGCGCATATTTCAGGCGCGCCCGTATGCGTACCGGCTCAGCACGATCATCAGCCTGCTAAAAGAGCAACTCGATCCGACGTCGCACGAACTCTTCCATGAGCGGGAGCAGGTCGACAGCGTGCTGTACGTCGTCGTGACGGCCGATCGCGGTCTTGCCGGTGCGTTCAATGCGAACATCATTAAGGCGGCTGAAGAGGCAATGGCCGAACATGAGGATCTGCGAGCCGCCGGCAATCTGTACGTATTGGCTGTAGGACGGAAGGGTAATGAGCATTTCACGAAGCGCGGCTACAATATGGTCGGCACATTTCGTGGCGTGTTCGACGACCTCGATTTCTCGACCGCGCACGACGTCGTCGGCGTAATCGTTGAAGGATATCTGGAAGGGAAATGGGATGAAGTGAGGGTTGCATACAACGAGTTTAAGAATACCATCTCGCAGAATCGCGTCGTCGAACCCTTCCTCCCGATACCGCGAGAGCAGTTTTTGACCCCCGTTATGGCCGAGGAGACGAACGGACGGGCAGAATCGGAGTCCAGCCTTCAGGTTGATTTCATTTTCGAACCTGGAGCCGCAGAAATTCTGGATGTATTGATTCCGCGCTACCTGGCTTATCAGATGTGGCGCGTGCTGCTTGAATCAAATGCCTCCGAGCAAGGTGCTCGAATGGTCGCGATGGATAGTGCGACATCGAACGCCGAGGATCTCCTGCGAGACCTTCGGCTGAAATACAATCGAGCCCGTCAGTCAGCCATTACTACGGAAATCATTGAGATAGTCTCAGGAGCGAATGCGCTCGAGGAGGCCAACTGACCCGGTTTAGCACCGCAATATTTGTCTGGCGGATCTTGGGTGGTCGGCTGAACCGGTCGCCGTAGTCGAGCGTAGGACGATAGAACAAGAATGGGACGCGCCATGCGGATCCGAAGGGGGCGCAAAGGGCGCATACTTGTTTCAGCTTTCACCGGAGAGGTGGCCGAGTGGCTGAAGGCGCTCCCCTGCTAAGGGAGTATACGGTAACCCCGTATCGAGGGTTCGAATCCCTCCCTCTCCGCCGGCTCCGCGACGGTGTCACATTTCTCATTTTGTGCGCTCTATAGCATGACAGCTCGCGCTGGTTGAGGCTTGGGGCAATTCAAACGAAATCTATGCGCAACGCGGCGATGCGATGCTGCGGGGACAAGGGCCCTGCCGATCGTGCACGTCGTTATGCATTGGCGCTGGGCGGCATATAATTTACATTATAAGACGATCGACGTACGAACCACTAACAACTACATTTTCTGCCATGGCGCACATCTCACTTCCGGAAGGACTTCCCGGCATTGTCGGTCCGCTAACAAAATATCCGGAAACGGCCAAGCATCTCACAGGTCTTGCGCAGGAGCTTCTGCGCGGTCCGTCGACGTTGACGGCAGGGGAGCGCGAAATGATAGCAGCGTATGTCTCCTCCGAAAATAATTGCTTTTTCTGCACGAACTCGCACAGCGCTGCAGCACGGCACTTGCTCGGCGAGCAATCCGAAAGTGTCGAGCAGGTAAAGCTCGGTGTGGACAACGCCGAGGTCACGCCGAAACTGAAGGCGTTGCTCCGAATTGCAAAGAAGGTGCAGGTAGGCGGACGAAACGTGGCCGAAGACGACGTTGCGGCAGCCCGACGGGAAGGTGCCACGGATAAAGAGATCCATGACACCGTCCTGATAGCAGCCGCTTTCTGCATGTTCAATCGATACGTGGACGGCCTCGGGACGTGGTCACCGGATGATCCGGAGATGTACGATCAGCATGGGCTGCGCCTGGCGACTAATGGATACGGATCGTAGTAGGGTAGCAAACGATGGGGAGCAAACTGGCCAGAATAGGTGTCGCAATCTTCTTTGCGGGATTGCTGGCGTTTCCTGTCGTGAATCGCTTCGTTGGTGCCGATGATCGCGGCGTCAGTGGCGGACTAGATGCCGCCGACGCTATTGAGCGCCACGGATTATTTCTAAGTGAAGTCTCCTCACAGGTAGGGATTGAGTTCCTTCACGAGGCTCCGGTCCTCGATCCCAAGCTCGAGCACATCATGCCGCAGGTCGCCTCGATGGGTGCTGCGGTTTCCGTCGTCGATTTCGACCACGACGGTTTCCAGGATCTGTACGTCACGAACAGCCGAACCGGGACGCATAACGCGCTTTACCGAAACCTGGGAGACGGCTCGTTCGAGGACGTCGCCGTCGATCTCGAGATTGCGGATGTCAACCGTGAAGGCACCGGCGTTTCGATGGGATCGGTATGGGGAGACTTCGATAACGACGGATACGAGGATCTTTTCCTCTACAAGTGGGGGCGCGTCGAACTTTTTCGAAACGACGGTGGTGGCGGATTCAGTCGAGTCACGGGCAAGACGGGATTTCCGGAGTGGGCCAATGTGAATGCAGCGATCTGGTTTGACTATGATCGCGATGGAAATCTCGATTTGTTCTTTGGCGGCTACTATCCCGAACAGTACGATCTGTGGAATCTGCCACATACGCGCATAATGCCGGAGAGCTTCGAATATGCGCAGAACGGAGGGCGTAAGTACCTATTCCGAGGAAATGGAGATGGATCGTTTGAGGATGTGACCGAGGAGGTCGGGCTCGACAGCCGTAGGTGGATGATGGCCGTTTCGGCGGCCGATCTGCGGGGGACCGGGTATCCCGATCTGTTCATCGCGAACGACTACGGGGTCGACGAGGTGTTTCTCAATGAGAAGGGTGAGCGTTTCGTCGCCGCGGGGGAGAGGATGCAGGTCGGATTTGCACCGAAGAGCGGGATGAATGTGGCATTCGGCGACGTGATGAATCAGGGTGCATACTCCATTTACGTCACGAACATATCGGAGCCGGGCATTCTCGTTCAGGGAAATAATCTCTGGGTTCCACAACCTGGGGCGTCTGGAGACGATCTCCAGTACGCTAACATGGCCGGCACGCTGAAGATCGATATGGGAGGTTGGAGTTACGGTGCACAATTCGGTGATCTGAACAACGACGGATTGCTCGACCTCTTTATGACGAACGGATACGTGTCCGCGGATCGCAAGGGGAGCTACTGGTATGATTTCTCGAAAGTGGCCGGCGGGCATAGGGACATCATTTCGGATGCAAGGCATTGGCCGTCTATGGAGGGACGGAGTCTGTCAGGGTATCAATCCAAAAAGCTATGGCTGAATTCAGGATCGTGGCGATTCCGGCAGGTGGCGCAATCCGTGGGTGTAGACGAAACCTACGACGGCCGGGCCGTGGCACTCGCCGATCTATGGAATCGGGGCGTGCTTGACGTCATCATCGCCCATCAGCGGGGTCCACTGCTCGTGTACAAGAACACGGCGGCTCCAATAAATGACTGGCTTGCGTTCGAACTGGAGGGCGGCCCCAGCAATCGCAGCGCGATCGGAGCCAGCGTCGAAGTTCACTGGAACGGAGTTCGACAGGTGCAGCATGTGTCTGGCGGAAGCGGATTCAGCGCACAAAATCAGCGGCGCCTACACTTCGGGCTCGGCAGTGATGCACGGGTCGACAGCGTCGTCGTAACGTGGCCTTCCGGCCGCGAGGAGGTCGTCGATGCACCTGAAGTTAATGTGCTGCATAAGTTGATCGAGCGAGGATGAGGACGACGCGGCGCTGGGGAATACGGTACGATGCGCGGTACACCGCCCCTCTATTCATTACCGTCATCCTTCTCGGCGGGCACCTGTCGTTCGGCATCCTGGAGAGTTATGAGAAGACGCTTCTGGCCATCGGTGCGGCCGTAGTTCTCGAACTCGTGCTCAGCCGACTGCTGCGAGGAAGTTGGCCGCATCTTGCAAGTGCCTATATCACCGGCATCAGCGTCGGCATTCTGATTCGATCCCCCCTCTACTGGCCCTTTGCGCTCTGCAGCATGCTCGCTATCACGTCGAAGTATGTGCTGCGATTTCGAGGACGCCACCTCTTCAATCCATCCAATTTCGGCATCTGTGCGATGCTGTTTCTCGCGCCCTACGCTGTTGCCCATCTAAGCATCCAGTGGGGAAATAATCTTTGGCCGATGGTGGTCATCTGGGTTCTCGGATCCTTCATCATAATGCGGCTGAAGCGGTTTCACATCTGTGCCACGTACGTGGCGGGCTTCCTGCTCTTCGCGTTCTTACGTACGTGGTTCACAGGCGACAGCTTTCTGGCGGAGGTGGCGCCGATAACGGGGCCCATGTATCAGCTGTTCGTCTTCTTTATGATCACGGATCCGAAAACGACGGTAGCCTCAAAGTCGGGCCAGGCACTGGTCGCGTTCCTCGTGGCGTTCGTCGAATTCTGGATGCGCCTCGGAGAGATCGTCCACGCGCCCTTTTATGCGCTGTTTATCGTCGGACCAATCGCCCTGCTGGTAGAGATGTGGCTGAAAGAGCGGCGTTCGGCGACCACCACGGCAGCGCACGCGTGAGGTCCTGATCCTGTCTTCAACGCGGTCCGATTCTGCTTTGTCCGTGCCTATACCTTGACGATTATTTTCCGCCCATACATCCAGCGCGCGATCAGGTAAAAGCCGAAGACCCAGACGACGGCATACAACATGGAAGCGAACTCCGGCGTACCAATTGGCGCAAATACGTTCTCGAAAATCCACGTCTGAAGCGTCTGCGACCCGTCCGTCCCGTTCGGCACCCGGATGGCCAACAGCGTCTTGACGAGGAGTCCGCTGAGGACATACACGGTAATGGCGTTCACACCGTATTCGACGAAGGGCTTCGTCCACCGATCGCGCCCCCGGACGTCCGCGATCCAGTAGCAGACTCCCAGGCCGCACATGGCTAGGCCGCCAGAAAGGAGCACGTAGGGGCTGGTCCACAGCGCCTTGTTTATGGGGAAGAACCACTCCCAAATATACCCTGCTGTCAATGCAGCAAGACCCCAGACGAAAATGCGGACTGTCTTTTCGAGTGGATTTCGGTTAGAGAGAAGGAGTCGACCGGTCCACACGCCGATCAACGTCGTTACGATGGCTGGAAAGGTGCTGAGGAAGCCCTCGGGATCCCATTCTCGATTTGCTTCCGACCACAAGTGATCTCCGAACACGACGCGGTCGAGATATCCGGCGAGCGTGCCGGCCGGCTCGTCGAGCACGCCTGCTCCGTAGCCTGGCACGGGAATAAGAGTCATTGCGGCCCAATATCCGAAGAGGATCACGGCTGCGGTAACGTACTCCCAACGCGGTTTTGTATACAGGAAGAGCAGCGTTGCGACGAAATAGCAGACTGCGATGCGTTGGAGAACGCCGGGTATCCTGAGCGTTCCGAAATCACGCAGTCCGAATTCCGGCGAGAAATTGAAGAAGGGATAGGCGGCGATAAGAAGCCCGAGTCCGAAGAGTACGAGCGTTCGTTTTAGAGCCTTGACAACTAGCGGCCCCTTTTTGGCATCTTGTGCGAGCCGCTTGGTATAGGCGAATGCAACGGCCACGCCCACGATGAAGAGGAAGAACGGGAAGATCAGATCTGTCGGTGTCCATCCGTGCCACGTCGCGTGAAGGAGCGGCGGATAGACCGCCGACCACGTTCCGGGATTATTCACCAGGATCATTGCTGCAATGGTGATGCCGCGAAAGGCATCGAGCGACGCCAGCCGTTTCCCCTGGATGAGAGAGTCTGGTTTGACGGAGGCTTGCGGAAGAGTTGTTGTGGTTCCCATAGTTTCTGCTGATCGTACTGCTTGCGGAGGCGCACCAAAGTACAAAAAAGCATGCATGTTTACGGTGCGGTGGATGAACTAGGCGGCGCCTCCGTGGTTTCTCACGTCACCGCTCGTCCAGTACGTAAGGCAAGCACACGTAGGCGGAGTTAGGACCAGCCGAGGCGGAGTTGGGACCAGCCGACTTCAGATTCAAGCCAACGCATGATCGGCGCCGACCACCCTCAGGATGTGGAGGATGTGGCTTACGGTATGTATCACGCTCGTGCCGCATGCCGCGCTCGCAGAGGTGTGGGATTTATCAACGGCCGTCTAGAACGTATAGGCAAACTGCGCCATTCCCAGTCGGCCCATCTTGGGTGCACCGATGAACTCGCGATGTTCATTGTTAAATACGTTTTGCACGGTCACGTCGAGTTTAAGTCCAGGGGCGTAGCGGCCGAAGTCAAACCCGGCGCCGACATCGAGTACGAACCAGTCAGCAATTTCCCCAGAATAGGGACCCGAATGCACCATAAATCCCTCGGAATAGCGCCCTGCAAAACTAAAGGATAGACCCTGGGGGATCTCGTAAGAGAATCCCGCTCTCGTCTTGAAAGCTGAGGCATTTAGAGCGACGAAGAGATCGGGATTACTCTCATCAAGATCTTTATGGTCGAATAAATTGTCGCTGACGTAGGATAGTCCGCCGAAAAGCGTTGTTCTATCGTCGAGCATCATCTGAACCGATGCATCGAGCCCGTAGAACGCGACCCGACCGAAGTTACGATAGGTCATCATGAGCTCAGGCATCGCACCAACTCCGCCGTCATTCTCGGTGGCCTGAACGGAGGCTATAGGCGTACTCGGATCCGGAAGTCTGTCTTGCGCCAGATCGGTGATAAATTGAGCGACGAGGCTTGGAGGAAGTCCAAGCTGCTCGAGTGCTCCGGCTAATGGCGTATTCCCTTCGATACCGGTTGCCATTGCCGTCAGCAGATCGCTTTGAAGCTGTGGCACAAAGACGAACGGCGTTTCGAGCTGAAGCCCTCTGACGAAGTTCTTCTTTATCGTGTAGTAGCCGTCGAGGGCGACGATCATTTTTGAACCGATCATGCCTTTGTATCCGGCCTCGAATGTATGCGTTGTGCTTTGCTGGAGCGGCGCGATGTCGGCGACGGTCGAGACGGGCTCGATCTCGCGCGTGGTCACATTCAGCATGCCGAGATTGCCGCGGCTGAAACCCTGGACGTTGGTTCCTGCCGCCGGCGCGAGGAGCTGTTTCAGGGCGTCAATCTGACCTATCTCCAGCTCGTACCCTCTTCTTGCTAACTCCTGCTGAATTACTTCCGACGGGGTGGCGTTTAAGCCATCGTAGACGGAGCCATAAACCTGGTCAAGCGGAAGTCCGACCGGCTGATGTTGACCGAGCGTCGCTTTATTCAGGCTCGACGCGACGATATCCGTGCCGGCGTAGGCCGAGTAGGCCGGGTTGTGCGCGAAAGTAAATCCGTGTGCGGCACCGCGCGCGCGAATGGCAAGCGGAAGGGCGACGTCGGGGTCGCGTGCGACGAGATCAAGAAAGAGTGAATTGGTGCCAGGCGAGGCAAACGAACGATTGTATGTCGCACGTAAGGCGTGTGTGGGAGCCGGCTTGTATACGAGCGCTGCTCGAGGTGAAAACTGAAGATGCTCGAAGATGTTGTCGTAGTCCACCCGCGCGGCCGCGGTAAAGGTCACCTTTTCGGATACTGTCGTTTGCGACTGCGCATACGCCCCGTACTCGACAATAAGATCGTCGGCTTCATGTCGGCCCGTGATTGTCCCGCCGGTGACGGGGTTCGTCCGCTCATAATCGATGCCGACGATGATCTGTTCACGGCCGGCGAACAGGTCCAAGCCTTGTTGTGCCTGCAGATTTAGCTGCACGGAACGGTCGATGACCGACTTGCCGGATAGTGATGAGGCGACTGCCGGACCCACATAAACAAACGAATCGCCTGTTTCGTTTTTATTCAGATAAGCCTGGGCGAAGAACCGGCCGGATTTGAGGCGCAGCTGCGCATAGCTGTAGCCGAAACCGTCCGACTGCAGCGTTCCGATGTCCGATAGGAAAGCGGAGTTGGCCGTGCCGTAACCTGCATTCGCAGTCAGCGTAGTGGCAGGACTGAACCGGTAAGCCATCGTGCCGTTCAGGTTGGTCTTACTGACGTCCGCCACCCGCGGAACCACTGTGTGATAGTTGTCGATTTGTTCGGCGTCTAGGGGATCGTCTGGATCCAATTTCCAATCCTGCGCTTGGAGGTATAGAGCGTTAATCTTGTAGCCTAGTCTTTCACTGATAACACCGGCGTGGCGAATTCGGCCGCTCGCTAACGACTGCTGCCCGGCTGTAAGGGCGACGGTCGTGCCGGGATGCTCGAACGGATCCTTGGAAATAAAGTGGATCACACCTTCATCTACGCCAGGGCCGTACAATGCCCCTGCGGGTCCTCGGAGTACCTCGATTCGATCCAGGTCTATGCTCGATATCGGCATCATGCTGTATGCATTGACGCCGAGTGAGGGAAGGGCGCTCTGCCGATAGTCCGTCATTACGTGTGCGGCCCCGGAGAAGGTGTTGCTGAATCCCCGGATGACAATTTCGCGTCGGTCGATGCCCGTGCGGGCGATGTCGATCCCAGCCGTATTTCGCAGTGCATCGACGGGAGAGGGCACGACGTCGTTCTCGATTTCATCCGCGGTCAAGACGGACATCGATGCGGGAGCGTCGAGCATTTTCTCTAGTTGGCCGGAGGCAGTGACGACGACCGGCTCCAGTACGGTGGCTTCGGTCTCCATCAAAATATCCAGCGTGTGCTCGGTGGCGGCTCTGAGAGCAAGCTCAAACTGCTGTCCCTCGTAGCCCACGTAGCTAACCGTCAGCACATACATTTGGGGTACGGCAACTTCGATCCTGTAGTGGCCTTCGTCGTCGGTAATGCTGCCGGCAACGAACTCTGAAGAGTCCGGCCGCGTCAGCGTCACCGTCGCGAAAGGAAGTGGAGAGCCGTCATCGGCAGCTTTCACCGTACCGCTTACGACCTGGGCATGTACCTGGAGTGACGAGGCGGCAGTCAGCAGGATGCATGTCACCGCCGCGAGTGCAAATGACCGTAGGCAAGTCATGAGTTTCCCGTTCTTGAGGAGAATGCTGGACCGGATCACCGAAGAGGCGAACCATTCCAGGGCAGGGTTTCTGCTTACTACATGCTCGACCTTTTAATCTTGGCTGATCTTCCCGAGACGTACCGTTTTCACCGGGTTGAAGGGAGAGGTTTTTACTAGAACTTTTGCCCCAGTGGCGGTACTACCGGACTGAGAAGGACTTGGGGCGAAGTGAACGATCGAACCGCGCTCGATAGGTACGCATAGGCGGAGGTTCAGGGTGGAACGAGTGGTATTCTTGCTCGTTTGCACGGCTTAGACTTCTGCGACCGAACGCCCTAATTTCCGAGGCCGGAGGGGTGGCAGAGCGGTTGAATGCACCGGTCTTGAAAACCGGCATACCTTCGCGGGTATCGGGGGTTCGAATCCCTCCCCCTCCGCCATACGTTTGAATTGTGCACCGATCTCTGTAACTCGCTGCCACCTATTTTCGTACAGCACACGGCTGCCGTCGAGAATCCGGCAATTTACGAGATCCAGCTGGTTCTGCCTGCGGAGATCCAGTCGTTTCCTGCGGAGCGTGGAAGAGGCACGAGATGTACTCAGTGGATATCGAAGGGGCCAGGCCCGTGAGGGGGTCACATTTCAATTCATGGCCGGAAGGAAGCTTCGGTTCATAGCCGGAAGGAAGCCATATTTCGATCGCCCGGCATTACAACTTTTGAATCATGCATAGGATTTATTGCCACATCAAAAATCAGATCAGCCGATATCTAGTAATCGGGTGTGTCGGTCTCGCTGTACAATTTATGATGAGCGAAGCCGCGAATGCTCAAGCTCCCGAGACGATTACTTTCGAGGAGGCAGTTCAGATTGCACTTAGTCAAAATGTTGCGCTGCAGCAGGCCGAAAACAGCGTTGAGCTGCAATCTCGCGACGTCTTTCAACAGAGAATGAACTTCCTCCCTGATCTGGCCTTCTTCACGTCGGGCTCGCGCGGATCGGGATTCACGCAGGACCAGGCAGGCAACAACATCGCGTTCACCAACCAGTCTGTTAGCGGGACCATCTCTACGGAAGTGAATCTATTCCGTGGATTTGCCGATGTCGCATCGCTGGAGCGATCGAGATATGAGCGAAATGCCAGCGAATTTTCGTATGACCGTGCGCGTCAGAACGTTGTCTTCAATGTAGTCGACAACTTCCTGCTTTACGTCAATGCGAGGGAGCAGGTGAGCATTCAGCAGGAGAATTTCGAGTCGCAGCAGCAGCAGTTGGAGCAGATCGAGGAATTCGTCAATGTGGGTGCTCGGCCGATCTCGGATCTGTATCAACAGCAGGCGCTAACGGCTCAGGCCGAACTTCAGGTGTTGAACGCCGAGCGTGACGCCGAACTCAACAAGACGCGCGTGATCCAGGTGCTCCAGCTTGATCCGTTCGGAGACTATGAGTTCGTGGCTCCTGATATTGAGGATGTGGAGATTTCTCACGAGTCGTACGATCTTGATGCCCTCTTGCAGGCAGCTTTCGAACAACGCGCCGATATCGACGCGCAGGAGGAGCGAATTCGTGCTGCGGATCAGGGGATTCGAGTCGCCAAATCCTCGTATTGGCCAACGATCAATCTGAACGGTGCCTATCGCTCAAATTACTCACCCGATGCTCAGGAGGCGTTTTTCAATCAGCTCGATTTGAACCGTGGTAATTCCATAGGATTCAGCATCGGATATCCGATTTTTGACCGCTTCAGCAGGGGGACGACCGTTCAGCAGGCGGAGGTGCAGCGTGAGAATGCCGTCCTCGACCTTGAGGAGATTCGCCAAGAGGTAGCCCTTCAGGTTCGCCAGGCGTATTTGGATTATTTGACGAACGAGAAGCGCCTCGACGTTACTGCGACACAGGAAAGAGCCGCTCAGCAGGCTGTAGAAGCTGCTGAGGAGCGGTATAACGTTGGCGCCGGAACGCTCCTAGAGCTAACGCAGGCTCGCGCCCAGTATGTAGAGGCGGCCAGTAATCGCGTGCAGGCACGGTACGATTTCTTGTTCCAGAGCAAAGTTGTCGATTATTTCGTGGGGCGCCTGAACCCATCACAAGCTCTGCTGGAGCCGTAGTCGAGCGGACGTTGACAGAACCTCATTTTTATCAACCGATCCATGGATAAGTCAACAAGCGCGACAAAGAAGATCCTCTGGGGAATCGCAGGGATCATCATCCTCTTCGTGATTCTCGGAATTGTCGGCCGTGTTACGGGAGTGTTCGGAGGAGGCTCAGACGTCGTCACCGTCGAGACCGCGGAGGCGCGCGTGAGCAGCATCACGCAGCTTGTTACGGCGTCGGGCACTATCCAGCCTGAAACGGACGTGTTGATCAGTCCAGACGTTTCTGGAGAGATTATCACGTTATCCGTTAAGGAAGGAGATTACGTAGAGAAAGGTGTACTCCTTGCCCGCATCAAACCTGATTTCTATGTCACACAGGTCGAGCAAGCGGAAGCCGGTGTGCTTCAGGCGAGAGCGACGCAGGCGCAGCGCAAAGCCGATTTAATGGCAGCGCAGTCGGATTTGAGACGAGAGGAGGAATTGTTCGCCAAGTCCGCCATATCGGAACGCGAGGTCGAGCAGGCCCGCAGTCTCGTCGAGGTCGCACAAGCTGGTTACGAAGGTGCCGAGTATGCGGTCCAGAGTGCTCAGGCACGGCTCCGAGAGGCAGAAGAGCAGGTTAGCAAGACGGCGATTTATTCGCCCATGTCCGGCACCGTAAGCAAGCTGGACATCGAGCTGGGTGAGCGTGTCGTGGGTACGACCCAGATGGCGGGTACGGAGATGATGAGGATCGCCCGTCTCAACCAGATGGAGGTCGAGGTCGAGGTAAATGAAAATGAGATCGTGAATGTTGCGATGGGGGACACCGCCGCAATTGAGGTTGATTCATACCCGGAGCGACCATTTAGAGGCACTGTGACGGAGATCGCGAATTCGGCACGTACGACGGGCGAGGGTACACAAGAGCAGGTGACGAGCTTTCCGGTGAAAGTGCGAATCCTCGATGTGCACAATCTCGACTCGAACGTTCCTGACGGCCGGATGCTCGAGTCCGAGGAAGTACCGATGCCGAGCGAAGGGATCGCTAATTTTCGGCCGGGCATGAGTGCCACGGTCGACATTTTCACTGAAACGGTTTCGGATGTGGTGTCGGTACCCATTCAAGCAGTTACCGTGCGCGACTTCAATGCGATTCCTCGCGAAGACGAGCCGGATTCCGTCCAAACGGATCCCCAGCCTGAGGGCAGCGAGCCCGATACGACAGCCCCTTCAATGGCTTCTGCCGAAGATATCCGTAAAGTGGTGTTTATTGTCGAAGATGGAAAGGCCGCCGTGAGAGAGGTGGAAACCGGAATCTCAGACGAATCGCATATCGAGGTTCGATCGGGGCTTGATGGCGGTGAAATGGTGATTATCGGTCCTTACAGTGTGGTCAGCCGCACATTAAATCCAGGCGACGAGGTGAAGACCAGAGAGCCAGGAGAGGCCGGCCCGCCTTTCGTCGCTTCGCGTGATTAAAAAGGTTGGTGCCGTATCCGTTTTCCCGTCGCAACCAATCCACCTTCATTATGATTGAAACTAAGCCGCTCATCGAGCTCCGCGAAATCTCGCGTGTTTATCAGATGGGGACGCACCGCGTCAACGCTCTCGATAACGTATCGCTTATCGTCGGGCGGAATGAGTACGTAGCGATCATGGGGCAGTCCGGCTCGGGAAAATCTACGTTAATGAACATCGTGGGCTGTCTGGACACGCCTACCTCCGGTCAATACGTCCTCAACGACCGGGACGTGAGCAGGATGACGGATAATCAGCTAGCAGAAGTCCGCAACCGTGAGATCGGCTTCGTATTTCAGACGTTCAATCTGCTCGCGAGGGTGGACTGCATGCACAACGTGGAGCTGCCTCTAATCTACGGTGGAATGGCGAAGCGAGATCGGCGCGAACGTGCTCGCCGTGCCCTCGAAAGTGTTGGGCTCGGTGATCGCGTCGATCACAAGCCGAACGAATTGTCCGGCGGTCAGCGACAGCGGGTGGCGGTTGCCCGCGCACTGGTGAATAATCCGTCCCTAATACTCGCCGACGAGCCGACCGGCAACCTTGATACGAAGACCGGCGAGGAAATCATGCATCTCTTCGAGCAGCTGTATCGACGTGGCAATACACTTCTGGTCGTCACGCATGAGGAGGAAGTCGCACAGCATGCACGTCGGGTGATTCGGTTGCGAGACGGGCAAATTGAGAGTGATATTCGAGTGAATTCGCCGGCCCTTGCAGAACTTGAATTCGAGCCGCAGCCGGTGGCTGGGCTCTAGTTTGTGAGCGTGTGTAGGTGGACGATCCGTGGCCGCGACGTTTCTGAAGGGCAAGTGCCCGCGTATAGACGTGGACGCGTCACCGACGCCCTGTGCAGCGATACTCCTCCGTCTCTCGCTCGAATCGTACGGGCTTTTCGGTACGTCGCACCATAATCGCGCTGAACGGCACGGACTTCGCGAAGGCCGTAAGGCAATCGTCAGCCGGCGCGCTGACCACGTATTCGGCGACTGCGACCGAGTCGAAGTCTTCTACCGTCACGAACTCGATGCTGTAACCGCTTGTGGGCTGCGGGAGTGCCACCAACATTATGACGGTCTGCGCAAAATCTACCGAATCGAAAGGGGCCGTGGGGATCAGAGAATCCCGGTAGACAGCCCATTCCTCAGGTGAGCGGATCACGAGCTCGACCGAATCACTGAGCGCTCCGCGCTGGCCGTAACCTATCTGCTCGAAGTAGAGCACCTCGGACGCCGGTGCGGGGTCTGTCTCCGTGTCACCCTGTCCACATCCAGCCAAAATGCACGCAGTGAGCAGTGTTAAAGCCGTGAAACGTGCGTACATGAGAAGTATGCGACCGAAGACGTCGGAGCGAAGAAAAGTGGTCGAGAGGTGTCTCAGACATGCCCGCGTCGAAAAAGCTCCGGGCCGCAGTACCTCGAGCGTGCTATTCGTACCGCAGTGACTCGATCGGGTCGAGCCTGGCTGCCTTGAGTGCCGGATACCCGCCAAAGACGAGCGCGACGAATGTCACCATTGCAACAGCGGTCACGGCCCACAACCAGGGAATAGCGGAGGAAATGTCAAAGTAAACGGCGACCGTATTTCCGACGGCAACGCCGAGAAGAATTCCCAGAAGCCCGCCGATCTGGCAGAGAAAGATTGCTTCGAGAATGAACTGGCGCATGATGTCGCGTTTCTTCGCACCCACCGACTTGCGGATGCCGATTTCACGCGTCCGCTCCGTCACAGAGACGAGCATGATGTTCATGATACCAATGCCGGCGGCGAAGAGCGCAATCAGTCCGATGCCCGCACCACCGATTGTTAGCGTACCGGTAAATGCTTCAAATACAGACCGCATTGAATCGTTCGTTTCGAGCTCGAAGTTATTTTCACCACCCGGTGGGACTTTCCGGATTGCTCGAAAATGCCCGATCACCTCATCCATCGCGGCGGGGACGTAGTTGATGGCCGGTGCCTTGATGCTGATGTTGGCTATGTTACGATTAGCGCCGCCATAGGCGTGGAAAAGCGTGGTTACCGGCGAGAAAATGCGATTATCCATATTAAAGCCGAGAAAATTTCCCTTCGGCTCGAGGACGCCGATCACCTGAAAACGGCGCCCGCTGACTTCGACTTGCTGGCCGACGGCATTCCCTATCGGAAACAGTTCATCGGCTACTGCTGAACCCAGGACCACCAGAGACCGGGCATAATGGACGTCCTCTGCGGTCAATGAACGGCCGTACGCCAATTCATAGGTGTAGTTGTCCATGAACTGCTCGTCCGTTCCGAGGACTACGATGTTCGGATCGGTCCTTTCCCCGCCGTGACGCACGGACGTAAAATCGAAATCCTCCATGATGCTCAGTTGAAGGGGCCCGCTTAAGAGGCGCTCGAGCCGTTCGACCTGATCAAACGTGATATTCGGCCGCCATTCGCGCTGGGAAGGTCCCATCTGAATACCCGGATATCGTGACACCGTAAAGGTCGAGGAGCCGAGCCAGGTCATCCTCTCCTCGAAATAGACATCGATCACCTTCACGGCCGTAACTGACGTGATAATGGCAAAGACGCCAATCACCATGCCCAGGAGCGTAAGAGCCGTTCGGAGCTTGTTGCTCCGGAGAGACGACCAGGCTGATCTGAAGACATCAAGGAATTCCATTATCGCGTCATTCGTAACGAAGGGATTCCATAGGATCCGATTTCGCAGCTGCCCATGCGGGTGCTAATCCAAAGATCACGCCTACGGCCACGCAGATTCCGAACGCGATAATAACGGTGCCGATCGGGAGATATGCCGTAAAGAAGACGTTGATGAGCGCCGCAATTCCGGCCGCAAAGGCGACGCCGATCAATCCCCCGATCAGACACACGACAACGGCCTCTGTAAGAAACTGCATGAGGATCGTTCGACGCCGTGCGCCGATGGCTTTTCGGAGTCCAATCTCCTTCGTGCGCTCCTTAACGGAGACGAACATGATATTCATCACTCCGATACCTCCTACGAGCAGCGCGAGTGCCGTGAGAAAGATGCCGATGCCGTAGATAGCCGTCTTTATCGGTGCCATGTCGGCACGGAGCGACTCGTGCTCATTGATCTCGAAGTCATTATCGTCACGTGCATCAACACCGCGGGCCACACGGAGAATACCCGTTATTTCGTCCTTCGCCAGGGCCAGTGGAATGCCGGGTTCCACCCGAGCCTGCACGGAAATGCCTCGATTCTGCACCCCGTAGAGCTTTTTGAACGTATTGAAGGGTATCCGCGTCTGTCTGTCGGCTGATGACTGGTCGTCGGATCCGCTGCCTTTCCGTTCGAGCACGCCGATCACCTGAAATCGATCTCCGCCGATGCGGATGTACTTTCCGAGCGGGTTCTGATTGCGGAAGAGGTTTTCAGCTATCTCCGCTCCTATGACGGCAACGTTTCGCGCCGTTCGGTCGTCTATGTCGGAATAAAATCTACCTGATTCGATATCGATTGCGTGCACTTGCACGTAGGCCGACGTAGATGCCTCGACGTTGACATTTACAATCGTATTGCTTTCGTACGAGACAGGCCGGTTTGTCGAGACGACCGGAACAGCGGCGGTAACCATTCGCGCTCGCTCAGTGATGATATCAGCCAACTCAGCCTTAATCTCCGGACGGTTGCGATACTCCCACCACTTCGTGCCTGGTCCGCCCGTCCAAGGCCACTTCTCGACGTACATAACATCCGTGCCTAGATTCGACATGGATGCTTCGAACTGCTGCTCGATGCCATTAATAACGGTGGCCATCGACGTCACAGACGCTATGCCGATGATGATTCCGAGCGTCGTCAGGATCGAGCGCATTTTATGGACGCCGATCGCCCGGAGGGCGGTCATGATCGCTTCCCAGATCTCAAGGAAGATTGCGCGCATGCGGAAGAGATGGTAGGAGCGTGTGGAGGGATTTCTGCGGGGCGCTGGGAGAGCCTGCACTACGATATAGACCGTGAGAAGATGCGCCGGCAATTATTTTGTAGGTTGCCGTAGACGTATCTTCGGTTCCAAATTAGCTGCGACATGAAGCGATCCGAAATCAACGAGATTATCCGTGAGGCGGATGCCTTTCTGAGGGAGCATCGGTTCATGCTTCCGCCCTTCGCATACTGGAGACCTGATGATTGGCGGTCCAGCGGCAGCGAGATAAAGGAGATCGTAACGAGAGCGCTCGGCTGGGATATCACCGACTTCGGGAGCGGCGATTTCGAGAGTACGGGCCTCTTCCTTTTTACGTTGCGAAACGGAGATCCATCCGAACTGAAAAACGGCCGGGGTAAATTGTACGGCGAGAAAATTCTGGTGGTGGATGTGGATCAGGTGACGCCTATGCATTTGCACAAGGTGAAGACGGAAGATATCATCAATAGAGGTGGAGGGCGCCTGGCGGTGAAGCTGTACAACAGCACGGAGGACGGCGAGCTAGACGATTCAGATGTCCTCGTCTCCGTGGACGCCGTACCTCGCGTTGTGGCTGCCGGATCCGTTCTGACACTGGAGCCGGGCGAGAGCGTAACGCTGCTCGACGGTCAGTACCACGAATTTTGGGGCGTCGACCAGCGTGTGATGGTAGGAGAAGTCTCGCTCGTGAATGATGACGCAACCGACAATTACTTCTATGAGGAGGCCGGCAGATTTCCTTCGATTGAAGAAGACGAAGAGCCGCTCTATCTGCTCGTGAACGACTATGAGAACTATGCGCAACAAGCTGTTTCGGGGTGAGACATGAAAAAACCGATTGATCGGCGCACGTTCATCAGGACGACCGCCACCGCAGGGGCCGCGCTGGGAATAGCGGGAAGCAGCTCCTTCGCCGCCGCGAGCTCTTCTCCAAACAATAGAATTGCTGTCGCTGTTATGGGGGTTGCCGGTCGCGGTGATGCCCTGGCTAAGAGCTTTGCGTCTCAGAGCGATGTGGAAGTGCTCTACATCTGTGACGTGGATTCGCGGGCGGTGGACGAGACGTCAGCTGCCGTATCGGAAATTCAGAGCGACCAGCCGAAGGGTGTGGTGGATTTCCGCCGAGCGCTCGACGATGCCGACGTCGACGCTCTCGTGATTGCTGCACCGGATCATTGGCATGCTCACGCGACGATCCTCGGGTTGCAGGCCGGAAAGCATGTCTACGTCGAGAAGCCGTGTGGGCACAACCCGCGCGAGGGCGAACTGCTGGTGGAAGCCGAGCAAAAGTACGATAAAGTCGTGCAGATGGGGACGCAGCAGCGCTCCGGTCCGGATACGATCGAGGTGATCAACTTTATCCACGAAGGAGGAATCGGACAGCCGTATTTGGCGCGAACGTGGTATGCGAACAAGCGCGGTCCGATCGGGACCGGACAGGTGGCACAGGTGCCCGACTGGCTCGATTACGAACTCTGGCAGGGTCCGGCGCCTCGAACGCCCTACAGAGACAACATCATTCACTACAACTGGCACTGGTTCCACCGCTGGGGGACGGGGGAATCCTGCAACAACGGAACGCATGAGCTCGACATTGCTCGATGGGCGCTAGGTGTCGACTACCCTCAGAGCGTGCAATCGAGCGGCGGGCGCTATCACTTCGACGACGATTGGGAGTTCTACGACACCCAGATGCTCAGCTTCGATTTTGAGGATGAGAAGACGATCACCTGGGAAGGGAGGAGCTGCAATCCCTTCCCAGTCATCGAGCGCGGGCGCGGAACCGCGATCCATGGGACGGAAGGCACGGTGGTAATGGACCGCAACGGGTTCGAAATTTACGATCTGGACAACGAACTGATCAGGGAGGTGAAATCCGATGGCGGCGACGCCGCATTGGACACGCGCGGCGGCGGCAGCCTCACTGACCGCCACATCGCGAATTTTCTAGCGGCGATCCGCGACGGGGACGAACTAAACGCGCCGATCGACGAAGGGCACAAGAGTGTCTTGTTGTGCCATCTCGGAAATATCGCACAGGAGGCGGGCCGTACGATTTATCTGGATCAGCGGAACGGCCGCATCGTGGGTGATCCGAAGGCGATGGAATCCTGGGCTCGAGAGTACGAGCCGGGATGGGAACTGACCGTTTGACGTATCGCAGGGCAATAGTTACCTTCGTTGTCGCCAATCCATGGCCTTCCGATCCCAAATGACGTTTTTCGCACCATGATCCGATCGATGACCGCGCGCCTGAGCGCGATGATGTTCTTAGAATTCTTCGTATGGGGCGCATGGTATGTGACCATCGGCAACTACATGGTCGTCCATGGGATGGAGGATCTGACGCACTGGCCTTACACGGTCAATCCGATCGCGGCCATTATCGCGCCGTTCTTCCTGGGATTGGTAGCGGACCGATTTTTCCCGACGGAAAGGGTGCTGGGAGTGTTGCACCTGCTGGGCGGCCTGGTCATGTTTTTCGTACCGGCTGCGACCGCCTCGCCGACGTTGTTTATTCTCCTTCTACTCGGCTACAATCTGTGCTATATGCCGACGCTGGGCTTAGCAAACTCGCTGGCATTTCACCACATCGACGATCAGGAGAAGCAGTTTCCGATGATCCGCGTCTTCGGCA
>CAZKNF010000032.1:37413-39209 GCA_964554105.1 uncultured Rhodothermales bacterium | reverse complement strand
GGATGGCCGTACACCTTGAACGCCAGCCACGACGCATCGCCAAGATCCTTCGTAGCCAGCCGGGCGGAGGTGGTCGCCGCCGACAGCGTCTCACCATTGAGCAGCGCATCGTAGAAGGTGTGAGCGAAGATGCGTGCGGGTTTCTCCCGGACGGGCCAGGACGTGCCGACGAATGCGCCTGCTCCCGCCTCCAGGAAGGCGGTCGGCCATCCTCCCCACGAGGTCAGGTTCGGACCATGCCGGCCGCTTTCGCAGGCATTAAGAAAAATCAGCGGCTGCCGCTGCCTGAGCCGGGCTTCCTGTCGAACCGTTACCGCGTCCACTTCTAGCGGCCGGGGTTCTCCGTCCGGTCCGGCCTCATCGCCTATGATAAGCACGCTGTTTTCGATCTGGGCGTGTTCCGACTCACCATGGCAGGCGATGTGCAGCACATCGAAATCGCCCGCGTTGAGGGCATCGAAAAATTCGTCGTATGACGAAGGGATCACCACCGGCTGGATGCCGCGAGCCGGCAGCGAATCCGTGAAGTAGTCGACTTCTCCTCCGACGGAGGCTTCGAGGCCGTGCTCGTATTGTGCAGCCAGAAAATGCCAGCTGTCGAGTTGAAGCCGACGCGGCGTAGCGGTACCCGGCATCGACCGAACAAGACCGTACTCGCAGAGGAAGCGGTCGTCGAGCTCGTCGGTGTCAGGATTCCGGAGTCTTAGCAGCTCCCACGGGATATACGGCTCCCACGAAACGACCTGCACGGTCTTGATTCGATCGCGCAGCGGCCACAGCTTCCGCGTAACCTCGGGATCGAACAGTTCTCCGCACATCGTAGCGCCGAGGGCCCGCAGCTGGCGAGTAAGCCGGTTCGCATCGCTGCGGCTCAGCACATCCTGCGTCACGCGCTCATAGATCGCCTCTACGTAGGCGAGGGTCGTGGCGGCTGCCCCGCCACCCCGATCCAGAAGCGGCGCGGACCGCAGAGTCAAATAGTTCAGGTCCAGAGCCTCACCATGAAGCCGGTACTCATAGCATGTCCCGTCGCCGTCGCTCTCTTGCTCGATCAGCAGGACGAGCATCTCATCGTCCTGCCGGTCCCGAGGCGCGGCTTCCACGCTGGCATGTGCACGTTCCCTGCCGGCGTCGTCTCCGGACCCGACAATCAGGATGGAAAAAGCGATCCGGCCCAGGTCCGTTGAACCTTGCCGGAAGATCAGTGCTAGGCGAGCGATGCTCGGTCCTTGAGCGGCTGGTAGGTCCAGTGCCCTGATCTCGAAGGAGCCGTGCGTCGGCGATCCGGCACCGGGGGGAGCCACACGCTGAATGCGCTCTCCCTTAACCTCGATTCCTTTTGAATCGATTGAAAGGATTACGTCGATCCCCTCAGCCGTGCTGATCTCGGTGTCGAAGCGCTCCTGAAACGGTGCCGCCTCGCCGGCCCGCTCGATCTGATAAACGATGTAGGTCGACGTGCCGGCAGGTACGCGGCGCTCGGCGTCGGCCGAGATGGTTACCGTCTGGGTCTCCTCTTCGGGTGCGGCCTTCTCCTCTTCGGCCGGGCCCGTCTCCTGCATTCTCGGCGTGCTGCGCGAAACTCGCCGTGCGGCGTCTCTAGAACGGCTGCGCCTCTCCGGGCGCGATGAACGCCCACGGGATGGGCCCAAATCGATCTGCTCGCCAGCTCCCTCTCCGGCCGCCTGACCATCGGATGGATGTTCGTCGTCGCGATCGGGTGGAGCGGCGGCTTCCTCTCGCGGCGCATCCACACGCTCCTCAGGGGCCGGTGCAGCTACTTCAGCAGGCGGCGG
>CAZKNF010000032.1:27841-37313 GCA_964554105.1 uncultured Rhodothermales bacterium | reverse complement strand
GCTTCCTCTTCAGCAGGGGGCGGTGCAGCCGCTTCCTCATGGCCGGCCGGAGGTGCCGCGCCCGCCTGTTCCTGCATCGGACGGTCGATGCGCCCCACCGATATCGGCTCCGCATCGAATCCAAGGTGCACCACTCTCCAGGAAGCGGGACCGGAATCACCCATCCGGTCGATCCGATGGGGCTGGAGGCCCGCCGCGGTCGTGCTCTGGCCATGCTCGTGCAGATCGAGCGCCTCCTCGACGGGTCGGGCTCGCCATTCCGGGCGCTCCTCCTCCAGAGCCAACAATTCGTCCGGCTGGAACGCATAGAAGTAAGGAGTGAACCGGTTCGTCGCATCCCGGGAGCGCCGAACCACAATCCAATCGGGCTTTCTGTCGCGAATACGATCGCACACGCTGCCGAGCGATCGCTTCGACGCGACCGTCAGAATATCCGACTCATCATGCCAGAACACAGTGGTTTGCTGCATGGCTGCTCGTCCTCAGGTTTCTACATCATCGAAATTCTCGACTTCGTCCCGGTCAACGCCTGCCACTGCGAACGCATCGCTGGCGGGCTCGACGTCCGGTCCGCCGGAAACGACAATTTCGAAAGCACCCTCCCCCGGCCCATCGAACGTGGCGACGTGCCATCCATCCGCATTCTCCTTCAGTTCCTTCATGCCGACGGGACGGCCCGTGTCCGAATTCGTTATGTGCGCCACGAGCTGTGCGCCGTCGCGAGCGGGCCGAGCGCGGACCGTTACCGGCTCGGTAGACCAGTAAAGATCTTCGACCTCCAGATTTACCTGAACCGGGCTCAGGTGGGGTTTGCGAAAACCGCCCAGGTCAAAGTACAGGCTGTTGATGAGGCCATCCAGGTGCGTCAGCACGGCATCCGCATTCTGCAGCGAGGCGTGACGCGTGGCGGCGAACATCTCGCGACCCTCGCCGCTGTACTCGATCGGCGTGGCGGATACCCGCGGCACGGTGCCGTCGCCGCGGTGATCTTCGCCTTCATAGTCTGTCTGCATGACGACCTCCTTGCCCTTGAGCCGCGCAGACTGGGCGGTCTCCTGGGCGATGCCAACGACGGGATAGATGCGATACCCGTCAGTCCGATACGCATCCCTCTCCCGGTTCGTCTCGACGGCCTGCTCGATCTCGCGGTGGAATGCCAGAGCGGCCTTCGCCTTCGCGGCGTCCACGTTCGGTATATCACTCGCCTCAGCGACGCGCACAAGGGTTCCGTCGCCGGCGTCGTAGCTGGTATAGATTGGCAGAAGTTGATAGATCGACGTGAAGCTCCGTGCGAGTTCTGAGAGATCAAGGAGACCGAACGGTCCTTTTCGCATCCCGTTGGCCAGCGTGTCGAGCGAGTTGAGCGAGCCGCGGTACGGTGTGCCGAACGTGACCAGCGCCCGCGTATCGCGCCAGCCCTCCATCACCTCGAGAAAATACCGCGAAACGATGCCTCCCATCGAATGAGCGACGAGAATCAGCTTGGCGTCCGCATTCCCCGACGCCTCCCGCCAGGTTCGCAGCCAGTCCCGGCTCTTCCGCTGCAGCTTCCGGGCCGAGACGCGGTTGTCTCGCCGCCAATCATAAGGGAAGGGGAAAAAGTTCTTCCCCTCCTCGACGTCGAAGCGACTCTTGATTGCCTCCGCCACTGCCGTATAGCCATCGATTTTCCAGAGACCGGGCAAAAGGTGCAAGTCGGAGATGAGCTCGTCGGCGACAACTCCGTCGTCCAAATCATCCTCATCCGGCGGGTCTTCTTCGAGAAGCAGAGCCCTCTTCATGTGCCCGCCCCGGGTGAAGAGCGTGCGCGCGAGCGTGGACCCGGAGAATCCCCAGGCGACCTTCCCTTTCTTGCGGAGCACACTTCCAGTGATTCCGGGAAGAAGCACGACGATGTCGGGCATCGGTTGACGTGGCATGTAAGCCTCCGGTTGGTTTGACAGGATGGATAGCCGACTCGACTAGACGAAATACACCGGCTTGAATGGAGGAGAAAGATCGCAACTCAGAGATCCGCGATCAAACTCCTGAGATCAGGATGCGGAATTTAGCCGAAGCGTTCTATTTTGGTATGTTGGATGGCAAAGCGCCGCGCGAAGTCTTCGGATGGAAGGCGAACCGTACCAATCGCCGATCGGAAGCATGCGATATCACAATCTTGATGTATGGATTGAATCGAGTCCCGCCGGCGGCTATTTGCTGCACGCGCGCTGCTCCGACCACGGGGAGACGGAAGCCGCCTCGCTGCCCGATTCGTCTAAACTGCGGGATAATCTGGAGCTGCTGGCCTCAGGTGAGGCGGATCGGGACTTTATCGTGCGGTTCGGCTCGCTGTTGTACGAGTACGTCTTCGCAGCCGAGAACGGCCGCATCGGACTCCATTTTGGCCGGTGCAGCGAGCTGGCTCGCGTGACGTCCGCCGAGGGCGTGCGACTGCGCCTCAGAATCGAAGATCCGGACGTTGCGACGGTCCCATGGGAGTACCTGTACTCGCCGATTCAGGAAGACTTCCTGAGCGTCTCAATCGCGACACCGGTCGTCCGGTATCTGGAGCTGCCCGAACCTCCGCGGCCTCTCACGGCCGGACTTCCGTTGCACATGCTCGTCGTGATCCCGGAACGGTCCGGACTCGATACCGGAACCGAAAGAGCGTACCTGATGGAGGCGCTCGACGACCTTCGGAGTCAGGGCCTGATTTGTCTGCACGTGCTGGACGGTAGCGTAACACGTGCCCGGCTCACGGACGTGATGCTCGAGCAGCGATACGATATTTTTCATTTTATCGGCCACGGCGATTTTCACGACGACGAGGCGTTTCTCGTCCTCAACGGCGACGGTGATGCCGACGATTTCGTCGATCACGAATGGATGGCGCGGCTGTTCGCGAACCATCCGTCCATGAAGCTGGTCGTCCTCAACTCGTGCAAAGGAGCGCAGGTCTCGGCGACGAAACCGCTGGTCGGGATTGCCCCTCAACTCGTCCGAAAGGACATTCCGGCCGTCGTGGCCATGCAGTACGAGATCGCTGATGAAGAGGCGCTTTGTTTTGCGCGCGCGTTCTACCGGAGTCTTTTTCTCGGCTTCGATCGAGGCCGCGTGGAAGTCGCCGTCTCCCACGCACGGAATGAACTCCTGAAGAAATTCCCCGACATGGGAGCCCTGGGTGCTCCCGTACTCTTCATGCGGGGCAGCGAGGGCGTCGTCTTCGACATCGAATCAAGAAAACGGCTGCGTGACGTGCCGTTCGATCCACGCGCCCTCGATCGGACGAACGCCGTCATTCGAGCACACGAGCAGCGGATCCAATCAGGGCTCGAAGAGCATGACGAGACCTTCGTCGCGACGGAAAGGCGAGAATTGGCCCGCGTCAAGCAGCAGCTTCGCTTTCGCAATGCCTCCCTGGTGTCGGCTGCCGGAATTGCGCTCGTAGTTTTCTTCGGATTCTGGATGTATGCGTTCGACTGGCTGCCTCAGCAGCTCAAGCCGGAGACCTACACGGTTGCCCTGGGCGATCTGTTCACCGACAGCCCCCTTCACGACGCCGTCGCTCTCGTCTCGATCGATCAGCAGACGGTCGAAGCGGTCGGCAAGCCCTTCGATCTATCCTGGCGTGCAGAGCATGCGCTGCTCGTCGACCGGCTCGCACGGGCGGGCGCTCGCGTCGTGGCGTTCGATCTATATTTTCTCCAGCCCACCTCTCATGACGCGGACTTCGCGCGGGCGATCCGCAATGCCGCCAGGAGCGGGACGCACGTCATCCTCGGCGCGAACCGGTGGACGGCAGACGACCGCCCTGCCATGGTCGAGGAGCTTCGGGAGGCGAGCGGCACGTGGGCATCGCTGTGCATGGCTCTGTCGTGGCATGGTCCGAATGTCGCGCCGCTGATGAGCGTTACGTCGGACGGCCGTCGTGTGCCGTCGCTGGCTCTCGGAGCGGTGGCCGCTTACGACGGCGCCGCGAGGTTCGATCTCGACGTCGAAAACCGGCAGGTCAACATCTTCAACGAGGCAAACACCGCCACACGTCGGATTCGGCTGGCGGACGTGAACCTGCACGGTGAAAGGCCCGGCGACTGCACGGTGATTCGGAGGAATGATCCGTACGGAGAGTTGATCATCGACTATACGCCGCTCGAGACGCTGCGTGAACGTCGACTCTCCTATGAACGTGTACTTCAGGCCGACCTCGATGCGCTGCGGCCGCTGGTGGAAGGGAAAATTGTCCTGGTGGGACTCGAGCTCGGGCGGGACGACCGTCGCTCCATCTGGCGCGGATTCAACCTGGAATCGCGCTACGGCCTGATGCTGCACGCTGATGCGGTCAACACGCTGCTCCAGGACGTCTCAATCCGCTGGCTCGGCGGATGGGCGCAATTTTTCATCATCATCTGCATGGCGATCGTCGGCGCCGCGCTGGGCTACCGCGCGCCTCAGGGCAGCCGATTTCTGCGGGCCGCCACGCTCGCGGCCGTGCCGGCGGCCTACGTCGTTGGATCGGTCTACCTCTATCTTGCCCACCACCTCCTTCTAAATGGAGTTTATCACATACTGGCATTTTTCGTTAGTTATTGGACCGTCAAAAAACTCAAGCCGAGGTTCTTCCCATGAGTACAAAGCCACACACCGGATTCCGGCTCAGTGCGGCGATCCTCGCACTCAGCATCGCCCTGGCGGCCTGTGCCGGCTCGTACGGCACGCTGGAAGGCGTGGTAGTAGAAGATGAGGCGGTCGCCGGCGCAGACATTCGCGGCATCGAGATTATCCGGAATGACCAGATCATCCCCGCCGAGCTGAACATGATCCTTCGAAAGGATGATGAGATCGTCACCGGGGCCGACACCCGGGCCGTTCTGCACGTGCTGGACGACGCCTATGAAGTGACGCTCGGCCCCGCGACCGACGTCGTGCTCGAAAATCCGTCGATCTTTGTGAAGATTGGAAAGGTGTTCTACGAGATTCGAAAGCAGCTCGAGGAGATTCGCGAAGAGCTCGAAGTAGAAAGCGAGTTCACGACGGCCGGCGCCGAGGGTACTGCGTTTCTCTTTTCCGTCGCACCCGACGATGAGGTAGAGGTCGCCGTGCTGGAGGGGATTGTAAGGGTCTCGCCGAAGGCCGACACCCTCTGGGCGCCGGTTGTATACGGACCACGCGAGTGGGGGATCATCAGGGGAACCCGTCCCCCCGAGCGGTTGCCCGAGATGACTCCGGATGAAGTCGAAAGCCAGATTGGATGGGCCCGCGAAGTCGAGCTCCTGACGACCGTCCAGGTGCCGCCGGTTATGGGCATGCTGGAGAGAGAAGCTCGAAACGCGCTGACGGAAGAGCGGCTCGAAATCGGGAGTGTTCGCTATCAAATCACCGGCAATGCGGAGGCCGGCGCGGTTATCAGCCAGGAACCGCCGGGCGGCTCTGCCCATCGCGTCGGGGACCCCGTGGATCTGGTGATCGAAGAAGCTTCCGTCGAGATACCGAACGTCACGGATCGCTCGCTCGAGCAGGCAGAGAGACTTCTTCGACGCGCCGGACTGGAACTCGGCACGGTCACCGAACTGCCGCAGGAAGGATCGGGCGACGTCGTACTCAGTCAGGACCCACGCGCTGGCCGGCGGGTAGAACTCGGCACCCGCGTGGAGCTTGAGGTCTCGGTCGCCGGCGTTCGCGTGCCGCGCCTCGTGAACGCGACCCGACCCGAAGCCGCGCGTCGCCTGAGAGCAGCCAATCTTCGCGTCGGTGAGACCTCGGAAGTACGATCGCGGCAGCGGCCGGGCACCGTTGTGCAGCATCAGCCGACGGCCGGCACGCTCGTCCCGACCGGCAGCGCTGTCGACGTCGCGTTCGCCCGCGGCTGTATCGTTCCTGATCTCGAAGGGCTGAGCGAACGCCAGGCCGCCGCTAGACTGAGTGGGCAAGGATACCGGCTCGGCAACGTCACGCGACTGGAGGCGGGAGATACCGTCACGTTCCAGCGGCCGGCAGCCGATACGCAGCTGGAGTGCAACTCCACCGTCGACGTCACCGTGGGATTTGCGATCATTGAGTGATGCAGCAGACGTGTACAAGACGACATTTGCACTTCTACACTGCCGTCGACCAGGAGGAAGCGCATGCCATCTCGCTTGCGGACTGGCCGGGCCCGTGCAGCGCAAATTAACGTTTCTATGAACGACCATCCGACCTGGGGCCGCTACGAGCGGCTCCGACCGCACCAGATCGAGACCATCCGAGAACGCGTTCCCATCGCCTACCTGCCGTGGGGTGCGCTCGAATGGCACAGCTATCACAACCCGATCGGCCTCGATGGGATGCAGGCGCACGGGCAGTGCCTTGCGCTCGCGCGCTCGACAGGAGGCGTTGTGCTACCGGTAGTCTATATCGCTACCGACACCATCAAACCGTACAAGGGCTTTCCTCATTCGATAGAGCATCCGGACGGCACCGTGCGGGACTTATGCGAGCAATATCTTCAGCAGCTCGCCGAAGAAGGCTTCCGCCTCGTCGTCATCGTCACGGGACACTGCGGAAGCGGACACGTCGACGCACTCCGATCGTCAATCGACCGTTTCGGGTCGGCGCATTCGGAATGCGGATCCCTGCTGATCCCTTCGTTCGAGCCGATGCAGGATCGGTATCCTTCCAATCACGCGGCGCGCGGCGAAACGTCGTTTCAGCTGCTCTTCGATCCCGATCTCGTCGATCTGTCGCTGCTGCCCGCCGATCGCCCGGCCACACTTGACGAGGACGGCGTATGGGGGGAGGATCCGAGGAACTCGTCCTCCGACGAAGGCGCCGAGATGCTGGCTCTGTTCGTCAAGCGCGCGCTTCCTCTCATCCAGGAAAAAATTAAACGTTACGCCTCATGAACTATCGAACTCTCGGACGCACCAATCTCCGCTGCAGCGAAATAGGACTCGGCACCTGGGCTTTCGCATCGCAGATCTACGGGAGGGTTCCGGAATCTGCAGCCCTCGAGACGATCCGCGCCGGGTTGGAATATGGCATCAACGTGTTTGATACGGCGCCGCTCTACGGCAGCCGCGATCGCGACGGCATCGCGGAAGAAATTCTCGGGCGCGGACTCGGAACCGATCGAAACCGCGTGCTAGTCTCCAGCAAATTCGGGCGGTACTCTACCGATGATGCGGCGCCGAACTTCCACGCAGCACGCGCAAGAGAATCGGTGGAGGGCAGCCTCCGTCGGATCGGGACCGACTTCATCGACGTGCTGTTTTTCCACTCACCCTTTGGGCCTGACGACATCCACGACGACGTGTGGGCCGAACTGGATCGGCTGAAGCAGGAAGGAAAGGTGCGATTCATCGGCCATTCGATTTCGAAGTTCGCCGAAACAAAGCCGATGGCACGCAGATGGGCGGACGAACGTCGGATCGATGTCGTACAGGTCGTCTACAGCCTGATGAATCGCGAGGCACGAAAATTTATTCACGCCATGGCGGACGACGAAATCGGAATTGTCGCGCGCGAGTCGCTCGCAAACGGGTTTCTCTCGGGAACGATAACACGAGACACCGTATTCGAACCCGGACATCTCAACGCCCGCTACTCTCGGGAAGAGATTAACGCCCGCGTCGACTATCTCGAGCAGCTCGAATTCCTCATTCGGCCGCCGATCTCGAGCCTTCCACAGGCGGCATTTCGATGGGTGCTCGACGATCCGCATGTCTCGCTCGTTCTGAGCGGGGCCGCCAATCCGGAGCAGCTGCGCGACGGAGCTGCAGTCGCCGACCTGCCCGGCTTTTCCGTCGACGAACTGCGGGAGGCGGATGAGATTCATACGCACGACTTCCAGGCTGCGTAACACTGCCCGCGCAGTTCTGACCAGGCGCAGGTCGGGCCCTGCGCGTTTCGTGACCATCCCGTTTCCTTTCACTGGACCGCGAGGCTGCAGAATTTCGTACCACATTCGAGATTTACGAGCGAATATGCAGCGGATCAACCTGCAGCGAATCGATGTCGGGAAAAGCATTCATCGGCACCAGTGGCTGGAACTACGACGGCTGGAAGGCTGGATTCTATCAGGACATTCCCAGGAACCGGTGGCTGGAACACTGCGCGTCCCGCTTTACGGCGCTGGAAGTAAACGGCACCTTCTACCGGCTGCAGTCGGACAAAACCTTCCGGCAGTGGCTCGATCGTACGCCCGGTGACTTCACGTTCGCGGCCAAGGGCCATCGCTTTGTCACTCACAACAAGAAGCTGCTGGATGCGAATGAAACGGTCATAACATCCAGAGACAATATGCGGCCGTTCGAGAAGAAGCTGGCCGTCGTGGTCTGGCAATTACCGTCTCAATTCTCCTGTAATGTTCAGCGCCTGGAACGCTTCGCCAGGACGCTCACGAGCAGGTGGAGAGCGGTGCGCCACAGCGTGGAATTCCGCGACAGATCATGGTTCACGGATGAGGTCGCAGAAGTGATGTCCCGCCACAATCTTGCCGTCTGCCAATCCGACGCCGCGGACTGGCCGCTCTGGAATGCCGTGACGACCGATCTGGTCTACGTCCGGCTGCACGGACACACGCGGACGTACGCCTCCAGCTACAGCTCGAGTGGACTCGATGCCTGGGCACGCAAGATTAGCGGCTGGATGAAAGAAGGACGCGACGTGCACGTCTACTTTGACAACGATTCGGAAGGCGCCGCGCCCTACGACGCACTGAAGCTGATGGACCGGCTCGGCCTGGAAAAGGCCGCGGAGGAGAATGCCAAGGCGGAATCAGTCGGATGACGCATCTTCAATGGCAGCGTCGATCGCCTCGCGAATCGTCCGATCGCCGGACGTCGCGTCAAACTGGTGGCCGACCGTTCCCGGGTGCTCCAGAACCTCCGCCAGCACGGCGGCGACGTCCGCACGCGGAATGTCAGATCTGGGCAGCTCCCGCGCAATAGCTACGCGTCCGGTGGCAGCGTCGTCCGTGAGTCGTCCCGGTCTGATGATGGTATAGTCGAGGCCACTCTCGCGCAGCGCGGCGTCGGCCTCGGCTTTAGCTCGAGAATATGCTTGAAACACGTCGCCACCTCGCGGTTCTTCCACATTCATCGCCGACACCATAAGGTAGCGCCGGATGCCGTTTCGGCGTGCTGCAACGATGAGCTTGATCGCCCCGTCTCGATCCATCGTAAACTTCCGCGCCGCTCCGCTACCGGGACCGGCTCCCGCTGCGAATACGACGGCGTCCGCCGGCCCGACCGCATCCGAAATATCCTGTTCCGCCTCGAGATCGCATACGACCGGGTCGACCTCGACCCTTCGGAGATCATCGGACTGGTCCGGGTTGCGGATGAGACCACGAACCGCGTGGCCGCGCTCCCTGAGGAGCGGGTGAAGCTGCATTGCGACTTTTCCGTGTGCACCAGCTATGACAATTTGCATCGTTCAGGTCGATTTATTCGTAGTTCTCGGGCTATCTAGCGTAAGTGCCCCGTCAATCCTTCCGGCTGCCGAGCTCGCGCCG
>CAZKNF010000032.1:20941-27741 GCA_964554105.1 uncultured Rhodothermales bacterium | reverse complement strand
ATGGACCGCATGACCTGTGCGTGCGGAAGCGTCCCGACGCTGAATTGCACCAGAAATCTGTCGTGGCTGAAGATCTCATGTTGAAATAGGATTTTCTCGATGACTTCCGCGGGACTTCCGACGAAGTTGGCGCCTCGCAGGGTTCGCGATCCCTCGAAAGCTTCTCGCGTCATCGGTGGCCAGCCACGCTCTCGTCCGATTCGGTCCATAGTTGCGGCAAACGGCGGAAACGCCTCGTCGGCCGCCCGCTTCGATTCCGTCGCGATGTAGCCGTGCGAATTGATGCTCAACGCGGGTGGGTCATGGCCTGATTCAGTGGCCGATTGCCGGTGCAGCTCGGCGAACGGAGCGAAGCGCTCGGGCAAGCCTCCGATGATGCCGAGCGCCATCGGAAGACCCAGCCTTCCGGCGCGAGCGGCCGATGCAGGGGTCCCTCCCACTGCGATCCAGACGGGAAGCGGGCGCTGAATGGGACGAGGATACACGCCCTGCCCGTTCAGCGGGGCTCGATGTGTGCCGGACCAGCGGACGCGCTCATGCTCGCGCAGCATCAGAAGCAGGTCGAGCTTCTCCGAAAACAACTCATCGTAGGAGTCCAGGTCGTAGCCAAATAGCGGAAACGACTCGATGAAGGACCCGCGGCCGACCATGATCTCGGCGCGACCGCCGGAAAGCAGATCGACCGTCGAGAATTGCTGGAAGACGCGAACCGGATCATCGGAGCTCAGTACGTTGACCGCGCTCGTCAACCTGATGCTCTGGGTGCGCTCGGCCGCAGCGGCCAGCACGACCGCCGGCGCCGACACCGCAAAATCTGGGCGATGATGTTCGCCGACCCCGAATACGTCGAGCCCGACCTGATCGGCCAGCTCGATCTCCTCTAGAAGGTCTCGCAGGCGCTCGTGAGGTGTGACCGATTGACCAGTGCGCGCATCCGGTGTGAGCTCAGCGAACGAGTAGATGCCCAGTTCCATCATATGATGCAATTTCGAATTCGGATGTGACGGGTCTCAGGATCCAATTGTGACGGTCTTGCATCGCTCTGGAAATTCGGAGCATAATGCGACGTACCCGATACTAACATATGCACTATTCCGCCCCAGATCCGGTGAGGTAGGAAAATGAAATGGACTTTTACTCTTGTGCTGGCGTGTATCGTGGGATTCTCTACCGCCTCTGCGCAGAATCAAAATCCGGGCGAGGTGCGCGCCGACGTGCACGTCACGATGGGCATCCCGCAGGGTGATCTCGACGACGGCATCGACAACAACGCATTCGGGATCGGAGCACTCATCGGAGGTCGAGTACCCGGCCTGCCTCTAATCCTCGGCACGGACGTCGGTTATATGAACTACGGAATGGATTCGCGCCTGAGCATTCACAGCACCGTGCTCGATGGCGGCATTGATCCTGGTCTCGCCATTCCCGTCGAAGCCCTGAACGTGGACGTGGCGAAGAACGTGCTTCTCGGCCATTTCGTCGTAAGGCTTCAGCCCACGGGGGGCGTCATTCAGCCGTATGTCGACGCCCTTGCCGGCGTCAAGGCCTTTTCCACACGCGTCCGCGTCGACAGCGACGTGATCGTCTTCCAACGCGGCATCTCGCAGGATTCCCGCATCAAAGATCTTGCATTCAGCTACGGCTTCGGCGGCGGATTGGAGCTTGCCGTCTATGAATACCACTCTGTCTGGAAGGACGACCCGGCAATGATCTCGCTCTACGGAGGCGTGCGGTATCTCTTCGGATCGAAAGCCGAATACGTCGGTGAGAGCTCCTGGACTGAGATCGACGGACGTCTCGTGTTCGACTCGGTCGAGTCGCGCACCGACTTGCTCGTCCCTCACTTTGGGATTCGCGTGCGGCACTAGAAGGACGTTGACCGCCTTCTTGGGCTCATTCACAGGCTCCAGGGGTGAGCTGTCACTCTGTTGCTAGCCGCCTTTCGCCACAGCTTCCATCAATCCTTTGATGTACCCGAATGCGAACAGCGTGCCCAGGTCATTGTACCCCGGGTGCAAATTTTCTTCGTAGCCGGTGATGGTTGGAACGTGATCGGGGCGAATCGGACCACGAAAACCGACGTCGAAGTATGCCTGCATCGCAGCGCGCATGTCCGTCTGCCCGTCGTCATGCCACGCTTCGACAAAATTCTGTGGCGTACCGCGGATGTCTCTGAAGTGAACGAAGTGGATTTTGCCGCGCTCCCCGAAATATCTGATTGCCGCAGGAACGTCCACGTCCTCGCCCTGACTCGCAATGCTGCCCTGACAGAAACAGAGTCCATTGCTCGTACTATCGACAATCTCGGTCACGCGTTTTAGCGCTTCGACGGAAGTGATAATGCGAGGAATGCCGCGCAGCCGGTCCACCGGCGGATCGTCCGGATGCAGTGCCAGCCTGATGCCGAGCTTCTCCGCCTCGGGGATGACGGCATGGAGGAAAACCTCCATATTTTCCCATAAATCGGCATGACTGAAATCGCCGCCGTATTCGGTGAGCGACTGATCGGCATCTTCCTGATCGAATGCCGTGACAAGCGAGCCGCCCCGGTCTGCGCGTGTCGTGTCGCTGCGAGACCAGCTGACGGCGGGCATCCAGTTGTAGCAGATCACTTCCATTCCTACTCTGGAGCACGCCCGCATCAGCGAGATGAAATTCTCGATGTCCTCGTCCCACCCGTCGACGCCCAGCTGCGCACGCGTGAGATTCACGCCCTCCAGCACCGTCCATTCCAGACCCGCCTCTTCATAGCCACGCTTCGTCTCGGCCACGTCTCGACCGGCCCCTCCGACACCACCCAGCACGCCCATCTGCTTTGCCAGCATCACCCGCTGCGGCCTTCCGGCAACGCCGCCGTAGAAATAGGCGAGCGACAGTTTCATCCAGTCCGACGCCGGGTCCTTCATCCGACGGGGCCCTGCAGCCAGGGCTGGAAGCGAGGTGCCGAATCCAGCGGCCGCGAATGCAGCAGCAGAGGCGGACTTTTTCAGAAAATCACGGCGGGAGCTGTTCATACTTTCGGCGGGAGCTGTTCAGAATTTCAAGGTGCCTGGTGACCGATGCTCACGTGATGTTCAGGACAAGATACCACGTCGAATTCTTCGGTACCCTCGCAGAGATCACAAGCCGACCCTTCCTTCCATATCCCTATTCCCATAGATCGATCAACGGACCCTCACGGCCGAAGAGAGGATCGGCTTGAGGCTGCGGAGTTTGCCGAATGTTTTGATCCGCGCGGGGTCGCTCATCCTGATGACCGTACATCATGTCCCACTCTTGCCCCTCAGGATAGGCGCCGACGACGAGGAAATCCGCACTCGAGCCCAGATTCTTGTGGGCAACGCCGGCCGGTACGACAATCGCGTCGCCCCCCGATACGTCGAATACAGGTCCCGAATCCCCACCGAGCTGCACACGCGCCGTTCCTCCGGCGACCCCGAGTACTTCGTGCGCCGTGCTGTGGTAATGATGATACGAGTATATTCCGTTGCGCCACGTACCGCCCCAGTCGTTGCGACGGAACACGTTCTCGATGATCGATGCGGGATCGTTTTGCGAAAGGATGAACGCAGCTCGATAGATCAGGGCGGGCAATCTCGCGTTGTTCGGAAATGTCCCGTCGTCGGCCAATTTATGGGACGTCACTTCGCCTGATTGGACTGCGGCATCGCGCTCGGATGGACCAGCTTCCATAATGCACCTCGTTCTTTGACAGAGCGGATCGAAACATACGCAACGAGCAACGACTGACGAAGTTGTTTGGCCGGATTGAACCTGTGTCACGCGCGCATCAGCCGGATCCACGAGAGAGAGCGGCGTGTATCAGCGGGCGTGGAACAGGACGGAGCACATATCAGCAGCGAGCGTTTCCGCGGAAGAGTTCGGTGGTTGCTGGCTGGTGGAATCCTCCTGCTGGTGTTTATCACCGCGGTCGTGCTCATCCTGGCAAATCTCGGATGGCTGCGGCCCAGCATCACGGAGGAGCACATTCGCGAGTCCGTGGTGGCATCACTGCAGCGCGAATCGGACGCATCGTTTTACGTCACCGGCACGCTCGACCTTTCGACCACCACGACTGTTAGGAACACGAAGCTCCTATTTCCCGACATCCTTGATTTCGATCTGGGCACGACGGAGGCGATCGTCCGGCTGCCCGGACGAGTTCACTACGGCTTTGACATCAGAACGCTGACGGCGGAGCACATCCAGGTTCAGGCCGACGG
The DNA here is from genome assembly GCA_964554105.1 of uncultured Rhodothermales bacterium. Classification (GTDB taxonomy): domain Bacteria; phylum Bacteroidota; class Rhodothermia; order Rhodothermales; family VXPQ01; genus CAZKNF01. The sequence continues at coordinate 23,518 of CAZKNF010000032.1, read as the reverse complement.
TACGGTCGCGGTCCACATCCCACCGCTGAGTGCGTACGCCGTCGAACCTGATCTCTCCAGGATGGAGGTGCAGACGTCCGTCGGTTGGGCGCGACTATACAGAAGCAGCGGGAGACGCATCGAGCAGCGTGCCCTCCAACTGGCAAACGAAGCGCTGCGGCAGCAGGCCGAACAGCACTTAGAGGATTCTATTCAGCCTGAGATCAACACGGCGCGCGCGCTCGAGAAGCTCCTGGTGCCGGCGCTCGAAGCAGCGGGAATATCGGATCCGAAGCTCCAGATTCAGATTACTCCGGAGATCATCCTCCAACCGGAAGGCTGAGCAGATCAGTCCGTCTCCCGACGATCGCTCGCCAAAGAAAAATGCGTTGGTCATGTCGAATCCCACTGTCTTCATTCGACATAATGATAGTTCACGGGCGGCCGGCAGACTCGCCGTCCATAACAATCATAAACTCGAAGGAGACACTACCATGCGGTTCAAGATCATCGTCAAGGCCACGAAAGACTCAGAAGCAGGCGTGATGCCTCGCGAGGACGAGTTAGCCGCCATGGTGGCGATCGATATGTACGGCGGGGCGTTTCGTCCTGAATACGACGACCTGGTGCAGACACTCGCTGACGAGCTAAAGATCGGACTCCAGAATGCAGGCTTTGGGCGAGTGCAGCTCCAATTCAAGCCGACGGACCCGATCGCAAGCCTCTGCGCCGTCGGCGAAGGTCGGTTGAAGACGGCGCCATGCACCGCGTTTCCCGTGTTTTCCGAATTTTGGTGGTAGCGGTATTCGCTCAGCAGCCTAAAATAAGATTGTGCTGATATGCGTAGGCGGTGGCTGCAGCTCGTGACGAGACACCGAGTTTCGTAAAAATATTGCTGACGTGCCGGTCGACCGTCCGCTCGCTTATGAAGAGATCGTCGGCGATACGCCTGTTCGTTTTACCGTCCGCTACCATCCGGAGCACCTCGAGTTGCCGCTCCGTTAACCCGTGCGTGTCGCCGGACGCAGTTCGCCCAATGAGGGCATCGACGCGGGTGATGTCGGGCTCGGCTCCAAGCTGCGTGAAGCCCCACTTTGCCGCTTCGAGCTCCATTTCCGCCGAGTCCTCGTCCCCCAACTCTCTGCAGGCGAGTCCGATATGCACTCGAACGCGGGCGGATTCGTACGGTGCCTCCAGTTTCTCCCAGGCTGCCGCTGCCCGGCGGAGGCTGTCCAGCGCCGCGCGCGCGTCACCCTCACGGAGGAGAACGGCCCCCAGCTTGTCGGCAGCAATCGCATGCAGAAGCGGTGCATCCAGATGGCGGGCGATCTCAGACAATTCCTCAGCAGCGTCTCGGGCCCTCTCGATATCGCCGGCCGCAAGCATGATTTCGACATAGGCGGGAAGCACGGCGGATCGGGCACTGCGATTCTGCGCCTCGTCCGCGACACGGAGAATGGCGGCCTTCGCGGTTTCAACCCGATTCTGCGCTAGCCGCAGCAGGGCGAGACCCGGCTGAGTCTTTCGCCCCGACTTGCTGGCGTGACGGTATGCCTCCTCCGCCAGGTCGAACTCGCCGCGCAGCCTGTAGAGCTCAGCCTGCCTGAAAAATGCGGCGCCGGCAGCCGAGTCGCCGGCCGAATCCGAGAGATCTGCACACACCCGCTGGGCTTCATTCATTGCCTCGGGCCATTCGCCGTGAAGCTGCATGATCTCGGCGCGTCGCACCAGACATTCCCCGCGATAGGGCACGAGATCCGGCTGGGACTCGCACCAGTGGCTCATCGCCTCCGTCCACTCATGCGCGCGCCGGAGATCGAAGATCTTCTGGCAGACTTCGAGTACCGCGCAGTAGACGATTCCCGCGACGAGAGGTGAAACGGATCCAGCCTCGACTGCGACCATGGCCTCGTCAAGCAAGTCGACGCCTTCCTCCACGTGCTCCTGGGAGATCAGCGCCTGTCCCCGACCGAGTCGAGCCATCGTGGTCAGGTCAGGGTCGTCGAAACGGGCACCGATCTCAGCCGCCTGGCAAAAGGTCGCGTAGGCGGATGCGGCATCGCCTTCTCGGAGCCGCGTCAGCGCGACCGGCACGAGCAGCAAGCCCTGCTCGACGCACTCCTGTCCCGCATCCTCGACAAGCCGACGCGCTCGCGCAATCCACCCGGCCCCACGGGCACCTTCGCCCCTGAAGAGCAGTCCGAGTCCTAGCCAGAACGCACACCGTGCCGCTCGAGCCGGATTCCCCAGATTCACGAACTCGTGGTGCGCCGTCGTCCACCAATCCACACTTTCCGCGTCCCGACCGAGTAGATGTGCCGTAATGGCAAGCCGCTCGAGATCCTCGGCCTCGAGCGCTTCCTCCCGATGAGCTTCAGACAGTCGGTCGAAGGCCTCCCTCCAGGCTTGTCGCCTGTAGGACTCGCGACCCCTCTCCAGTGTGTCCTGCGTCGGCATGATTTGCGACGGCATCAGAGATTCTTTACGGCGCCGCGCTGCCGGCGCACCAGCTACCTTCCGCGTTGGAGAGTCAATCTACAAAATGAAGATTCCGGATGGAATTCGCGGAGCACGATTCCGACACCTCCCATTCCGCCG
>CAZKNF010000032.1:0-20841 GCA_964554105.1 uncultured Rhodothermales bacterium | reverse complement strand
TTCTGAAAAACCCGCGCGCGTTCCGGCCCATTCGACCAGGAAGTGAACGTTCGGCATTGGATGTGTGGCCATTGGCGCAGACTCTGTGGGATAGGGATATGATATTCCGCCAATGTAGGCAACCCACCGGCAATCTTCCATCCGCGTCCGTCGGATGAATCGCAGGTCACATTTCGTTCAACAGCGCCTCGGTAGTTACGCCTTCGTACCGAAAGAGGTAGCAGCTGAGCAGGTCTGCGGAATGATGTTGGACCACCATTACGACCTGCCTTTCCGGATCGTATTCGCGGATCATTTCTTTGAATCCGCTCCGCAGCACCTCGAGATTCACGTCGTCGGCCGGAGCCCGATCCTTTATGTAGTGGCAGGGGAAGAGGTCGCCTTCCTCAGCCCACCGCCTCCGAATCACGTCCATCCACTGATCCCGGTCAACGAAGAGTGCGCCGCGACCGTGCTCACCGTATCCCCGCCAACTGCGCGCGCCGATCCGCCTATTCATTCTATGGACCTCGTCCATGAACATGACGTGGTAATTCCAGCGTTTGTGATTAAGATCGAGGCCGGGGGCGTGAATCTCGAGATCAACGTCGAACGTGGCCATAAGTCGCTTCAGATGCGTTTCTAGATGTCAGCAGCAAATCGACGAAACACCCCCGAGCAAGCAGACAGGGGTTCGCTGAGACATCTGCATACGATTTAAGGGCAGGAATGGTTTGTACCCTGCTCTTCAGCACCACGAAAACTGCTGACACTAAAGGGCCGCCGACGCGTCCGATATGCGTGCAAAGCAGGCCTATAGGTGCAGGTCCCCAGTGAGTGCGCTGCGGCAGATCTGCGCCAGTTCGGGCGCACCTACGGCGATTGGATTGCCCGCGGCGGATGGGTCGATTGCCGCCATCTCGGAGAGCCGCGCAACGTCCTCTCCGCGTATTCCGAGATCGGCAAGTGACGGGGGAATTTCGAGCTCCTCGCGAAGGGCAAGCACCCATCCCATGAATCCGTCGAACGTCGGATCGGCGAGATTCAGGTAGCGCGCCGCGCCCGCAATGCGGGTCTCGACCGCATCGCGATTCCAGATAAGCACGTACGGCAGTAGAACGGCGTTCGTGAGACCATGGTGGACGTGGTAGACGGCTCCGATCGGATGGCTCAATGCGTGAACGGCACCGAGCCCCTTCTGAAATGCGGTGGCTCCCATGGCGGCTGCAGCAAGCATCGATCCCCGCGCCTCCACGTCGTGTCCATCCACGAAAGCTCGTGGCAGGAAGTCCTTGACCAACCGCATCCCTTCGAGGGCGATGCCGTCAGCAAATGGGTGGTATCCCGGGGCACAGTACGCTTCGACAGCATGCGCCAGCGCATCCATCCCCGTTGCGGCCGTTAACGTACGAGGAAGGCTCACGGTTAGACGTGGATCGAGTACCGCTACACGCGGCATCATGTCGGGATGAAAAATAATCTTCTTGACGCGGGATGCTTCGTCGGTGATCACCGACGCACGACCAACTTCCGATCCCGTCCCTGCGGTCGTCGGAACGGCGACGACCGGCGCGATTCCTTCCGGCCGAACTCGCTTGTAGTTGTCGCCGATATCTTCGAAATCCCAGATCGGCCGATCCTGATCCGCCATGAGCGCGATTGCTTTGCCGGTATCAAGCGCGCTTCCTCCACCGAAGGCTATGACGCCGTCGGCTCCGGAGCGGCGAAATAGGGAAACGCCGGCTTCGACATCCGAGCCCGTCGGATCACCATGTATTCCAGAGAACACGTCTACGTGCAGGCCGGCCGCAGTGCAGGCCTCTAGCGTTTCTCTCGTCATCGGCAGCGCCGCGAGATCGCGATCCGTCACGAGGAGCGGGCGGCGAATTCCGATGGACTCGCAGACCTCCGGGATTTCCGCGGCGCGACCGTAACCGAATCGTACGGCTGTCGGATAGCTCCAATCGGATTTCAGTTCAACAGCGCGTAGTTCTTCCATTGGTAGTTGAAGAAATCATCTAGGTGGCAAGACTTCCGCCCAGAAGTCAGGATGCATGCACGCGAAGATGGAATGACTTGGGCCGCGTTACCTGGTCGAACCCAAACCGTGACAGTGTGACGCCGCGGCCAGAGGCTTTCACTCCCGTCCAGGCCAGCTCCGGATCGAGGTAATCGCATCTGTTCATGAACACGGTGCCGACCTCCAGACGCTCGCCTAGCTCCAGGGCGGCGTTCTCATCGGAAGTCCAAACGGATGCCGTCAATCCATACGCGCTGTCGTTCATTAGCGCAACAGCTTCATCATCGGTGCGGACTTTCATGATTCCGACTACGGGTCCAAACGTCTCTTCTGTCATGACGCGCATCGAATGGTCCACATCAGTGAGCACCTGAGGTGCCATGTACGGCGTCCCGACCGCATCGAACGGAAAAGCCGTAGAATCCACGAGTGCATGTGCGCCGCGATGCACCGCCTCTGCGATCTGTTCTCGCACGAAATCAGCGCTCCGAGTCCGCACGAGCGGCCCAAGTGTCGTCGCCCGCTCGATGGGATTCCCGAGTCGTAGTTCCTGCGTAGTTTCGACAAACTTATCCAGAAAATGGTCATACACGTCGGCATGCACGTAGAGCCGCTCAATGCCGCAGCAAGACTGCCCCGCATTGAAGAAGGCGCCATCGACGAGATTCGCCACAGCCGCATCCACATCGGCATCGCAGCGCACGTATGCCGCGTCCTTGCCACCCAGTTCGAGACCGACGCCGATGAAGCGGTCGCTTCGTGCTGCTGCCGCACGTTGAACGGCCGACCCGCCCTCTACTGAGCCGGTAAAGCACACGAGATCCGGCCCTTCGTCCATCGTGATGAGCCCCGCACTCTGCTCGTGACTTAAATGCAGCACCTGAAAGACGCCTTTGGGCAGGCCCGCTGAGTCAAACGCCTCGGCAAAACGCTCCGCGCAGAGGAACGTTTGCTCGGAATGCTTCAACATGACCGCATTGCCCGCGAGAATAGCGGCAATGACAGCGTTGACAGCCGTCAGGTACGGGTAATTCCAGGGTGCCATCACGAGCACGACACCCAGCGGCTCGCGCCGTATAAATCGTGTGATTCCGTTCCTGGGATCCGGCCAAAAATCCTTTAGCGCTTCTGGAGCCAGACCGATCATGGAACGGGCCCGTTCCTCCACCCCGCGTATCTCAGAGGGTGTCTGGCCGATCGGCCGTCCCATCTGCCAGGTGATCTCCTCGGCTATCGCGTCGCGGCGGGCGCCGAAAGCATCGACGAACCGGGTGCAGGCAGCCATCCGATCCTCGAGGCTCGTGACGCTCCACATCCGAGTCGCCGTCCGTGCCGCACTCAGTGAACGCTCGACATCACGATCGGTCGCGAGGGGGCGCTCGGCGAAGGGCCGTCCATCGACGGGACTCAGGCATAGATAACTCTCCGACCTGCGATTCTCTTCCACCATGTATTCAGTGAGATGGTGCGGCATCATGGTCCCTCATCATATGATCTCGAAGTACCGCGCAAGCTCCCAGTCGGTGATGTGCTTCCGGAATTCGCGTTCCTCCCATTCCCGCGTGGCGGCGAAGTGCTCTACAAATTCATTTCCAAAGAGTTGACGGGCTTCAGAGGAGGCTTTCAGCCGCTGCGCCGCCTCCCAGAGGGTCGCCGGCAGCCGTCGGCCCGTGCTTCCGTTGGATTCGTCGTACGCGCTGCCGGTGATGGACGGGCCCGGTTCCAGCTTCTGCTCAATGCCCCAGAGTCCCGAAGCCAGCGCGGCAGCAAGTGCGAGGTACGGATTGGCGTCGGCGGCGGCGATCCGGTATTCGACGCGATGTGCCCTCGGATGACCGGGAACTACGCGAAGTGCGCAGGTACGGTTTTCGACGCCCCAACTGGCTGTCGTCGGCGCCCAAAATCCGGGGATGAGCCGCGTATACGCATTGACTGTCGGCGCCACCATCGCGAGCAAGTCCGGCATCAGCCGCTGCTGACCGGCGACGAAATGCCGCATCAGGTCGCTCATGTTGCCCTCCGCACCGTCTTCGTAGAATACGGGTTCACCGCTCGCGTCCTGCAGCGAAAGATGGATGTGGCCGCTCTGCCCCGGATAATCCGGAGACCACTTCGCCATGAACGTGGCCATCATGCCGTGGCGCTGCGCCACAACCTTCGAAAACGTCTTGAACAGGGCGGCCCGGTCGGCCGCTTCGACAGCGTCCTGGACGCTGATCGCCGCCTCCAGGACACCCGGCCCGGTTTCAGTGTGAAGGCTCTCGAGCGGCATCCGCATATCCTCGCACGTCTGCAGGAGGTCGCGGTAGAATTCAGACCAGACCGAGCTGCGCAGCATCGAGTAGCCGAAATTTCCCGGAGTAATGGGCTTCAAATCCCGAAAATTCTTTTCTCTGATGGAGTGCGGCGTCTCGTCGAAAAGGAAGAACTCGTATTCGAAGGATGAGAGGGCCTGGAATCCCAAGTCACGTGCGTGCTGCACGACCCGCCGCAAAATGCCTCGAGGACAGATCGCCTCGGCGGCATCTCGGAATTCGGCCAGGAATAACAGCATGTCCGGCTCGAACGGGAGCGGCCGGCAGGTTTCGGGGAGCACACGAACGGTCGCGTCCGGATAGGCAGTGTGCCATCCGGTGAACGTCACGTTGTCGTAGAGCTGATCGTTGCTGTCCCATCCCAGGACGACATCGCAGAAGCCGAACCCTTTCTCAAGAGCGGAGAGAAACTTCTCCCGTGCCATGTATTTGCCGCGCAGCACGCCGTCAGCATCGAATACACCCACCTTGACGTGGCTCAGACCACGCTGTTCGACGGCAGCTCTAGCCTCGGACGGGGTGCTGAACCCTTCGGACGCGAACACTGAGGGCTCGGCGCTGGCATCGATGGGTGCGGATGGAGGTCGCTCTGACGGCGGCATAGACTGCATACACGTTGAGAATGGGCCCGGCGCGGGAATACACCACGGGCGCGCGGCATGAGCAGCCCGTACGAAACAACACGCCGGTCAGTTGCTCCGCGGAAAGCGGTCAAAAGACCATGGTTCAGACCATGGTTCGCCGGCGCGATGCCCAAGTGTAATCGACTGAAATCACAAACGCAAGCATCCGTAAGTTCCGAAAGAAAGTGAAAGGGTTTCAGCATCTCCGGCGAGACGAGGTCAGTTGATCACCGTAAATTGGCCGGTGAAAGGGTTTGGGAAATTCTGATCGAGCATCAGCGCCGTGGGCGGACCCGCATCTTCAGTAGACACTGGCGATTGCTTGGATATCGTGAACCGATCAACGATGTGCCCATCGACATCGATCGCCTTCACGACCAGCTCGTCGCCGTCGATGTCAACTCGTGTGAAGTGGTGGACGGCGTCGGAGAATGAAATGTGATCGTGATCCACGAAGAAGTCGTCGAGCGCGCCGCCTCCTCCGCCGCTGACGAGATAGTGAACCTGGTTCTTCTCCCCCCGCTCGTAGCTATGCGTGTGACCGTTCATCACCATGTCCACACCATACTGTTCGAAGACGGGAACGAGATGCTCCTGCACCCCATCCTCTCCGTAGTATCCGGTCCAGTATTCGCTGTAGGGTGGGTGATGCGCATATACGAACGTCCACGTCGCCGTGCGCCGCAGAGGATCGTCTAGTGCAGAGAGCAGGAAGTCATGCTGGGCCGAACCCGGGGCATAGTCACTGTTCGTATCCAGGCAGATGAAATACGCGTTCGCCCATCGAAACGAATAATATCGCTCTGTGCTGTCTGGATTGTTGTAGGGTAGGTAGAAGTCATCCAGGTAAACACTGCCGTCATCGGTCAGGACGTCGTGATTGCCGAGCGCCGCATACACATTTATGTTTCTGACGATGTCGCGATACGGCTTGAAATAGACGTCGTCGTAATCGTCCCCGATTCCCTGGTGCACGTCGCCCACGTGGACGATGAAATCGACTTCACGTTGGTACATGTTGCTGCGCATTTTCTCGGCAATGGCCCACTGCACGTCCGTATCGACGCCGCTGTCTCCCAGGACGAGAAAAGAAAAGCGTGTCTCGTCATGTCTGCGCGCCGTTCGGAAGTCATCCTCGCCTCCGATTTTTTGCCCCCCGCTATAAACCTCGTAAAAATAGCGGCTGCTGGGGAGGAGTCCCGAAAGCTGCACGTGGTGCTTTGTACGGGGCTCCGCCTCGACCACCTCACGGTTTAGGAAGCCTTTCCGGCTGCCGTAAACGACGCGCCCGACCTCGGGTGTCGGCGTCCTCCACGCGATCTCGAGGCCCGTTCGAACGGGCCGCTGGATATAGGGTGCACGAAACGTGCGAACCGGATGTTCGATCGCCCGCTCCGGCGGGTCGTAGACTTTTCGTTCAGACGTCACCAGTACCTCATCAAAGTGCGACCCCTGGTTGGCGTACGACATTAATCCGATCTTGCCTTCGACATAGGTCTCGTCGAGTGCGCTCAAAATCAACTCGCCGTCGAGATAGGCACGGATCGTGTCGCCACGCACGTCGAGAGTCAACGAAAAGTAGCCACCCGGATACGCCTCCGCAACCTGGTTCTCTGCCAGTACGTAGGGCTCGCCGTCTACAAACATCTGGAGTCGCATCACGAAGCCGAGCAGTAGAATGGCCGCGCCCGGCGAAATCAGGATGATGCCGAGCGCTGCGTGGCGGGACGCGAGGTTAAGCACGGAGCCGGTCCTCTATCATTTAATCATAGCCGACACCGGTGCACCGACGTCGAACTCCGCCGCATAGTCGAGGCCGAGAAATGCCGCAGCCGTTGCCGCGACCTGATCCTGGAAGAATTCCTCTCCCGCGTGAACCTCGCCGAGCGCGGGCGTATCCGGTCCGAGGACGGCGAACCAGATTTCGCGTGCGCCGTCCACATCCGTTCCATGGCCGGTCCACGCCTCCATCTCGCCGCGGCCGTGGTCCGTCGTGATCAGGAAGGTGGTGCGGTCACGGTATCCGTCGGTCGATTGAACCCACTCCCACAGATCACGGATAAAGGCGTCGGTCCGATACGCGGACTCGAGATACGAATCGTACTCGCCGTCGTGCGCAAAGTCGTCGGTCTCGCCGTAGGCGATGTAAAGAAGCCTCGGCCTGTGCTTTTTTAGATGCTCCTTCGCGAAATGGTGCGTGAACGCGTCCAGCCTGACCGATCCGAAGGGGCTGGGGATCTGCCGCTGAAGCTCATTGAGAAAGCGCTCCCGTCCTGTTAGATCCTTTCCATCGACCGGCTCGAATCCGGCGTTGACCGGGATTCCGCTACGCTCCCGATTGACGATGTACGGAAACACGTCCCAAGAGCCGAAGGCAGCTACGCGCCCCTCGAAGCCTGCACGTCCGTTCACGTACTCTAGCACCGTAACATTCTCATTCGGCCGCTTACTATTGCTGTCGATGCGGTCGTCGGCCCGGCCGGTCAGAATCTCGTTGTACCCCGGATACGAGAACAGGCGATTGTTCGTGACGTCGACGCGACTGCCCAGAAGCCGATTACCGTAAAGCTGCCCACGCGTCGCGATCTCGTCCCAGAAGAACGGCATCAGCGTGCTGCGGCGGGCTTCGGCATCCGAAGCCCAGAACCGCGCCGCGAGCGCATCCGGATTGTCGACGTACCGTTCATCCCGAATCAGCATCGAGTCCGCACCGTGGAAGAGCTCCTCCCAGCGGAGACCGTCCAGCGTAATTAAAAAGACGTTCTCTGTCTGCAGCGTCTGCGCCTGTACGGCGTGCGGCAGGAGAAGGAGTAGAAAGACGATCAGTGTGACGAGCGGACCGCGCATAACGTAAGAGGGATGTTCGTTGCAGTGGATGGCGCAGTAAAAAACAGCCGCAAGAATAGCGCATTCTACAGTCCTGCGCAAACAGAAGCACCGGCGGATCTTCATGCAACATGTCGAGTTAGCACGTCCCCGGATCACCCCTCCTGTCCACCCATCCGAGACTTCAATCGTGCATACGAGCCGATCGCCGGAGAAGAACGACAAAGGCTTGATCGAAAAGGCGCCTACCGGCATTTATGGTCTCGACGAGATAACGCGAGGCGGACTGCCGAAAGGTCGTGTGACCCTGGTTTGTGGTGGTCCCGGCTCAGGTAAGACCATGCTGGCCACCGAGTTCTTGGCCCGCGGGGCGCATCAGTTCGACGAACCTGGTGTGTTCATGGCATTCGAGGAGACGGAGGAGGAGCTCGTCAAGAACGTAGCGTCCCTGGGATTCGATCTGAAGGCCCTCATCGAACAGAATCTCGTGGCCGTCGATTACGTCTACATCGATCCCTATGAAATTCAGGAGACCGGCGAATACGATCTCGAAGGGCTGTTCCTCCGCATCGGACTCGCCGTCGAGCGGGTCGGCGCCAAACGCGTCGTGCTCGATACCCTTGAAGCGCTGTTCTCAGGATTTTCAAACCAGATGATCCTTCGAGCCGAGCTGCGCCGGCTGTTCCGGTGGCTCAAAGATCGCGGGATCACAGCCATCGTCACGGCCGAGCGCGGTGAGGACGGGCTGACCCGTTTCGGGCTCGAGGAGTACGTCTCGGACTGCGTGATCGTCCTGGATCACCGGGTGAACAATCAGATCTCAACGCGTCGCGCTCGCATCGTAAAATATCGCGGCTCGAGCCACGGTACGAACGAGTATCCCTTTCTGATTGCTGACGACGGCATCTCTATCCTCCCGATCACATCACTGGAATTGAACCACGAGGCCGGTACGGATCGCATTTCGTCGGGTGTACCGGATCTCGACACCATGCTGGAGGGGAAAGGATACTACCGTGGCACTACCGTCCTGGTCACCGGAACAGCCGGTACCGGCAAAACGAGTCTCGCGTCGAGCTTCGTCGATGCACTTTGCCGGAGTGGTGAGCGGTGCCTCTATCTCGCGTTTGAGGAATCGCCGCAGCAGCTCATGCGAAACATGAACTCGCTCGGTATCGACCTTTCGACGTGGACAGACAAAGACCTGCTTCACGTCCGCGCCACACGTCCAACGCTGCAGGGACTTGAAATGCATCTCGTTACCCTGCACCGGCTCATCGGAACCGTACGGCCTTCTGCCGTGGTGATCGACCCGATATCGAATCTCATACACATGGGAGATCGGCTTGAGGTCGAATCTATTCTAACACGATTGATTGACTATATTAAGGGACAGGGAATCACAGCTGTTTTTACGAGTCTGACTGCGAGCGGCGACAATATCGAGCAGTCGCAAGTGGGCATCTCATCCCTGGTAGACACGTGGATTCTCGTCAGGATGATGGAAGTAGATGGGACGCGAAAGAGAAGCCTTTACGTGCTTAAGTCGCGGGGAATGGCCCATTCGCATAGGATCCATGCCATGCGTCTGACAGATCACGGAATAAAATTGGACGATAAGTACCCTGTTCAAGGAGGAAATGATCATGTCTGACAATGGACCCGGATCGGATGGAGCAAAATCAGAAAGAGACTTCTGGAGTGAAGGAGCGGACGCGGATGGCGAGTCGGATTTCTGGGAGTTGCGATTGTACGTGGCCGGCCGTACTCCGAAAAGCGTAACGGCCCTGAAGAACCTCCAGACCATATGCGAGGAGCACGTGCCTGACAAGTACAGGATCGAAATCATCGACCTGCTCGAACAGCCGAGATTGGCTCAAGGAGATCAGATCCTGGCAATACCGACCCTCGTCCGCAAACTTCCTTCGCCGATACGAAAGATAATCGGTGATTTGTCGAATACGGAACGCGTTCTTGTAGGGCTGGACCTCCGGCCAGTTGAATAGCTCGTCAGCGCCTCGAGCTCATCATGTTTGGCGCATTTGTGACAGGGTGTAGTATCTAGCCTAATCTGCATTCGCTATGGACATTGGACACGAAGCCTCGGATGAACTGCTCGCGCTTAAGTCAGAACTCGAGCAACTGCGCACATCGTTTCAGGAAGCGAGCGAAATAGTTCATGCTATAAAGTGGGGAGAAGTCGACGCACTCGTCGTAAAACCGCCTGAGCAGGACCACGCCGTCTACACGTTTTACGGCGAAGACCATCCCTACCGGATGCTGGTCGAATCCATGAACGAGGGCGCCGTGACGCTGGCAGGCGACGGAACCGTCCTGTACTGCAATCCCAGTTTCGCTCGAATGATGGGGACGGATGCAGAGAGTCTCGCGGGCAGATCCTTCGCCCAGTTCGTACATCCGGAAGATGCCTCTCGTTTTCAGGCATTTCTCGCTCAGGACCGAGACAATCGGGCAGAGATGGTGCTGGTCGCTGAGACCGGCATCAGCATTCCGGTCTACCTATCTAGAAGTGCGGCAGATCTCATCGGAGGGCGGGGCATTTGCCTCGTGGTGACAGACCTTACTGCACAGAAGAAGCAAGATGAGCTCGTGGCATCCGAGCGGCTTGCCCGCACGATTCTGGATCAGGCCTCCGAGGCCATCGTCATTTGCGACGGTTCGGGTCGTGTGAGCCATGCAAGCCGCCAGGCGGCTGTTCTTTGCGGCGGCAATCCCCTTCTCAAGCGCTTCGACGAGGCGTTCAATCTTGTTTTACCGGATGGGAGTTTAAATGGGGTGAGTGCGGATGAGGACAAAGGCGTGCTTCACGAGGCAGCCTGTGGCAACCGATCATCCATCCGCCGTGAAGTAACCTGTCTCCGTCCGGACGGCGATCATCTCCATCTGCTCCTCAGTAGTTCACCGCTTCGGGACGATGAAGGAAATGGAATTGGCGCGGTCATGATTCTAGCGGACATGACAGACGCAAAGCGAGCTGCTGCGGAGGCCGAGGAGAACGAACGTCAGACGAATCGGATGCTCGAACGGCGAGTAGCCGAACGAACCGCAGAGCTGCGGCGAGCGAATTCGATGCTGACGCAGCTAAACCGCGAGATGCAGGATTTCGCATTTATGGCCTCCCACGATTTGCAGGAACCGCTCCGAAAGATCCATACGTTTCTGGACCTGCTCGTGGACGAACTCGGTGATTCCTTCACGCCGAAAGCACAGGATTACTTCAAGCGCGTCACGTCGGCCGCGCGGCGCATGTCCGACCTGATACGTGCTCTGCTGGAGTACTCACGCGTCAGTTCGCGGGGCGACGCATTTGCACGGGTCGATCTGAACAAGGCGGTTGCGGACGTGCTCGCGGAGCTGAAGCCTATGCTCGCGGAGTCGAATTGTGAAATCAACGCAGAAGACCTCCCGGTCATTGAGGCGGATCCGAGACAGATCCGCCGCCTTCTCTCACACCTGATCGCTAATGCGATTAAATTCAGTCGAGACGATACGTCTCCGGCTGTCCAGATCCGAGCGGTGACTCCGGACGCGGCTGACGCACGCGGGGACGGATCCGGCGAACTGATCATCCTCGAAGTCGAAGACAATGGAGTGGGAATAAGCGAACCCTATCTGGATCGTATTTTCTCGCCGTTCCAGCAACTTCACGGCCGAGGCAGGTACGACGGCCTCGGAATGGGCCTTGCGATCTGCCGGCGAATTGTAGAGCGCCACTTCGGCAAGATTCACGCCCGCAGCGTACCGGGTCAGGGGTCCACGTTCGTGATCACGCTCCCGGTATCGCCGCCGCCATCGAGGAGTGCGTAATGCGGCGCGCGGTCAATCGCCGCACGCGCGATCTGGGTCTGATCGTCCCTCCCGTATTCATCGCCGGCGGCAGGCGTCTTGTCGTCTGGGCAACCATTCCACGTCCGCCGCCGGCATTTATCGTGCTCGGGCCAATTCCTGCATGACCGACGCGAGCAGACGCAGGCGATCTGAGTCTGAGTCGCCGAACCCTGCGGGCCCTTCTGCCGCTCGTGCATCTTCCTCGAGCTGCGCTGCCGTTTCAGCGAGGCTTGCCGCGCTCGCTCCCGCATCCGACCCGTTCTCGATCCGGTCCAATTCAAGCCGCACCTGTTCGGCGCGATCGGACGCGATATCGCCGCCACGAACAAGCTGGTCGAGATAAGCCCGCGCCACGACCGCGTTTACTGGCCACTCGAGCTTCGTCTGATGCTGCGGGTTGAATGTCTCCATCCGCACCAGCTTTGCTGCATCGATCTCATTCTGCGAAAGGTGCTTGCTCGGCGTGAGCTCGAATACGTCAAGTCCTCGGAGGATCTCAGATCCGTAGATAAATCCGTTGTACCAGTACGTGGACCAGTATCCGCCGACGTGCAGTCTCGTCGCATCGACGGGACCACGATCGAAGAACGCGATTTCGACCGGGTCGGACGGATCGGTAAAATCGATCACCGAAACGCCTCCCTGATACCAGGCCTGCACCATGATGTCTCGGCCGGGAACAGGAATTAGCGATCCATTGTGGGCCACGCAGTTCTCTGTATCGGTCTGCTCGGCAGGCAGTTTGTAGTATCCGGCATGCTGCAGCTCACCATCTTCGTACGTGAAGATGGCATTTGCTCCCCACTCCGCCGGGTCGGACGCACGGCACCGGGCGGCCATTCCGCCTCCCCATTCATCGGTGAACAACACTTTGTCGGCGTCATTGCTGAAGGTCGCAGAGTGCCAGTAGGCGAAGTTCGGGTCCATTACCTCTCCGATTCGTTCCGGATTCGCCGGGTCGCGGATGTCAAGAATAATTCCATTGCCCGAACATGCTCCGGCAGCCAATCCCACCTCCGGATACACCGTAATATCATGGCACTCGTCCGTCGCGGCCGTCCGCTGCGTACCTTCACCGGAATCGCCGCCTCTCCACAATCCCGCGATGTCGCCCGTCTCCGGATCCGCAAAAATCCGCGGCATGCTGACGACCCTTGCATCTTCCGGTGCGGCAACGGGCACACGAATCACCTCGATGCGGAACAGCGACGTGTTCGGATCCTCCTCCGGCGGCAATCCCGAGCAGCCTTCAAGCTCGTCTTCGGGCCTGACCGGGCTCGTGCCGGAAACATATATGTAGACGTTTTCTGCATCGTCAGGATCGGTCACCAGCGTGTGGGTGTGCGATCCGCGACATGTCTGTACTGACGTGATCTGCGTCGGATTGTCGATATCGCTGACGTCAAAAATGCGCACGCCGCGGAAACGCTCATCGCTGATTGGCTCGGTGACTCCTTCCACACCGCAATCGATGCGGCCGCGGGTCTCCTCGACGGACATGAAGAGCAGATTTCCGTGAATAGAGACATCCCCCTGACCTCCCGGGCAGACGAGCGACGTTCTCAGTGTCGGATTATGTGGATTTGAAATATCCCAGACCTGAAGGCCGTTGTATCCACCCAGGAATACGTAATCCCCGCTGAAGGCAAGGTCCGTGTTCGCCAGGCTGAAGTCTCCGGGATTGTCCGGATTCACGAAGTCATCCGGCCGCGGAACGTGCGCCACCTTCTCGAGATTGCGACCTGAAATCCCTGCATTCATCCAACCGGCACGGAGGCCGACGCGTGGATCATCGGGATTAAGGCTCGAATTGGTCTGCGCATTGATCTCACCCGCGGTGGAATGAGTGAAAAGAAGAGCGAGCGCGACAATTAGGGAGCACGTCAGCGTGGTGGTGCGGATCAGCGGGATGGTGCTGATCAGTGGCATATTGCGGGTCATTTCGGCTAAGGCGATGCATTGATGTGTCTATTGAGCTTGCCTGCCGGATGAAGCGCCGTCCGCCTCAAGGTTCGGAAAGTGCATCCAGCATGGCCTGCATACGACGTATTTCGGCGCGCTGATCCGCATCTATTCCGGAGGCGATTCGAAAGACATCCGTATCCTGGGCAGCACCCTCGGCCGAGAGAAGATCCTCGACCATCGTCAGTGCACCCTCGTGATGATGTATCATAAACTGCAGGAAGAGCCGATCGAACTCCACGCCGGTCGCGCCGGCCAGCTGCGCCATTTCCTCCTCCGTCAACATCCCCGGCATGAGCGGTGCGGCTGTCGTATCGTCGTCGTGCGCACTAGCGGTGTCCTGCGAGCTCTCGTCGACATGCGGGGCATCGTGATGGTCGGCATCGTGATGGTCGACGTGCGCGACATCGTGGGAATTCCGCTCCAACCAGTCACGCATCCACGCAATCTCATCTTGCTGCGAAATCTCGATCCTACGGGCGAGTAGGTGGATTTTCTCACTGCCGCTGCGATCCGGCACAAGATCTGTCATTTCCAGCGCCTGGGCATGATGATGAATCATCCCCTGCATAAATTCCACGTCAGCCGCCGTCTGGCCGACTGCGGGCCGGTATGCCGTAAAGATCAGAACCGCGAAAAAGCCCGCAGCGACTTTAAATCGTGAGCAGCTCATCGTTCAGCGCTTCTCGAGAATCTTCGCAAATCTACATGCAACCGGATCCGAATCAGCGGGCTGACTCAATACACGTCTTCTACGGTTGCAACATGGATTCGACCCCAGCCTCGAGCAAATGTTCGACGGTCCAAGCGGCGACAGATGAGGACCTGCCGACTGGAATTGCACTGGCGGCAAATGTGGAGAGGACCAGCTCCGCCGCAGGTACACCACCACAGCAGAAGAATACGCGCAAAACTCGCCGGATCCACTCTGATCCCGCGTGATCCCCACGAGCAAGTCGGCGATGCCTACAGAAGAATAGCGATCACCACAAGAATGACGAATACGATGAGGAGGATCTTCGCAATTCCTGCCGTCAAGCCGGCGATCCCTCGAAAGCCGAGGAGAGCCGCGATCAAAGCGATGACAGCAAGAACGATGATTGCCTCGAGCATTATATACCTCCAATCGGGTGACAAGCGTCTGAATTCCTGCTAAACATAGCAAACCGCGCTAACCGTCGAGGCTACAGACTGGTAACTTCGGATGTATTCACGGCTGAACTTCGTCCACATGCGGTCTAAGACGCCACACACTGCCGTCGGGTACGTCCGTCAGGACATACAGAGAGCCGTCTGGGCCCTGCTCGACCTCGCGAATCCGCTCACCGAGTGCAATCCGCTCGACCTCCTCCGCGTTTTCGCCGTCGATCTGCACCCGCACGAGACCCTGGGCCGTCAGTCCGCCGATCAAGGCGCTCCCCTGCCATTCCGGAAATTCCTGGCCCGTGTAGAACGTCATTCCTGACGGTGAAATGACCGGAGTCCAATGAATCAGCGCATCCGCGAATTCCGGATGCGTCGGTGGATCTGGAATCTCCGTGCCGTCGTAGTGGTCGCCCCAGCTAACCACCGGCCAGCCGTAGTTCTCACCGGCCTCTGGTTGATTCAACTCGTCGCCGCCTTCCGGACCCATCTCCGCAACCCATAACTCGCCGGATGTCGGATGGATGCCGGCGCTTTCGATATTGCGGTGTCCGTACGACCAGATCTCATCCGCGCCTTCGGCGGTTCCCACGAAGGGATTATCTGCCGGAACGCTTCCGTCGCGATTGATGCGGATGATAGTTCCAAGATGATTCGACGGATCCTGAGCTGGATCAAACTGAAAGCGCTCGCCGAGTGTGAAGAATATCCGATTCTCCGGCGTAAACACGATTCGCCCGCCGAAGTGATTTTCTCCTTCGACCCACGGCTCCTGTCGGAAGAGCTCTTCGAATCCTTCGATACTACCGTTCTCGAGGCGACCCCGTCCGAGAGCCGATGCCGCGGTCCCGTCCGGACCCGGCGCCGCGTACGAAAGATAGACCAAGCTGTTGGATTCGAATTCGGGGTCGAGCGCGACCTCCAGCATGCCTCCCTGCCCTTGTGCAAATACTTCAGGGGTACCCACGAGCGGATCCGAAAGGCTGCCGTTCGGATCCAGAATCCGCACTGTTCCGGCGCGTTCCGTGACCAGCATGCGGCCGTCCGGCAGGAATGCTAAGCCCCACGGGTGAGTCAACCCATCGGCGAGCTCTTCTACAGCCACGTCGCCAGCCTGGGTCGTGACCGTCTGCATGACGGTCGCATCCTCCTGCGCAAAAACTGGTCTGGCCATCAGCAGGGCCATCAGCAAAGTAATGAGCACGGCCACTCTTACTTCAGCAGCGCTTGTCTGACGAATGCTCATCCTCATCTGAATAGTCGTCCTCTTAGTAGTCATCCTCCTCTCGCACCTCCATCCCTTCAGCTAATCCCATCCACGAAATACCTTCTCTCGCGTATCCCCGGCGAACGCACCCGTTTCGCGCGGGATGTGAGATTGCGGGAATTCCTTTCGGGGAGTTTGCGCCGCTGCGCGAAGCTTTCGATGCTGTTCGAGCGGCTGACTTCGCCGCTGTATTCGCTCTACTTTTGCGCAGCTTTCGCTCAGCTGAAGTAGAGTCCCCCGTTGATCTCCAGCGATGCACCCGTTGTATAGGATGCAGCATCGGAGGCGAGATAGACGACCGCTGCACCTACCTCATCCGCCGTACCCTCGCGACGCAGCGGCGTGGCTGCGGAAATTCGGGTCCGAACTTCGTCGATGGTAAACGTGTCGTGGAACGTCGTGTCGATCATACCTGGAGACACGCAGTTCACGCGAATATTGCGAGGGCCGAGCTCCTTGGCAAGCCCCCTCGTGAACGTCAGTACCGCACCTTTGGAGGTGGCGTACGCGAGCGCACCGGGACCGCCGCCGTTGCGGGCTGCGAGCGAAGCATTGTTTACGATCGCACCTCCGTCCGGCATATGAAGAAGGACCGCCTGCGTTACGTACACCACGCTTCGCAAATTGATATCCATCACGCGGTCCCAGAACGGGTCGTCGATTTCCGCGAAACTCTTGCGCCCGATAAGCCCGCCCGCATTGTTTACCAGGATGTGGATGTCGCCACCGAACGCGTCGAGCGCCGAATGCACCAGATCGTCGACATCGTTCCGTTTTGTGACATCCGCCTTCACCGCAACAGCTCGCCCGCCGATCGCTTCGATACGGCTGACGGTCTCATCAGCCGCGTCCTCACTGCGGTAGAAGTTGACGACGACGGCCGCGCCGCTCTCCGCGAGTTTCAGGCATATGCCGCGCCCGATGTCGCGCGCTCCGCCGGTTACGATGGCAACTTTGCCTCCGAGATCGATCTGCATCTGCTTCAGAATGTTAATGGATGAAAAGTGCCGCGTGCCCGCCAGTCGGCGGTGGATGAGATCACGTGTATGGGATGCGGATGCGCTGCGAGTCGTCCTCCCGTCCGCCGGACATCATAATGCCCGGACGAAATCGATCAGTCCGATGACGGCCGAATACGAAACGAACAGCGAAAAGACGAAGGCGACGATCAGCCCAGCATTGAGCCACCGTGCATTGCGGTAGGTAGCGACATGCTTCGTGTTCAACATGTAGAAGATGATGCCGATCATGATCGGCATCACAATCGGACTAACGGCCTGCGACGCAATCATGATGACGACCGGTTGGCCGCCGAAGACCGGAACCACGAGACCGGTGGCCGCGATGACCAGAACGAAGGCGCGCACCCAGGGCTTCGTCAAATCACGTGGCTGCCCGAAATAATCGAGCAGCAGCCACGGGCCGAGAACGTATCCCGGGAATAATGAGGAGAGTCCGGCGGATACCAGCCCGATCACGAATATGCTCGCAGCGAATTCGCCTGCCAGCGGTTCGAGAGTGCGCACCATGTCGATCGCGCTCTCGACGCGAAGGCCGACCGGATACATCGTTCCTGCAGCACTCGCCATTATCGCAGCGCTCACCACAAAGGTCAGAAAGAGCGAGAACGCCGCGTCCCGTCTTTCCGTGATGAGATCACGCAGATCCCAGCCCTGTGAATCGACGAGGTAGCTCCTGGCGACGATCACCACGGATGCCATGGTCGTGCCCACCATGCCGGCGAGAATCAAGTGACCCTCGCCGCCGGGCGGTATGCCGGGAGGAAGCGACTCGATGAGTGCACGCGGCTGGCTGACGACGATCAGTGTAGTGAGAAGGAAGCACACGCCCATGATCGCGACCACGATGGAGACAGCCTTCAGAAATAATCCGTGGCTTCCCGTCCAGAAGAGTACATACAGCAGCAGCGCGAGAACGAGGCCCGTCGCCAGCGAGGGAATGCCCTCCTGGCCGAGTCCGATCACTGCGGTCCAGGCCTGCACCGCCTCGCCGACGATTGATGAGATGCCCATCACCGACGTAACCACCGTCAGCATCAGCGCGAAGATGAGAAAGAGCGCCAGACCACGGCCGAATCGCTCACGCACGGCGGATATGAACGGCCGATCCCGCACGATCGTCAGCCGGCTGATCCCCACGACCAGGAAGAACGTGAAAAGGCAGGACAATCCGACGGACCACGTCAGCGTCATGCCGTAGGCTGCTCCTGAGGTCGCCATCGTGGTGACGCTGCCGGTTCCGATCGTGTACCCGAGCACAAAGAGGCCCGGGCCGACGACCGCGATAACCTTTGACAGCAGCCCGCCGTCGCCGTGCGGCCGATCCTCCGTGATGGTACCGATGACCGGAGCGGGTTCGCTCATCGTAAAGCTTCAGATGGGGATGGTGGATTCGGCGACGTCGAGAATATCTCCATTCCACAGCTCACACGCCAGAACAAACTAGCTCGCGGCAGTGGCCGGACAGAACCTCAGCCTTCCGTGTGAGAGTGGATGAGGCCCTTCGGACCTGTGGCTGATCGAGTTCGTGCAACAACTGAGCACTGCAGCGTACATTACGTCGTATCCTCCATCTGATAAATTCGAGCTTACGCGTCGCCATGCTCTCGACAGAGTTCAGCTTTCCTGTGTCGGTGGAGGTTTCCATCGCGGACGTTATGCAGGGGATCTTCGAGATCGAAGGTCTGCTCAGTTATGCGGATGAACTGCTTACGATCGAGTATCAGTCGAACGAGCTCTTCTCCCGCGCCACGCGCATCGACAGCGTCGAATTGTCACTCGATTCCCTTCGCGAGGTAGTCTTTAAGCGGAAGGTCACCGGAGCCAGTATCACGCTGCGTCCGAAGCGACTCAGTACATTCGAGGATGTGCAGATATCAACCAACGCGCAAATCCTGCTCAAAGTGAAGCGTGCGGATCGAAAGGAGGCGGAGGCGCTGGTCTCGCACCTCCAGCGCGTCATGTCCTACCGGAGCACACCTGGCGACGTCAGCCTGATTCCGTTTCGCATTTCGGATGTCGGGCTTCGAGAAATCAAGGGCCACTTGTATCTGGAGGACGACGAATTCATCGTTTTCGACGTGGAAAATTCATTGGTGGGCGAGTTCGATACCCGGCGACAACTGATAAAGGTTGCGCCACGGGCGCTGAAGGAGGTGGAACTGACCGAAAAACGATTTCGTGATCGACTCCACATTCGGCCGAACAGCCGCGAGCTGTTGGAGACGATGCCGGGGTCGCATAAATTCGAGCTCGAGCTGAAAATCCACCGAAAGCACAGAGATGAGGTAGCACGACTTCTGTACGAGCTCGATCGGCTGAAGAGGCGAAGTTCAGCACCCGACGACGGACCCACAGGCGAGCAGTCCGGCCGGCCCGAGCACGTCGATGAAAAACGTGAAGAGGGTCACGGCGATTGACGAGTAATGCGTTCGTTAATGTCCTTCACCTCCATCAAGGCTGCCGGACCGTACCACGGATGCAATTCCATCTCTAGGCGCCCGGCCTGAATGGCGGGATCGGTCTCGGTGAGCGCGCGAGCCTCCTCGACAGTCTCCACGTCGAACACGTAGACGCCGCGTAGCGGACTACCGCCGAAAAAAGGGCCGGCCAGGACGAGCTGCCCCTCCTCGGCCATCCGGTTGATGTTGTCCATATGCCCGCGCTGCAGCTCCGCCGCCCGTGCGGAATCCTGGTCCTGGTTCGGCCCGGCCGTCAAGAGTGCCATCACGTATCTGCGCATGCCATATTCGTCGGCACCAAGCTCCTGCGCCAGCAGCGAGTCGTACGCCGCACCGGCTCTCTCAGTGGTATCGACTGGCTCGGTCGTGCCGGTCGCACCCGTCGTGCCGGTCGTACCGAACGCCTCGGTGGTGTCCTGAGTCCCGGCAGCGACCGTCGTGTCACCGAACGAACCCGAATCGTCCGCAGCGTCGGGCGCGCAGCCTGTTGCGAGCAGACCGAGTACGAGAGCACTTGTGAGGACTGTCGAAAACAGTCTCGGTAACTGCGTCTGATGCATGATGGGGAACCGAGTTTGATGAAATCGAACCGTGCGGCGATCTCCGTGATCATCCACACGTGCAGGACTCCCTCTCGCGCCATGTAGGCACGTAAAAATTACGCTGCCCCTCTTACGGACGCAATCTACGAAAAAACGTGAAGTTCAAGACCTCACCGGTCGGAAAAGCCGCGACCCTTCTTGCCGCCGCCGCCTCCCTTCTTTCCGCCGCCACTACCCTGCTCTCCCTTCTTCAGCTTGTCCTGGCCCTTCTGATTGCCCGTATTCTTATTCTTGTTCTTTCCCTTGCTCGCCATGATATCCTCCGCTCGTTAGCCAATTACACGTGCTCATGCGATCGATTTTCATTGGTGATCTAACGCGTAAAGCCGGTGTTTCTTCGATTGCCACGGAGCTATTACGTCAACATTACGGCATGTCCGCGCGGATCAGCGGATTTCTGCGCCACCGCCTTCACCGCGATCGATCCGTGCTCCGCGGGATCATCGGAGCCTGCGCCCACGTCCACATTCCAGCCACGCTGAATGCAACTTCGATCCGGCGCAGACTTCAGTCCTCGTCTACGGCGACTTCCATCCGGCCCCATCGCATCCGTTCAATCAGTACGCAAGCGACCATGCAGGCGCACAACACTCATCACCATATCCAATCGTACCGCGGCCTGTTTTTTCTCGTTGGATTGCTAGCGACATGCTTCGCCCTGCCCATCCTGCCATCGCTGGCACAGCCCGTCGAATCGTCCGACGCCGATGTAAACACGCAGGAGCGCACGTGGCTCGCAGGGGACCACCACATCCACAGCCGGTTCAGCGTCGG
>CAZKNF010000031.1:33722-41025 GCA_964554105.1 uncultured Rhodothermales bacterium | reverse complement strand
CAAAGGTCTGCAAAACCTTGTACGGCGGTTCGAATCCGCCCGTCACCTCCATCTCAAAAGTGGGTGCTTTCGTCCACACGGAGGACCTGTGCCTCGCCAGGCGCGTCGAAAAATCGCCCCATAGGGGGCGTTTTTCTTGCTGGTCTGAGACTGTGCGCTGTCGCGCACACCTTCGACCAATCTGCTCGGGTCCAAGACGCTGCGCGAATGCTCTGCAAATCCATGCGCTAGCATGAATACGCTCTCGCCGATGGAAATCTGCCAGAGCACGACCACAGAAGGCAGGAGTGGCCAAGCCTATTCTTCATAGCATGGTTCTGGTTCGCGTTACTGCCTCATTCGCGCGATCCGCGAAAAAAGTCGCGATCCGCCCGAGAGTAAAGCGTAAGCCGCCGTGTCCTACTTGTGTCGAAAAATGACGGTATGCAGTTGCAGATCTTGCCCACTGACGACTGCGACATAGACGCCGGCAGGCACAGATGCGCCAGAATCAGCCAGACCTCCCCACGACGTCGTAGCTTGACCTGCGGCGATCTCTCGATGATATACCTTCCTGCCAACGGCGTTATAGATCGTCAGATTAAGAGAGCCTCCACGCGCATCCGCCAGAAAGAACGTGACGGAATCCACGAATGGATTTGGAGCGGCCGATAGCTTGAAGTCCGGCAGGTTGCCGATATCTCCTGCGGCTGCGCTCGTGGGAGGCGGAATCGTGCCGCCGAAAAGATCGAAACGTTCGTTCCGGTAATCCTGCCATACAACGTGGTTGTTGTAGATGTGAGGTGCTTCCTGATGTGCGGAATGCACCACGAGCGCGTATTCCTCCTGTGTATTCAGGTTATAGCCATAAAGGTCGCCTTGCTCCGCGTCGTTGCGGTAATCGAGCCAGAGAATCCACTCTCCATATACGGAAGGAAAGCCCTGGTGTGCATCGTTCGTGCTTATAGGCGTCTCCTCGTTTGTCGAGAGGTTGTACAGGTAGATGTCGCCTTTCGCTCCATTTCGGTAGTCTTCCCAGACGACGAGGTCCTCCCAGACCGCCGGATGCGTGCGGTAGAAGGTGCCGGATGTGAGCCGGTGTTTCTCGTTCGACGAAAGATCGTACGCGTAGATGTCCGCCGTCGTCAGAAGGGAGTCGGCGTCGCGGTAATCCTGCCAGACGACCCAATTGCCATGCACTCGAGGAAGGTCCTGGTATGCGGGATGGATGGTGACGGGCGAGGTCGTCTGCGATGCTAAGTCGTGCATGTAGATGTCGGCATTCATCCCGTCGCTCTCGGCATTCCGATAGTCCTGCCAAACCAGCGTGTTTTCCGAAAGATCAGGATGGTTCTGAAAATCGGCATCGGACGTGATTCGGGCCGTTTCACCTACTGCGCCGTCGTGAAGATATACGTCCGGTTGTCCGAGCGGTGTATATCCGATCCAGGCCACGCGCCGACCGAAGGAGCTGACCACGGGCTCGGCATAGAAAATCCTCTCCAACTGCTGCTCGGTCTTCGTTGCGACATCGACTGCGATTATGCTGTAGCCGCCGTCACGATAGTCGAGGAAGGAAACTAGGCCGTCGCCATGATCGGGAACAGTATTCAGTCCGGCAACGGACGCGAAAACCGAGGCATCGTCGAGAAGTGGCTGGGCGCGTGCACCAATCGAAAAGATAATGGTGACTACAGTAGTCAAGAGGAGAACCGAGTTGATCGAAGGCTTCACTATAGGTCGACCTCGCTGGTTTGATTACCAGGCTCATCGAGCGAGCCGTCCCATGTATCGATGGCCCTCCTTATGGTCGCCGTTACTGTCGTATCATTATCGAAGGCCCAGTTCAGCGCCTGGTACGTGATTGTAGCGTCTGAATGGTCGTGGAAGAAAACGACCGCCTTCACCTCCGGCAAGCGCTGTGGAAGACGTGTAAGTGCCTGCTCGAACCACGGCGCCCGCTCTCCGCCGGCCATTAGCGTGCCCATCTCCGCAATCATAATCGGCTTGCCGTAGGCTGCGAGTCGGTCATACTTGCGAGTAAAAATATCGTCGAACGTCCACCATTCCGACCAATATGCGATGTTGCCGTAATTGAGGACGGTTGCGCCTATCCAGTCTACGACATCGTCTCCCGGGTGGTAATCATCGAAATCATCATAGGCGATGTGCGGCGACCAAACCCATAGGATGTTTGTGGCCCCATGTGCACGAGCTGTCTCCACGACATGCCGAAACGCAGCCACGTACTCTTCCGGGCGATTATTATGTGGGCCCCAGGCATAGCGATATGAGTCGTTCATCTCGTGCCCGAATCGGACATACATAGGATGTCCGAAATCTGCAGCTTCTTTAAGCCACTCCTGCAAGTAGAAATCGTAGTCCCCTCGTCCGACCGCCGCCATTCCGCCGGGGTCCCGTTCATCCGGGTGCGGGAGATGGCGGTGCCGGCTTCCATCGAAGGTACTGAGCCACGGCTCCCAGGTGATCATCGGCACCGATCCGATTTCCCATATTGTCTCAACTAATTTGCGAGGAAAGCGCTGGTCGGGCTCATCTCCCCAAGCGGTAAACAGATGCACGAGCGGCATCGGGTTTTCGAGCGATTCCTCGAGGCGCAAAATGCCATCGAAGGAGGCCGGAAGTCTTTTATCGTATGCTCCAATGAGCATGTGTTCGGGGTCGGCAAGACGATCTCTATCTCTTCGCATCCGATTAAACCAACGAAGCTCAGCCGCCCTTCCCGGGCCGCGCAGATGGAAGGCGACCTGGCTCTCTGTCCGGGTCACGACATTTCCCAGATCTGCGAGCGCTCGCCCGAGCGGCCCCTGTGCTCGTGAGCCGACGAACGTGAGGGCAAATACGCTTAATGTTGCCACCGTGAGGAGGCCTACGCTGAAGAGAACCCGGTTGATCTTACCCATCGTAATTACTATTGGTAAGGAGTGATCTCGTCCCAGGCTTGCCCGGGCGGCACCTTGCGCGAGCTCCATGAAGCATAAATCGCGCCGCCTGCTGTCAAGACCGCGATACCCGCGAAGAAGATCATCCCCCAGACGGCCTCACTTGTCAGCATGAGCTCTATTTCCGGCACGACTGCGAGGCGTTGCACGATCACGCATCCCGTGGTCGCAATAAACAGGGCAATCAGCGCAACGTGAGGAGCGGCAAGCCTCCAAAAGTGTCCGGCGGCAGCTTCCTTCGCCGTCGGGATATAAGGGACGTTTGCGCGGATAACCGCCAGCAACGTGCCGGCAAGAACAATCGGCCAACATGCAATCTTCAGAATCATACCCCTCCAGTGGAAACCACTCTCTACCGAGGGTTGACAGAGCCAGCGCTGGGTGTAGAGATAGATCCCGACACCGAACAGCGCTACCGGACCTGCTTTGGCAATGAATTCAGGGAAGTGCATCGAGGCCGGCTGGATGCCGGTCCACAGGTATAGGTACGGTATGATCAGGTACACGAGCGTGGTCATCCCGAACAAGTAATACGTACCGATGGAGGCGTAAGAGAGCCGCTGGCGCCATGTCAAGCGCCGGAACAGCCGCGGCAGCTCTGAGAAGGCCACCTCATAGACACCTCTCGACCACTTGAGCTGCTGCTTGTAGAATGAACCGAGGTCCTCCGGCACGAGGCCACGACTAACGATTTCCGGCACGTATACAGATCCCCATCCTTCTGCATGCAGCCGGATGGAAGTTACCAGGTCCTCGGCCAGTCCGATGCCGTGTCCGCCGATCGACTCGAGCGCCTTTCGGCGAAAGGTGCAGTTGGCACCAATGGCCACACAGCCTCCATGGCCGAAGAGTCCCATCTGTGTCGGACCGTAAAACTGGTACGTCTGTTCGGCAGCGGCCCGCGCGACGAAGCTGCGGTCGTGATTATAATACGCCTGGCTCACCTGAACGAAGCCGATCGCAGAATCGTCGAATTGTCCGAGCACGCGGTCCAGGATATTGGGGAAAGGCACGTGATCCGGATCCAGCACGAGGATGAACTCCTCGTCCGTCAGCTCAAGGGCACGATTAATTTTTCCGGCTTTCGCCCCAGGCAGGTCGACGAGCTCGAGCCATTCCGCACCGTGGCGCTCGGCGAGTTTTCGGAAGCGCGGGTCTCGCGTGTCGTCGAGCAGGTAAGTCGTATGTGGATAACGGATGCGTGCGCATGCAGCGAGTGTCTTCTCGAACATTGCCGTCGGTTCTCCGGGTGAGCTGGTCGTAAAGATCGCGACGCGAAGGCCGGGCGGAGCCTCTCGATGCCCAGGTCTCCTGATTGCGGCGAAGTTGATCCAACCGATTCCGACGCGACTTATGCCGTACCAGAAGGCGAGGCTCAGCAGCACATAGAGCGGCAGCACGGCTACGTGCGACTCGCGGAACCACCAGTCAGCCAGAAGGATCGTAACACCGAATGCCGCCGCCACGAGCACGAGGAGAATGAATCGTTCTCTCGTACGGACAGGCT
Organism: uncultured Rhodothermales bacterium; assembly: GCA_964554105.1. GTDB lineage: Bacteria > Bacteroidota > Rhodothermia > Rhodothermales > VXPQ01 > CAZKNF01. The sequence goes on along the minus strand of CAZKNF010000031.1, from coordinate 36,576 downwards.
CGGCACGGCGATGGACCCAGAGGTCATCGGCTCCTATGTGCAGCGTAGTAGTAGAGGTACTCATATCAGGCGCTTTCCGGGCTGCTACGCCTCATAGGCGGACGTAAAGGGATAGCCCGACCGTGGAAGCGTCATACCATGTCGTGGCCATGTGCGAGCCTTCAAGGTAGATTGTTGTCGTACGCGTGACCGCGGCCGCAATGCTGCCTCGAACGTTCCACGGGTGGATCGTGTGGTTGTAGACGCCCGTCATCGGCGCGCGGCCGGCGAGATAGACGAAGGGTGTGTCCTCCGTACCAGAAAAGCCGTACGATCCGTTCGCGCGCACGGTCAAGAAGCGCGACGGACGCAGCAAGATGTTGCCCGTTGCGCTGTGGGTCTGCTGGTTCAGTGGCGTGTAGTATGGATCGTAGTGCCCTTGCCAGGTCGCCGGCTGTCCGGGACGCGGCGCCGCCGCCAGCATCGGCGCAAAGCGGTGCTCGGCCGTGTTCTGATAATTGTAAGCATAGCCCGCGCCGAATGTGACTCGCCGCCTCTGAAGTAGCGGGGCGATCAGCCAGCCGTAGACCGCTCCTTTCGTATTCTTGTCCGCAAAGTGCTCGCGCATCACACCCGCATCGCCGAGCCAGCCGGACTGATCGATAGAAACGTTCACCTGCATCGCTCTGGTCATCACATGCTCGGAGATGCTGGCCACTGTATAGAGGTAAGGCATTCGCTCCCACTGTGCGCCTGCACGAAGACCGAAAGGCAGCCGGACGCCTGCATTGAGCCGTACTGTCCAATCGGTGCTTTCCGAACGGGAGATGATGCCCGCTGCGATCTCAGTCTCCAGCCTCGCAATTGGCACAAAACCTCGGATCTTCCCATTTGCTAGTGTGAAAGGACGTACTGAGTTCTCTGTCATAAAGCGAGTGTGATTCACGTCGGCGCTGATCGTCTGCAGCGGCGTGATGAAGAATCCGGCTTCAGCAAAAACGCCGTTCGTCGAAAGAGGCTGGCTATCAGTGCCGCCCTCCCCAACTAAGCGTACCCATGGCCGCGCGTCTTCTCTGATGGATGCAAGCGCGGATGCAGCTTCAACGTGGTCTGAGTTCGCCATTACGGCGTTCTTGAAATGGCGGGCAGCCCTGGTCAAATCTCCGGACCACCAGGCTAGTGTTCCCCGGATGTGCTCGGCATCGGCATTGTCAGATCCGATCGGTAGGAGGATCCGTCGCGCTTCGCCCGGTTCATGATTTTCCATAAGAAATGCCGCGAACGAGAGCAGGAGATCAGGATTGGCTGGGTGGTGACGGAGGGCCTTTGTATACGTACTCCGAGCCTCGGTGACATCCTTGCTCCAGTATTGGTGCTCCGCAAGAAGAAGCCATGCCTCAGCGGAGGACGGATGCTGGTCCACAAATGGTTCCAGGAGTTCGACAACCGCGGCATAGGCGCCCGAATTGGAAAGGGACGCCGCGCGTACGAAGACGTCGGGATCGTCAGCCGTCTGGGCGCTTGCGGCCAAGCATGTCAGACACTGGATCAACGTACATATCGACGAGATTTTGAGACGCATCGGTGGACGGTAATCGCTCTATCACCCAACCTAACAAGCGTTTCTTAGGCAAGAATGCACGCTTGCTTCGTGATCATGGGATCGTCGTCGCCAGGTGATTCTTAAGAAGAGCTCGCCGCGGCGGGGTGGTTTAGCTCGGCCGGCCTTGGAGTAGACGGATTGCTCCGTATACTTGCTCGGCTTCATGTGACAGGCGTAGGCTGAAGTCATTCGCATGAATTTGGAACCTGCTTCGGACGAATCGACCATGCTACCGCACCATCCACTTCTTGACCAGCCCGCCCGCGTTATTACAAGCACATGACGGTATGATGGGAGGCTGTAACAATGGCGTACATACGCCAGCGGCAACCGAACGGCACGCCGCTGGGCTGGTTGGTTTCCCAAAGAGCAGGTCTACTCGCGCGGAGCGTCTTCCTCGCGTGTGCGATGCTGACGACGCGATGGTCGGCCGTCTCTCACGCTCGTTTGAACCAACAAAAGAGAAGAGGAGACCATGAACGTACGAGACCTAATGACCGAAAGTCCGGCCGTCTGCACGCCAGATACGGGATTACAGGACGTTGCCAAGATGATGGTGGAGCATGACTGCGGAGCCATCCCGGTGATTGAGAATGAGCAGGGAGGCAAACCCGTCGGGATCATAACTGACCGGGACATCACCATAAGAACGGTGGCCAAGGGGCAAAACCCTCTTCAGCAGCGCGCTGCCGACGCCATGACGCATGGTACCGAAACGGTGCGCCCGAGTGAGTCTGTGGACCGCGCGGCGCAACTAATGGAACAGCAAAAGATCCGCAGACTCGTGGTCGTGGATGACGACGACACCTGCGTCGGCATCGTGGCGCAAGCAGATCTGGCCCGCCATACATCGGATGATCAGACCGGCGAGCTCGTCGAAGAAATTTCTGAGCCGAGCAAAAAGGCTTCCGAGGCGAGCAGAGCCTGAGGCTGGTATTTTTTAAGACAAGACGGCCCTGTCCGGCGTGCGAGACGTACGTCGGACAGGGCTTTTCACATCATACCAAGACGGACGCATTCGGCGCACCGGTCTACCGCAAGCGCTTCCATCTTCTGCAAGCATTCTTCAAGCTTGCGAGCGTAACAGAGTACGGTCTTTGCTGGTATGTGGGACCGGATCGATTCTTACGACTCCGGAAAACGTGGAGTCCTCATCGCAGTAGCCGGTAGTACTGAATTGGCGAACCTTACAGCAACGAAGCACCTGGTCCATGAAGGAGCGGGTACGTTAAAGACCAGCCGTGTCATAGAGGCCTCTCCGGTATACTACGG
>CAZKNF010000031.1:0-33622 GCA_964554105.1 uncultured Rhodothermales bacterium | reverse complement strand
ACGGCCGTCGGTTGGATGGGCGTCGGCCTGGCGGTCTCTACGGCCATCTTCCCGCCGCTTATCGAACGCGGGCTCGACGTCTTCACCTGGCGCGAGATGTTCGGCATCATCGGTAGCATCGTTATGGTTGTGGTGCTGTCGGTTGGAATCACCCTCTTTCGGGAAAAGCCGGAGAACTTCGGGATTCGCCCCGACGGCGCCGGCAAAACCGACGACGGAGGGGAAGAATCAATGTCACTTCCGATGGCGCGGCGGACACTCGCCTTCTGGATGCTCACCAGTGGAGGCGTCGTCGTGGCGAGTCTCGGGACAGGGCTCCTCTTCCACCACTTCTCGATGATGGAGATGAATGGGCTCGGCCGAGGGGCGGCGGCCGCATTGTTCGTTCCGCTCGGCATTCTGACGGCTGTTTCAAACCTCGGTACGGGGTACATGATGGACCGACTCGCGCCGCGAGTCCTCCTTGCCGCAATGCTCGTTTTGTTCGCGGGAATGCTAACCTCTATTCCGTTCGTGGGGAGTTTCGCGGCGATCTGGGCCTACGGCTGCATCTTCGGGATCGTACAGGGAATGCAAGGAGCACTGATGGGAAGTGGATATGCTCACTACTTCGGACGAGATCACATCGGGGCGATCAAGGGATTCGCGAAGACCATCTTCATCGGGGGTTCAGCTGCAGGCCCAGTGGTATTCGCGGCCGGTATCGATTGGCTCGGCAGCTACACGCCGGCGCTTTTAGCTACGGCAGTTCTCACGGTTGGAATCGGCGCCGCTGCTGCGGTACTGGATGACAGAAAGCTGCTCGTAGATTTGCGAGGAGTTTACGGTTGAGAAGAAGGCCATTTTGTCTTTGGATGGACTAGTACGATGATCCGTTTGCCGGCTGTAGGGCGCTTCGTGATCAGACAACAATTTCCTCAGAGCTCTAATTGATTTCGAGGAAACTCCGAGGTGATCGCGTACATTGTCATGATCGTCTGTGACGCTGTTTCACCATCGCCGCTGCGCCGTTTGTCTTAGCTGCCGCTATGAGTGAAAATACTGACTCGATTACGTGCCTTCGCTGCGGTACGATTGTCTCGCCAGATTTCAGATTCTGTCCTAATTGCGGAAATGCGCTCTTCGGGCAGCGACCCGAAGTCGACGACGAGCGCAGCAAAGGAGACGGTCATTTCCCTGCGGCGGCGGCCGAGCGGCGGCAGCTGACGGTAATGTTTTGTGATCTGGTCGGATCGGTCCCCTTGTCTCTCGAGCTTGATCCGGAAGACTTACGAAACGTCGTGCAGCAGTACCAGAAGGTGGCGTCGGACTGCATCGACGAGTACGAAGGATACATCGCACAGTACCTGGGGGACGGCATCCTTGCGTACTTCGGCTATCCTGTTGCCCACGAAGACGAAGCCGTCCGTGCCGTCCGCGCTGGACGCGGAATTCTGCACGGGATCGAGCGGCTCGAAAGGCGGCTTGGAGTGCAGTACGGCATACATCTCGCCGTGCGGATAGGAATTCACACCGGCATCGTAGTCGTCGGTGAAATCGGCACCGGCGCACGACGCGAGAATTTGGCGCTGGGAGAGACACCGAACTTGGCAGCGCGGCTCCAATCTATCGCTCCCGAGAATGGGTTGGTCGTCAGCGACGCCACATTCCGGATGGTATCGTCCTATTTCGAAGGTAAGGATCTGGGTCCGCAGACGCTCCGCGGCACCAGACGTGAGGAAAGGGCTTATCAGATTACCGATGAGCGGCTGTACGGCAGTCCGCTGGATATCGTCGGCCGCCGAGATCCAGTATTCACCTCTGGACGCGAACGCGAAATTCGGGAATTCGATGCGCATTGGGAGGAGGTGGAGAACGGTGGAGGCAGGGTGTTGATGCTGTACGGCGAAGCCGGAATCGGCAAGTCGCACATCATACAAGTCTATCGGCAGAGGTTGAGCGAACGTCTCCATCGGCGCATTGAGTGCCGATGCGCTCCATATCTGAGCAACACACCGCTGCACCCGCTTACGGAGTGGCTCGGCAGCGTCCTGAACTTTTATCCTGAGCAGAATCCCGCCGATCGACTTGAGATGATCAAGCTGGTTACGCAGCGCAACCATCTCGCCGACCCCGAAGCCGTCCCTTTGCTGGCGTCCCTCCTCAACGTACCTCTGGGGGACGCTGCGCACGACCCGGGATTTTCGCCGTCACTGAGGCGAGTACGGATCGAGGAAGTACTGATTGATTTGCTGCTTCGCATCGGTGATGACCGGCCGCTGCTCCTGGTCATCGAGGACATCCACTGGGCCGATCCGACCACGCGGTCCTTCATCCAGCATTTTGCCGACCGGATTCACGATAGAAAAGTCATGCTGCTCCTTACGTCACGGGAGCCGACGAAGCTTACCTGGAGTTCGGCAACCCGCGTGGCGGCCCTGACGCTCGAACGCCTCGATCGCACCCAGGTGAAGGAGGTCATCGGCGCTGTGGCCAAGGGCAAACTGATCCCAGACAAGATCGTTAATCAGGTCGTCGAGCGTGCGGACGGCGTTCCGCTCTACGTGCAGGAGCTGACGAAGTGGGTCCTCGAATCTGATCAGGTCGTCGAACATGAAGACCGCTACAAGCTAGCCGAGGGCACCGTAGAGATATCCATTCCCGCAACGCTGAACGATTCACTCATGGCGCGCCTCGATCGAATTCTGCCCGTCAAAGAGGTCGCGCAGATCTGTTCGACGCTCGGCCGTGAGTTCAGCTTCGAACTGGCTCGTGTGGTCTCGCAAATGGACGAAACGAAGCTGGCCGTCGCCCTGGAGCGACTCGTAGATGCGGAGTTGCTGCTTGCGGAGGGGGACCAACCAAAGAGGCGCTACATGTTTCGCCACGCGTTGATGCAGGAGGCGGCATACGAATCGGTACTGAAGAGCCGTCGCCAGAAATACCACGAGCGGGCGGCCGAGCATTTGATCGAACACACGAATTCCAGGGAAAGCCGCCCGGAAATCATCGCTCATCATCTCACGCGCGCCGGTCGGCGAAGCCACGCAGCCAGCTACTGGCTGATCGCCGGCCAGGAAGCCTACGAGCGGTGGGCGAATGAAGAAGCGGTCGACTACTTCACGCGGGGGCTTGCACTGCTCGATGGGCTGAAGCCCGATCCCGCGATTAATTACGACCGGTTCTTTCTGGAGGTCGGGCTCGGCCTGGCTTCGATCCAGATGAGGGGATACACGCATCCTAGCGTGCTTGCCGCGCTCGAAAGCGCGCGCAACTCTTCGAAAGACCTTCACGACCAATCTCTCAGCTTCCCCGCTGTTCGGGGAATCTGGTCGCACTACACAGTTATCGGCGACCATCGGCGAGCGGAAGCGCTCGCGCTGCAGCTCTCAGACCTCGCCGAAATTAGTGGGATCGAATCACAGCGCGTAGATGCGGATCTCTCGCGCGCTTCCACGGCATTCTGGCGCGGCCGCGTGAAGGAAGCGGAATCGGAGTTTGATCGGATTCAGCGCGAACACGCTGATATGATAGAAGTGCCGCCGCCTGCCCTCGCGACCCAGCACCCGTTGGTCGGGGCGCTCTCGTATCGAGCGGTGGCACAGTGGTATCTTGGCTTTCCCGAACAAGCCGAGCAGACCGGGCAGCAGGCGATCGCGTGTGCAAACCGCGTTGAACATCCATTCAGCTCGGTTTTCGCCTTTGGATTCTATGGGCTTCTGCAGACGTACTTTGGAAATCTAGAGGGGGTGAAGAACAGCGCAGAGCAAACATCCGCAATTTCGTCACGATACGGTTTTCCGTTCTGGATCGGTATCGGAAAAGTGCTGAAGGCATGGGCCTCCAGCGATGCCGATCCGGATGCAGCCATCGATGCCATGATGGCCGCTCTGGCGGAGCTGCGCCGCGCCGGCGTGCAAATATGGACGTCATACCCGACGGCGCTCCTCGCGGAATTGATGGTGAGCCGCGGACGAGCAGTCGAAGGATTCCATCTGCTAGAGCCCCTCATTGCACGTGCGCGCGAGAACGACGAAGGCTACTTTCTCCCCGAAATCCTGCGAATCAATGCGCATTGCCTCGAGGCATCAGGGAAGTCTTCCGAGAGCAAAACGATCCGTCGTGAGGCGATCGAGCTTGCGAAAGCGCAGGGTGCCCGCCCGGTGCTGCTGCGAATCTTGCTGGATGTCCCGGACATCCAGACATCCGCAGGATCCGAGTACGACGCACTCCTTCAAGAAACGTGCGACAGCTTCACGGAAGGGTTTGACCTCCCAGAACTGGTCGCCGCGCGGCAGCTGTGTTCAGACGAACACGTCGGGTAATACCGATCCGGGACATACCGGCGATATCGCCCCCGGGGGCGAGAAACACAAAAGCATTTTCGCATTGATGACGGCGGACTCATCCGTCCAGCGTGAAGCCGATCTTGAGACTCACCTGCCAGTGCGCTACCTCGCCGTCCTCGATGTGACCGCGCGTATCCGTCACTTCAAACCAGCGCATGTTTCGGACGGTTTTACTCGCTCGTTTAACGGCGTTCCTGACGGCAGCTTCGATGCTTTCCGTGGATGATCCGGTCAGTTCTACGACCTTGTAGACATGATCACTCATTGTATTCTCCTCCTGTCGTGTACATAGATGACATTCACATTCAGCTCACGAGCTCCATTGCGTCGGGGTCCCACTCGTACATCTTCTTGTCACGATAGCTGAGATTCGCCAGCAGTGCCGGCGCGGCGGCACGAAATCCGACGACGGGATCCTCGACGACGGGCGTACGGTTTCGCACGCCCTCGAAGAAGTTGACGAAGTGGTCGTAACGCGAGTCGTAGCCTGAGGGTACTTCGTACTCACGTTCTTCCGCCAGCTCCCTGGCCATTAGCGGAGCCTGATGCTCGTCCGACCACTGCCGGACAAAGGATTCGCGCGCCGGCTCACACCAGGTGCGAACGGAGTTGTATCCCTCGACGAGATTCTCCAATGACGGCTCACGGAGCGGCGACTGAACGATCCGCAATCCCCCACCGTCGACACTGATCACACCCTCGCTGCCGATAAACTGAAACGCGGTTTCCCCGCCGCTTCCGTCCGCGAAATTCGACTGCATCGCGAGCGTGAACCCCGGGTGGCTGTCGGTTTCGGCGTATTCGTACAATGCCAGCATGACGTCTGGCACGTCTCGCCCGTCGTGCCAGAAGCGGAGCCCTCCCTGGGCCATGGCATTAATCGGGCCGTTCGAGGAAAGTACGTGATTGATCCCGGTGAACAGGTGGACGAAAAGATCTCCGGGAATGCCGGTGCCGTAATCCTGGTAATTGCGCCAGCGGAAAAAGCGAACTGGATCAAACGGCCGATCGGGGGCCTCGCCCAGAAAGCGGTCCCAATCGACGTCTTCCGGCGAGACATTGGGAGGAATGGAGTACTGCCAGGCACCCAGAGACGAGTGGCGGTTGTACTGCGCCTGGACCATGTTCAGCGTACCGATCGCGCCGGATTCGTAGAGTTCTTTTGCGCGGTCGTATACGATGTCACTCTTGAATTGGCTGCCGACCTGGAGGATGCGGTCGGTGCGCTTCTGCGCCTCGATCACCCGGTGGCCATCCTCCAGATCCTGAACCATCGGCTTCTCCAGGTAGACATCCTTCCCCGCCTCCATCGCGTCGATCGCCATCGCCGCGTGCCAGTGGTCGGGCACCGAAATGATCACGGCATCCACATCAGGACGAGCGAGGACTTCTCGATAGTCCATCGTCGTGAATACGTCAGCATGGTAGTATTCCTTCACCCGGCACAGCCGAGAATCGTATACATCTGCCGCAGCGACGAGCTCGACGCCCGGGACCTGTAGCGCCGTATCGGTGTCGATGAACCCGATTATTCCTGTTCCAATTGTCGCCAGCCCGATACGGTCGTTCGACGAGAATGTCGTCCTTCGGGGCTCCAGCACTTCGCGCCGGGCTGCGAGGGCGGCGGGAGCGAATCCGGCTGCTGCTCCGGATGCCGCAGCCAGTTTCAGAAATTCGCGGCGGGACTTCACTTTTGACATCGTATTTTGCGTCCTTTGATCGTGGTGAACCGGGGCGCGACTCGGATCCGACCTGTACACTGCTGCGCCCGCGCTGTGGCGCAAAAGAGACCATAAGTGTTTGTAAATATACAATCCTCACAACGCCAAAATCGCCGAATGCACAGCACCATGCAACTCAGGACGGTCCTCCTTCTCAGCGTTGTCACCTCGCTAAGCGCATGCACCGGCGCGAACGAAGCTTCCATTGGAACGATTGATGGCTACGACGACCGATTTAGCGAGCTCGTCCCGCCGGACGCAGAGATCGAGATGCTGGCGGAGGGGTTCGCCTGGTCGGAAGGCCCAGTCTGGGTGAATGACGGCGACTATCTGCTCTTCTCCGACATTCCCAACAATACCATATATCGGTGGGATGATCGGACCGGTCTACAGCCGTATTTGCGTCCGGCCGGCTACATATGGGATGATCCGCCCGGACGCGAGCTCGGCTCGAACGGTCTGGCGTTGGACGAAGACGGACGCCTCATAATGAGCGATCACGGAAATCGCCAGATCGCGCGCCTGAATCCGACGAACTTCACGCGCACCACGCTCGCAGCTCACTACGACGGCAAGCGGCTGAATAGTCCGAATGACCTGGTGATCCGATCGAACGGCGATATCTACTTCACCGATCCGCCCTACGGTCTCGAGGATCTCAATGACAATCCGGACAAGGAGCTGTCGTTCAACGGAGTCTATCGGCTTCGGGCCGATGGCACCGTCGACCTTCTGACGGACGAGTTGACATTTCCGAACGGGATTGGGTTTTCTCCTGACGAGCGAACGCTCTATGTAGCAAATTCGGATTCTAACAGGCCGATCTTGATGGCTTACTCGATCGGTGCCGACGGGTTGATCGCGAACGGTCGAGTATTCTTCGATGCGTCGGATCTCATAGCTCAGGGCGAAAGGGGAGGTCCCGATGGCCTCGCGGTCGATCGCGAGGGCAATCTCTTCGCGACCGGCCCGGGTGGCGTGCTCGTGATCAGTCCGGACGGAGAACATCTCGGAACGATCTCGACGGGGGAATTAATTGCGAACTGCGCCTTTGGAGATGATGGATCCACGCTTTATATGACCTCGCATAGCATACTGGCGCGCGTGAGGACGTCGACCGTTGGGCTCGGTTTTGAGTAGCATGCAGGCGAAGCCCTCAACCGCCATATACATCGTGAACGCCTCCGCCCCCTCCTCCACCTCCGCAAACACCGGCTGGCCAGTGACTCAGAACGGCGCTTCGTCGTCATCTGCAGGCGGCATCGAAAACCCGTCACCGCCGCTTCCATCGGGAGGCGTGTAGTAGGTCGTCATGTTTTCGAATCTCGCATACTGATCAACGAAGGCGAGTTGAATGGATCCGATTGGACCGTTACGCTGTTTCCCGATGATCACTTCAGCGAGACCTTCCGTGGAGTTGCCGTTCTCGTCGACGGTGATTCCGTAGCGCTCGGCGCGATAGATGAAGCAGACGACGTCCGCATCCTGCTCGATGGAACCGCTCTCACGCAGATCCGACAGCTGCGGCCGCTTGTCTCCGCCGCGCGTCTCGACGGCGCGGCTAAGCTGTGAGAGTGCGATGACTGGCACGTTGATCTCCTTTGCGAGAGATTTCAACGAGCGGCTAATATGCGCGATTTCCTGCTCGCGATTCGAATTGCGCGATGTCGTTGTCGCGTGCATGAGCTGGAGGTAATCGACGATGATCATGCCGATGTCGTGCTCCGCCTTCAGTCGTCGGCTCTTCGCGCGCAATTCGAGCACTGATAAGCCGGGCGTGTCGTCGATGAAGATAGGCGCCTTGGAGAGGCGTCCGGCGGCACGCGCCAGGGCCTGCCAGTCCCGGTCCTTCATGCGTCCCGTGCGCGCCGCCTGCGCGTTGATCCGTGCCTCGGAGGTCAGGAGTCGCTGCGCGAGCTGTTCCGCGCCCATCTCGAGCGAAAAGATGACGACGCCGGCGGGATGATTCGGATGCAGCGCGGCGTTGCGTGCGGCCGTGAGAGCAAAAGCCGTCTTGCCCATCGATGGGCGCGCCGCGATGACAATGAAGTCCGCCCTCTGAAAGCCACTCGTATAGTCGTCCAGGCGCGCGAAGCCGCTGGGAACACCGGTAATGCCTCCCTCCCTCCCATGAACGGCCTCAAGATGCTGCAGCGTCGTCTTGATGACGTCAGTGATCGACGATGCGGGCCGACGGAGCTGCGTGTCGGAGATGCTGAAAATATCGGCTTCGGCCTTGTCGAGCAGCTCGAATGCGTCCGAGCCCGGGTCGTACGCCTCCCCAACCAGGACCGTCATCGTTTCGATCATCTCACGAAGGAGGTATTTTTCCGCGATGATGCGCGCATGGTATTCGACGTTCGCCGCGGAGGCGACCTGCGTAGTCAGTTCGGTCAGATAGTACGCGCCGCCAATCTCGTCGAGTTCACCTCGCCTGCGCAGTTCTTCGGTCAGCGTGATGAGGTCGACCGGATTCCCACGCTCGAACAGACCTGTAACCGCTCCGAAGATTTTCTTGTGCTTCGTGCTGTAGAAGGCATCCGCCGTGAGAATTTCGATCGCACGGGGAATCGCCTCGCGCTCGAGAAGCAATGCGCCCAGGACCGACTGTTCTACGTCTATCGCCTGAGGCGGAATACGCCCGGATCGCTGGTGTATGGACCGGACGTCCGCCTCGCTGCGCTTGGCTCGTCCCTGTCGCCCATCCACTTCGCCGGTCGGCGCTGTGGATTGAGATTCGTCCCCTTCTTCCATATTGATTGTCTGCACCGCCTCGCACCGGCTGGTCACGACAAGCCGGAAGCAAAGACATAGTATGATCGGATCGACCGGTGTGAAACGAGCGCGGTCGCCACTCGGATGCTACACGACCTCAGTACTACACCGCCTCGGCCACTTCCACGAGCTCGTCGAAGAGCCGCCGAAGGAGTCGGACGTCGTCCCACGTCGGGCGCTTCCACTGGGAATTTCGCAGAAGTGCCGCAGGATGGTATGTCACCATCATCGGAAGACCATGGAAGTCATGAAACTTCTGCCGCAACGCGCCGAGCGTCGATTGCCGGTTCAGAAGTGTCGTACCGGAGGTCCGGCCTACGCACAAAATCACTTTGGGCTGAATGAGCGCGATCTGCTTGTAAAGAATCGGCACGTGTGCTTCAATCTCCGCCGGAAGCGGATCCCGATTCTTAGGCGGACGGCTCTTCAAAATATTCGCGATATAAACGTCGTCACGAAAGAAATTGACCGCCTCCAATATCTTATTGAGAAGTTGCCCCGCGCGACCCACGAACGGCTCGCCCTGCCGGTCTTCATCCGCGCCCGGAGCCTCACCGATGACCATTAGATCGGCCCTCGGATTTCCTACACCGAAGACAGGATTGATACGTGTACGATCGAGCGGTATGAGGATCGTATCGCGAACGTACGCTTCAACCTCCCCGAGCGAAGTCATCGCGCGCAGGGGAGAGTCGTTTGGGATCAGTGAATGTATACGGTGATAGGGCTCGGTTGGCGCATCAAGGACGTCATCGGCCGTTTCGCCGAATATGCCTGTATTGATCATGTATCTTGAATCTTCTGGCGAGTTGTTCACGGCGTCACGTGGGGGCGCCGCGTCGACATTCGAAAGCGGAACGATCGCTCCAAAGAGCGCCCGTTCATATTCAAGAATCGTCCTGAGCTCTCGAAGAAGGGCTTTCATTTACCGGCGCACCCGTATCAAAAGAGTAAACTAGCTTTTCGTGGGCGGAGCAAAACGACGAGTTATCAACGTATCGCCAACAGCGGCCTGTGGAAAGAATAAGCCTGTGGAATGAGGAAAATAGACAGCCGCTATGACAGGTGTGCCGTCAGCGCAGGACTTAGACTTCCTGCAAAGAGGATTCTACGCGGCTAAGAATGGCATCTGCGACGTCACGCTTCGACATGAGCGGAAAATCTTCTCGATTCCCGTCTCGAGCCAGCATGATCACCTTATTCGTATCGACGGCGAAACCGGCGTCGCCGTCACCGACCGTATTCAGCACGATCCAGTCGAGATTCTTGGCTTCGAGCTTCGAGCGAGCGTGGCTGACGGCATCCTGTGTCTCGAGAGCGAATCCGACGAGTATCTGGCCTGACCTCTTCATTCGTCCGAGATCGGCGAGGATATCCTTCGTACGCTTCAAGCGAAGTTCAGTATCACCGGATGTCTTCTTGGTCTTATGTTTCGACGTTTGTTCGGGCGTATAATCCGCGACTGCGGCCGCCATGATAATGAGATCCGCATCATTCCTCTGCATCACGGCGTCGTACATTTCGGCGGCGTTCGTGACATCGACGCGCTCGACGCCCGCCGGCGCCTCTATCTGAGTGGGACCAGTGACCAGTGTTACGTCGGCACCGCGCCATGCGGCGGCTTCGGCAATCGCGTAGCCCATCTTTCCTGATGACGGATTCGAGATGAATCGCACGGGATCGATGTACTCTCTCGTCGGGCCGGCGCTAACAAGCACTCGGCGGCCCGAAAGGAGACCGTCCCGCCCGGGCGAATCGGCGCCTTCCGCACGGTCCGCACTCTCGTGCGCGCCGAGCATGCGCGCCACATGATCAAAAATCTGTGCCGGCTCCGGAAGGCGGCCCTCCCCGATCAACCCGCTGGCCAATTCACCTCTGCCGGGGGACAAAACGTCGCAGCCGTTCGATTTCAGCCGCTCGAGATTCTGCTGGGTCGCCGGATGCACGTACATGTCGTGATCCATTGCAGGACAAACGAGAAGTGGGCAGCGAGCGGCCAGAGCTACGGCGGTCAACATGTTGTCGCAGAACCCGTTCGCAAGCTTTGCAATGGTCTGTGCCGTTGCCGGTGCGACAACGAAGAGATCGGCCCAGCGTCCGAGGGTGATGTGCTTCGTCCAGGAGCCATCCTCATTTCCAGGAAAGACATCGATGAGGACTTCTCGTTCAGAGAGTGTTCCGAGCGTCATGGGGGTCACGAAGCGCACTGCGTCCTCCGTCATGAGGACCTGTACATCGGCGCCGGCCTTCTTGAATAGTCGGATGAGCTCAGCCGATTTGTAGGCTGCAATGCCGCCCGTCACACCGAGAAGGAGCCGACGGCCTTTGAGACGGATGCTATTGGACGATGCCGCCATGACATAAAAAAATCCGGACGAGCCGGATTTTTCTAGAGCTGGAAATAAATCAAAAGGACGCTTTACCCTTCCTCGTTCGGATTGCGGAAATAAATCTCGTTGTTCAAGAGCTCGTCAATCGCAACTTCGGACGGCTTCGGGCGCATCTCGTGATCGAGTGAGACCCTGGCTTGCTCTTCCTGCATCCGCAGATTTTCCATATCGGAAGAGAATCCTTCGTAATAGGCTAGCTTCTCATCGAGGTCAGCCTTCTGCCTCGCCGCGACCTGGCGGCCACGCTTCGATAGAACGACGACGGCCTCGTAGATATTGCTGGCCTGCGCCGTCAACTGGTCAACATCGATCGTCCTGATAGGCATTCAACTTCCTCCGGTCCAATAATCAATTTCGCGGCTAACGCATTAGCTTTTAAGAAACCGACGGATGAGGTCCAATGTTTCCGCGGCAGATTCGTCGATGTCGTCGTTCAGAATGACCGCGTCGAAGCGATCAGCATGCTGGAGCTCCTTTTCCGCTCGATGCAGCCGCGTCTTCAGTGCGGCCGGATCTTCGGTCTCGCGTCCTCGGAGCCTCGTTTCGAGGACATCGAGGGAAGGCGGCCGAACGAAGATAACGAAGGCTTCATCACCGTACCGTCTCTTCACTGCGGATGCGCCGTGAACGTCTACGTCGAGGAGGACCGGTGACTCGCGCGTCTTCTGCTCTATCTCTTCGCGCAGCGTCCCGTAGTAGAGCCCGGGATACACCTCCTCGTATTCGATGAGGTCACCCGCCTCGATATACTGCTTAAACCGCTCGGGCGTGACAAAATGATAATCCTCGCCGTGTACTTCGTGAGGCCTCGGGGGACGAGTCGTGGCGGAAACTGAGAAGCGGAGCTCCGGAAGCGCATTCATGACGCGGCGAGCAATTGTAGTCTTTCCGCCACCGCTGGGCGCCGTCAGCACGACGATACGCCGCTGATCCGACCGGAGATTGTGCCGGTCTGCCGAATCGTCCGTTCCTTCGGCATGTAGATCGCTCATTCGATGTTCTGCACCTGCTCGCGAATTTTCTCGAGCTCATCCTTCATTTGCACGGCCACGTGGGCAATCTCCGCGTCGTTCGCCTTCGATCCGATCGTGTTCACTTCACGATTGATCTCTTGGGAGATAAAGTTGAGCTTGCGCCCCTCGGCGCCTTCGCTGTTGAGTGACTGGCGAAACAGCTCGAGATGTGATCGGAGCCTGACGCATTCTTCCGTCACATCCAGACGATCAGCCAGGACGGCGATCTCGGTTTCGAGACGGTCGCGATCGACGCGCTCGTCGTCGAGAAGCTCCTGAAGGCGCCCACGAAGTCGCACGCGGGCTTCTTCGATTCGGTTCGGCGCGCGCTGCTCCACCTCGTCCAGCTGTGTCGCGATGGCACGGATCCGAGTTTCTAGATCGGCAAGCAGCGCACTGCCTTCCTGGCGCCGCATCCGGCGAAGCTGCCGAATCGCTTCGTCCAACGCCTCCGTCGTTGCCGACCACATTTCCTCGGCCGCATCGGCCGGCGCCTCTCGCGTAGTAAAGATGTCGGAGTAATTGAGCAGGTGCTCCAGCCGGATGGGATCGGCGATTCCTGCTGCAGCACGCACGCGGTTCAGCAATCCAGTGTAGGCATGGATCGCGTCGGGATCTATCTCGATAGCGATGATATCTTCGGCGACCGTCTCCACCTGAATTTGCGTACTGATCCGCCCGCGGGAAAATGCCTGCTTGATCCGCGTCTGTACATCCGATTCATATTCGGACAGCGATCGTGGAAGACGAACCGACACTTCACAGTAGCGGCTGTTCACCGAGCGCAATTCGACGATCGCGGTGGAGTGGCCGACCTGCGCCTGGCCGCGCCCGAAGCCGGTCATGCTGTCAATCATAGTGCAATATCTTAACCCTGATCGGCCGCGTGATTGCTGCGGGCTCAAGGCGGTGGCGGAGAGGGTGGGATTCGAACCCACGGTACCGTGATAACGGCACACTCGCTTTCCAGGCGAGCCCCTTCAACCGCTCGGGCACCTCTCCGTGATGGTATGTCGCACCTGGCGACGCGATTTTCGTCTATCTGTACCGAATCATAATAGCAAGGATCCGCCGACTAGACACGCGGCGTTTCGACGTGCGCCGGAGTTCGGTGAGGATGTGTTGAATCCCGGCACTCGATGCGCCATTCTCGTGAGGCTACACCTCCATGATCTCTTCCTCTTTCCGGCTGAGAAGCTGGTCGATCTTTGTAACGTACTCATCGGTGATCGACTGGAGGCGGTCCTCACTCTCGTACCGCATATCCTCCGAGATGCTCTCTTCGTCGGCGACCCTTTTTATACTGTCCTTAATGTCACGCCGAATATTGCGAATGGCGATCTTCGCTTCCTCTCCCCTTGATCGTGCCGTCTTGGCAAGGTCCTTTCGACGTTCTTCAGATAGCGGCGGGACAGGAATGCGAATAAAGGTCCCGTCATTGCTTGGATTGAGGCCCATATTCGCCGACATAATGCTTTTTTCCACCTCTGGAAGAACCGAGCTATCCCAGGGCTGGACGAGAAGGAGATCTGCCTGCGGTGCGCTGATGCTCGCGAGCTGATTCAAGGGCGTCTGCGAGCCGTAGTAGCTAACCCGAATATTTTCGATCATAGAAGGACTCGCACGGCCTGCACGGACGGTGTTCAGCTCCGTCCGGAGCCAATCCATACTTTTCTTCATGTGCTCCTCCGCTTCCTCGAGGAGCTCCTTCAGATGTCGATCAATCATGGTTTTCCTCGATTTCGGAGGGTTGTAAACGATCTGTCATTCGCTATGAACCGGACCTGCGTCGGCACCCCGAAGTGAAACGTCACGGCTACACGGCTACACGGCTACACGGCTACACGGCTGCAGGCTCCTCATTCCAGTGCACGAGTGTACCGATTCGCTCGCCGTCAACAATTCGTTTCAGGTTGCCGGGTTCGTTCATATTAAAGACGATGATCGGCAGCCCCGATTCGCGGCACAGGGTGAAGGCCGTCATATCCATGACCCGCAGATTTCGGCTGATGACGTCGCCACCGAAGAGCTCCCGAAAGCATGTCGCATGCGGATCCTTCTCCGGATCGGCGGTGAAGATGCCGTCGACCCGCGTTCCCTTCAGCAGTACATTTGCGTCGATTTCCAGCGCGCGAAGCGCCGCAGCAGTGTCGGTGGTAAAGTAAGGGTTGCCCGTACCCGCACCAAAGATTACGACGCGATTTTTCTCGAGGTGTCGAATGGCACGCCGGCGGATGAAGGGCTCGGCGATCTCTTCCATCTTGATACTCGACTGCAGCCGGGTTTGAACCCCTCGCTGCTCGAGAGCATCCTGCAGCGCCATCGCATTGATCATCGTTGCGAGCATGCCCATGTAGTCGGCATGTGCTCGAGTCATGCTCGAGCTCGCATTCTTTACGCCGCGAAAGATGTTGCCGCCCCCGATAACGATGGCAATCTCGGTGCCTCTCGCCACCACCGTCTCGATTTCTTCGGCGTAGGCATTCAGAATTTCGTCATCTATACCGAATGATTTTTGGCCGATTAACGCCTCTCCACTTAGCTTGAGGAGTACACGTTTATAACTCGATTGCGGGTTAGACGCTGATGTCATTATTCGGGGTCGGTCGCGTGAAGGATCGGAAGCTAAAGCGCGGATCGTTTGAATTCAACGGTACGGGCGCCGCCGCATGAGACCGCATACTGCTGTCTGGAGCGCCCACCGATGATGTCCTCATAATATCTGACATCCAAAAAAAAAGGGGGCGCCACCGGTCTTCCGGCGTGCCCCCTGATTTCGTGTCCGGTAATCGGATTATTCACCTAGTGCGTACCGAATGTATTTTCTAACGTCGACGTTCGACTGCTTAAGCATCTCCCTGACCGTCATCGAAGAGTCCTTTACAAAAGGCTGCTCGACTAGGACATAGTCCTTGTAGTACCGCTCGAGTTTGCCTTCGGCGATACGATCGACGATGTGGTCCGGCTTACCTTCCGCCTTGGCTGCCTCTCGAGCGATTTCGAGTTCCTTCTCCTTGAGCTCCTGCGGCACGTCCTCTTTATGCGTTGCGACCGGACTCAGGGCGGCGACCTGCATTGCCAGGTCAAGGCCGGCATCTTCTACCCGTCCGTTTCCGCCGACGTCGACTAGTACGCCCAGACGCGATCCCGGGTGAATGTAGGACACGATGCGTCCGCCGTCGCTCTGGAGAACGGAAAAGCGACGCACTTCAATCTTCTCGCCAATTTTCCCAGTCAGCTCTGTGAGCGCCTGGTCAACCGTTTTACCGGGTCGCAATTCCGTGCTGTTCAGGGCCTCAAGATCATCGGGTACCGTTTCGAGGATCAGGTCGACGATCTCTTTGGCAAAAGCGACGAATTCGTCGTTTCGGGCCACGAAATCGGTCTCGGAGTTGACCTCTGCGATGGCGCCTACGCTCTGATCGTCCGACAACGCTGTGACGATGAGACCCTCGTTCGCTTCCCGGTCTGCACGTTTTGCGGCGACCTTCTGCCCCTTTTTTCGAAGAAGGTCGACGGCTACCTCGAAGTCTCCGTTCGCCTCTTCTAGCGCCTTCTTGCAGTCCATCATTCCGACCCCTGTCATGTCGCGGAGCCGCTTGACGTCCTTTGCGGAGATAGACATATCTATATTCTTATCGTTGTGCGTCAATAAAATTGAGGATCGACTCTCCGGCCGGCAGCCCGGATGCACTCAGCTCTTTTCCTTCCTCGCCTTCTCCTTCTGGGCCGCGTCGTTCGCTTCCTGCACCTCTCGTGCCCGCTTGCCGTCGGCTACCGCAGCGGAAATTACGGACGTAATGAGTTCGATCGATCGTAGAGCGTCGTCGTTGGCCGGAATCGGGTATTCGACGAGCTCGGGGTCGCAGTTCGTGTCGACCATCGCGATGACGGGGATGTTCAGTTTCCGCGCCTCGTCTATGGCGATATGCTCGCGGCGAACGTCAACCAGGAAAATGGCGCCGGGAAGGCGGGGCATTTCAGCAATTCCAAGAAGGACTTTCTCGAGCTTCTCGCGCTCACGTGTCCGTGTCAGGCGTTCCTTCTTTTTTAGCACGTCGAAGGTACCTTCCTCTTCCATCTTGGCGAGATCTTCCATGCGTCGGATACTCTTCCGAATAGTCTGGAAGTTCGTCAGCGTGCCGCCAAGCCAGCGTTCGACGGCGTACGGTGACTCGCATTCTTCAGCGTACTTGCGGACGATGTCCTTCGCCTGCTTTTTCGTGCCTACGAAGAGAATTCGTTTTCCCTGCCGAGCAAAGCGCGACGCGGCCTCGGCTGCCTGATCCAGCAGCACCTGCGTCTGCATAAGATCGATGATGTGGATATTGTTGCGCTCCATAAAGATGTAAGGCTTCATCTTCGGATTCCAACGCGAGGTCAGGTGCCCGAAATGCGTGCCCGCTTTAAGGAGCTCTTCGATAGAGGCTCGATGGCCGGACGACTGCCCGGATTCGACTTCTTGCGGTGTCTTTTGCTGCGTCTCCACGTCGACCGCAGCGTCTTCTACTTCTGCCATAGGTTCTTTCCTCGGGTTTTATCCTCTACTGCCGTCTCCCATATGGCAAGACCGTGCCTTCATTCAGCACGGCCAACCCACCATACATCGGACAGTATGTGTGATTAAATTTAAGTTCAGGTAACGGCTTAGCGCTTGCTGAACTGGAACCGTTTGCGGGCTTTCGGCTGTCCGTACTTCTTGCGTTCCACCATACGAGGGTCACGCGTCAGGAAACCTGCGTCTCGCAGCGGCTTTTTGAACGCTTCATCATACTTGACGAGCGCACGGGCGATGCCGAGGCGGGTGGCTTCGGCCTGACCTGTCAAACCCCCACCGCTGGCATTGACGAGAACGTCGAATTGGCCGACGGTTTCGGTAACCTCGAAAGGAGCGTTGAGATTGTTGCGACGCCACTCGAGTGGAAAGTAATCGTCCGCGGTACGATGGTTGATCGTTACGGCTCCGTTTCCGGCGCGAAGGTATACTCTCGCAGTCGATGTCTTTCGCCGCCCGACGGCGGTGTGCTGCGCGATCGTTGCCATGTGCTAAATCCTTGCGTTGATTAAACAGTCAATTCCGTCGGCTGTTGGGCCTCGTGCGGATGCTCCGTTCCCGTGTAGACCTTCAGCTTCTTAAACATCTGTCTACCGAGCGGGCCCTTGGGCAGCATGCCCTTCACGGCATTCTCGATGATGAACGTTGGTTTTTTCCGGCGCATGTCTGCCGGCGAACGAACTGACACGCCGCCCGGATATCCGCTATATTTGAAATATTCTTTACCAGTCTCCTTATTGCCGGTGAAGCGTACCTTGTCCGCATTCACAACAATCACGAAATCGCCCGTGTCGATATGCGGCGTAAACTGCGGCTTGTGCTTGCCCCGCAAGATCGCGGCTATTTGCGAAGCGAGACGGCCGACGATCTGATTCTCCGCATCGACCACATACCAGTTCCGCTCTACCTCACTAGGCTTTGCGCTGTACGTACTGAAGCTATTCGTGTTCATGGTTACTCGTGTCGTGATCCATTGTCGAATGCACCAAAGCCTCTCAAAATACGGTGCCAGGCTGCTTGAGTCAATTACGCCGCACTACCCGCGGCCTCGGAAGCTACCCTCACACGCATGAATACGCCGGTTGTTTTAATCCGAAAAATTCTTCCACCAATCTTGACGGATTCGAGCATGTTCCACCTGCTGCATCTGAGCAGAAGAACCGCTGGGATCCTGCACCGCGTGACGAACGCCCGTGCAGCATGACGGATTGCTCGGAGAAGCCAACCCATCTGTTCAGATATATCGCTCATCCACCCGATGTCCAGTTCATCTCTTGAGTCGCTCGAAGCGCTCGCGGCGAGGCTGCCTTTTCACCTGGATGACACGGCAGCCGTCAACACGTGTTACGCGCGATGGTTCGATTCTCCGTCGAAGAAAGATCGGCTGACGATTGACCTCTGGACGTACTGCTTTGTTCGACGGTATTTTTTGATAAAGCTCGCCCAGGAATCGGCCGTCGGACCTGCGGAGTTCGAAGAGCTCGTGGACAGGACATTTCGCAAGGTTGAGCATTCCGCCGGTCAGATCAAACGTCCGGAACGTTACGCCAGCTGGGTGAGTGTCGTATGCAAGAACACGTTTCTAAACCACCTGCGGGATCATCGTCGAGCGGTACCTCTTGACGCTGGGCAAGGGCCGCAGCTTGTCGCCGAGACGCCCCAGCGATTCAATGATGTCGGATTCGCACGACAGGCGATCCATGAAGCGATCGACAGACTTCCCGACTATCTTCAGGAATGTGTACGACTCCGGTTTATCGACGGGCTCACGTACAGGGAGATCAGCGAACGAACCGGTCATCCGCTGCCCCGCATTCGTTCCTATATCAATAAAGCTATGAAGCGCTTTCGAGAGGACTCGGTGCTGCTCGAATATCTCAAGGTGGATGAATAGCCGATCGGCGCTCGCAGCGATCACCAGGCGATTTTGAAGCGTACCGGCAAAATGTTGATGAATGAGGTTATAAAATTGGAAGTGATGTGTCTTTCATATACCCGGAGCTGTATTCGCACTCTTCTCCCGAAGAGCGCGGGACGGCGGATTATGCTGCCGCGTTTCCGGGCCGACGAAGGTACAATGCTGCGATTGTTCGCTGTCGCCGACTTCAAAACCGGCCTTCCCACATGAACATCGAAGAAAGGATCGCGCTCTATCCGGAGCTCTCGGAGGAGGAGCGCGCACGTGTCAGGGCGTATGTCGACGAGCATCCAGAATGGAAGCCCGCTTTCGACCACGCGACGCGACTGGATGAACTGCTCTCCGCTGCTCGGTCGCTGGGCGATGACCCGCCCAGCGCGGAAGCAATTGCGTATCGCATTGCTACGCGCGGGTTGCGCCTTCACGATGCGCCATCCGACGTCGACCACAACCTCCAGAGTCTTAGGACGCTCATTAGCCGGGATCCTGAGCTAAAGAAACAGTCGGATCAAATATCACGAAGACTCGCTGAACTCGAGAAAGCCGTTCCTGCGCAAGCACAGTTTGAACGGCTTACGGGGCACGATCTTAACAGCTATTCCGGCGTGGAGGATGTCTCCGGAGGCGCGGCCGTGTTCGCTCGCAACAGGAAGCGGAGCGGAGGAGCCTCGCCTTTCGTGTGGCGTATCGCCGCGAGCCTCGCGGCGCTGATAGCGGTCTATGGAATACTGTTCGTGATCGGCGAGGGACTGCGTCCCGATTACGAACGGTTGGCATCGTTCGAGGAAGACGAGCTCGTGCTCGACGGATATGACGTTCTGCGGGGACGAGGGGATTCGGCTTTGGGTAATTCCGCTGTCGACCTGTACCTTGGCGCCCTCTTCCATCTCAGCCAATCCGAATTCTCCTACCTCGGGTTGTTTCCTTCCTTCGATGACGCGCGGCTCGATTCTGCAGCGTTCATGCTTCGCGAGGTCATTGCGAGCGAGCCTGCCGAGTCGTTTCTCGCCGGCGAAGCGGCATACATGCTGGGAAAGACGGAACTCGCTCGGGGGGAAATCGGTGCGGCCCGGGAAGCCTTGTCCCAAGTGGTCGCTTTGGGCGGCCGACAAGCCGAAGAGGCACGGGACCTGCTGTCGGAAATCGAAGAATGTTGCTGGCCGCAGTAGCCGATCAGCGCGCGTGATGGTCGCAACAACGGCCGACGTCCACCTCGACGCGAAGCCCTAGGCGTAGGTGTTCAGCATGACCGGCATGATCAACATGAGCACGTGCTCACCCTCGTGTTGATCCTCGGGAGTTACGACGCCCGCACGATTCGGGGAGCTGAACTCGAACACGGTTTCCGGCGAATCGATGTGGCTCAGCACTTCCATGAGATAGACGGAGTTGAATCCGATCATCATGGGCTCGCTGTCGTATTCGCATCGAACGACCTCATGAGCCTCGCTCGAACGCTCGATATCTTCGGCCGAGACTTCGACCTTGTCCGGCTCCAGCGAAAGGCGAATCTGGCTCGTCATCGATGATGAGTAGAGGCCGACGCGCTTGACCGCAGCAAGCATCGCGTCCCGATTCACGATCATCCGCTTATCGTTCTCCGAAGGTATGACGGCTTCGTAATTTGGATATGATTCGTCGATCAGGCGTGCGAGGATTCGGGAGTTGCCGAAGTCGAAGCCTACATATCCGTCAGCGATGAGTATGGTGCAGTGCTCGTCGGTGACAATCTTGCCGGCAAGGGTCATCGCTTTTTCTGGCACGATGAAGTCGACGGGCTCCTCACTACTGATCGTTTCGAGATTTAGCTTTACGAGACGATGGCCGTCAGTCGCAACCGCACGGCCTCCGTCGGAGCCAATCTGAAACAGGATGCCCATCATGGCGGGCCGAAGTGCGTCCTTGCTTACCGCAAAGCTCGTCTTATTGATCGCGCGCCGCAGAAGGGCTCCTTCCGTTTCGATGCGCTGGTTGGCGTCGAGATCAGGAAGAGCGGGAAAGTCGGCCCCATCGTGACCGACCATTTTATATTCACCCTGGTCCGTTGTCAGGATGACACGAAAATCATCGTCTGCGGAAAATTGCACGGGCACGTCGGGAAGTGCACGAAGGGTGTCCAGCAGGCGCTTCGCGGGTACGGCGATTCGCGGGTTCTCACCAGTGCCGTTGCTCTCAAATCGTACATTAATGCGCTGAACGATTGAGATCTCGAGATCGGTGGCACTGAGACGCAGCCCCGTATCGTCCAGCTGCTCGAATAGGATGCATTCAAGGATGGGCAATGTGGCCTTTGATGGGACGGCGCCACCGACCGTCGTTAGCGCCTTGAGGATATCGGCACTTGAGGCAGAGAACTTCATGATGCTCGGGTTCGGGGGTGGGGATTAGGAGTCCTGCGTAAAAGGTACAAATACTCGACGGCTCTCGAAGGTACGAACGTGGAACCATTTTTTCCGTGCCGCGCGCCGAATCCATCGCAGCTTCGACGGGCGTCCGCGACCAACAGCTGCGCTTCCAGGCATCCGATAGCACCGAGATGCTTTACCGGCTGCGCAATTCTATAGCATGGCGGATGTCGTCCAGCATCTCCCGGAATTTGGGATCCGTCTCCATTTGATTCTCCACACTCTGGCACGAATGGATGACTGTCGAGTGATCCCGTCCGCCGAAGTGCAGGCCGATCGTTTTTAGCGAGTGCTGCGTAAGCTTCTTGCTGAAGAACATCGCGACCTGCCGCGCCTGCACGACCTCGCGCTTTCTTGTCTTCGCGCGCACCTGATCTTCGGAGATATTGAAATATTGGCAGGCAATCCGCTGAATCTCTTCGATCGTCAGATTGATTCGCGTTTCCCGGATGAGGTCCCGGAGCACCTCTTTCGCCATCGGAAGATCGATGTCACGCTTGTGGAGCGTCGCGTGCGCCAGCAGCCGAATAAGCGATCCCTCGAGCTCACGAATGTTGCTCTTGACATGGCGCGCAATGAACTCGATTACGTCATGCGGCAGTTCGATGCCGTCATCCTCAGCCTTCCGGTTGAGAATCGCGATTCTCGTTTCTAGTTCGGGCGTCTGAAGATCTGCCGAGAGTCCCCACTGGAACCGTGACAGCAGCCGCTCTTCAATCCCGCTGATCTCCTTCGGCGGCCGATCGGCCGACAGAACAATCTGCTTGCCGCCTTGATGGAGGGCGTTAAAGACATGGAAGAATTCTTCCTGCGTCTTCTCCTTTCCTCCGAAAAACTGCACGTCGTCGATGACGAGCAAATCGATGTTGCGATAAAACGTGCTGAATTCGTTGACGCGATTGTGCTGGATGGACTGCACGAAATCGGACGTAAAGCGCTCGCTGGACACATACAGCACCCTGCCGCTTCGCCGCGTCTGCACGTAATTTCCAATTGCCTGGATGAGGTGCGTTTTTCCGAGACCCACTCCCCCGTAGATCAGAAAAGGATTGAAGCTCGTCGCCCCCGGTTGCTGCGCGATAGCCCAGGATGCACTTCGAGCCAGACGGTTGCAGTCGCCTTCGATGAACCGCTCGAACGTGTACGACGTGTTTAAATGACTTTCGACACGGGGCTTACGAATCCCATGATGTACGAAGGGGTTCGTTCCTTCAGATTCCTGGATATAGGAATCCAGTGGATCGGGCGACCCGCTCTGTGATGGATGCTGTGCTCGCGGAAATGCCGGAGCATCGTCCTCGTCGCTCGTCCGGTAGTCCGACTGTTTGGCCGGCAGGTGCATCGAGGCGCCCTCGTATCCTCTCTGCACGTCGTCCCGTTCGATGACGATGTCGTAGAAAAGGCGCCCATCCGGGCCGAGGACTTTGGCAATCGTCTTGCGGAGCAAGCCGTGGTAGTGTTCTTCGAGCCACTCGAAATAGAATCGGCTCGGAAGCTGAATGGTGAGTTTCCGCGCATCTTCGTCGCCTTCCAAATCGACTGGACGGAGAGGCTCGAACCACGTCTTGAAACTCTGTCGAGGTACGTTGTCTCGAATGATCTCGAGACACTGCTTCCAAACTTCTTCGGGAGAAAGGTCCATATCGAACAGCTAACAAACGCTACGCGTAAGGCGCAGCGAAAATCTATCGGGCCGGGTGCGACATCTGCGCCGAGACGGCTTCAAAGACACCGCGTAACGGCATCGGATATTGTGCGCTCTGCAGGTCATTGCCGAGGTGCGAAATGCGAGATGTGCACGCGTTATTCACATTTACGCCCTTGGCAGCGACCGGAGACGTTGTATGCAGCTCAGGGCAGCGGCCGTCGTGCGTGCTCCGATGCGTACATATATCAATTATCGTATCACTATGAAAACGTAAGGCTTAGCGCTTATTCGGCATGGCTGAATAAACACTAAGCCCATTAACGAAAGGCGCCGAATACGACACGTCGACGCTCGGTTGCGAATGCAACAGCTTATTAACAGCTTATCCACACATGTAGACCTCCGGAGAGAGCGGGTCCTGAGACCCGGCTTTCCATGTGCGAATAGTCACATGAAGTCACCGCTCGATGCTTCGCGGATCATTTTATGCTGCGCGTGAAAGAGCGTCAAGACGAAGCATTCAAATAGGCCGGCGGAGCAGCGTAAAAGACGGTGCTCGAACGAAGCTCATGGTAACGATTGCCCCTTGAAACGTCAAGGTGGGCAGAGCCAAATTCACGCGGCTTCTCATCACGTGTGGAGGCGGGTCGAAGGACTGGAATTCTCAGTGCGGTGCTGTCCTTCTTCACACCCTTTTCGGCGGCCGGATCGCTGGCTGTGGAACGAGGCACTCCATATCTTAGTTGGTTCAGCCCGCAAATTCGTGAACAGGAGCGCAGCGATCCGCGAGAGAGTCCGAAGCCGTGGTTGTACTGAAGTCAGAGATATGTTTACGATCGAAATTGCGTCACTTAGACCGGGTATTCATCACTTCGAGTTCGAACCCGAACCTGAAGATGTGGATCTGGACAAAGATATGTTTTCACCAGTTCGCGTAAACGCTCGGCTCGACGTCGAGGGAGATCGTTTGCTGGTACTGCTGAATGTCGCCGCTACCGCAAAACTGCAGTGCGACCGAACGCTTGAAAAATTCGACCAGGAGGTTGGCGATTCATTCGACGTGCTATTCGCGCCGCCTGACTTCGTTGAGTATCAGGTAGATGCCTTCGATGAAGTACGGGTGCTCAATCCGTCGGATCTAGAGATCGACCTGACCGACGTGGTGCGTGATACAATCCTGCTATCACTTCCGCAGCGCCGCGTGGCACCTGGTGCAGAAGAAGCAGAGATACAGACGGAATTTGGTGCTCCTGAGGACGACGTCGATCCTCGATGGGAAGCTCTTCGGAAGCTGAGATCCGGTGCAAGCCGTTAGAGTGGGCGGCAAGACGACTAAAATTATCGCTATTTTTGAGACGCGCGGATGCGGCGTCGTATCGAACAAGAGGACCTAAGCAATGGCTCATCCAAAACGGAAACACTCGAAAGCACGCACGCGAAAGCGCCGGTCGCAGTATTACAACAGCCTGAAGGCACGGCCGATGATGGAGTGTCCGAACTGCGGCACCGTCAAACTTCTCCATCACGCCTGCCCGAGTTGTGGGCACTATCGCGGCCGACAGGTCGTCGAGCCGAAAGACGTCGTATAGACTCAGCTCCTCTCTATCGGCTCAGGTGGTTTGAGATGTCAGGCGTCTAGGAGATCAAAATTATGGCCATTCGGATTGCAGTCGATGCGATGGGGGGCGACAAGGCCCCCGCCGTCGTTGTTGAAGGCGCCATCCGAGCGGTTACTGAAGACCCGGACGTTCACGTCACGCTATTCGGGCGCGAGGATTTGATTCGCCCGGAACTCGATCGGGCGCAAGGCGCTCGCGACCTGCCCATCCACGTCGCCGACGCCGCGGACGTAATCGAGATGGGGGAAGCGCCGGCCGCGGCTGTGAAGAATAAACGGGAGTCGTCAATTCACCTCGGACTCGGCGCGCACAAGCAAGGCAAGGCGGATGCGTTTGTTAGCGCCGGCAATACCGGCGCGGTAATGGCCGCATCACTCTTCATTCTAGGCCGACTTCCCGGCGTCGCACGGCCATCGGTGGTAGGCTTTTTCCCTACCACGAAGAGCTACTGCGTGGTTCTGGACGTCGGCACCAACGTCGACTGTCGGGCCGAGCATTTTGTACAGTTCGCACGGATGGGCTCTGTCTACGCTTCCGCCGTGATGAAGCGGCAGAATCCCGTCATCGGCCTGCTGAACATCGGCGAAGAGCCTGGGAAAGGCAACGAACAGTCGAAGTCCGCTTTCGAAGCCTTGAATGCGGTCCAGGGCATCAACTTCAAAGGAAACGTCGAAGGCCGAGAGCTCATGCATCATGCAGCCGACGTAGTGGTCTGCGACGGCTTTGTCGGCAATGTGATGCTGAAGTTCGGCGAAAGCATGGCGACCGCATTTCCACACATGGTCGCCGAGGAGATGGGCCGGCAGCAGCTGGGCGATGACGAGAAGAAGCTGGTTGCGGGCGTTCTGTCGGCCGTTAGAAAACGATTCAATTACGAAGAATATGGCGGTGCGCCGCTTCTCGGCGTGAACGGCCACGTGCTGATCGGCCACGGCGGATCGAGCGGCCTCGCCATCGAACGAATGATCCTCGCTGCCGCGAAAGAAGCGAGGGAAGACGTCGCCGGGGCGATCGCGAAAGCTCTGGGCAAGTAATCAGTTTCCCAACGACAGGTACGGACTTCATGAGACGTGCAGCTATCACGGCCGTTGGTCGATTTCTCCCGGAGGATCGCCTAACGAACGAAGATCTCGAGAAACTGGTCGATACGGACGACGAGTGGATTCGTACGCGAACCGGCATTCGCGAGCGGCGGATCCTGCGAGATCCGGACAAAGCCACGTCCTATATGGCAACGGAGGCGGCGAAACAGGTTCTCGATAAACGAGGGCTGGATGCCGATGAGATCGATGTCATCATTGTTGCGACCGTAACTCCGGACATGTTTTTTCCGGCGACTGCGTGTCTCGTACAGTCCAACCTCGGTGCCGACAACGCCTATGGCTTTGATCTGTCGGCAGCCTGCAGCGGCTTTCTGTTTGGGTTGTCGACCGGAGCCCAGTTCATCGAGAGCGGGCGCCACAATAAGGTGCTCGTTATCGGTGCCGACAAAATGAGCAGCGTCACCGACTTCACAGACCGCACGACGTGCATTCTATTCGGAGATGGTGGAGGTGCCGTGCTCCTGGAGCCTGACGAGTCAGGCAATGGACTCATCGATTTTTATCAGCGAATCGACGGCGAGCACTGGGAGGTGCTCTCCATGCTGGGGGGCGGAAGCCTTAACCCAGCCACCCATGAAACGATCGACAAGGGCATGCACTACCTGGTGCAGGAAGGCCGTTCCGTATTTAAGTATGCCGTCGAGGGGATGACGGATGCCGTCGGCACCATCATGGAACGCAACGATCTCTCAGGCGACGACGTGACGTATCTCGTGCCGCACCAGGCCAACCGGAGGATCATCGACGTCACAGCGCGCCGGGTGGGCATAGATATTGAGAAGGTGATGATGAACATCGATCGGTACGGGAATACGACGGCTGCCACGATTCCGCTTTGTCTTTCCGACTGGGAGCACCAGCTCTCGACCGGCGACACCCTCGTGCTTGCCGCGTTCGGTGGAGGGTTTACCTGGGGTTCGACCTACCTCCGGTGGGCGTACGACGGATCAAAGTATGGGCAGAAGGTGGAAACGGAGATGGCACTCGCCGAGTAGGGCAGACGGAATAAACATGCTGAATTTACCCACCATTTCGCCGGCCTGAATGTGACGGCATTTCTGTTTCCGGGACAAGGGAGCCAATATGTCGGTATGGGAAAGGACCTTGCCGCGCACTTTCCGTCTGCGCGGGATCGGTTTGACCGTGCCGATGCCGCGCTGGGATTCAAGCTCTCCGACTACATGTTTGGTGCTGGTCGTTCAGGCGAGGAGGCAGCAGGCGTGCTGAAGCAGACGGACATCGCGCAGCCGGCCCTCTACGTTCATAGTGCGGCGGTCGTGGAGATTCTCGAGAAACGGGGTCTGAAGCCGGATATGAGTGCAGGGCACAGCCTCGGGGAATACAGCGCCCTCGCTTCAGCCGGCGCGATAGACTTTGAGGCCGGCCTCGAACTCGTGCGACTACGCGGCCGGCTTATGGCCGAGGCCGGCGACAGGCGGCCCGGCACGATGGCTGCGGTTCTGGGAATGGACGACGAAGTCGTCAGACAGGCGTGCCTTGATGCAACCATTGATCCGGGCTCGGTCGTAGAGGCCGCCAACTTTAACGCGCCCGGTCAGGTTGTAATATCGGGTGATCCCGAAGCTGTCGCGAGGGCGATGAAGTTTGCCGAAGAACGGGGTGCCAAACGCGTGATTCCTCTGAACGTCAGTGGCGCCTTCCATTCACCTCTAATGGAATACGCACGGGACGGGCTGGCGGAAGGGCTTCAACAACTCGAGATCCGGTCGCCTGATTGCCCGGTCTACCTCAACGTAACGGCGCAACCCACGACGGATCCCGACGAGATTCGAGCGCGCCTGCTCGAGCAGCTGATGTCGCCGGTCCGGTGGTCTCAAATCATGCGCCGCATGCGTGACGATGGTGCTTCGAGGTTCATCGAGGTGGGCGCAGGCAGCGTTCTGAGCGGACTCGCAAAACGGACACTCGGCCGGGAAATCGAGACCCTCGCGGCCGGTAAGGCGGAGGAACTCGAAGCCTTCACGGCACCCTGATCACCATCGCCGTACGGGAGTGTTCCAGCACTCTCCAACAACCCGCCCACGCCGGCACGGCGGACTGAGTTCACCACAATCACCAACATAATTGGACGTTCGTAATGGCGTTTGATCTCACTGGAAAGAATGTACTCGTGACAGGTGGCTCTCGCGGCATCGGACGCTGCATCGCACACTCGTTCGCGAAGGCGGGTGCGCGCGTTGCATTTACCTACCGGTCATCCACAGAGGAGGCCGAAAGTCTGAGGGCCGATTTCGAAGCTTCGGGTGTGGACGTGCTGGTGTTTAGGGGCGACGCGGCAGATATGCAGGACGCCGAGCAGGTCGTAAAAGACGTCGTGCAGGCATGGGGGACCATCGACGTGCTCGTCAATAATGCAGGCGTGACGAAAGACGGGCTCATGCTCCGGATGAGTGAAGACGATTGGGATACGGTCATCGGCACGAATCTGAAAAGCGTGTTCAGCTTTTGCAAGGCCGTGTACCGCCCAATGATGAAGCAGCGTGCAGGAAAAATCGTCAATCTCTCTTCAATCGTAGGCGTCGTCGGGAATCCTGGCCAGACTAACTATGCCGCGTCGAAGGCAGGGATTATCGGTTTTTCGAAGAGTCTTGCTAAGGAACTCGGTTCGCGCGGCGTGAACGTGAATGTAGTGGCGCCCGGGTATGTCGAGACTCAAATGACCGCCACGCTTCCGGAAGCCGCCAAGGACGCGATGCTGAATGCCGTAGTACTGGGCCGCCCGGCGTCACCGCAGAACGTTGCCGACGCCGTGCTCTTCCTCTCCTCGCCTGCCGCGGATTATATCACAGGACACGTACTGCACGTCGACGGCGGACTCGCTATGTAGGGCCGGCTTGCCTCAGATCCACACGAGTCGTGTTTGCTCGGGGACCTCCGATGGGCTGAAATCGTATGTTTCACGAGATTGCGTCTTGGACTTTTGCTAGATCGCTCTCTCGATTGCCTTGTGATCCCGTCTAGAACGACACACACCTCACTGGGAACGTACTTCCACTCTCAACTGACTCCATGTCTGATAACGACGATTCGCAAAAACCGTACACAACCTTAATCGACCTTACGCAGCGCGCGCAGCGTGAGCGCCAGCGCGAACAAGACCTGAAGGAGATGCGCGAGACGGAGCATCTCGCACCGGTCGAATTGGACCAGTTGCCGGCTCGCATCGAAGCTGCGATGAGCGCGGCCGGCTGGGATTCGCTGATGCCCGTTCAGGAGAGAACGATGCCGTACCTGCTGGAAGGAACGGATCTCATCGTACAGTCGAGAACCGGATCCGGCAAGACCGGCGCGTTTCTGCTGCCGCTTTTTGAGCTGCTGGATTCCTCGAAGATGGCAAGCCAGGCGCTGATTTTGACACCGACACGTGAGCTTGCAAGGCAGATCCACAGCGAATTCGAGCGGATGACGCTTGCAACGACGGAGGCAAATGAGATGCGCGCCGTGCTCGTATATGGAGGAGTGAAGTACGGCCCGCAGATCAAGGGCCTAACGGAGGGAGCCCAGATCGTGATCGGCACGCCGGGCCGCATTCTGGATCATCTCAACCGTGGTACATTCAATCTCAATGAGCTCGATTTTCTGATTTTCGACGAGGCTGATGAGATGCTGTCGATGGGATTCTATCCCGATATGAAGGAGCTCAAGAAGTACCTTCCGCGCGAGCGGAATAGCTATATGTTTAGCGCCACCATCCCCCCGAAGGTCCGTTCGATGGCGCGCGAATTCCTCAATGAGCCGCAATTCGTCTCGCTGAGTGCCGGCCAGGAAAGTGTGGAGACGCTGGAATATCGATACTACGTCGTCGATCGCATGGAGAAGGACCGGTTGCTCGTACGGCTCTTCGAGCTGGAGAATCCGGATTCGGCGATCGTCTTCGTCAACACAAAGCGCGACGTCGAGTATCTAACTAAATTCCTTTCCAACTACGGGTTCAATGCCGACGCGATTTCGGGGGACCTCACGCAAAAGGCCCGCGAGGAGGCGATGCAGCGTACGAAGGAGGGGAAGACACGTTTTCTCATCGCCACGGATGTGGCGGCGCGCGGCATCGATATATCAGATCTGAGCCACGTGTTCATGTACGACGTGCCTCAAGACCCCGAATATCTAATCCATCGATCCGGGCGTACGGCTCGGGCGGGGAAGGCCGGCGTTGCCATTGTTCTGGCGACAGTCGAAGATCAGGCGAATCTGCTCCGTGCTGCGAGCCATTACGGCATTCAAATCGAGAAACGTCCGGTGCCTACGTCGGATGAAGTGAGTACTCGCATTGCCGAGCGCCTGACAGTTACACTAGAAAACAACCTCCGTGAGCGTTCGAACCTCGAGCGTGAACGGCTTCAGCAGTTTGCACCACTCGTTAAAGATCTTGCGGACGAGGAGCCAGAGCTGCTCGCGATGTTCCTCGATGATCTCTATCGAGAGATGTTGGCGAACGCGGAGGGTGACAATATCGATTCGAGCAGCCGGCGGGATCGGAGCGGAAGCCGCTCCGACAGCTAGGCATCACTGAAATGCCCTAGCGGATGCTCAGCTTGAGCCCCGGCAGCGATTTTGGCAGGATTTTGGCCCTATCGTAGGCAAAATTCCAAGATTCTGAGGCCATGATCCGTATTGTCGACATTCGAGAGGCGCCAACGCTCGAGGATTACAGCGCATATCTCCACCTCTCCCAGACGGTGAACGACCTGAGAGCTGCTGCGGCGACCGATGTTGCGCGGCTGAAGGGCCGCACGGTGTGGATGATCAATTCGACGGAAGAAGGCGGCGGTGTCGCGGAAATGCTTCCGAAGACGGTCTCGCTCCTTCGCGGCCTCGGCGTCAAAGCGGAGTGGGTCGTGGTTGGAAGTGATGATGATGCCTTCTTCCACCTGACGAAGCGCATCCATAATCTTCTGCACGGTACGGGTGATCTCAGGCTCGGTGCCGAAGATCAGGCCTTGTATGCCTCGGTCAGTCATGAGGCGGCAAATCTGCTGAAGGACCGGATCGGCCCAAACGACATTGTCATTACGCACGACCCGCAGCCGCTCGGTGTCGGCGCGTTGCTGAAAGAAGAGCTGGGAGTACCGGCGATATGGCGATGTCACATCGGACTGGACGCTGCGACGCCGCAGACAGAAGCAGCCTGGAGTTTTCTCGAGATGTGGGCTCAAGTCTATGACCGTACCGTCTTCACGTTCGCCGAGTATGTACCTGACTTTCTCGCCGATCGAGCGGAAATAATCTCGCCGGCCATCGATCCCCTCAGCGACAAGAACCGGCAGCTGTCGATTCGCAAGGTTGCTGGGGTGTTGAGCAACGCCCATATGGATGGCACGCTTGAACCCATTCTCACGCCCTCTTTCGAGACCCCGGCCATGCGGCTCCAGGTGGATGGGACGTTCGCACCCGCCGACCAGAATGGTTCGATTGGCCTGCTTCACCGGCCGATCGTGACGCAGATATCTCGCTGGGATCGGCTCAAAGGCTGGGCACACCTCCTGAAGGGGTTCGAACGATTGAAGCTGCGGCGTGACGGTGCCCACGACGAGTGGTCGGAGCAGCATCGTCGGCGCCTGGATCTGGTGCGGCTCGTTCTAGCCGGTCCGGACCCGGATGCAGTACAGGATGATCCGGAGGGTCTGGAGGTCTTTCAGGAGCTCTGCGATTTATGGCGTCAGCTCCCGAGATCGATTCAACAAGATGTTGCAGTTCTAGTATTGCCGATGCGCTCGCGCCGAGTCAACGCACTGATGGTGAACACCCTTCAGCGCTGCTCCTCGATTGTGGTGCAGAATTCGATCCAGGAAGGATTTGGACTCACAGTAACGGAGGCGATGTGGAAACACTGCCCGATAATGGGAACGTGGGCAGTCGGTATCCGCAATCAAGTGCGAG
This sequence comes from uncultured Rhodothermales bacterium, assembly GCA_964554105.1. Classification (GTDB taxonomy): domain Bacteria; phylum Bacteroidota; class Rhodothermia; order Rhodothermales; family VXPQ01; genus CAZKNF01. The sequence goes on along the minus strand of CAZKNF010000031.1, from coordinate 2,246 downwards.
ACGGTTTAGACGGGCGCCTCGTGGATGATCCTCAAGACCCGGAGGAGTTGGCCACCGTCTTAAACGAAATGCTGGCTGCACCGGATCTCAGAGAAGAATGGGCGCACAATGGGCAACGCAGGGTTGCCGAGCAGTTTCTCGTGTTCGCCCAGGTGAGACGCTGGCTGCGTGTTATGAATGCAGCAGTAGCCGCATGATTGTGACGATCCTGTTACACCTCGGGTATGTGCCCTAGGTGTTACACAATTGTGAACATATCCGATGGCTATGATGGAGGTCAGGAGTATATCTATAGCGATGGTTTGAAGCCGCAGAGACGGCTCCCGTCCGCAATGGCTTATCAGAACCTGGTAGGTCCGGCTTCCGCTAAACGGCCGATCCACGCTGCACGCAGTCCACTGTACGCTCCTTCCCCTCCAGTTTTATGTCAGAATCTTCCAAGAAGTCCGAGAAAGATGCTGCTTCGTCGCTGAGCAATGGTGCGACGAAATCCTCATCAGAGCCGGCAGAACTCGCCGATTCGAAATCCGCATCGAAAGATTCAGGTCCCTCCGAGGCTGCCGAGCAGAAGTCTGCAGCTTCAGAACCGAGTGCCGAAAGGCGCTCGACCCATCCGGGTGGCCGCTCACTCGAGGAAGCCGACGTCCGAGATTTGCTGGAAGTGCTCCTTTCGGTTAAGAAAGGCGACTTCACTACGCGCTACGTAGTTGAGGACGGGGGCGTGGTCGGCCGGCTCGCCGACACTCTGAACGACATCATCGAGCGCAACGAAATGATGACGCGCGAGCTCGAGCGCGTCAGCAGAAAGGTTGGCGAGAAGGGCCGCATAATGGAACGTGCCAGCGTGTCCGGATTCACCGGTGGCTGGCGACGGGGAATGGATGCGGTGAACGATCTCATCGACGACATGGGCCGTCCGATCACCGAAGTCGAGCGGGTGATCGGTGCGGTTGCGAAGGGGGATCTGTCGCAAACGATCGACCTGGAGGTAGATGGCGCTCCGATACAGGGAGAATTCCGGCGAACCGCCAAGATCGTCAACACGATGGTGGAGCGACTCTCGAGCTTTGCTTCAGAAGTGACGCGTGTGGCACGCGAAGTCGGCAAGGAGGGCCAGCTCGGCGGACAGGCGCGCGTCAAGGGCGTTTCCGGCACGTGGAAGGATTTGACGGACAACGTAAACTCGATGGCCGACAACCTCACCACGCAGGTGCGCGGTATCGCTGAAGTGACGACGGCAGTGGCGAACGGCGACCTGACGAAGAAAATCACGGTCGAAGCCAAGGGTGAGATTCTCGAGCTGAAGAACACGATCAATACGATGGTCGATCAGCTCTCGTCATTTGCCTCCGAGGTGATCCGCGTGGCACGCGAGGTCGGCACGGAAGGCAAGCTGGGTGGGCAGGCGAAGGTGAAAGACGTTTCCGGTACGTGGAAGGATTTGACGGACAACGTAAACTCGATGGCCGACAATCTCACCACGCAGGTGCGCGGCATCGCGCACGTGACGACGGCGGTGGCGAACGGCGACCTGACAAAGAAGATCACCGTCGATGCGCAGGGGGAGATCCTCGAAGTGAAGAACACGATTAACACGATGGTCGACCAGCTTTCGTCTTTCGCGGCGGAAGTGACCCGCGTGGCGCGCGAGGTGGGTACGGAAGGCCAGCTGGGTGGCCAGGCGAAGGTCCAGGGGGTCAGCGGCACCTGGAAGGATCTTACCGACAACGTAAACTCGATGGCCGACAACCTGACGACACAGGTGCGCGGCATTGCGGAGGTGACGACGGCGGTCGCTACCGGCGATCTCACAAAGAAGATCACCGTCGACGCGAAGGGCGAAATTCAGGAGCTGAAGAACACGATCAACACGATGGTCGATCAGCTTTCCTCGTTCGCCTCGGAGGTGACCCGTGTGGCCCGCGAAGTGGGCACGGAAGGTAAGCTCGGGGGCCAGGCGGAGGTCGAAGGCGTGTCGGGTACGTGGAAGGACCTGACGGACAATGTGAATTCGATGGCCGACAATCTCACCACGCAGGTGCGCGGCATCGCTGAAGTGACGACGGCCATGGCAACCGGCGACCTGACGAAGAAGATCACGGTCGACGCGAAGGGCGAAATTCTCGAGCTGAAGAACACGATCAACACGATGGTCGATCAGCTTTCCTCATTCGCCTCGGAGGTGACCCGTGTGGCCCGCGAGGTGGGTACCGAAGGCCGGCTCGGAGGACAGGCACGAGTCGAAG
>CAZKNF010000030.1:0-41824 GCA_964554105.1 uncultured Rhodothermales bacterium | reverse complement strand
GGCGGCGCCGAAGGCGTCGGCAGGAGCACGACGCAGGCTGCCGTCATGAGCTGCGTATTCATCCTCTTCGCTGATCTCTTTCTGGCCATCGCGCTCCTATAGGAGGTTAAGCACAATGATCCGAATCAATAACATTTCGAAGGGCTTCGAGGGCGTCCGCGTTCTCGACGATGTCTCTCTTGACGTGGTCGAGGGTGAGACGCTCGCAATCATCGGTCGTTCGGGTTCCGGGAAGAGCGTGCTCATGAAGCACATCATCGGACTACTGACGCCCGAGCAGGGCAGCGTATACGTCGACGATGTCAACATTAATGACGTATCGTACCGCGAACTTCGGCAGGTTCGACGAAAGTTCGGGGTACTTTTCCAGGGAGGTGCCCTTTTCGATTCCATGACGGCGTTCGAGAATGTAGCCTTCCCGCTTCGGACGTTCACCGATCGGCCGGAGTCCGCCATCCAGGAGCAGGCAAAAGCTTGCCTGGAAATGGTGAACCTTGCCGACATTGGTAACAAAACGCCATCGGAGCTGTCCGGCGGGATGCAGAAGCGTGTGGCCCTCGCCCGGGCGATCGCGTTGCAGCCTAAATACATCATTTATGACGAACCGACCAGCGGTCTCGACCCGGAGACATCCAACCGGATCGATGATCTCATCAAGACTCTAACCGAACAGTTGAGCGTCACGAGCGTCGTGATCACGCATGACATGCACTCGGTGTTATCGATCGCCGACCGCGTGTCGTTCATACACGGTGGCAAGCTTCATTGGACCGGCACGATCGAGGAGTTGCACACGAGCGAGGACGGCGTTCTGCTCGAGTTCGTTCGCGCCAACGAGTACAAGATCGGAACGCACAACGTCGCACCGGTGCATCAGTAGGGTCATGAATCGTACATCGCCCTCCACTTCCGTATACCCGAACGCCGCACCCGTACCTCCCTAACGCGCCGATGACTCAGTGAAATACTCAAAAGAAATTACCGTCGGTATCTCGATCGTGGTCGCCGTCATCATATTTGTGCTGGGTGTGCGATTCTTCGAGGATCTTCCGCTTTTCCGCGGCACATATACCCTCAACACGACCTTCGATGACGCCGGCGGCTTGACTGAGGGAAGTTCCGTGCGAGTCAACGGAGTGCGTGTAGGCGCCGTAGATGAGGTTGAGCTGGATCCTCGAGCGAACCGGGTCCGCATACAGTTTCACGTCGACCGGGCAATCTCAGTACCTGAAGGTTCTCATGTAACCCTCGGGGGCATTGCTGCACTGGCGAGCATCCATATGAACATTCATCTCGGGCCGCCTTCGAACGATCGGGTGGAAGAGGGCGGCTTTATTCCAGGCACGGCGAGTACTGGTCTCGTCGAGATGGTGACGGAACGAGGCCCCGAGATCGCGGATCAGGTTAATGATGTCCTGACGAATGCGAATCGCACTTTCGGGGAAGTGGAGGTGTTATTGGACGGAGTGGACGGTGAGGTGCAGCAAACGCTGATAGCATTCCGCCGGGCCGCCAACACACTCGAAGGTACGCTTCGTGCGGAGCAGGAGACGCTTCACCGGACGCTGATGAATCTCGAGAGGTTTTCCGGCGACATGTCTGCATTTTCGGGTACCAGCTCCGACACGCTTTCGATGGCCGTTCAGCGGCTAAACAATTCGATGGGCCGTCTCGAAGCGTCGCTGGAGCGTGTCGAGGGCACGACGGAGACGCTCGATGAGGTCCTCGATAAGATCAACAATGGTGACGGTACGATGGCACGCCTCATAAACGATCCCTCGGTATATGCGCAGCTCGACTCGTCCCTCGCCGCAATGAACCGGATTTTGACGGAGTTCGAGAACGATCCAGGTAAGTATCTGCAGCATCTCGACCTGATCGACCTGTTCTAGCGGTAAAGCGCACCACGTGCTGCCTCCGACGACGCTGCTCCGGTTTCGGACAAGTAGATCGATGAACTTGAATTCATGAGCCGATGCGCTATGCCCGACTACCATGACGCCCTGGAACTCTTCCACGAATGGACGAAGACTGAGAGTCTACGACGCCACGCCTACGCCGTGGAAGCCGCGATGGAACGATACGCCGAGCAGTACGGTGAGGACGTCGGTCTGTGGCGGATGACCGGTCTTCTTCACGACATGGATTATGAGAAGCATCCGTCTAAGGAAGAGCATCCCTTCGTAGGTGTCGACGTGCTGCGTTCGAGGGGGTACCCTGAGGATATGCTCCAAGCCATTCTCGGTCATGCGGACTACTCCGGCACACCCCGAACAACACTGCTAGCGAAATCCCTGTTTGCTGTCGACGAACTCTCGGGATTCATTACGGCTGTCGCATACGTGCGTCCCACAAAGCTTGAAGGGATGAAGGTTAAATCCGTCAAAAAGAAATTGAAGGACAAGGCCTTCGCCGCGGCAGTATCTCGCGAGGACATCCGCGACGGTGCAGACGAGTTAGGCGTCGAATTTGATCGTCACATCCAAACAGTCATCGAGGCGATGCAAGCCCGCGCGGATCGATTGGGACTGACTGCCGTCACATAGCAGCCGGGCGCCCTCGAATCATCGCACATGTCCGCTGCATCGCCCCTGCGCATCAACAATTCCGCGTCGGCGGCGTACACGGGCCGCGCCGTTTCGGCGGCAGCATGTGCCTTCTGTCGAGAGCATTCACTTTCTGCAGCTCCTGCGAGCCGACGTGCCCAACGATCCAGACAATAGCGCGCCCTTCCCTCCGACCGGCGACGGTGGGTCGGCAGACGATGAGCTTAGTGAGCCGGATGAACATGCTGAGGTCGACGAGGCGCGAATGCTGACGCGGGCGCGCGCGCATGACCTCCGTTTACTTCTCGCACGATATATAAGCCGGCATCTCCCTGACCTTCCCGAAACACCGACGGTCACAGCCGAGCCGCCGAAGGCAGAAGGAGCGTATGCCCGACTCCTCCCCTATCTGCAGCTGATCCCGTGGATTCTAGGTGCGCTTTTCGCCTTTAGTTTTGTCTGGGATTTTCCAGGCATCGAGGTGCGGGCGTTCGGCTTCCTTCTGGAGATCGAAGGTCTCCTGCGCATAATCTCCGTCAGCGGTTTGATCGGCTTCCTGACGAATTGGCTGGCGATCACCATGCTCTTTAACCCGCGCGAACGCCGACCGATCTTCGGCCAGGGCTTGATTCCAGCTCAGCGCGAGCGCGTAATCTTTCGGCTGGCAAAAGCCGTTTCAGAGGAGCTCATCAATGAAACCATCATCAAGGAGAAGATCGAGGCCAGCGGCATCATCCCCAAGTATCGCGATGTCACGCTCGCGGTCACTCGGGGAGTCGTGGAGGATCAGGATTTTCGCCGGGAGCTGAAGGGGCTCACGGCCGACTATCTCCAAACTGTGCTGTCATCGGAGGCCGTGAGGCGAAGGATCACGGACTTTCTCGGAGAGAAGCTGGAGCGCTTCGCGGGCAAAGGGGTCGGCGGGTTCGCCCTGCGGGCGTATCGATTCTTAAACGAAGAAGACTTTCAGCGACGCGTGGAGGCCGCCGTACGCGAGATTCCGTCTAACCTCGACACCGCGCTCGACGATCTCGATCGTTTGCTCGACCGGATTCCTGAGAAGATCGAGGCGCGTTCGGAAGAAATCGAGCGATGGGTGACTAAAGTCGTCCTTGGCTTCGTCGAAAACCTCGATGTATACGACATCATCATCAGCAACATCGAGCGGTATGATGAGCGAAAGCTCGAAGCGCTGATAAAGAACACCTCCAACGAGCAGCTCAACTACATCAAGTACCTGGGCGGGGTGCTCGGCTGTATCGGCGGGTTCGTAATCTGGCGGCCATTCATATCCATCGCCGTATTTGCCGTAATCGGCGGTGCACTGTACCTGATCGACGAGGCCTTGTTTAGAAGGGGCAAACAGGTTTAGACGGGCGATCACGCGCCGAGCGCGACGGGTTTAACCGCCCGCACCTTCCTCTTCGTTGCGAGGGATGGTACCGCGATCTGTAGTTCCGGCTCATCCTCTCTGAAATTGAGCAAAACCTCGAGCACGCCGTCCTTCGACTCCTGCTCCATCAACAGCGACCGGAGATTCGAGGCGTCGCGAAATCCTTTAAAGTACCCGCCGTACATCCGACGCATCTCGAGCACACCTTTTCGCTCGCCGAGCCACTCGCACTTAAGCGTCAGATGTTCTGCCACTACCGAAAGCCGCTCCTCCCACGAAGGCCGGGGGGGAATCTCTCCGGTCGCCAGAAAGGCTTTCGTGTCGCGGAAGATCCACGGATTGCCTATCGCGCCGCGACCAATCATCACGGCATCGACCCCCGTTTCGCCGAACATTTCCCTGATCCTTTTGGGATCGGTCGCATCTCCGTTGCCGATCAGCGGAATACTGCGAACGCCGTCCTCCTTGATTCGCCGCAGCCACTCCCAGCGTGCATCGCCTTTGTACATCTGGGCGCGAGTCCGTGCGTGGACAGCCAGCGCCTGCACACCTATGTCTTCGAGCATCCGCGCGACCTCGAGGATTTTGATCGATTGATCATTCCATCCGAGGCGCGTCTTGACAGTAACCGGCCGAGCGGTGCCATCGAGTACAGCCTCGGTTATCGTCTGCATCTTTGGGATATTCCGGAGGATGCCGGCGCCTCCGTCCTTGCACACGACTTTCTTTACCGGACATCCAAAATTTATGTCGATGATGTCCGGATTCGCACGGTCGACGATAGACATAGACGCGCGCACTTGCTCGACATCACCTCCAAATATCTGGATTCCTATCGGTCGCTCTTCCTCGTAAATATCGAGCTTCTGAAGTGAGTCTTCCGCTTCGTACAGCAGACCGCCGGTCGAAATAAATTCGGTGTACAGCATGTCAGCGCCGAACCGCTTGCAAAGGATCCGGAACGGCGGATCGCTAACGTCCTCCATGGGCGCAAGGAAGAGAGGTTGCGCTCCGAATGTGAGATGTCCGATTTTCATGCGAGCGTACGCTGCGACGTGTTCGGGGATAAAGCGTTCGCTCAAACAGGCACCCGAGACCGGCTGTTCCGCAAAAGCACCGCCTGAGGCGCCTCGAGCCAGGGGATTGCTGAGACGGCGGTCGGCAAGGCGAACTTTCACCAATGTAACCTCACGCGGACGCTTCCGTACTGCACCTCTTCCGGGCGCTTCGTATATATCGGCACCTTTAGCCCCGGACTCAGAGCGATATCACCGGCTGCGATACGATAGATCAATGGATAAAACACTGCGAATCCTCACCTCCGTTCTCATCGTCTTCGTTTCAGCCGTCGTTCTAGCCGGCTGCGGGCCGAATCTTTTCGAACGCGTCGGAAATTTTTGGACGCTCGGATGCTGCGGCGGTTTAATCGTCATTCTGGACATCATCGCGCTCGTGGAGCTTGCCGGGAGTGCCAAGTCGACCGGAAACAAGGTCCTTTGGGCGCTGCTAATCATTTTCTTCCCGATTCTCGGCTGCATTCTCTATTACTTTTTCGGCAGGAGTTGAGATCGGATCACCCTTGCGATTTCAGTCTCGCAACTTTCACCGCGGAGGTGCGATTAAATGAGCGCCCTGAGCCTCCCTCCGATCAGTTCACGCCTGCATGTTTCGACTGACGCTCCGGCCGGAGCGCCTTTTCATCCTCGTGGTCCTGTGCTTTTGGAGTGGGTGCATTGGCACGTCACAGGAGGGTAACTCTGAGGCGCCCGAACTGCGGCCGACCGTCATCCTCCTGTCCCTGGATGGTGTGCGCTGGGATTATCTTGACGCCTACAACGCGCCGAACCTCGAAGCTATCGCCGCGAGCGGAGTTCGAGCGGAGCGTTTGATTCCGGTCTTTCCGACCAAAACCTTCCCGACGCATTATTCGATCGTCACAGGGCTCTATCCCGAGAATCACGGGATTATCTCGAACAATATGGTGGATCCCTCTATCGGAAGCCGGTTTAGCTTGTCCAATCGAGAGGCGGCTGGTGATCCCCGCTGGTGGCAGGGCGAACCTCTGTGGACCACTGCCGAGAACCAGGGTCAGATCACCGCAACGTATTTTTGGCCCGGGTCCGAAGCTCCAGTTGAGGGGGTTCGCCCTACGTACTGGTTCGAGTATGACAGTCGGATTCCCGGTGAAAAGCGCGTCGATCAAGTTTTGGACTGGTTGGATTTGGGGCCTGCCGAGCAGCCGACGTTCATCACGCTCTATTTCAGTGATGTGGATGCAGCGGGGCATGTCCACGGCCCTGATTCGCCCCTGGTGGCAGATGCTCTCACAGCGGTAGACAAATACATCGGCCGGCTCCTGGACGGTCTGGAAGCACGCGGCGTTCTCGGCGACGTAGATATCATCGTAACGTCTGATCACGGAATGGCAGAGACATCGGAGGACCGCGTCCTCGTCATCGATGACTTCGTCGACCCGGAGGCTGCACACATCGTAGAGTACAGTCCGGTTTTGATGATGTGGCCCCCCTCGGATGCGGATCCCGATTCAATTGTCCGTGCACTTGACCTACACGCCCATGTCACCGCCTATGCGAAGGACGATCTTCCTGCTCGATATCATCTCGCGGAACATGAACGAACACCTCCCATCATTGCAGTTGCTGATGAGGGATGGGAGTTCGCAACACGGCGGCGCTTTGAAGAGGATCCAGCGCGATATAATGGAGGCACTCACGGCTACGACAACGAACTTGGGTCCATGGCTGGGATTTTCATCGCCGGCGGACCTTCGTTTCGCCGGGGGGCGACGATCGGACCGCTGTCGAGCATCCATATTTACGAGATGGTGTGCAGCATCCTGGAGCTCGAACCGGCGCCGAATGATGGTAGCCTCCAGGCCGTAGAACACGTTTTTGCGGTGCAAACGGCCGACGCTCCGCACTGAGCCCGGCTCGCCGAATAGCACATCGCAGCACTACTCACCACATCCAGATGCCATCATCTTACATGTCGAAACTCGAAGCACTGCTCTTTGACATGGATGGGGTCATCATCGATTCGGAGCCGCTCCATGATGAAGCGCAGCGAGTGGTCTTCCGTGAGTTCGACCTGGATGTACCTGAATCGATCTTTCCCACTATCCGAGGAATGCGGGAGAGGGAGGCGTTCGAGCTGATCGTCCGAGAATATGCCGACGGACGCGCGAACGTCGACGATTTGATTGCTGCGAAGGAGCGCACCTATCGCGAGCTCACGCGGGATCTCACCGCCATACCCGGTGCGCTGACCTTCATCAGGAACTCGCATACGATTTACCGCCTGGCGCTTACTACCTCATCTGTGCTTGTCGATCTACAGATCGCATTCGAGAAATTCGATCTGGCGCGATACTTCGAGACGGTCGTGACTGCGGAGGACATCGAACATCCCAAGCCACATCCGCAGCCGTATCTAGCCACGGCAGCGAAGCTGGGCATACGACCATCCGCATGCCTCGTCATTGAAGATTCGACGAACGGCGTCCGGTCGGCCGTAGCCGCCGGGTGTGAGGTCGCCGCTATCACAACATCGTTCGATCACGACGCACTCGCTCAGGCGGGCGCACACATCATTGTGGCCTCATACGACGAGCTGGCCCGGCATTTGGACGTGCCGATGAACTAGCCGAATCCGGTAGGCGACGCAATTCCGTCGTGGGTTCACTATTATTTGCGCTCCCAGGCATTCTGATGAATCCGACACAAAGTGGAGCTTCAAGACCGGGCTGAGTCGCGCGTTTGGATATGGATCCGCACGCTAGCCATACTGGTGGTAACGCTGTATGCGTTCCTGGTCGCAATCAACCTGCTGGGGCACTCCTTCCAGTTATTCGGAGAGGATTTCGCCGTCGCCCTCCTTCATACGACGGAGAATCCGTTCTTCGGCCTTTTTCTGGGCATGCTTGCTACGAGCCTCATTCAAAGCTCGTCGACCACCACGTCCATCATCGTAGGGCTGGTCGCCGCCGGCGGGCTGTCCCTGAGCTCGGCCATCCCGGTGATCATGGGTGCAAACGTGGGCACGACCGTCACGAATACGCTCGTGTCGTTCGGCCACGCTACACGTCGAGTAGAATTCCGGCGCGCCCTCTCGGCCGCGATCGTGCACGACGTCTTCAATCTCCTCAGCGTGGCGGTTATTTTCCCGCTGGAGGTCCTGTTCCACCCCATCGAACGTGCTGCGGTCGCACTTCAGGCTGCGTTTTCTGATATCGGCGGAATGGAATTATTCGATCCCGTCGGTTTAATCGTTAGTCCGGCCATCGAGGCTCTCGATGCAGTGTTCGGGGGCTTTGTCTTCAAGCCCATAGCATTGATGCTTCTGTCGCTCGGGATGCTGTTCCTCTCGCTGATGGTTCTCGTCCGCACGATGCGTTCAGCCGTCGTGCAGCGAGCTGAGAAAGTAATAGACAAGTATCTTTTCGGACGAGATTACGCCACGTTTCTCGCCGGCGTCATGCTAACCCTTCTAGTTCAGAGCAGTTCGGTTTCCACCTCTCTAATCGTGCCGCTTGCAGGCGCCGGACTGCTCACGCTCCGCGAAATCTTTCCATTTACGATGGGTGCGAATATCGGCACGACGATGACGGCGATCGTCGCCGCGCTGGGCACAGGGAATCCGATAGCCGTAACGGTTTCATTCAGCCATCTGATATTCAACACCTTCGGCATTCTGATCTTCTACCCGCTCCGTTCCATTCCAATAGGCATCGCAAGGCGGGTGGGACATTTCGCCGGCGCGTCCATGCGGAACGTGATCATTGTAATCACAATATTTGTTCTACTCTACCTGGTGCCGCTGGCGATCTTCCTTGTTACGAATTAGCGTGCAGCATTAACGCCATGAACATTTTTAAGAGTAATCCGAAATCCGACCTCCTTCAGGAATGCATCGACGAGACGGTGCGCATGCTCGATTTGAGCCACGAGATGTTTCAGCTCGTGACGACGGCACTCGTCCAGGATGCACCGCCGGAAGACGTGCGCACGATTAAGAAGATGGATAAGGAAATGAACCGGCTCCACCGCGACGTTCGCCGGAAAGTCTACGAGCACCTCACGCTGGCGGGTACACACGACCTCTACTTCTCTCTCGTACTGCTGTCCATCGTGGACGACACGGAGCGGGTCGGCGATTATGACAAGAACATCGCTGAAATCATTACGCTGATTCCGCGTCGTCTCGAATTCGGTCCCTACACCGAGGATTTCAATCTGCTCTGGAAGCAGACGAACCGCTTCTTCGATGCCACGATCACTGCGTTTAGGGAGGACGACGAATCGGAAGCGAGGTTTGTTTTAGACAAGTACGGAGAAGTCTCGGACACGTGCGACGATATGATCGACGACATCATCGGCGGTGCCGACACCGAGTTCATCGCCCGAGATCTGGTGGCGCTCATGATGCTCGTCCGTTTTTTCAAGCGCGTAAACGCTCATCTAAAGAACATTTCTTCGTCGCTGACGAACCCATTTCATCGAATCGGATATCGCCCGAAAGACGACGCGTAGGTCCTCCTCCATCACCTCTGTCCTTCATACTTTCGCGGCTTTCGTTACGTCTCGGACGCACGCTCCGCTGTAACAACATCGGCACTGATCTGCCTGAACTTCATTGTTTGACCGCGTAAATGAGGTTGGTCGGATAATGTCAGATGATTTAGGAGATAGCCATGACACCGGAAGCTTGGACGATAGTCACGATCGGTGCGGTCGTGCTTTTCCTTATGTCAGTTGGAGCCTGGATTTACGCAGCCAGGGTGCGACGCCAGAGCGCGGGCACCGATGGGCGCCGAACGAGCGACGAACTCGCGTCGATGCGATCGAACGTGGACAACATCAAGGATCGCAACGGCCTTTTGGAGGAGCGTTTCGAGAGATACGAGCGCACTCAGCGTGAGAACCGCGACGCGATCGACAAAATGCGGCAAGAAGTAGATGCCCGGCTCAACCGGGTGACCTCACAAGACTCGGCGCAGAGAGAGCTGCAGGATCAGCTCCACGAGATTCGGAAAGAGCATCAGGTCCTGATGGAGCGGGACGAGCGCCATGAGCGGCGAGTTCTCGAGCTGCAGGAACAGCTAGGCACCCTGCGAACGGAGCGGGCACCATCGAGAAACGATGGAAGGCGGTCGCGTGCCTGAGCGCGTAGCCGCCAAGAGTAATCACGGTCGGCGCTCGTTGTTGAAGAGGACCGAGGCTGATGAGTGAGCGTCGATCGTGTGAGACAGGGCCGGCACCTTCCGGGTAGCCGGCCCTGTTTTTTATTCAAGCCCCCGCTCTCTGAGATACTCGACGCCGCGGCCTTTGATATTCTCATCCCAATACTGCATCCAGTCTGCGCCTTCTTCGGCAAGGCGGTTCCAGTCGATCTCCATCGGCTTGATTTCGGCCCGGGTAATCCACTCGGGCAGGCGATCCGGCGCGATGTCCGTGCGAACCGGAATGCGATAGAAGGTGTGGGCTTGATCGACCAGCGCACTGTCTGAGGTCACGAACTCGTAGAATGTTCTTGCGGCGTCGAGATTAGGCCCTCCTTTAACCAGGGCTATACCATCGGTCAACAGCGGTGTGCCGGACGACGGAATGAGATAATCGAACGGATAGCCGACCGTATTCGCCTGAATATACGTATCCGGCATATTCCACAGGGTGAGGTCCCCTTCCTCGCGAGCCAGCTTGAGATAGAGTTGCGTCGGATCGGCGGTGTACGTCTTCACGTTTCGATCCAGGCGCGCGAGCCACGCATAGCCCTCTTCGATGGTCGGCTGCCGCAGGATCATCGCCCCCCAGATCGTTCGCATGGTGCTCGAAGCCAGCGGATAACGTATGAGGATACGGTCGTTCCACCGCGCATCGAGCAGATCATCCCAATCCCCAGGTGGTTCTTCCTCCGAGAGCGATCGCGTGTTGTAGGTAATAACTTCCGGCGTCAAGTACGTGCCGTACCACGTGTCATCAGGACCGTACGAGCCGGATGACACGTGTTCCGCCCAGGTCGGCCGGTACGGCTCGAGAAGGTCTTCTCGTGCCGCACGGTCGAACGCCATGACCGCACCTCCCCACCAGATGCTGGCCTGCGGATTCTGCCGCTCTGTGCGGATGCGATCGTAGGCATCTTGGCCGCCCATATCGATCCACCGGACATCCACGCCCGGATACGCGGCCTCGAAGCTGTCTTCGTATGCCCCGAGCATTTCCTTCCCATGCGGTGAATAGATCACGAGCTGCTCACGATCGTCCTCATTGCAGCCGATCATGACGAACGCTGCAAAAACCAGAATGATGATCTGTTTCAAAACGCTTTGCCCAACTCGTTGGAGAACGTGTCGATGACTGTAAAGGACTACTCTACTCGATTATCTGGAGACGCGCGTATTTCAGAACCAGTTTCTTCTGTCCCACCGAGCGAAAAAACACGACGGCTTTTGCCTGGCTGCCGGTTCCATCGGTCGCGAGAACCTTCCCTTCGCCGAACTGGTGATGTTCGACGCGAACGCCCGGGACAATTTCGCCATGTCCCTCATCGTATACCACGCGCCTATCGCCGCGTCCCTCGGTTGTTTTCGCAGACCCTGTGGAGAGGTTCTGACGGTAGTAATGCGGATCCAAGTCGTCGTACTGCACCGAATCACCGGCACTGACACTGAAGCGACGTGGTGTCGTTTCGTGACGTGCACCCGCCTCCGTGCGGATGACATCTTCATCTATCTCGTCCAGAAAACGGCTGCGAATGCTCGACTCGTGCTGACCGTAGCGAAAGCGGCTCCGCGCGTGCGACAGAAAAAGCCGCTCCTCGGCTCGCGTGACGCCTACGTAGAACAGCCGCCGCTCTTCCTCGAGCTCCGTCACATCTTGCGCCGCTTTGGCCAACGGAAAAAGACCCTCCTCCAGACCTGTGATGAATACGACCGGATATTCCAGACCCTTCGATGCGTGCAGCGTCATTAACGTTACCCGCCGCTCCGTATCGTCACTCTCATCCATGTCCGTGATCAGCGAGACCTCCTGCAGGAACGTAGCCAGCGTACGATTGGCCGGATCGGCCGCCGTATACTCCGCGAGGGCGTTCAGAAGCTCCTGCACGTTTTCCCACCGCATCAGATTCTCGGTGGTCTGCTCCTTCTTAATATCGTCGACGATGCCGGTCTCCTGTACGAGAGCTCGGGCGATGTCCTCGCCGGGCGTATCGGATGCGGCGGCGTCGATATACTGTTCCATCATCGCGCGAAACGCCGTCACGGCATTCTCCGTGCGAGTCGGCAGGCCAAGTTCCGAAACCCGCGACACAGCCTCCCACACCGTAACGCCGTGCTTGCGGGAGAATGCGATGATCCGTTCCTGCGTCTTGTCACCGATCCCGCGGGTCGGATAGTTAATGACACGGCGAAGGCTGGCCGTATCGTTCGGATTGACGGTCAGCCGCAAGTATGCCAGCACATCTTTGATCTCCTTACGCTGGTAAAAGGAAACGCCACCGATAACGCGGTACGGCAGCCCGCCGCGCCGCAGCGCATCCTCGATCGATCGGCTCTGTGCGTTCGTGCGATAAAGGATGGCGAACTGTTCGGCGCCGTAACCGATCCGTACTTGCAAATCGCGAATGGTCCTCTCGATTTTCTGAGCTTCGTCCTTTTCCGACAGGGCCTCCATCAAGATCACGTAATCGCCCTCCGGGTTTTCGGTCCAGAGCGACTTTTCGAGTTGGTCCTGATTCTGCTTGATGATGGAATCGGCCATTCGCAGAATCCGCTGCGTCGAGCGATAGTTCTGTTCCAGCCGCACCGTCGACGCCGAGGGATAATCGCGCTGAAAGGAGAGAATATTTCCGATGTCTGCCCCGCGAAAAGCATAGATGCTCTGCGCATCATCGCCCACGACGCAAACGTTCTCATGCTTATCGACGAGCTGTTTTGCAACTACGTACTGCGCACGGTTCGTATCCTGATATTCGTCGATGTGCACGTACTTCCACCGGCTCTGATATTTCTCCAGCACATCCGGATGCTGATCGAACAATTTGATCGGCTTGATGAGCAGGTCGTCGAAATCGAGGGCATTCGAACGCCGCAGCATCTCTTCGTACGGCCCGTAGAGTTTGGCCGCGCGGTCCTGTGGCAGCGAGCCTGCCACACGCCCGTACTCCGCCGGCGAGATAAGCTGGTTCTTCGCACTCGATATCAGGTGGCGCAGACTTCTCGGACTGAACTGTTTGGTGTCCATGTCGAAGCGGTCCATCAACTGCCGTATGATCCGCTCTGAATCGTCGGTATCGTAAATGCTGAAATCGGATGTATAGCCGAGCTTCTCCCCTTCGATTCGAAGCAGCCGCGCAAACATAGAGTGGAACGTCCCCATCCAGATGCCCTTTGCCTCTTCGGAGCCAACGAGCCGCTGGATCCGCTCTTTCATCTCCCGAGCCGCCTTATTCGTGAAGGTCAGCGCCAGAATGTCGTAGGGACGAGCTTTGCCGGTCGAAATCAGATAGGCAATGCGGTGC
Source organism: uncultured Rhodothermales bacterium (assembly GCA_964554105.1). GTDB lineage: Bacteria > Bacteroidota > Rhodothermia > Rhodothermales > VXPQ01 > CAZKNF01. Next base: position 28,348 of record CAZKNF010000030.1, on the reverse strand, counting down.
GTGAGCGTCCGCGTCTTTCCCGATCCGGGTCCGGCGATGATCAGTACCGGTCCATCCGTGGTCCGGGCCGCTTCCTGCTGTGAAGGATTCAGCCCCTCTAGTATCTCCGCCGAGTCGGCGCCGGATGCATCGATTGTGGTAGATTCAAGGGCGAGCTGGAACTGACGCATACGGTGGAAAGACGTGCGGTGTCACTGCTGAGAGTAGTTGTGCCGTTCAAGAATCGTTGCTCGTCGACAGCAGTCGAATCCGTCGGACGGTGAGCGCGAAAATAGGGATTGAACAGCGCGTATTCGAGCGGGCCGCACCGGATTCGACCCGATTACATCTTGCCTCTTCGAACAAGGGAGGTCAGTTCGCCGATTCAGCGACCGCGTCCGTCAGCCGAACGAAAAACTTCCGCCGATCCATTGCGACGACGCGCACTTTGCTGCCGGATGCGATGAATTCGCCCTCGGTCACGACCTCGATACGTTCGCCGTCGATCTCTGCCACGCCGGTGGGGCGAAGCGGCGTCATTGCGACCCCGGATTTCCCGAGGTATTTCGCGCGATGCTCGCTTTCTCTGACGACGGAGTCCTCATTCGTTCGGAGGTTCGTTGCGAGTACAAAACGGTCCCACGCACCCGACGTCCACATCAGATAGAAGAGCCCACCTCCAAAAACGGCCGTGCCGATAGTCAAATAGACTCCTCCGATCAGGCCAGTCTCGGAGAACGTGTAGCCGATCGCGAAGAGGATCACGACAAAACCGAATACGCCGACGACGTTGAAGCCGGGCACGAGGTAGACCTCGACGGCTATCAGCGCCAATCCGACTAGAACAAGAGATATGGGAAGAAGGAGTTCCAATCAAGCTTTCGATAAGCTGTCCGGAGATTCGCGGCGCGGTCCAGTGTACGAGTCACGTTGCAGATGTTTCGCCTGTCGCTTCGAGCAGCTTCCGCCGTACCTCGACTCGCGAGCCGGAGACGCGAACGACTTCGACCATCGTGTCTGCCGGTATGAAATCGCCGGCCGAAATTACATCGACCCGCTCGCCATCAATTTCTGCCGCGCCGGATGGACGAAGAGGGGTGATCGTCTGACCCAACTTTCCCTTCAGGTCGCTGACGGATTCAGCCGATACGAAACCGCCAAGGCTGGAGAGCTCGGGACTGAGGACAAGCTGGTTGAATCTCTCCGACCGCGGTAAATAACGGCTTAACGAAAACATCATCACGATAAGCAAGACCATTGTGATCGCCATCGTCAGGACTGCCGAAGCGAGCTCTTCAGCTCCAGGAAACTGCAGGCCGATGTTGCCGACAAGCGCGGCGAACAGCGATCCGACTACGAGAACCAGACCGGATATGCCGGCCACACCGAATCCGGGAATCACGAATATCTCGGCGAGAAGCAGCAAGACGCCGATGCCGAACAGAACGAGTTCCCAGCTCTCCACCAATCCCATCATGTAGTGCGGCGCAAAGAACATGGAGGCGCCGATCGCCGCGATGGTTCCTGCAAAGCCGACGCCGGGCGTTTGCAGCTCGAAGTACAGCCCGCCCATCATCATCAGCATGAGAATGGACTGCAGGACCGGCGAGCTGAGAAACCGCAGGAGGCGCTCGGTACCTGTTGCATGATGACGGGTGACTTGTGTTTCGGTCAGCCCCGCCTGTTCGATTACCGCTCCCATTTCATCCAGAACGGCATCCGCCACACCCAGTTGTCGAGCTTCCGTCGCCGATAGCGTGAGCACACTTCCTGCCGGAGATACACCCTCCACCTCGAGCGTCTCGTCAACCATCGCTTCCGCGATACGCGGATCACGGCCATTGGCCTCCGCCGTCGACCGCATGAGTCCGCGCATGTAACTCTGGTACTTGTCCGGCGCCGCATCACCACCCGCACCCTCGACGACGGTGGCCGCTCCGATCGACGAGCCCGGTACCATGACGATCTTATCGGCGGCGTAGGAAATGAGTGCACCGGCTGACGCTGCGTTCTTGTCGATAAACGCGACGGTCGTCGGATCGGCATTCAGTATGGCCTTTCGGATGTGGTCCGCCGCGTCGACGAGTCCGCCGAACGTGTCGATGTGGAAAATGATAAGTGACGCGCCGTTGCTCTCCGCGTCTCCGATTGCCCTATCGAGATAGTGAGCAAGCACGTTGTCGATCGTTCCCTCGACCGGAACGATATATACGGAGCCCGCTTGCAGCGCTTCCGCGAACAACGGGTACTCCGGTGCCTGGATCTGCTCTGCCGCATCAGGCACGGATTGGCCGTGTGCCGCCGCCGCGATCAGCATGAGCGGAAGCAGGCAAAGCGCCGTCCAAAGGCGAAAATGAGCCGTAGTCATGATCATTCGAAGCATATGGAGATGGTATCCTCTCCTACGATCTCCGAGGGACGTAAGATTCAGTCGGCTCGCGTGTGTCGTCGCCTACAATTTGGCGATAGCGATCTGGTAGAGCTGCTTCCACTCGAACTGAGGATCATCGAAGTAGGCTGAGATGAATGCCTGAAATGTGTTCGACGTCCAAAAATTAACGTGGGCGCAGTCAGGACCCAGGTGCAGCCACTGGCTGATATTATTCAACCATTGGAAGTATGGTTCGTGCGGCACGGTTATGACCACATAGTCCCGCGCGACGCGCTTCAGCTCCGAAACCGCGCGGTTCGGATCGTCCAAGTGTTCGAGCACCTCGCTGCACAGCACAGTATCGAACGAGTTGTCGGAGAAAGGAAGCTTGTATACGCTGCCTATTCGGAAAACGGCCTCATCACCGAAGTGCTCTTTCGCAAATTCGATCGCTTCGGAATTGATGTCGACGCCGGTGACCTTGAGGTCCGGCAGCCTCTTCGACAGAAAGTCTGCCACAAAGCCCTCGCCGCACCCAGCGTCGAGGAGCGTCGTGCAGCCGGTTTCTTCGACAGACTCACCCAGTTTTTCGAAAAAGCTCTCCAGATGCTTCCGGTAGAACCAGTTCGACGTGGTGTGCTTGTTGTGGTTTGTCGAACGGATGCTCTTGGTGGACGTGGAATCAGACATAAATGCGTTGTCGGTGCAACTGCCCTCGTGGTCAGTCGATCACGATGATAAAGTGGGGGCCACGGCTCCTGTAGCGTGCTCGGAAGTTATTCGATGAGAACCGGCGTACCTACCTGCGCCCATTGCCATAGTTCGTCGATGTGTGCATCGCGAACGGCAACACAGCCCTGTGTCCAGTTCGAACCCGACCCGGTGCCGCGGCCATGAATCTCGATCCATCCGCCCAAGGCCGTGTTCATAGGCGGGGACTCAAAATTTTCCTCCGCTTCGATAATCGCTCGGTACTGCTTTTCTGATATCAACCGTTTCTTCCTTCCCCTTTCGGCGTCCTCGGCCGTAGGATAGTTCAGGACCAGCGCCTTATAAAACTGGCTGTTCGGATTCCGATTGACGACAAAGAAGACACCATCAGGCGTTCGCCAGTGATCGGGCTCCGTCGCACTCCCTCGGCGTTCCTTATCGGCGAAGGCATTCAATCCGAATTCAGCGGGGATCGTCTTGATGAGATCCGTGCCTCTGTAAACGTAAAGAGTCTTATTTGCCTTCGAGACTCGGATCCACACATTCGATACTACCGATTTCTGCACGAATCCCTGTGCGCCGTCCTGTGTGCGAATCTCGAGCCAGCGGCCCTGTTCATCCAGCCGGTATACCGGCTCACGAAATTTGAGCTGGACGTACGGCTTCGACGAATCAGGAGACGAATATATCGTAGCGTCTCGCTCCACCGCGTAGTACAAGGGCAGTGCCTCGTCCGATGTCTGGGCTCCGGCCGTGAGTACAAAGGAACCGCCCATCAGAAGGGCGACGAATAGAACACGAAACATTCTCGCAAGCGGGTATGATGATTCGGTGGAATGTGCTACAAATACAAACGGCTGTGCAATTTGTTTATCCAGCCTCTGCCTCGAATTAGCAGAAGTCGTGCCAGAACAGATCATTGATTTATCTCGTCTGGTTTCGCCGCAAGCACGCCGGTCAGGTCGTCTACGATCAAATCCGAGATGCCCATCGTGCTGAACCCTCCATCGTGATAGAGATTCTGCATGGTAACCATCCGTGCAAGATCGCTCAGCAGTAAGACGCTGAAATCGGCACAACTCTCGGCGTCGGCATTTCCGAGGGGTGCGATTCGTTCGGCGAATTCAAACATCGCATCGAAGCCGGAGATTCCGGAGCCGGCTACGGTCCGTGTGGGACTCTGAGATATCGAATTGATCCGGATGCCTCTTTTCCCTAGGCGGTAGCCGTAGGAACGCACGATACTCTCGAGAAGCGCTTTGGCGTCTCCCATTTCGGAGTATTCTGAAAACGTTCGCTGCGCGCCGATATAGGTGAGCGCGATAATCGAGGCGCCGTCGGCAAGCGCACCGGTTTCAACGGCCTGGTGGACGATCCGGTGCAGACTGATCGCTGAGATGTCGAGCGTCTTGTGATACCAGTCGTAATTCAGATCATCATACGGTCGGCTCTTCCGAACATTGATGCCCATACCGATAGAATGGACGATAAAGTCCAGCGTGCCGAATTCAGACTTTGCCTGTTCGAAGGCCGTCTTCAGATCCTCATCACTGGACGCATCGGCCCAGAAGATCTGGCTGCCTGTTTTCTCGGCCAGTGCGTCGAGCGAACCGAGACGCCGGGCCACCGGCGCGTTCGACAGCGCAAACCGTGCGCCTTCGCGGTGTGCCGCTTCGGCGATCGACCATGCAATGCTCGCCTCGTTGAGGGCACCGAATATGATGCCTGTCTTGTCCTTTAGCAGTCCGTAGCCGGAAGATTCCATCAGAGTATATAGCCATACTTGCGTGACGCGTATGTATCGGCGCCCAAACTAGCAATCCTCCGCCTGATCCGCTACCCGATACCCAAACTCACGAAATCCACGTTTGTGCGGTTTTACGGATACCATGTATGCCCGTCCAGACAAGCCGTGATCCGCCTAAAGGTATACATCCCGCATAGGTTCGAGGAGTTCGAGCATCTCCAGGTGAATCGTGCCGTTCGATGCCAGCATCTGCTCTTCGAATATTCGATTTTTGCGATTTCGGTAGTCTGTTGCTAGACCGCCAGCCTCCTCTACTAGCAGCATTCCGGCTGCGACATCCCACGACATGAGACCGGTCTCAAAAAAACCGTCGAAGCGACCAGCCGCAACATAGGCGAGATCCACCGCCGCCGATCCGGGCCTCCGGATGCCGCGCGACCGTGTCATGAATTCGCCGAGGACCTGGAGGTACACTTCGAGATGACCGACGGTGCGGTAGGGGAATCCGGTTGTGATCAGGCCTTCCGAAAGCTGCTCGGTCGTACTCACCCTGGTCGGAGTGTCGTTCACCCGCATGCCGTTTCCTCGTACCGCAGTAAAGAGCTCGTTACGCGATACGTCGAGAACGACCGCCACCACGATTTCGTCCTCATTCTGCAGACCGATGCTGACTGCATAGGGCGGCACACCGTGCGTGAAGTTGGTGGTCCCGTCGATCGGATCGATGATCCAGCGGTGTCCGACGGCGTGAGTATCGGCTGCGCCCGCTTCGCCTTCCTCGGCCAGCACTTCGTACGTGGGAAAACCTTCCTCAAGCCGGCCGATGATGATGCGCTGCGCGGCCTCATCAACCTCTGTTACGAGGTCATTAAGGCCCTTTTTCCGGATGTGGAGATCTGAAAGTGTTCCGGCGCGCTGGGCAATGTGGCGGCCGGCTTCGCGAGCCGCATCGACTGCCGCCTTCAGCTCGGGCGCATAGTCGTGGGTATTATAAATCACTCGACCCACTCCACGATTCACTCCACCCAGTCCTGAAGACGTTCATGGTCGACCACCTGCGTAAGAATACTGTCATCGCGAATGGCGTTGGGATCAAGAAGATCGCTTTCGAGACCTTTTGCAAGCACAGATGCCGCAGCATCGTCCTGGTGCTTGCGAACGAACACGCGCGCCAGTTGATAATAAGCCGCTGCCTTTGAAGAATCTAGCGCAAGCGCTATCCGCGCGAATGCCTCTGCCCGGTCATCCTGGCCGAGCAGTGACGCGTTCCACGAAAGCCGGATGTGGAAATCCGCGTCTTCGAGCACACGCTCCGCAGCCGCATCGAGTGCTTCTACCGCAAGGTGATGATCGCCGTTGATGCGTGCGGCCTCCGATAGGATGAGATACGCTTCGCCGTCCTGTGGACGAATTTTCACGGCTTCTCGCGCATCTCGAAGCGCTTCTTCCGGCCGATCCATCGACATCAGAACCTGGGCTCGCAGCTTCCGCGCCTCCCCGTCATCTGGCAGCTCCTCAAGCACACGATCGACGCGCGCCTTCGCCTCGAGCACGCTCGCGCCGCTCTTCCACGCCGTCTCGGCCCGATGAAACTGCACGTCCAAATCCTGCGGGCGGCGGTCCTGCGCCGTCAGCGGCATCACTGCAACGCTGCAAAACAGCAGTACAACCCATCCATACAACATCTGCGTCTTCATGACTCCGGCACACTCATTATCGTCATCTGATATGCAACTCAGAGTAAGGGTCAATAATCGTTCCACTACCTCGCGAAGTGTGCGTGGGCTATCTTCGACCGTCCACCGTTCAGTTTACGCATCACCAATGACCTAGCAATGACACAATCGGAGGCCCGCGCCCCGTCCTTTGTAGAGCGTGCCCGATCTCTGCTGACGACCCACGCGCTCGGCCGGACGATACAGGCCTTCACCATCACCCACTCAACGAATACGCTAGCTGCTGAATGGATTGAACGTGGTGCACCGCACGGTGCCGTGGTCGTGGCGGATTTCCAGACGAAGGGCCGAGGACGGCACGGACGTAAATGGACGGCGACCTCGGGGCTAAACCTAACATTTTCTGTGGTTCTTCGCCCGGAAATGGCGCCTGAGCGGATAGGCCTACTTACCATTGCCGGCTGCATCGGCGTTTCGAATGCAATCGACCGTTTCGTGGACCCTCTCATAACAGCTATCAAATGGCCGAACGACATCTTTCTCAACGGGAAAAAGACGTGCGGTATGCTGTTGGAGGCGAGTTGGAACGAACTCGGGGCTCATCCGGCGATTGTCCTTGGAATAGGGCTAAACGTTAATCAGGAGGAATTCCCGCGCGAGTTGGACGATGTCGCGACGTCCCTCCTTCTAGAGACGGGTCGGATCATCCCGCGGGCCGATCTCTTTGCCTCGGTTCTAGCCGAAGTAGAGGACGCCCTCGTCCGCGTCGCTGCGGACGACGAAGCCGTGCGAAGCCGCTACGTAGAGCGAATGATGGACAAGGACGAGCGCATCCATCTTCGTTTCGCTGCTACCGGGAGCGAGGTGACCGGGATAGTGCGCGGTGTCGACCCGACAGGAGGTCTCATTCTCGAAACGGATGACGGCCGGCGCATCTTTCATGCCGGCGAAGTAACACGCGCTGTTTGATTCAAGGGAGAGAAGATTTAATGTGGCTTATTCTCGACGTCGGAAACAGTGCGGTCAAAGCAGGGCTGTACGCCGATAGGCGTCTTCTCCACACCTTTCGTGCATCCCACGAAATCTCCTCGCTTGCGACTACGCTACGCGCCGAAATGGATCCGCACACAATAGAGCGCGTGGGCTTCTCATCTGTCGTCCCTCGGACTGCGGAAACTATCAGACGCATCATTGGCGGGTTTGGAATACCGGTCACGCAGATCGAACACACGATGGTACTTCCATTCGAGTTGGCGTATCTCACTCCTGAGACACTCGGAACGGACCGGCTGGCTGCCGCCGCCGCCGCATGGCTACTCTATGGACGCGGCAAGGAACGAGGAGTCGTCGTCCTCGATGCGGGTACGGCCTTTACGTATGAGGTGATTGACCGTACGGGTGTCTACCGAGGCGGCGTAATTGCGCCCGGACCGGGACTGATGCAACGTTCGCTGAACCGAAATACCGCGCAGCTTCCTGAGGTATCTCTTTCGCTTCCGGACGTGCCGATCGGCCGATCTACGGCAGAATCAATCCAGGTCGGCGTGATGTACGGTATTATCGAGAGCGCCCGCGGACTCCTGCACCTTATAGATGATATGCTGCAGGAGGAGGCCTTCGTCGTACTTACCGGCGGCTGGGGCTCATTGATCGAAAAACACGTACGAAATGCCAAGGCCGTCGAGCCGCACCTCGTGCTCGAGGGGGTGAAATCGCTGATGGAAATGAACGAATAGCCGAGGTCGCCGATGCCGGTCACGCGCGTTTGACCATCGTGATCGTCACCGTATTCGTGTCTTCGTCCCGATCCGTGGCGTCAGGATCGTAGTCGTAGCCGTCCGGATGCCTCCATTCGAGCAGCGGTTCGAGATCCTCGAGTGATTCCCTAACGATGAAATTGACGAGCTTTCCGCTAAGCGGCTGCACGTCACCGGTGACAAGCTTACGTTCCCCACCTTTCTCGTTGTAAAACTTGACGCGAATCGTCGTGTCGTACGTATGGTCATCGTCCCAGGCACTCTCATGTACCGGAGGCAGGAAATTCCAGACGAAGGCTCCGTCCAGTGCACGGTTCAGCACCGGACTGATAATGGGACGCCAGAAGTCTGTCATCTTCCCTATACCTGGTACGACAGCGTCCATGGGAAGCTTGTAATCGGGTATCAGATCGTCCGGGCGCAGCAGTCCAAACAGCCCTGAAAAAATGATTCCGTTTTCGAGCAGGCGCCGCTGGGCACCCGTAGGAAGCCCGGCGAAATCCATCGACGTGTACATCACGCCGGGGCTATACCGATCTAGCGCGGACATGAGAGGGGCATTATAAATCTCAGAATTCAGCGCGGCGGCATCCTCCACTTCATCAGCCGCCACACCGAACGTTTTCTCAAGATCCTTTCCCTCTTCAATCACGTCCTCCAGAATTGCGATCACCTTGCGGCGATCGGAATTTAGTTCATTAAAATAGTTGAACGTGTTCGACGTCCGATAATCGAACATATCAGGGGCGAAAGGATTGCCTCCGGATTGCTTTTCTTCCGAAGGTGGGAGAAGAATCGAAAAATTGGGCATGCTCGTGGTATAACCGGCAACAAAAGTTTAGGGGTCGGGATCACTTCGCGGCAGAGGAGGGTCGAGCTGACGAACCGCTTCGAACTTCTCCCAGAAGCGCGTCTATGTCCTCTCTAATCTGCTGGGCTTTTTCCCGCGCGTCTGCAACGAGTTGATCGCCAGTGCGTCTGGCTTCACTGCGTGAGTCGGACTGAGCAAGCTGCTCGACGAATACGCCCATTCTATTGGCGAGATGCTCGAGCTGATAAGCCACACGCCTTCTCATCCTGCCACCCTCCTCAGGCGCAATAAGAAGGCCGAGCGTAAATCCTGCGGCGCCGCCTACGAGCATGCCCCAGGCACTTGAACGGACTACGCTTCCAAACGTGTACTCTTTCATGACGTGGTCTGTATGTGTAAAAAAAAAGCTACCGCCGGAGACCGACCGCAGCTTTCTGCAGGAAGTACCTGCACGAGAACAGAACCCTTAGCGGCCCTTCTTCTTGTGGCGATTCTTCCTGAGGCGTTTTTTCCGCTTATGGGTTGCAATCTTATGTCTCTTTCGCTTGCGTCCGCAAGGCATACGCTTCCTCCTTATAATCTATAGCTTATCGGATGGTTGTCAAAGTTAGCATCCTGCAACGCCGACGTAACGCTGATGTTTCGTTGGAATGACCACATGACTCGCCCATTTTGAATGGGGTTTGGTCGGCCGTTCGTCAGCCGGAGACGTACACTCGACGGTTCCCCGTTGATTTTAGCGGGATCGTCCGCTTATCTTGGCGCCTGAACAGGCACCTTTCGTCCCATTGCCGAGTAAGTACAGGGTATGCCGGACCCGGAGTTTACCATTGTTGACAAAAGCGGCTTTCGTTTCGTCGACGAAGGCCCTTCGTCAGATCTGCCGCCAGTCGTGCTCCTGCACGGCATGCTTGGCGATCTATCGAACTGGACGAATACCATCGGCTTTCTGGCCGATCAGCAGTACCGCGTCATCGTGCCGGTTCTTCCTGTCTACGAGATGCCGCTCAAACAGACGAGCGTCAGGGGCCTGTCCGAGTATCTCCACGAGTTTTTGAATACGATGGGTCTCGATCAGATTACCCTTGTGGGCAACTCGTTGGGCGGTCAGGTGGCGCTTTTGTTTGCTCTGTATCATCCGGAACTCGTTGCCGCGCTCGTGCTCTCGGGCGCTTCGGGGATTTACGAAGCGGAGATGGGGTCATCGACGCCGCGTCGGAGGGATCGGGAGTTTATTCGAGAGCGGGCGGCAATTACATTCTATGATCCCGTCCACGCCACGGATGACCTCGTAGACGAGATGTTTGACATCATCAATAATCGCGCACAGGTCGCGAGATTGATACGGATGGCGCGTTCAACCAAGAAAGAAACCGTTCGGTCTCGGCTGTCCAGCATCAGGGTACCAACGCTTCTCGTCTGGGGCTGCAACGATCTCATTACCCCTCCCGAGGTGGCCCAGGAATTCAGGCATCACATACCGCAGTCAGAATTACACTTCATCGACGAGTGCGGGCATGCGCCCATGATCGAACAGCCGCAGCAATTCAACCGGATCATGCTCGATTTTCTTCGTGAGCGGATCGGTACGGAAACGGTGGCGCTTTGACGCGCATGGGCTCGTGCGTTCCGGTAAAGGATCCCCACGCGGTCCGCTACGTTTGCACATATGTATGGCTTGCCTGATTCGGGTTCGACAGCTATTCTAGGGAGAGCCGAGAACTACAGTTAAGGTGGCGTCTTAACTATACGTAACTGTCTTGTTTCACATACAGTTACGGGCAAAATATGGCATATTTACAGTAACGCTCGACTACGCGCTTCTTTGGCACGGCAATTGTCATGAACACATGTAGCTTCGGGACGCCTCCTTTCCCGAAGCACATGGTACAGTGACACATCTCTAGATGCTGTACCGCGGATTAATTTCCGCATGCCGGGCAGCGCGTTTGGGTGAGCGTGCTGTCCGGCTTTTTTTTTGCGGTTTCGTTTCCGGCACACCGCATCACAGTAGACCGATAGAGGAATGAATCACAGGCTCAGTATTCTGCCGCCGGTCGCAGTGTTGATCGTCGTGGCCATCGTCTCGTCAGGTTGTTCGCCCTCCCTGTCGCCATTGTATCGCGACTATCAGGCGCCGAAAGCTGAGACGCCTCTCGACGATCGAATTGCGACCGCACTTCTCGAAGCTGGTTGGGACACGCTTCATACGGACACTCCCAATGCCATTACGACCGAATCCAGGACGTTGAGCCGCTGGGGACTCTACAGGGTGACGGCTTCACTCGAGGTAACTCCGCTCGGACCGGATCACGTGCGAGTGTTCGTTCATCCGTTCCGTCGATATGTCACTGGCGGAAAAGGCAAAATTCCCTTTCTCTCGCCGTCAATCCGGTCGAAATTTCTTCCCGAGCTGAATGACGCCCTTGAGAATCAGGGTCTGATGGTGGTTGGCACGCCAATTGAGAGGGATGAGGAGACGGTACAGTAGGCCTATTCGGAGTGGCTGGGTAAGGTAGTCCACCCGTGTTTATGGAGGGATCCAGGAAACATTTAGGGCCTCCAGACTTACAATATTTACGAACCGGAGGTCGGTTCGCGTTCTTTCTAAAATCTGGGGATGTTTAGGATTCGACGGGTGGTTTCGTGCTGCGAGCTGCGTGTCGAGCTTCTTGGCAAGCTCGTAAATCCTGCCTTGAACCTATAACTGCGAACGATTACTCGTACGCGATGGCGGCGTAAAGCCCCATCTGTCTCATGCGGCGCCCGTTCATCGGTCCGCACTGAGGCATCGACTTAGATGAACTAGATGTGACGATGCCGGCTTAATACGTCACTTCGAAACCCTATCAGCCTTTGCCCTCGACAGGCCTTGTCAACCGGCCATTGCCGGGGGTGAGCAGCGAATTGGTTGGCTACACACGTAGACGCGCGTATAGTGCGTCCTCTCGGACGCGGGTTCGATTCCCGCCATCTCCACTTTCTCAGCCCTAGCCTCTTGCATGAGGGGTTAGGGCTTTTTTTGTTTTCCAGGTTCGGTAACTTGACGATATGGACTACACGTACATATCCGACCTCGCGGACCGCGCACGAGAACTGGCGAAATCGGGCCACCCTACGTCGCACGTTCAGGGCCGCGCCATTTTCACCGACGACCACTTGAAAGTGCTGGCCTTCCCCTTTGAGGAAGGGCAGGCGCTCGAGGAGCACACGGCACCTCATCCGGGCATACTGCACTTTATCGAGGGCGAGGCTGTCGTCACTCTGGGTAACGACACGGTTGCGGCACACCCGGGGACGTGGATCCACATGCCGCCGGAGCTACCCCATAGCATCCACGCGAAGACGCCGGTTCTGATGCTTCTCGTCATCTTGCGCGCCGTGCCGTAGGGTATGCGTGGACACCTCCTGTGATCGACATCATGAAGCAACCTATCATCGGTTTTCACAAAGATGAAGTGGGCGACTGGGTGGCTGATCTCGCCTGCGGCCATACCCGGCACGTCCGTCACAACCCGCCGTGGATGAGTCGGCCGTGGGTGATCACTGAAGAGGGCCGGCAAGGCTTCCTCGGGAGCCGCATCAACTGCAAGGCTTGCGTCGAGGAGCGCGGCGAGCGTGCGCATACGCATAGCACGCGACTGGACATCTAATGATGCCGCGTCGGTCCGGCTCTCCTCTTCGACCATCCCGCGTAGAAATCCGTGCCGGCGGCCCAAACCGCGCGTGCCGCCGACCCAAACCGTGAATGTCTGACGAGCGCCATCCGGGAATGCAGCGAGGCGATATTCGACCCGTCCGCATCGCCATGTGGTCGGGTCCGCGAACGATTTCGACGGCATTAATGCGGTCATGGGAAAGCCGGGGGGATACCGTCGTCTGTGACGAGCCGCTCTACGCGCACTATCTTGCAGCGATGGACGTCGATCATCCAGGGAGGGAGGAGATCATCGCTCGCGCCGAGATGGACTGGCGCGATGTGGTAGCCGCGCTAACCGGACCCATTCCGGAGGGAAGGTCGATCTTCTATCAAAAGCATATGGCGCATCATTTGCTCCCCGGTGTCGTCGGCGATTGGCTTGACGCTCTACACCACGCCTTCCTGATTCGAAATCCCGAAGAGCTGTTGATTTCGCTGAGCAAGATTACCGCAGATCCGCGTCTGGAAGACACCGGGCTTCCTCAGCAGCTCGAACTTTTCGAACGAATCGGTAGCGGACGAGGTGAAACGGCGCCGATCATCGACGCCCGTGACGTGCTCGAGCATCCACGAAAGCTGCTCGAGCGGCTTTGTCACGCTCTCGACGTCGAGTTCACCGATGCGATGCTGTCGTGGCGTGCCGGACCACGAGCGACTGACGGCATCTGGGCGCCGTACTGGTACGCGAATGTAGTGGCGTCGACAGGATTCAAGCCATACGAGCCGCCTACTACACCTCTCGCCGCTCATCTGCGCCCGCTGGAACGCGAATGCCGCAGGTACTACGACGAGATGTACCGCCATCGACTTTCGTGACGAATACATCAAATGTAAGCCATGTAAGTCATGCTTCAGAGGTTCGACGAACGCAACCGCGACATATTGATCAACATCAACGGCGAGTTGATCAACCGAGAAAAGGCCGGGGTCTCGCCGTTCGATAGCGTGGTGCAGGGCGGCGATGCCGTTTGGGAGGGACTTCGGCTCTACAGTGGTCGGATTTTCCGGCTTATCGAGCACCTGGACCGCCTACGAAATTCGGCCAAAGCGCTGGCATTCCTGGAAATCCCTTCCCATGAGGAGTTCATACGGGAGATCCGGAAAACTCTGGAGGCCAACAAGATGCGGGATGAGGTGCATATCCGCCTGACGCTCACACGCGGCCTGAAGATCACATCCGGGATGGATCCGCGCCTCAATCAGTCAGGACCCACTCTGATTGTCCTCGCCGAATACAAATCGCCTGTTTACGACAAGGAGGGACTGTCATTGATCACTAGCTCGATCCGACGATCGCCGCCGGACTGCCTCGATCCAAAGATCCATCACGCGAATCTCCTGCCTTCTATCCTCGCCAAGATTGAAGCTAATCATGCCGGGGCGAGCGATGCAATCATGTTGGACATGCAGGGTTTCGTCGCCGAAACAAACGCGACGCACATTTTCGCGGTCCGGGATTCGACGGTCATGACGGGACACACGCGTGCCTGCCCCGAGGGTATTACGCGGCGAACGGTACTCGACCTATGCGCAAAGAATGAGATTTCCAGCAGTGTTATGGATCTTTCTATGGCCGATCTCTATCGCGCCGATGAGGTGTTCTGCTCGGGTACGATGGGTGAGCTCGCCGGCGTGACGAGTATCGATGGACGCGCTATCAGCGACGGTGGTATTGGAGTATTGACTCGCCGCCTCTCTGAACTTTATGCAGAGGAAACGTCCGGAGTTGGATATCCGGTTCTTGATTAGTGCTCCGAACTCCGAACTTCAGAAGTGGTTGTGTATCTTACCGGGCATCACTCACGCGCATCAGAAAGGTGGCATCATGATACTCCGCCAGATTCTTGATCCAAAGCTCGCCCAGTACGCCTATCTAGTCGGATGTCAGCAGACGAAGGAGGCGCTGGTCATCGATCCTGAACGCGACATCGATCAGTACGTAGAGGCGGCGTCGCGTGAGGGTCTCGAAATTACCGCCGTTGCCGAGACGCACATCCACGCCGATTTCCTTTCCGGTGCTCGCGAGTTTGCAGAGCAGTATGGAACGAAGATATATGTTTCTGATGAAGGGGATGACGAGTGGAAATACCAGTGGGTACACAAGGGCGACTACGATTTCGATCTGCTGACGGACGGCGACACGATCAAAGTCGGCAACATTTCACTTCAGGCGGTGCACACGCCGGGACATACGCCCGAACACCTATCCTTCATCATAACGGATCACGGAGGAGGCGCCACCGAGCCGATGGGAATAGTGACGGGCGACTTCGTCTTCGTCGGCGATCTCGGCCGACCCGATCTCCTCGAGACCGCCGCGAAGTTCAAGGATGTGATGAAGCCTGCAGCCAGGCGGCTATACCATTCCGCTCAGGAGTTTCTCGAGCTGCCGGATTTTTTTCAGGTGTGGCCTGGGCATGGAGCGGGATCAGCGTGCGGAAAGGCGCTGGGTGCCGTTCCGGCTACAACTGTCGGCTATGAACGGCGCTTCAGCTCTGCACTGAAGGCGGCGCGCGACGGGGAGGATTCGTTTGTTGATTTCATCCTCGAAGGGCAACCAGAACCTCCGCTCTACTTCGCCCGGATGAAGCACCAGAATCGTGACGGCGTGCCGTTGCTGGGTACACTGCCCGATCCCAGGAAGCTGACGCCAGAAGAGCTGTCGGAAGTTGCGGCCTCCGGCAATCTGGTCATTCTAGATACGCGCGAAGACAGGGCGGAATTCGGCACCGCCCACGTACCGGGCGCACTTTACACGCCGTTCAATAAATCATTTAATACGTTTGTAGGATCACTCGTGGAGGATGAGGCCGCGCCGATCTGTCTGATCATTGATGGTGTGCATGTCAAACAGGCGGTCCGCGACTTGGTCCGGATCGGATACGATAACGTGGTCGCATACGCCGATAACGCAACCTTCAGAGCCTACGTTGAGGCAGGCGGAGCGACCGAGACCATCGAAGTCATTGACTTCAACCAGCTGGAACGCGAGCGCTCGGATCCGGGCAAGGCGGTCTTCGACACGCGATTTTTGTCCGAGTACAATGAAGGACACGTGCCGGGATCGCTTCATGGATCGTACTCGAGACTACCCGAAACCGATTCGGACCTGCCGACCGACAAGACGCTGCTCGTGCACTGCGCGAGTGGCCTACGGGCTGCCGCCGCCGCCTCGTATCTGGCCCGCACCGGTCGCGATGTAAAGATCGTCAACGATGAGTTTTCGAACTATGCGTCGATGCATTCCACGGTACGACCGGAACGCTCGGTCGCGGAGGTGTGACCGTCTTCCGCTATCGCGGCAACATATAGAAGCTCCAGAAGCGTCGATCCCCGGAAGTTGTCGTCGGCAATTCCGCGTAATCCGAACCGTTGAGCGCATCGCAGAATTTCCTGGCCGGTCGCATCCTTCCAGACGCTGAACCCCGTGTGCCTCGTCACGGAACCAGAAAAGCAACATCATGGATGATAAAATCCAACGACTTTTTAGTCTCACCGGCAAAGTGGCCGTCGTTACCGGGGGGAGCGGCACATTGGGCTCCGCAATCGTGGAGGGGCTGGCGCGAGCCGGTGCGAAGGTCGTGGTTCTGGCCCGAAACCGCGAACGTTTGGCGCACGCCGTCGAACAGATCGAGGAAGTGGGGGGCAGTGCACTGGCAATCCAGGCGGATGTGCTGCAGAAGGACGAGCTCGCAGAAGCGCGAAACGCCATCTTGGACGCCTGGGACCGGATCGATATCCTCGTAAATGCAGCGGGTGGCAACGTAGCCGGCGCGACGCTTTCGCCTGGCGAATCGGTCTTCGAACTTCCTGAAACGGCATTTCGTCGCGTATTTGACCTCAACCTCATCGGCACGGTCCTGCCGACACAGATTTTCGCCGAAAGTATGGCGGAGCGCGGCTCGGGCACGGTAGTAAACGTCTCCTCCATGGCTGCGGATCGGGTCATCACGCGCGTGGTGGGCTATTCGGCCGCCAAGGCCGGAGTGGAGAACTTCACGCGGTGGATGGGGACGGAGCTTGCACGTATCTACGGTGAAGGGATGCGCGTGAACGCGATTGCGCCGGGATTTTTCATAGGCGAGCAAAATCGTGACTTGCTGCTCGACCAGAATGATAACCTGACCGACCGCGGCCGGACAATCATCGAACACACCCCGATGGGTCGATTTGGCGAAGCGGACGAACTGGTAGGCACGGTGGTCTGGCTGTGCAGCGATGCGGCGAGGTTCGTTACCGGAATCGTCATTCCGATCGACGGTGGATTTTCAGCGTTTTCCGGGGTCTGATAGATTAACGGATGAATCAGAGATGGACGTTGTCAAGGCGTTTACAAACGGCCAATCGGATTTCAGGCGGCGACTGATAGATCGACTGGAATCTCGTGGCGGCCGCGTGTACGCATCCTCGATCGTCGCCGGCGAGCGTGGTGTATTCTTTCTGCTTCGATCGGGTCGCGAGCGGCGTGTCGGCGTGCTCTCGGCCGACGATGAGCCTCGCATCGAAGGCGAGTCTGAGACGCTCGCACGTGATGGCGGTGACGTTCGTCTCGTGATCGGATCCACGTCAGCGGCTAATGCCGACGCCGTGCGGAAGGCGCTCCCGTCGCTGGCGCCGCGGGTACTTGGTCTGCGCCGGTCTGTCGGCTGCGGCGACAGGCTCGGCAAAGCCACGCCAGGCCATGTGCGGTCAATGCGTAAAAATCCGGGTCTGGTCCCGATCTTCGCTCAGCAATCCATTCGTGAGATGGAACGTACCGGCCGGTCTCCCCGCCGGGTCATGGACGACGCGCTCTGGGGTGCGCTTCAGGAGGGATGGCTTGATGGATTCGGAGCCGATGCCGACCATTTGAAGACGCCCGACGACGTCGACCGCTGTATCGAGGCCGGCTTTACATTTTTCACGATCGATCCCAGTGAACACGTCAACGATACGGCCGACGCGGCCGACTCAGCACAACTCGCCGGCGGACTAGAGGCACTTCCGTGGGACGGGCTCGAGATCACATTCGATGACCTGCGACGGCGGTACGTCGGAAAGCACGCTGCGGGTGTGAATCTCGACGATGAGGCGCTGGGCCGCGCCGCTGTCAAATACGGTGCCGCCGTCGAACATACGGTGCGCCTATATCGGCATCTGCGCCGGCGAAAGGGCGAGGCTCCGTTCGAGCTGGAAATGTCAGTCGACGAGACGGAGCACCCAACATCTCCTGAAGAACATTTTTTCGTGGCCGCCGAGCTCGCCCGTCTCGGCGTCGAATGGGTCAGCCTTGCGCCGCGATTCGTGGGACGCTTGGAAAAGGGCGTCGATTATGTCGGTGATCCGAACACATTCGAGCAGTCGCTGAATCGGCATCTCGCCGTTGCCCGCGAAGTGGGACCATACAAATTAAGCCTGCACTCGGGATCCGACAAATTCAGCATCTACCCGATATTTGCGAAGTACGCCGGCGAACTATTCCATTTGAAGACAGCGGGCACCTCGTATCTCGAGGCCCTGCGCGCAACGGCCATTTCTGCACCGGAACTCTTCAGGATGATCCTCGATTTTGCTCGCGATCGGTTCGAGGAGGACAGAGCCACCTACCACGTGTCGGCCGACTTGTCGAAGGTGCCTCCGTCGGACGATCTGCATTCGGAGCGCTCTCTGGAGGCGTTGCTCGACGACCCACACGTCCGCCAGGTCCTGCACGTCACGTACGGTTCTGTCCTCATGAACGAGACGCTCGCGACCCAGCTGAATGACTCGCTTCTGGAGAATGAGGCATCTCATTACGCCGCCCTCGAGGCGCACTTCGATCGCCATCTCGAGCCGTTCCGATAACGTACAGTCGCGATCCGGCAGCGTACATTGGAGCTAAATCCGATCTCGCAACCCGTCGTGGAAACGGTCGGCAACGCCCCGGTCGGCCTTACTCCAGTTCACGAAGCCAGATATTTCGGAAGCGGACCGGATGGTCGTGGTCCTGCAGCGAAATGGGCTGCCTGTCGGCATGCGCCTCGTAGTCCGGCCTGCTGTAATGGCCGGTGGGGCCCGTCAATTCTTCGTGATCCTGAACCAGGACGCCGTTGTGGACGACGGTGATGGTCGCAGGGCTCGATAACGCACCCGCGTCATCGAAACGCGGACGCTTAAAGATAATGTCGTACGTATTCCATTCACCCGGCGGTCGCATCGCGTTCACGAGTGGAGGATACTGGCCATATATGGCAGCCGCCTGACCATCAGCATAGGTCGTGTTCTCGTATGAATCGAGTACCTGGACCTCATACCGGTCCATAAGGAAGATACCGCTGTTGCCGCGGTCCTGATCTTCGCCTTCAGGCGGATCGGGAGCGGACCATTCCACATGAAGCTGTACGTCTCCGAAACCATCTTTCGTCCGGATTCCGCCAGTGCCCGGCACAACCTCGAATGCTCCGTCCACGACCTGCCACGGTGCAGATCCGCCGTCCGTCGACTCCCAGGCGTCGAGGTTCGAGCCCCCGAACAACACGACTGCATCCGACGGGGCCGTCCCCGCGTCACTCTGGGTGGAAGGCGTCGCCGGCTCGATGACTGCCGGCAGCGGACGTTCACGATCGTGAACGTCCCAGTTTTCCGGATTTCTATCGTCCTGAGCGGAAGCGCTCATAACGGATGCGACAAGTGCCGCCGCGAGGAGAATGGTACGAAGCATGGGATGGCTGTATGATTGGCTAGAAGAGAGTGTTCAACTGAACGGGATGTCTGAATAAGCATAATTCGCCGGTGAAGAGCGTTCGCACGGTGACCTCGTTAGAGTGTCAATTGCAGTCCGCCGAACAGCGCCCTTCCTGGTGAGGGCTCGTAGAACCGGCCACCGGCGGCATTAACGACCACTGTTCCACTATAGCGCTCGTCTAACGCGTTCCGGAGCGCAACGAACGGTTTGATATTCGCTGATCCCAGGTTGAGGCCCTGGTGGCCGACATAGAGGTCTACGACGGCATAAGCATCATTCTCGGTTGTGTTCAAGTCATCCACGAAATAATCGCTGACGGTTTCGAATTCAGTCCGAAGCCACCATTGACTTCGGCTCGCTTCGATGCTCGCGTATAGTTTATGCTCCGGAACGCCGGGAAGTACATTCCCGTCGAGCTCCGACTCCTCGAAAACGTACCGTGCTCCCGTATACGATCCGATAAGTTCGATGCCGTCCATTGGACGCCAGCTGAGGGCGACCTCGAGTCCGCGATGTGTATTCTCTCCGGCGTTCCTAAAATACTCGCGGCCGAGATCGTTTGTGAAGGAGACGAGCCGACCGTCCACTTTCGTGTAGAAAGCGGCCACGTCGAATTCGAGCTGCCCGTCCGGAAGAATGCCACGAGCGCCTACCTCAAAGCCTGTCGACAGCTGCGCATCGAGCTCTTCGTTGAATCCCCCTGTCATATCTGGGCGATTTACGAGTTCGGTGGTCGTGGGCGTTTCGAATGCGGTCCCATAGTTTGCAAAGAACAGGGTCGATCCGGCCCGATACGAGACGCCGACAGAGGGGCTCCATGCGGCAAAACGACGGTCTCCCGATTCGTCGCCATTATCAAGAAGCTGATCGTCCATTTCGAATGCCACGGTGCTGCGCCGAATTCCGCCTGTGATCTGGAGATCCGGTACAATCTCATAGCGAGCGTAGCCGAAGGCTCCTACCGAAACGACGTCTTCGATCTGGTCGAGCCCCAGTTCGTCTCCGGGGTTGCCGTCGTCGTTGTTCCAGTTCTGTCTAACGTCGTGCTGCATACCAGCATCGGCGCCGAATCCCCATTGAAGTCGACCTCGTTGATCCTGGAGAGAGGTCCGAAGTCCTCCGGCAGTTCTACCGACGTCGATGTATGCAAACGGCAGGGGATTTTCGAGCAGGCGTCGTATGCCGTATACGGTACCCGTCAAGAGGGATGATTCAAGCTGATGCTCGACGGTAAGGCCGGCCTGTGCGTGGGTGCTTTCCTTACCGCTCCCCGTCTCCGGATTTCCGGGACGGGCCAACTGCGGGTCGGCAGCGAACTCGTCGGCGGTCAGCGATCCCGGATGTTCGGTATCTTGAATGGCAGCTGCGGCTACGGCGCGAAGCAGCGTCTGTGGTCCAACAAAAAACCGACCGGTGGCACCCAGGCGGGTCTGGGAGCCCTGGCTGTAGTCACGAAACCCGTCCTGTGCCAGGTGAGAGGCGTAGGCACGAACGTGATTTGGGCCGAAGGGAACGGCACCTTCTGCAAGAACTTCTCTCTGCCCGTAGGCTCCGCCGAATCCCTTGAGCCGCAGCGTAGGTTCGGCCGGGTGCGCGGCTGATGAGAGAAATAACACACCGCCACTTCCGTTGCCCCAGAAAAGCGAGGCGGGACTTCGGAGCAGCTCCGTATTCCGCAGCGTCGAAGGTTCGACGACATCGAGGGTCGACTGTCCATCGGGCATCGTGAGCGGAATTCCATCCAACAACACCTGAACGCCCCGCACCCCGAACGCGGCGCGCGCACCCATACCGCGGATCGAGATACTCTCACCTAGTGCGAAATGGCCCCGGTCGCGCACCCAGACGCCGGGGAGGGACCGCAGGACCGTCTCCAGGGAGGTCGTAGGCTTGAATGACAACTCGTCGGCATCACGGGATTGCACGCTTACGGCGTAGGGCGCCGATGCCGCGGTCTCGGTGGCCCGCACGGCATCCACCGTGATCTCAGGAAGGGTTACTTCGAGAGTGTCCGTCGACCCGGTCTGGGCTCGAACCGGTGATGTCATACTGACTAGCACGAGAATGAAAGCCAGTGCCCTGAAGCGTACTGCCATAATCGATGGAGCTGATTTGAGCCAGATTGCGTTCTAAAGACGCACGAAGTCTGATGCCGTTTCCGCGGCGCGACATCCGCCGACGGCATCGGCTGTTCTCTGTTGATCGATAGTGTCGATATAGTATCTTTTGGCCGATCTCTCGTACACACTTTCTGGATGCGATGACCCGATCCCGCCGTGACTTCATCAAAACTTCCGCTGCCGCAGCCGCGGCTGCTTCCGCCGCAGCGACCGGCCCATGGATCCGCCTTTCGTCGGCTTCGCCGGCCGACACGCTGCATATCGGATTGATCGGCGCACGCAGTATGGGCTGGGGGGACCTCGCCGGGCACCTCCGACAGCCGAATGTTGTCTGCGCCGGGCTCTGCGACGTCGACAGTGAAGTGCTCGATCAGCGCGCTGCCGACGTGGAGGAGCTGGCAGGAGCGCGGCCCCGCATCTTCGGCGATTTTCGCGAGCTGCTCGATGCTGAGAATCTGGACGCAGTCATCATCGGCACGCCCGACCACTGGCACTATCTTCAAACCGTCCACGCGTTGGCAGCGGGCAAGGACGTCTATGTA
Organism: uncultured Rhodothermales bacterium; assembly: GCA_964554105.1. GTDB lineage: Bacteria > Bacteroidota > Rhodothermia > Rhodothermales > VXPQ01 > CAZKNF01. Next base: position 6,231 of record CAZKNF010000030.1, on the reverse strand, counting down.
GAAAAACCACTGGCGAATTCGATTGCTGAATGTGACGCGCTCGTAGAGGCCGTTCGCCGGACCGACCGGATCGTGCAGGTCGGGCAGCAGCAGCGGAGCGGTGAGCACTGGCAGGAAGTCGTCGACTTCGTGCAATCCGGGAGGCTCGGGGAGGTCCGGCTCGTGAAGGTCTGGGGATTCTTTGACTATGGAAAGGGATCGCCTCGCGTCCCGAACGAACCGGCGCCCGCGCACGTCGATTTCGACATGTGGCTTGGACCAGCGCCCGATCAGCCTTTCAATCGAAGCCGATTTCACAGTGTCTGGCGCCACCAGTGGGATTTCGGCGGCGGTCTCCTATCGGATTGGGGCGTTCATTTGATCGATATCGTGCTGTGGGCGATGGACGTTCAGTCAGCGCCCCGCTCCGTCTCTGCAGTCGGCGGTATCTACACGTATGCCGACCGCGCCATCGAAACACCCGACACTCTGAGCGTGCTTTACGACATGGGTGATTACACGATCGCTTATGAGCATCTCGCCGGACTAAACAAGAGCTACTACGATCGCGGCTACGGCATTGCTTTCATCGGCAACAACGGTACGCTCGTCGTAAACCGGAGCGGATGGGAGGTCATCGCCGAGGAAAAGGATGGAGATCTGCTGATGGAGCCCGTCCCCTTCGTCGAGGGTGTCGAGAGCAATCACGGATTGCACGCCGTCGATTTCGTCGAATCGGTTCGGAATCGCAGCGAGCCCGTCTGCACGATCGAGATGGGCCGAGATGCAGCGGTTTTCGCTCATCTTGGAAACATCGCACTCCGCACGGGCAACAGGCTCGTCTGGGACGGCGATGCCAGACGCTTTGTGGACAACGCCGAAGCAGACACGATGCTCAGGCCCACCTATCGGGAGCCGTGGACCTTTGAACGGTGATCTGGACGATTTGTGCGACCGGACGGTCGAGTCGATGAGATATGTCCCCGTCATTCTCCTGCTGTCAGCGGCGCTCTTCGCGCTTGACTTCTACGTATATCGCAACTGGCGACGCTTCGTCCATCAGGAAGGTCGTCCGATCCGATGGACGCTCCCCCTCTATCGCGCCTCGATGTGGCTGATGCCGCTGTACCTTCCGCTGTACTTCGCGCTGTATCGATGGTGGGAGGTGGAGCCGAAGCTCGCTCGAGCGATGTTCTTCGGGTTCTTCGCTATCTACTATCTGCCTAAAGTGCCCATCGTGCTCGTGCTCGTCGTGAAGGATGCAGCGAGAGCCGTCTCATGGCTTTTTCGCTCGTTTAAGGACGGGCTCCTTGGTCCATCCAGCAAGGAAGCGCGCGCGGTCGGTGTGCCGGAACCCGAAATCGGCCTTTCGGACGTGAGTCGAATGAGCCGAGCGGAATTTATTCGCAGAATGGGTTGGACGGCGGCTGCAATACCGTTTGTCGCTACCGGATACGGAGTGCTTCGGACGCTATACGACTTTTCAGTAAAACGAATCGACGTACCCATCGTCGGGCTCCCGCGGGCGTTCGATGGGATGACGATCGCGCAGTTCTCCGATCTGCACGCGGGCTCGTTTTTCAGCGATCGGCCGATGTGGGACGCGGTCTCCATTGTGAACGATCTGAAGCCTGACCTCATCGCTGTTACGGGCGATTTCGTCAACAATGACGTAGCGGAAACTCCGACCATCCTCCCTGCCCTGAACCAGCTCAAAGCGGAACTCGGGGTCTACGGCTGTCTTGGCAATCACGACCACTATGCGCGCATCGACGAACTCGTCCCGAGAATCCGCACCACGCCGGTAGAATTGCTCATCAATGCGCACAGAACGTTGACAATCGACGGCGCGCAACTCCATCTGATCGGAACCGATAATACTGGCTTCAACCAGCATTATGCAGATTTGCCGCGCGCGGTTGAGGGCATCGAACCGGATGACGAAAGCACGCAGATCCTTCTTGCGCACGACCCGTCATTCTGGGACGGACACGTCCGTCCGGACTACGGCGACATTGACCTGATGCTTTGCGGCCACACCCACGGGGGGCAGATCGGCTTCGAATTCGGGCCGCTGCGCTGGAGTCTCGCGCGCGTCGCGTACGACCGTTGGGCCGGCCTCTACGCCGAACCACGTCATGGTCGATCGAGTGAGTCCGCAACCGCACAGTTTCTCTACGTAAATCGCGGCATCGGCACGGTCGGACCACCGCTTCGCCTCGGGATCGCCCCGGAAATCACCCTTCTTACGCTTCGGCGGGCGTGACGACGCTACGGCATCGGGACATAGTCGATGACGAAGATATCCTCCAGGATATCCAGCTCGCCAAGTAGTGCTCCGAACTTTTCGTGTTCCGGATGGGGTAGGTAGGCGTCCCTTGCGGCAGCGTTTTCGAACGTGACCAGATAGAGATGGGTAAACCCATCGTCGTGGCCTTCCGGACTCTGATTCGTACCGTATTCGAACGCTACGATGCCGGGGATCTTGTCCTGCAGCGCGCGAAATGCATCGGTGACGCGACTTATCTGATCAGCCGTCGCATTCGCCTTGTACTTGAACGCCACGACGTGCCGCACGGGCTCATCGCTGGGTACCTGGGCGGATACAGTTACGGCCGTAACGGCTGCGAGCAGGACGACGTATGCGGTCATCTTCATCATTTTCATTCAATTCTCTCGTGCAGGGTCATAGAGTAATGGAAAGTACTGACCGCGCATCTGCTCGCCTTCGGGAATCGCCGGCACCCCTTGCAGCAGCGACTCGTCCTTGGCAGAACGTACACCGTCGCGGAATGCATTGATGACGAATGCGCGGCGTGGCCGGTTCGTCCTATTCTCATACGATCCGTGTACCATCAAGGGATGGTGGAACGTGGCTTCTCCCCGCTTTAGCTCGATTGCGGTTGGATTGAACTCGGCCTTCTGCTCGTCCGTGAGCACCGCTTGAATGGCCTCCATATTGTCGGCGAGTCCCGTCGCCGGCAGGAGATCCCACTTATGGCTCCCGGGAATGTAGTGTACGCAGCCGTTATCCACCGTGGCATCGTCGAGTCCAACCCAACATGTGAGATGCGCCATGGGCTTGGTTCGCGTCCAGTAGGAGTAGTCCTGGTGCCAGGCTACCACGCCTCCGTGCCTTGCGGGCTTGCAAAACAACTGATCGTGCCAGAAGCGAACGGCTCCTCCGAGAAGCTGTGACGCCGGCACGGTGAAGGCGGGATTCCACAGCATGTCATGAAATCCCGGCCTGAGTCGCCATGCACCGAGTGCGTGGAAAAGCACGCTGTCAGGATCGCTCGATTCATTCGTGTGGTACTCGTACCAGAGCTCGCGGCCTTCGTGGGACGGGTTGAAGAAGTCCTCGAGTTCCGTGCGAAGTCGCTCGACCTGGTGGTCGTTCAGCACGGGTATACCGGCGATGTAACCGTTCTCGTGAAAAAATGCGACCTGCTCGTCAGAAAGACGGTATCGGTCCGTGTCCCCCCTCTCGTAAAGCTCGGTTATCGGTTCGTGGATGGTTGACAGATCTTGCATGGGTGCAGGGTGTCTTGTTGTAGGCAGGCGGACGGCCCGAGACCGTCTGGAAGGCATGGATTCTAACTCAGTCGAAGTGTGCGTTTACCAATGGAAGCATCTTCAAGCCGCGGGGATTATTTTTCGCGTAGTTGAGCAGGCCGATCTGTAGCCCGTTGAGTTCGCGCGCGATGTTCAAAATTCCTATAGATACTCCGATCTGCTCGCCACGGATGTAATTGAACGCAGAGATACTGAGGCCCTTCATCCGGCCGGATTCTTCGATTCGGAAATAGGCCGGTGCAATGACAGCACCGACTACATCGACGCCGCCGGCCGCAACACCTGAGAGGATCAATCCACGCATCGCCGGTGCACCGACGCCGAGGCCGCCGATCGCAGCGCCGCGGATGGTCCCGCCTGCACCGATTCCGGCTCCTCCGATGGTGAGCCCGGTGATGTCGCCTCCGGCGCCGACGCCAAGACCTCCGACCATTATGCCAGCGACGTCGCCCCCCGCCCCGATGGCGAGTCCGCCGAAGCCGATGCCCTCGAGGTCCCCACCTGCGCCCGCGCCGATGAGTCCGGCAAGTACACCACGCGCATCACGTCCGGTCCCGACGCCGATCCCGCCGATTGCAAGCCCGATCATATCGCGGCCGCTGCCGGCGCCGAGCCCTCCGATTGTCACGCCCTTGCTATCGCGACCACTGCCGACACCTAGACCTCCCACCGAGATCCCAACCAGATCCTGGCCGCCGCCGGCCCCGAGGCCGCCTACGACGACGCCGCGGGCGGATTCATCCGCACTAACGCCGAAGAGGCCGACGCCCAGCCCGTTGATTACCCGTAATCCGGTCATCGGCAATCCTAGCGCAATACCGTTCACGCGTCCACGCACGGGTTCCAGGGGGTTCCAGAGCGTGAGATTGAGCCCGTTGACCTCCCGCAGGTTGCGGTCTCGAAAATTCATGCGTACGCCGTTTACGCGCCGGGAATCTCCGATGCTCAATCCGAAATCATTTATAGTGAGATCAACGCTCTGGGCCTGTGCGCTTGTGGTGATCAGGACGAATAATACGAATGGTACGAATCGACTCATGTTCTCGGGTGCACCTGCGGGTTCAGAAAGGGGTGTGAACGATCCCTTTTCCGTAGCGCTTGACGGAATGTTTCAGTGCTGACCCGGAAGCCGCAAATCCGGCGAATCACCAGCCGTGCCTACCGTCCGATGCCGTCCGGCGGGCCGGTGTAATAGCGAAACGGTTCCACCGGCGTGCCGTCTTTTTCGCGAACACGGCTATTTCGCAGGCGTTCCTTCACCGTAGACTCCTGCTCCGGAGTCATCGTCGGCCCTTCGTACTTGTTCTGCCCCTCAGGTCCCCATTGGCTGACGTACCGCGCGGCAGCATTGATCTTATCGTCGACGTACCCGCTAATGTCGACCCATGTGTTCGGCTCCGCCGTGTCGTAGAAGAGATACTCCTCTATTTGATACGGCTCCAGATCGTGGTTGACGAGATGGCCGGGATAAACCAGCGGCCACTCGGCGGCGCGAGCGGCATCGGCGGCCAGATAGGATGCGGATCGGTGATCGGCTTTGTGCCAGCGCTGGCCACCCTGTCCAGGATCGAAAGCCATCACTACATTCGGCCGGAGGCTTCGTATGTGGAATACGATCCTCTCTACGATCTCTTCACGGTCTGCGTATTCGAGCCGTCCGTCATCATAGCCTAGATTGATGTAGTTCTCCTCGGCGATGCCCAATTCCGATAGTGCATCGAGCTCCTCCTGGCGACGGATTTTCGCCAGTTCGATGCGCGAGAGATCCGGATCTTTGGTGCCCACATTACCAAGGGTAAGAAGCATCACATAAACATCGTTGCCGTTTGCCCTGAGCATAGAAAGGGTCGCGTGCGACTGCGAGTCGTCATCGGGATGTGCACCGATAAGCAAAACGGTCTTACCCGTCCACTCCTCGACAGGCGTGGCGGGCTGCGCCGCCAGCGATACAAACGGCAGTACGAATACACAGAAGAGTAGAGTCCAGCGGTTCATTGGGATGGATGGATCTGGTGGGGTGGGAAGTCGTGGGTGGGCATATTCCTGAAACGGTCGATTAAATACCAGTTTGCGGATGATAATCATCCACGTGGCGTGAAAGCCGGCAGTGATCAGGAAGAGGCACCCTATATATCACCCTGACGGGCAAACTCGGATATGTGGTCGGCGGCTCGGAACGCCAGGGCCTGAATCGTCATCGTCGGCTGACCGCGTCCCGACGTAACAAAGCTGCTGCCGTCTACGATGAACAGATTGCGGACATCATGCGAGCGGTGGTATGGATCGACGACCGACTGGTCTGCATCGTGGCCCATCCGGCAGGTACCCAGCAAGTGAGCCCCGACGCTCGTTTCCTGCACGGGCGTCGTCCACACCTTCCGAGCTCCGGCCGCTTCGAGAAGATCGACTCCGCGATCGAGAAAGAATTGGCTGATTGCCAGGTCATCGGGATGGTCTTTGTACGTCACACGAATCGCCGGCCGACCCCATTTGTCTTTAAGATTCGGATGCAGGGAAATGTTGTTGGTCTCCAGTGGCAGCGACGTGGTGTGGCCATTCACCGTCATCGTTCGTGTGTAGTATTCGTGGAGGACCCGCTTGAACTCCGGACCCCACGTAGGCACGTCGGGAGGCATGCTTGAGAAGGCGAATCCTATGGGAGTCGCTCCGAGGAAC
>CAZKNF010000029.1:36044-43253 GCA_964554105.1 uncultured Rhodothermales bacterium | reverse complement strand
CTACGAAGGATCTTGGCGATGCGTCGTGGCTGGCGTTCAAGGTGTACGGCCATCCACACGCGAAACTCAACGGGGCAGCATCCAGGTGAGGAGCGTCAATCAATCGAACGAAACTGCTCGAGCCACGCCCCCGTCGTTTCGTCGTTCACGAAGGCGGTCAGCGCCGTCTCGATCTGCTTCCTCGCGGGCGAGCCCGAAAGTTCGCGCTCGATGACGGTGTAGAGATCCTCGATGAGTTCGAGCGGATCCCTGTCGGCGGCAGACGCGGGTACGCTGTCGGCGAATCCGACAGCGGCGGCTTTATCCAGGAACGCGAGCCACAGGTCGTTCAGGGCCCGGTGGAGCGCCGAGTCGATCGCGACCTCACCCGCGCCGCAGAGGCCGAGATCCACCAGGAGGCTCCGCACGGCGTCGTTCGTCTCGCTGCCGATCACTCCGTCGATCTCGACGGGTACATCGAACAGATAGGTCAGCGCCATCTGCAGAAACAGCACGCGAGATCGATGATGCGCCACGAAGCCCACCGGCTGAAGGTCGTCCACGTGCAGATGATCACGATGCGCAAGATTATACTCGTAATTTAGCACCGTACCGAAGTGCTTTCGGAGGATGGCCTCCACGCCGAGATAGAAGCGCCGGTCCCGCGGGTAGTGCAGCGTGATGAAGGTCTTCTCGCGCCAGAAAATGCCGTCGATGTCGAAGCCTCGGCCCTGGCCATGCGAACCGGGCTTGTCGACAAATGCGCCGGCCGAGGTGATGACTTCGGCCTTTCCCAGGGGACACACGTCCCATAGCTCCTGAAAAAAATCCTTGAGCGTCCGTTCGAACGGTTCCGTCGAATGAAAAGTGAGGGGCTTGCCTCGCGTTCCATACGTGAATTGAGGATCCTGAAACCGGTCGTAATGAACCGGCGTGCCTGCAAGATGAGTGAACGAGTTGCTGGGTCTGGGCATGGGTGCGTCTCATCAGTTCGAGAGCGTTCGCGGCTCGGAACGTGCTGTGCGACCAAACGCCCGTTCCGCACTTCAAAGAATGTGGATATTGGTTGGATTAGCTTATTGTAAACATTCGCGACGAGTGAGTAAACTGTCAGGCACGCTGCTGATGCATGGTGCCGCCGGTACGCGTCGTTCGGCCCCGGCATCTCATCCGAACCGTATGCAATGTCGAGGCGAGTACGTTATCCTGGATTAGACATCGACGACGTGAGCGGCAGGGTTCGTCACATCACCGGAATCGCGACATCCATCACCGCTTTCATCGGTCGTGCTCTGCGCGGTCCGGTGAACGAGCCGATCTCGATTCAGGGCTTTGGAGATTATACGAGCCGGTTCGGCGGGCTCGCGCGACAGAGTCCGATGAGCTACGCCGTTCGGCACTTCTTCGATGCCGGAGGCTCCGACGCCCTCATCGTGCGCGTTGCGAACGGCGAGGACGGAGGTAGCATCACGGACGCGGAGATTGCCACGGCACCGATGCTCAAGGACAAGCGCGAGGGGCTTTGGGCACTCGACAGGACCGACCTTTTCAACTTGCTCTGCATCCCGCCCTATTCCTTCGACGGCGGCGACGTGCATCCCGTCACGTGGGAGGCCGCGCGAGTATATTGCCGCAGCCGGCGCGCCATGCTCATCATGGACCCTCCGGCAAGTTGGATCGACCATGCCGATGCCGTCGACGGCGTCGACGATCTTCGCGGCACCGACGACGATTATGCTGCGCTCTACTTCCCGCGCATCCGCATGCCCGATCCCCTGCAGGGAAACCGTCTCGAGACCTTCCCACCGTGCGGGACCATTGCCGGTGTCGTTGCCCGAACTGATGCGCAGCGCGGAGTTTGGAAGGCTCCGGCGGGCATCGACGCCGCGCTGACGGGCGTGGTCGAACTCGCGTGCAACGTCACCGACGACCAGAATGGTCTGATCAATCGACTCGGCGTCAATGCTTTGCGGAAGATGCCCGCGGCGGGCTGCGTCGTGTGGGGCGCCCGTACGCTCGCGGGTACGGATGACCTGCGTTCCGAGTGGAAGTATATCCCCGTTCGGCGACTCGCCCTCTTTCTAGACGAGAGCATCCATCGAGGGACGGAATGGGCGGCCTTCGCGCCAAACGGCGAGCCGCTCTGGGCCCAGATACGAGGCGCGATCGGAACGTTCATGCATGAGCTGTTCCGGCAGGGCGCCTTTCAAGGTGCGACGCCGGACGAAGCCTACTTCGTCAAGTGCGACAGCGAAACGACGACCCGGCAAGACATCGAACAGGGGATCGTCAACGCAGTCGTGGGCTTCGCTCCAGTGAAACCTGCCGAGTTTGTTATGATCAGGATCCATCAGTCTGCGGGCGCCGCTCCCACCTGACATCGACATGATCGCGCATGATGCGTCTTCCTCTCAACAAATCTACGTTGCCTGCGCTCGCCTCAGGTGCGGACGGAGAAGTGGTTCTGGATGCAAGACGCGACGGAATCTCGACGATGCCGCTGTCCGATCTGATCGCACCGGGCGGCCCGCACCAGTTCGATCTGCGCTTCGATCTGCCGAGCCATGATCGCATCCCGCTCGGATCTTCGGCGGCGGATCTGCACGTCGAGTCGGACGTGACGCCGAAGCTACTCATTGTTAGCAAAGACTCCGTCATCGAAGAGGACATCCTCTCGCGCCACGGCATAGAGCGACCGGGTGCACGGCATGTCCTGCTTGTCCTCGAAACCTTCGGGCAGGCCGGACTCGGGGCCGCCGCCGATTTCCCAGCCGGTCCGTTCGAATTCGGCCTCCTTGCCGAAGCCGGTGGGCACGTCCGGTTTACTCACATACGAACCTTCGACAGGCGGACGTCTGCCCGTGTAGCCTTGGAGACATTTCTGCACTCGACCAGACTGCCGCATGATGTGAGCGAGCCTGAGCACGTGCCGGCACCGGGTGACGTGCTGGCGTTCGAATACGGGGGCTATCTCTCCATCGGCCTATCCTCCGCCTGGGGATTCACCATGACCCGGTACGCGGGGGCGGATTTGGGTAAGCTTGCGCCGACCGGAAAGGTCGACGTCACCTCGTCGCTTCACCTGCGCGGCGGAGTGAAGCTGGCCGGTGACTTCGCGGTCGAGGTTCGAAGGGGCCTCTCAGACGGCTGGGCGCGGGTAACCGTGCGGAAGCGGCGAGAACGCGCATTTACATTCTCCGGGGGATTGGACGTCGGAATCGAGCTCGAGACCGACGGGCTTCCGGCGGATGCCGACCAGTTCCTCGAAGCGGCTCTGGACATGCGCACTCCGCAGATTCTGCAGGATCTACGCGATCTGATCGGGCAGGGGGAAGCTGCCTTTTTTGCCCACGTGCGGGAGCGGAAAAACGCACTGCTCGAAAAACTGCTCGACGACCTCTCGCAGCGATGGTTCGAGCGCGCACTGTCGAGTGACTCTGCCGGGCAGGTCTTCGAGCGCTTACAGGACCTCATAGCGATGTACGACGATCTGGATGACCGGGCACGAGCGCTCCTCGAATGGCTGGTCGAGGTCAAAGCAAAGGCCGGTGAGCATTTAGATGACATTGTAGTGGATGTCGAAGGTGCACTCGCGGCGATCGCGGAGGCTGTCAACAGTGAGGCACTGAAGATCCTCGACAGTCCACTCGTGTGGGACATCCTGCGGAAATATGCGGGAGACGCATGGATCGATGTGCTGACGTCCGATGCGCGGTTCGAGGAAGTGCGTGAGGCGATCGTTTCGCTTCGCGAGAGGCCGTGGAAGGAATTTGCCGCCTTCGTTCATGCCAGGTACGAGTCGACCGGACTCAAAGCCATTCTGGATGATCTGCGTTCGCTCGTCGACCGATTGCGGGAAGTCGAGGATCCTGAGAAAGCCCTGCAGCAGGCTGAAAAACATCTCCTCACGGCGGCGGAGCGGATCACCGATCATGCCTTCGATGCGCTTGCCGGCGCTGATCTGCACGAGGCGATCCGTGATCTGGATACGATGCTCGATGAGATCGACGCCTTTAAGCGTCGCATCTACGCTGAATTCAGCGAGACGATCAACCGCTCACACAAAATCGCCGTAGCGCGCACGATCACCCGGGCACGAGCAAGCGATGCCCTCATGGACGTCGAGTTCGACCTCGCGTCCGAGCGCGGTCGAGCACTCATGCACGACGCGGTTCGGGGAAAATTCGACAACGTTCTCGATGCAGGGAATGCGGCGGTCGTGCGTATTCACAGAGCGGCGTTCACGCACCGGACGACGACGACCCACCAGCTGAAGCTGGATCTGTTCGGATGGACGCGCACATCGTTTCGCAGCCTGATAATCGAGACGGAAAAAACGATTCGCCGGGAAGGTGACGACCTGCTCCATTTCTACACCCTTTCAGCGGATGAAGACGTCACGCGAAAGGCAAAGGGCGAGGAGTTCAAACTGCGATTTATTCTCAACGTGATGGCGAGCGGGGTGCGTGCCGATGTGGTCGATACGGTCAGTAAGATGTCGGCGCGATACGCCGTGGGCGTCGACGACCGCCGAACAACCGATCGGGAGCTGCTCCGATACCTCACGCTCGGGGGCGAGCTGGGTATTCTCCCGCATCCGCCCGACGAGCTGCTCGCGTCGCTGAAGGAGGAGCTATCAGAACGACTGCCGGATGAGGACTGGGGAAGGGTAACGCTGACGTATGACGTCCGCTGGCCGGCGGATGGCCTCACGCGCATCGTCGAAATCCCCAGAAACCAGATGCTTTTTTCTGCCCGCGAGACGCTCGCGCGAATCGTTGGTGGCGCCTTCCTGAGCTGCTATCGTGAAGGCGAAGAACACTCGCTAATCGGTCGCGGCTCGATGTGGCATTACAGAGTTGGCCGGCTCCTGCTCGATCGCCGCGCGCGTGATGCACTCAGGACGAAGGACGCGTCGTTTTACCGGTCCGATGCATCGTACTGCAGGGTAATCGAAGGCGAAGAGCTCTGTATCGGCGGTCGAAATGACCGGCTCTCCAAGCCGTGCTTTCAGACGTTCTTCAGCGCCGAGGAACGCATCGAGAGGGCGCTGTTGCTGATTCACGAGCGGCTCAAATCGAACGCTGGGGATCTTGCTGGGCTCGAGAATGCGGTCGCCGTTCTGGCGGAGCAGCGGAAGATGCTCGCTCGCGCTATGCCGAGAGAGGGGCGGGACCGCTTTACGGAGCCGTTCTTCGCGATCCTGGATCAGCTCATAATGCTGATTGCCGGGCGCGAGGCGACGCGATCGGTGCTCGAGCTGACGGTACATGGCACCGAGACCGAGCCGCCCGCCCCCATTACGAAGATGTATGCCTGACGGTCATCACCAGGGCGCAGTGCCGGTACGTTCGTCACCAGGTCAGTACGTGACGGTCATCACCAGGGTCAGGTCCTGACGGTCTTCACCTGGATTCACACCGGCGAGATTCGTAGCGGTTTTATCCTGCCGCGGGCGCCTTCACGAACTGGAGCCACGAGGCGTCCTCTTCGTAATCGTCCACGACATCCGTGGTGTGGGCGTCGCGATAGGAGCTCAAGAGGGCGGAAACGTCCTGGTGAAGGACGGCGACCGCGCCGTTCACCAGGTCGCGCCGGAATCCGCGATCACCGAGCTCCAGGACCAGCTGAATAGATATGATCCTCCCCAGCGCCCGCCCGAGCTCGACTAGCTTACGTTGCGACAGTGAGACATCCACCTCGAAATTCAGTGTGTCCTTGAAGTAGTCGGCGGCCCGGCCCGTGAGATCGTAGGAGGAGAGGAAGCGCAGTAGATTGACCTGTTTCGCCTTTCGCATCTGCTTCAGGACGGCTTCCGTGATCTGTTGATATAGAATGTCGTTGGATCCCTCGAAAATCTGGAAGGGTCGACTGTCGACGACGGCTCGACCGGCGATGTGGTCGAGCACGTACCCTTTGGCGCCGACGAGCTGGAGCAGCGATTGCGAGGCGTCCTGCATTAGATCCGTCACGACCGTTTTGATCGCATTTCCCTCCAGGCCGCGGCGCGACAGATCGTTCTCGACGCCGGCCTGACCGCTGCTGTAGGCGCACATTGCCGAGCAGGTGGTGAACGCCGCCTGAAGGCGCGCCAGCCGCTGCTGCACCTGGTCGTACGAGAAAAGGCTGTCGCCGCCGACGAAGCGGTTCTTGCAGTGCGCAAGGCCCTCATCGAGCAGTCGCCGGAGAAATCCCATTCCCATGCCGGGGAACTGCATGCGGCTGCGGTGCAGCAGGTCGAGCATCATCATGATGCCCGTGCGCTTTGGTTCGAGACGATGCGCCTTCGGAACCTTCACGTCGATTCGATTGCGGCCGTATGGAATCATGTAAAGCCCGAGGTTATCGAAGACCTCTTCAACTTCGATGTGCTGGCCGGGGCTGTTGACGTCACAGATGAAGAAGTCAATGTCGCGGAGAAGCCCCTCGCCGCTGCGTTGCCGCGCCGTCAGGAGCCAGAAATCAGCCCAGCCGGTGAGGCCGCCCCAGTGCTTGAGCCCCTTAATATGGTAATGATCGTCGTTCTCGACGTATCCGGTTCGCATGCTGAGCGCGTCGGATCCGTAGTCCGGTTCGGTGATCATCAAACCACCCATGTGCTTGTCGCGCAGAAAGCGGCGAAAGATGGGCGCCTTCACCTCTTCCTGCCCGTACTTGGCGACCGGCTGCAGGAACAGCGCCCAGTTGATGCCGAACGTCAGCGACAGCGCGAGCGATTCGTACGAGGAGGCCGCCAGCACGGCGAGACCTTCGTGGATGTGTCCACCCCGCCCACCGAACTCCTCGGGGATGTAGACCGAAAGGGGGTCGCCCGATCGAATTTCGCGCATCACGTGCGGCGGCAGACCACGCTGAAGAGAGAGTCTGTCGATATCGGAGCGAACGTGAAACGCGTGCCGCAGCCGCGACCGATAGGCATCCAGGAACTCATCGAAATCGGCATTGAAAGGGCCCATTGCAACCGGTGGCGGCGAGGTGGTCATAAGTCGGTCTGGATGTCTGTCTATACGTCAGGACGGCATGTGGAGCCGGAGAGATGAGGGATGAGCAGTATCCGGCGTCGAGTGCGCCGCAATATACATACCGACATCGATTTATGAGAAATCGCGAGGTTCGGTACGTACCGGAGGTGGGGAAGTGGACGGTGAACGTACTTTAGAGGCCTGCCGGACGTCGCCTCCGCCCATCCATCAAGGCGCATAGTCTTTCGGCACGTCGTCTTTCGGCACG
>CAZKNF010000029.1:20352-35944 GCA_964554105.1 uncultured Rhodothermales bacterium | reverse complement strand
GAGGTCGGCCAGGCGTTCATATGCAAAGTAGCCGTACACGGTGACGCCGTAGGGGTCCAGCACCTCGCCGTTCGCATCGACGCGGGTCGGACCGTCGGTCAATTTGATCAACGACCGCTGCTCGCGGCGGGAATGCCACGCAGATCCGTACTGCCACCTCAGAAAGGCGCGGTCCGCGGGTTCGGGACCATAAACTATGTCGAGGTATCCGTGGAACTCGAGGATGCTCTCCCCCGACGTGGGGCCTTCGTCGAGAACATGCGCCGGACGAAAGCCGAATCGTTGGCCGCGATGGAGGCCCCCGTCGATGTTGTATCTGCGAGACACAGTAAAGCCTTCTTCAGCATACGTATCGGCGAGCAGGCTCTGCATGAAGTGGCGAAAGGAGCCGAGATAGGCCTTGCGGCGCTCCTTTCGCCAGCGATCGGCTTCCGTGGAGTCGGACGGCTCCAGCTTTTCGAACAGCGGTTCACCGTCGAACTTGATCGTCCCTCCTCCGGATTCGAACTCCTCCAGAAAGTACGTGACGCGGTATCCGAGGGAGCGATTCGTAATGACGAGCGGCTCGCGCGCCTGCGCCGTCAGCTTTCCCCACCATTTCGCATCGAAAGAGAGCACCTCCGGATTCTCGATTACGCATTCGTCGGCATTCGGAGACTCTCCGATAAAAAGCCTGGTGAACTTTCTCAGACGCTTGTACCACGCCGGATCACGGTTCGCACGAACGGTCACCTCTGGCCCCTCAATCACGGTTGGATGAAGGGTAAACGCAATCTGGTAGGACGTTCCAGCCGTAAAGAGCGTGTCAGCGCTGACGGGGGCGTAGCCGAGCATCGAGACGTACAGCGTGTGGGCGCCCGCCGGTACGCGCGGAAGTCGAAACCGTCCTTCATCGTCCGTGATGGCGCCGATCATAGACGACGCAATGAACACATGGGCATCGGCCAGCGGCCGGCCGGACTCCGCGTCGTTGACCTGCCCGGACACGGAGGCATACCCACTGGAGCCGGACTGAGCGGCGATCGTGACCGGAGGTCCGGCGACGAGCACGGTACAGAATCCCCATGCGAGCGCCATCCGGAGAAGGGCTGCGAACTTCTGAACGATGCTTCGGCGCAGAAACATATCTCGACGTGAAGACAGCTCGAGGTTTCCGGCATGAACGGGGGCTTCCTTTCGAGTACAGACGGAATAATGGAAGGATCCATGACGATCGACGCGCGAAATCTTGAATCGAGTCACGTCGCGAACCTCTGAGGCCCCTTGCGATCGTGCATTCGTATTCACTCTGCACCGGCGTTCCGGCCGTCCGACCCGATTCTTGCTTAAGAGCGCGGTTTGGTGGAGATTGGCTCCGGCCGCCGATGCGCGGCTACCGGAGCACGAGGCCGATGTCGAGCCGACATAATGCGATATTCTCACGCGACTTTCCGTCATGCCACGATTACTCCCGATCCTAATACTCTGCTGCTTCTGGTGGACGTCCGCTGAAGGTCAACCATCCCGTACGATTCTGGCCATCGGGGCGCACGCGGGGGATGCGGAGCTGACGAGCGGTGCGGTCCTCGTCAAGCATCGTCAGCTCGGCGACCAGGTCGTCATACTTCACATGACGCTCGGAGAACGCGGGCATCCGGGCATGGCGCCGGACGCGTACGCAGTGCAAAAACGCAGAGAGGCCGAGGAGGCGGCCAGGATCATCGGAGCTGACGTCCACTTCGCACCGTATCAGGACGGCTCGCTGCCGGATGATGAAGAGGCGCGGCGATACGTCGCGTCGGTGATTCGGGACGTCCGGCCGACCCACATCCTCACCCACTGGCGTGAAAGCATGCACCGCGACCATTCGGCCACGCATGCCATCGTCGAGGATGCCGTACTGCTGGCTGCCCTGCAGGACACCGGCGTCGAAGGTGAGCCGCATCGAGGAGTGCGGGGCATATACTATGCGGAGAATTGGGAGGATGCCGGTGAGTTCCGGCCGTACCTGTATGTGGATGTCACTGACGCAGAGAGCACGTGGAGGGAAGCAGTTTCAGCATACGAGTTCGTGGTCGGCGACATCTCTTCCTATCCATATCTGGAATACTACCAGGCCCTTCACGTCGTGCGCGGCGCCGAAGCGCGCACGGAGCAGGCCGTCGCCTTCGATATCGCGCCCTCCGGCAAAAAGCGGATTCTCGACACCCTTCCGTAGTATGGAGGCCGCCGAAATTTACTTGCCCGACGCCGGTCTATTGCATACACTTTCAGGCGTTGCCCGACTGTTGCTTCCGCGTCGTCAATGGATGGACGCTCTGCTCTTCCCTGTACATCCCGAACTTATACGCACCGAACGAAATGAGATATGCCGCCGCACCACCGCTGTGCTTCATTCTGCTTCTCGCTTCCGCTACCATTCTGATCGGATGTGAAAGCCGGGGCAGTGCCGCCGAATCCGGCGCCGCACAGGAAGCCTCGCTCGACGATTTCAGACCGCTCTTCAACGGGGAGGATCTAACTGGATGGCGTGTCCCGGAAGGTGACGGCGGACACTGGCAGGTGGTCGACGGAGTCATCGACTACGACGCCCAGAGCGAAGCGGAGGGCGACAAGAGTCTGTGGACGGAAGAGGAGTTCGGCGATTACGTGCTGCGGGTGGACTGGCGCATCAAGGAAGTGCCGTACGTCAATACGAGAGTGCCGATCATCCTGGCGGACGGAACGCACAAGCGTGACGAAAACGGTGAAGAGATGACACTTTCGGTCCGAGATTCGGATTCCGGCATCCTGCCCAGAGGGCACGGAAAGGGACAGGCCAATATCTGGAACTGGCCGTACGGATCGGGAGAGGTCTACGGATATCGGATGGATGATAGTATGCCGGCGGAGGTTCGCGCGGCGGCGGTCCCGCAAGTACACGCCGATAACGACATCGGCGAGTGGAATACGTTCGAGATCACAATGCGCGGGCAGCACATGACCGTGATGCTGAACGACCTCGAGGTCATCGACGAGATCCACCTCTCGGAGATCCCCGAACGTGGTCCCATCGGACTGCAGCACCATGGAGCGATGGACGACGGCGAATGGACCAGCCCGCCATCGCTCGTGCAGTTTAGAAATATTTACGTGAGAGAACTGGACTGAGGCCGGTCTGCGACCCTGTCAACATCGGTCTGCGACTTTGTAAGCTTAGGTCTGCGACACTGTGAACTTGGGTCTGCGACACTGTGGACATTCCAGACGCCGTTTCGGCTGAAGGATTTCGAGAATCCTATCGACGCATCATGCGAGCCGTCTTTCTCATCCTGTTGTTCGTAGTTCCTGGTTGGGATGCGCTTTCCCAGGCCGCCGATCGGCAGGCCGTATCCATTACCGGCAGCGAGGCGGACACGACGTTTCAATGGCCGAACGGTACGAGGGCCGCCATCAGCCTGAGTTTCGACGACGGGCGGCCAAGTCAGATCGACTTTGGGACGCCGCTTCTGGACCGCCACGACGTTAATGCGACGTTTTTCGTCGTGCCGGATGCCGTCGAAGAGCGGTTGGACGGCTGGCGCCGCGCGCATGCGGCGGGCCACGAGATCGGCAATCATACGCTCAACCATCCGTGCAGCGGGAATTTCCCGTGGGCGAGAGACAAAGCGCTGGAGGAGTACGATCTCGATCGCATGCGCGCCGAGCTGCTGGACGCAAATCGCCGTATCGAGGAACTGCTCGGGACAACCCCCGAGGTCTTTGCCTATCCCTGCGGCCAGACCTTCCTCGGCCGCGGCGTTGAAACGACCAGTTACATTCCGCTGGTCGCGCAGATGTTCATGCTCGGCCGCGGTTGGCTGAACGAGAACCCGAATGATCCGGCATTCGTCGATCCGGCGCACGTTTTCGGAATCGAGATGGACGGCGTCACCTTCTCCGATCTGCTTCCCGTCCTCGAGGAGGCGGCGGACCACGGCTGGTGGGTCGTCCTTGCGGGACACGATATCGGCGAACCCGGTCCGCAGACGACACGCGTCGATATGCTGGACGAACTTATCCTGTACGCATTGGACCCGGCGAACGAACTCTGGCTGGCGCCGGTCGGGACGGTGGCCGAGTACGTCCTCGCGAACCGGGCTGGAAGGCATTGAGCTGCTCGTCCACGACCCGGCTAAAACAAGTATCCGAGCAGCCAGAAGAGAATGATGAAAAGAATTACCGTCGTGATGCAGCCGCCGCCGAGCTTCTTCGCGCCGTAGCCGGCAATGAGTGCACGAAAGATATTGCGCATGCCTGATTCGCCGTAGTTGAATGAAAGGTGTCTATCAAACGTGCGGCCTGATACGCGCGAGAGTTTGGCTGCGGCAGGAAAGGTGACAAAGCTCACCAGATCTTGTCAGCTGTAACAGGGTGGAGCGGTGGCTCTCATTCGGCGGATTATTCGCTTCCAACCTTTGATTCATTCTCTTCCTCGCCCGCTACCATTTTGTTGATTCCTTCGAGGATCGTCGCCTGCTGCTCGGCGTCGTCGACGAGTCCGATATGCTCCGACAGGACTTCGAGCGCTTCGTCCGTGGCGTCTGATGCGATGCGGCGCACCGTGAACGGCAACAGCCGGGGCAGCGGCGAATCGAGCGCCATCTCCATGGAACCGCGCATGTCAGCGAGCACGAGCGGTTCCATCGCATACCAGATCATCAGCGGCAAATTCTGATCCTCGACGTCCTCGGTCCGGCTGCTGAGCCCGCCGAGCACGTCCCATCGGCGTTCCGGATCGATGCGCTGCAGTGCGCTCGCGAGGTACAGCCGCACGAGGGCGGATTCATCTTCGTGCGCCAACCGTGCAAATTCGGTTACGGCATCGTCCGGCACGTTCCTGTCCTCCGCCAGGAGCTGAATTGACCAGGCCCGCACGTTCTCGTCGTCGTGCCTGAGGAGCGACAGCAGGTCGGCGTCCGACAATCCGTCGGTCACGTGAAGGGCCCAGAGGGCGCGCAGCTTTCGCGTAACGTCCGGATTTTCGTCCAGGATGTCGCGGAGTCCGGCATGTACGTCCGGATCGGGACCGCGCTCCTGCAGAATGCGGCGAGCATGGCGGACGTACCAGTCGTTCGCATGCAGCTGAAGCGCGACGAGATCCTCCGATGAACGATCTCGAAGATCGACCTGCACCCACTCGTCGTTCTCATGTGAGATTTTAAAGATGCGGCCCAGAGAGCGGTCGTGGAGGTCGGGATTCGGACTGTGACACTGGTTCTTGTCGTACCAGTCCAGCACGTGAACCGACCCGCCGGGACCGTACCGGAAGTTCAGCATCTGCGACCAGCTGTCGTTCGCCATGAGGAAATCCGGACCGTGCCGGCCGACATATCCGGAACCCTTCCGCTCCAGGATATCGGTGTTCGTACGAAATCCGTGGATGTTGTTCATGAAGAGGCGTCCGCGGTATTCGTCGGGCCACGAATCTCCCAGATAGATCATCCCGCCGGCATGCGCGTGGCCGCCTCCGGCAGCTCCCGACCGCCGATTGCCGGCATGTGGGCCCCGATTTCCGACCCAGTGAACGTGATCGGCGATCGTCTTGAGGTCGTCATAGGTATGTGGATTGAAATGCTCGTTCGCCTGCCGCTCGATCCGCGCGCCGGGGATCACCTGATGCAGGTGTGGAATCACGCAGACGACCATGAACGCGTGGCCGTAGTCGTTCCAGTCGAGTCCCCATGGGTTGCTCGTGCCGTGGACAACGACCTCGAATTCACCTTGCGTTGGATGATACCGCCAAATCCCGGCGTCGAGCCGCGTTCGCTCCTCGTCAGTCGCGCCCGGCGTCCCGACGTTCGAATGCGTGAAGACCCCGTGCGTGCCGTAGAGCCAGCCGTCGGGTCCCCAGGAGAACGTGTTCAGCATCTCGTGAGTGTCCTCGTAGCCCCATCCGTCGAGCAGAATCTCGGGCTCGCCGGCAGGGCGATCGCCCGTTTCGTCGATGGGGATGAAGAGGAGATACGGCGCCGAGCCCACGTACACGCCGCCGAAGCCGAGCTCGATGCCGCTGACGAGATTCAGTCCCTCCATGAAGACTTTCCTGCTGTCGAGGCTGCCATCCCCATTCGTGTCCTCGAAGATCAGGATGCGGTCTGCGCCTTCGCCTTCGGGCGCGCGTAGGGGATACCCCATCGCTTCGGCGACCCAGACGCGCCCGCGGTCGTCGAGAGCCAGCGCGATAGGCCGGAGAACGTCCGGTTCGGCAGCAGCCAGCGTGACCGAAAACCCATCCGGCACCGTCATTGCATCCGCCGCCTCCTCCGGCGACAATCCAGCATGCAAAACCTCGTCCCAGCCGGGCAGCGTCTCGATGTCCGACGGAACGATTTCGTCGTCGAATGAGGGCCGCTCGGCGTACAGACGGAAATGATCGAAGTTGATGTGCGCGAAGGGGTTCTCCCGTATATAGGCGGCCGTGGACGCCCCCTCATCCTCATCCACCAGCCGGATGAAAATCTCATCGCCGACGTGCGATGATAGATCGACGACGACGGGCCGCATCTGATAATCATCCGCCCCACTGATTTTGTAGATCACGTACTCGTCTTCGGTTCGGACGAGCTCGACGCGTGTGGTTTCGAGCGCCCCTCCGGAGACGAGGAAGCTGGCGTAGGGCCGGGTGACCTCGAACGACCCTGAGGACAGCCTGCCGGTAGCGCCCGGACCGTGTGCAAGACCGCTGCTCACCCAGAACGCTCCGTGATGACCACTCGCGGCATCGATGTCTTCATCTGCCGCGAACGCATCGCCCTCCGTCGGCTGATCTTGAAACGCCTCGCCCGTGGCCGTCCAGTCCTGCAGCGTCCCGGTCTCGAAATCTACATTGACCGGCCGGTCATCCACCAATGGCGGAGCGCCTTCCACCTGCGCGTAGGCCTGTGTGTGGAGAAGAAATATGACGGAGCCCAAAAAAACGAGCCCGTGACGAAGGGTGCGATAAGACATACGTCGCATGAATTGAGTGGATTATTGGCTGCGGCTTCCCTGCCGCGGATTCTGAACAAATACGAAAGCGCCTTTCTTATTCGCCATCGCGATATCCGGATATTCGTCACCCGTCAGATCGTCCACCGCGAGAAAGACGCCGACCCCGGAATCATCGTCGATTAGATGCGGGATGAACGAAGCCTCGCCCTCCTCTGAGCGAACCAGCCGAAACCAGTACAGCACGGCCGGAGCGTTCGGCTCCGGGTCGCCGTCGGGCCCGTGAGCCCAGTACCGCTTACCGGTAACGAGGTCCTTGAGTCCATCGCGATCCAGGTCGACCAGTGCGATTGCGTGAGGCTGCGAAAAGCGTACACCGTGGGGATTTTCGTCGGAACGCTCGCCCATGATGAGGTTCTTCTCGAAGCGAACGTCACCGTCGGCGCGCACTTGCTTGAACCAGGCGAGGCCCCATCCATGCGCGTCAAGACTCGTGATGACGTCATTGTATCCGTCGCCGTCCACGTCGTAGGCATACATCTGAGCACCGCCCGGACCGAAATCTGCAGGGTGAAATGTCCAGGTCTTTTCGTCATTGGGCGCGGCTGCACCTGGATTCTCCCACCATCCACTCGACATGAGGATGTCGGGGCTGCCGCTGCCGGTCACGTCACCGATGCCGAAGCCATGGGTAAACGGGCCGCGCTCGCCCTTCTCTGAGATGCGATGAAACTCCCACGGCGCCATCGGCCGTTCCTCGTCCGCTGCCGCATAGCCGACGTAGCCTTCGTGATGGAAGACGAGTTCGGGACGCCCGTCGCCGGTCAGATCCCCGATGAACGGCGATTCGTTGTCGACACCGTCGAAAGCGAGGTGGCGTTCCCAGTGCCCGGCATCCCCGGCGCCCTGCGGGTTGCGGTACCAGAACGCCTCCTGCCCTGGAAATCCGACGACGAGGATGTCGTTCCAGTCGTCTCCATCGAAGTCGTGCACGTGGACGACGAAGTTGTCGGAGTATTGAAGCGGATCGAACGCTTCGGGCTCGTAAAATGTGTGGCGGTGCTCGAACTCCGGACCTTCATACCAGTAGGGGCCGGCTGCGACGTCGGGGGATCCGTCGCCGTTGAGATCGCCTATGGCCGCACCTTCCGCATAAAAGACATCCGACAACACCGTGCGCTCGAAGGCCTGCGCCGGCCCTGTGTCGGGCGGTGCGTGCCTGCATCCGGCGCTCAGGACGACGCCCGCAACTCCGATGAGGATGGGTAAAAATCCGAACTTCATGTCGTGCATTTCTTCTGGTATCAGTCTCGATTTCCGACGACCTGATTCAGGCCGTCGAGGAGGATCTGCTTGTGCTCCTCGTCTTCTACGCGCGGAATCCTGGCCGAAAGGACGCGCAGCGCTTCCTGCGACCCTTCCGCCGCGATCCGCTGAACCGTGAAGGAGAACATTCGGGGAAGACGCGAGCCGGCCGCGAGATCGAGCGCCTGATCCATATCGGCCGTCACGGCGGGTTCGGTCGCGTACCACACCATCAGCGGAAGGTTGTGATCACCGGCATCATCGGCACGGGCATGCAGTCCTTCGAGGACGTCCCATGCGGATTCAGGCGTGATCCGCTGCAGAGCGCTTGCAAGATACAGCCGGACGATCGGCGAGGCGTCTTCCCTGGCCATGCGTGCGAATTCGTCGAGCGCAGCCGCGGGAATCGATCCGTCCTCAGCCAGAAGCTGGATCGACCAGCTGCGAACGTGCTCATTTTGGTGGGACAGCAGCTCCGTGAGGTCGGCATCCGAGAGACCGTCGGTTACGTGGAGCGCCCACAGGGACCGCAGCTGGAATGTGACGTCCGTCTCGTTATCCAGCAAATCTCTCAACGACGTATGCACTGCCGTGTCGGGACCGCGCTCCTGCAGGATACGGCGGGCATGGCGAACGTACCACTCGTTTTCGTGCCGCTGGAGATCGACGAGCTCTTCGGATGTGCTCTCCTGCAGATTTACCTGAACCTGTCGATCGTTTTCGTGCGAGATCTTGAAGATGCGCCCCAGCGTCTTGTCGTGGACGTCCGGATTCGGGCTGTGGCACTGATTCTTATCGTACCAGTCGATGACGTGGACGGAGCCGTCCGGTCCATACCGGAAGTTAAGCATCTGCGACCAGCTGTCGTTCGCGAGGAGAAAATCCGGCCCGTGCGTTGCGGTGTATCCCGAGCCGCTGCGCTCGAGGTTGTCGGCGTTGATGCGGTACCCGTGGATGTTGTTCATCATGATGCGCGAGCGGTACTCCTCGGGCCAGGTGTCGCCTAGGTAAATCATGGCGCCTGCGTGGGCGTGCCCGCCGCCGCCGCCGCGCCTGCTTCCGGCCGCCCATCCCTTATCGCCCACCCAGTGAACGTGGTCGGCGATCGTACCGATGTCGGCGAACGTATGCGGGTTGTAGTGCTCGCCGTCCTGGCGAAGGTAGCGTGCGCCCTGGATCACGTGATAAAGATGCGGAATGACGCAGACCGTCATGAAGGCGTGGCCGTATTCGTTCCAATCGAGCCCCCACGGATTGCTCGTTCCGTGCGCAAAGACTTCGAACTCGTGGCGCGTCGGATGATATCGCCAGACGGCTGCGTTCAGGGGCGTCCGGTCTTCCTCAGCGCTGCCGGGCGCGCCGACGTTTGATTCGGTGAATACACCCTGCGTACCGTAGAGCCATCCGTCCGGACCCCATCGGAGCGTATTCAGAGTCTCGTGGGTGTCGCCGTAGCCCCAACCGTCCAGAAGGATTTCGGGTTCGCCGGCAGGCCGGTCGCCCGTCTCGTCGATCGGAATGTAGAGCAGGTGCGGCGCGGCGCCGATCCAGACCCCGCCGAATCCGACTTCGATTCCGCTTACGAGATTAAGACCTTCGGTGAAAATCTTCCGGCTGTCGAGGCTGCCGTCCCCGTTCGTGTCCTCAAGAATCAGGATCCGATCGCGGCCCTGGCCTTCCGGCGCGCGCACCGGGTACGTGCGACCTTCCGCCACCCACAATCTGCCGCGGTCGTCGAGCGCAAATCCGATTGGACGAACCACATCCGGCTCCGATGCGGCGAGCGTCGCGGTGAATCCGTCGGGCAGCGTCATGGCTGCCGCGGCCTGCTCACCGGACAGCCCGGCGTGGGCGACGATCTCCAGCGGGGGAAGCGGCTGTGCATCCTCGGGCCGAAGTTCGCCCGGAAATGTCGGCCGCTCTTCGTAGAACCGGAACTCATCGAAAGCGATGTATGCCCACGGACTCACATCGTGGAACGTGTTCGACGGCTCGCCGGTCTCTTCGTCGATGATCCGAACGTACATCGTTTCACCGAGATGGTCGCTGAGGTCGGCGACGGTGGGCCGGAGGGTGTCGCCGTCGTAGCCCGTGATGCTGTAGATCACCGAATCCTGTTCAGAGAGCACGAGATCGACACGGGTCTCGTCGAAGGCACCGCCGGCGACCAGGAAGCCGGCGTACGGGTGTGTGATCTCGAACGAAATCGACGTCAGTATGCCGGTCGGCGCACTCCCTCCTTCGGCTCCCGTATCGATCCGAAAGCCTGCGCCGTCGTCGTTGCCGTCGCCGTCCGGGGCACGAGGAGCTTTCACAGCCGCTGGTTGATCGGCGAAGGCCTCACCTTCCGGCGTCCAGTCGTCCAGATCGCCGCCTTCGAAGTCCATGTTCAGCACTCGGCCGTTCAGACGGGGCGGTGTGCCGGTTGACGCGACCACTTCGCCATCTGAGACTTCGAACCGACCCTCCATGCCGGCCGCTCGATGTCCCGGAATGGTGCAGTAGTACAGGTCGCTTTCCTCGGCGGTGAAGGTCACCTCCGCGCGCTCGCCGACCTCGAGCACCTCGGCGCTCTTGACGCCGTGGTTTTCCATGGCCACGTCGTGGACGAGTACCTCGCCGTTCACGATCGTGATTCGCACGACCTCACCTTTGCCGGCCTGAAGCACCGGATTGCGTACTCCGTCGATCTCGCCCCCGATGCCGTGATACCCGAGAATCGTTGACTCGAGGACGAATTCGCGGTCGACGTTTGTCGTGTCCGCAGCATCCTGGATAGCGTGGCCCGAAGCGGGTACGGCTCCCGCCATCCACACCATGACCGACATCGACGCGACGAGCAGCGCGGCCGATACGGAATGTGCAGCGGCGGCCGGCCGGCGCGACGTCCGCGAATCCGCGCCGCCCGCGCGGAATTCCGCCGAAGTTGGTGGATAGAAGGCGGTAACTGAGTTAATATGCATCAGGGAAGGTGGGAAGCACGACATCGGCAGGCTGGAAGCACGACATGATTCCGAGCAAAATAGCCGGCCCACTTGCATCAATCCGCCCGACTCGCTACTTACACTCGGGTCATTGGTGCGGACCCGGCGGAAGCGGCGCTCGGGACGCCGATCATTACGGTACGCCGACAGCAGCATGTATCCAAAATTATTGGCAAAGATACTGGAAGGAATGACTCCCGTGCTTGAGAACTTGGGCGTCCCATGGCGATTCGGTCATAACGAATTCTACATTGTCGTGTCGGCAGGAGGCGGAGTATGAACCTCGGAATCAGTACATGGGTGTGGACCTCACCTGCCACCACGCGGAAGTTGGAGGACCTGATTCCGCACATTGCGGACATGGGATTCGACGTCGTCGAGCTTCCGGTCGAATCGCCGGGACAGTTCGATCCGGCGCGCGTGCGGGCGTTGGCGGATGCAAACGGCCTTGGAGTCTCCGTTTGTGCGGTCATTGGAGAGGGCCGCGATCTCTTACTTCCGGAGCAGGTGCCTGATGGTGTGGCCTATCTGCGCGCCTGCATCGACATTGCCGCCGAGATGGGTTCTCCCACGCTGGTGGGCCCGTTCTACTCCGCAGTCGGCCGATGCTGGAGGATGACTGCGCAGGAGAGGGAGCGGGACGTAGCGAGACTGGTGCGGGTGCTTCGGGATCTGGGCGACCGCGCCGCGGCGCGCGGGGTTTCCCTGGGCATCGAGCCGTTGAATCGTTTCGAGACCAGCTTCCTCAACACGACCGAACAGGCGATCGAACTCGTCGAGAGCGCCAGTCATCCCGCCGTCGGCCTCAGCCTCGACATATTTCATCTGGGCATTGAAGAGAAGAGTCCGGGCGATGCGCTGCGGCGTGCGGGATCGCATCTCGTGCACGTGCAGGTAGCCGAAAACGACCGTGGGACGCCGGGGACGGGTCACCTTCCCTGGCACGACATCCGAGCCGCGCTCCGCGAGATCGGCTATCACGGACGCGTGGTCATCGAGACCTTCTCCGAGCGCATCGAGGCCATCGCGCGTGCGGCCTCGATCTGGCGGCCGCTCGCGCCCGATTCGGATACACTCGCACGCGACGGCCTTAAATTCCTCCGCGAGCTCTTCGCTGAAGAACAATCCCCTACCCGCAAATAGCACGTACTTCCCTCCGCGAATCATCAGCAACTCCGTACACCAGATCCATGCTTCGCACCACGCAATCGCATCTCCCGAGGTCCCGGTTCGGACGTGGATCGACTATTCGCAAGGCGGCCGGGTCGGCCATCGGTTCCGCAATCAAATCGACGACACGAACGACCATCCGCGCACGATCCGTCGCGACGGCCGCAGCAGCGTTTGCGACAGCAATCGCAATCTTGACCGGAATCACACCTGCTTCCGCCCAGACGGCCGCCCCTGAGCGCCTCAACGTCCTATTCCTGGGAGACGACGGCCATCATCGGCCGGCGACCCGCGTCGTCCACATCATCCCCTACATGGCCGAGCGCGGAATAAATCTGTTTTATACGGATCGCCTCGAGGATCTGAATTCGGAAAAGCTGGCCGGGTACGACGTGGTCGCGATGTATGCCAATCACACCCACATCGCGCCGGCGCAAGAGATAGCTCTTCTTAATTACGTTGCCGACGGCGGCGGATTCGTGCCGATCCACTGCGCCTCGGCGATGTTCGGCAATTCCGACGCCTTCATCAGTCTGGTCGGAGCAGCATTCAAGAGCCATGGGGAGGGCACGTTTCGCACGACGATTACCCAGCCCGACCACCCGGCGATTCAGGGCGTCCCGAACTTCGAGAGCTGGGACGAGACCTACGTTCACATGAAGCATAATCCTGACAAGAACGTGCTTTCGGTTCGGGTGGATGGCGAACATGAGGAGCCTTGGACCTGGGTCCGCAGCCATGGAGACGGCCGCGTGTTCTACACCGCGTGGGGTCACGACGAACGCACCTGGTCGCAGCCCGCCTTCCACCAGCTCCTGGAGCGGGGATTCCGGTGGGCTGCGGGAGACTGGGCGCTGGCGGCCGACCTTGCGCCGCCGGAATTCGAATATATGGAGGGCAGTGCGCCGAACTACCCGCCCGATGTCGGGTGGGGCGTCACGGGCGAACCGATCACGCGGCTGCAGGAGGCGCTTTCACCGGCGGAATCGATGCGCCAGGTCGTGCTCGAGCCCGGCTTTCGCCTCGAGCTCTTCGCCGCCGAGCCTGACATCGTGAATCCCATCGACATGGCATGGGATGAGCGCGGGCGTCTATGGGTGGTCGAAACGACCGACTATCCGAACGAATTCGTGCCGGAGCGCCGCGGCAACGATCGGATCCGGATCCTTGAAGACACCGATGGCGATGGCAGGGCGGACACGTTCACGATCTTCGCCGACAGCCTCAACATCCCCACGAGTCTTACGCTCTCGAACGGCGGCGTCATCGTCGCGCAGGCGCCGGACATGCTCTATCTGAAGGATACCGACGGGGACGACCACGCGGACGTCCGGGAGGTTCTTTTTACGGGATGGGGCACGTTCGACACCCACGCCGGTCCCAACAACCTCCGATATGGATTCGACAACCGGATCTGGGGCACCGTCGGGTACTCGGCCTTTAATGGGGTCGTGGATGGTGATTCGATCCGGATTCCGCAGGGGATTTTCAGTTTCGCACCTGATGGGTCGAAGCTCGAATCGGCTGCGATGACCGACAACAACACGTGGGGCCTCGGGCTAAGCGAGGACGGAGGGGTGTTCGCGTCGACGGCAAATGGAAATCCGAGCACCTTCATGCCCATTCCGAGCCGCTACTTCGAACGGCTGCAGGGTGCGTACCGGCACGAAGAGGAGGACGACGGCCGGGCAGACGGGAATATTCCCGTCCTTCCCACCATTGCCGACACCCCGGAATTCTACCCCGTAACGGCGGACGTGCGTCAGGTGGACCATCACGGCCGGTACACGTCCGGGGCGGGCCACGAAATTTATACCGCGCGCAGCTTTCCGCGGGAGTACTGGAACCGCGCAGCCTTCGTTGCCGAACCCACGGGTCATCTGCTCGGTCGATTCTTCCTCGAGCCGGACGGCAGCGACTTTCGCGCCCACAACACCTGGAACATGGTGGCCGGGCGTGATGCCTGGTTCGCGCCGATTCAGGCGCGCGTCGGCCCGGACGGCGCCCTCTGGGTGATAGACTGGTACAACCTGATCATCCAGCACAATCCGACGCCCCCGGAGCACGAAACCGGACCGGGCAACGCGTACGTGACGCCGCTGCGTGATCGGGAGCGCAGCCGTATCTACCGGCTGGTGTACGAGGATGCAGCCGATCCCGTGCGGCGGAGCGGCCGTACCGGCATTTCAGATTCCGCTGCTTCCCGTGACGTTGCGGGAGCGCGGGAGGATGGAGGTCCATCCGTCGTATCTACCTCATTCAGCCTCGCCGACGCAACGCCGGAGGACTTGCTGCGAGCGCTTCGCGACGACAACTTGCACTGGAGACTCACGGCCCAGCGCCTGCTGGTCGAGCGGGGTCAGACCGACGTGCTGCCGCACCTGTACCGGATGGTCGCCGATGTCCGCGTGGATGAACTCGGCCTCAGTCCGGGTGCTCTCCACGCCCTGTGGACCATCCACGGTCTCGGCGCTCTCGACGGCGGAAACCAGGAGGCGCTCGACGCTGCGACGGCGGCGCTTCACCATCCGTCCGCAAGCGTCCGCCGCGCCGCGCTCATGGTGCTGCCCGCCGGCGGCGAAAGCCTCGATGCCGTTCTGGATGCCGGCCTTCTTCCGGATCGCTCCGCACCAGGGGGGATGGACTATATGATCGCCAGCGAGCACATGCATGCGTCCGATCCGCAGGTGCGCCTCGCAGCGCTTCTCGCCCTCGCCGACATGCCGCGCTCGGAGCGCGCCGGAAGCGCGGTAGCCGGGCTCGTGTTGATACCGGAGAATGCCAACGATCGCTGGATCCGCGATGCGGCGACCATTGCTGGAGCGCGCCATAGCACAGGATTTCTGCGGCACATGCTGCGGGCGGACCTCGGAGATCGCGGGTCGGACACCACATACGTCGCAAATCTCCGGCGCGTCGTCGGCACTGCGGCAGCAGATTATGCCGCGCGCGAGATGTCCGGCGGCCTCACCGCCTTCTCGCGCGAGCTGCAGGAAGCGGATCCAATACTGGCCGGCGCATTTGTGGACGGCGTGGCTGCAAGCCGACTGGAAGGCGATGCGTCTGCGCTGACGGACGAGGATCGCGCCACATTGCAGTCGGCTTTCGCGACGGGCTCATCCGAGCTGCAGGATCGGCTGCGGGCGCTTGCAGACCGATGGCAGCTGACGGACCTTTTTTCTGGACTGGATTGAGACGCAGAGACG
>CAZKNF010000029.1:4730-20252 GCA_964554105.1 uncultured Rhodothermales bacterium | reverse complement strand
AGGAGGGTAGACACACATGCCGGATAAGATCAACGTAGCCGTAGTCGGTCTGGGGTTCGGGGCCGAGTTCATCCCGATCTACCAGCGCCATCCCAACACCGAACTCTGGGCGATCTGCCGGCGAAGCGAAAAAGATTTGAACGAGATCGGCGATACGTTTGGCGTCGAACGGCGCTACACGAGCTTCGAAGATCTTCTGCAAGAACCCGAGATCGACGCCGTCCACATCAACACGCCCATCGCCTCCCACGCACCGATGTCATTAGCCGCCCTCCGAGCCGGCAAGCACACCGCCTGTACGGTCCCGATGGCGACTACGACGGACGAATGCCTCGAGATCGTCGAGGAAAGGCGGAAATCCGGCAAGGTCTACATGATGATGGAGACAGCGATATACACCCGAGAATTCCTCTACGTAAGGGAGATGCTAGAGAGCGGAAAGATCGGGAAAATCCAATTTCTGCGCGGCTCCCACCAACAGAACATGGGATTGCCTGGGTGGCCGAGCTACTGGTACGGCTTCCCGCCGATGCACTACGCGACGCATGCCGTGAGCCCGCTGCTGCTGCTCGCAGACGCGCCGGCCGAATCCGTCGTTTGCTTCGGCTCCGGTAGAATCAGTGAGGAGTACATCCCGAAATACAACTCGCCGTTCGCAGTCGAGACGGCGCTCGTGGATGTGGCGGATTCCGATCTGGCGTGCGAGGTGACCCGTTCGCTTTTCGACACCATCCGGCAGTATCGCGAGAGTTTCGACGTGTACGGCACGGAACGATCGTTCGAGTGGGAACAGACGATCGGAGACGGGCCCGTGATGTACTCCGGTTTCGAGGATGCCGAACGCGTCGAGGTGGGAGATTTCGGCCATCTTCTCCCTGATGAGATCGCGCGGTTTACGCGGGGCGGCGTCTACGATGACGAGCACGAGCATACCTCATTCATTCAGGGCGGCGGGCACGGTGGATCGCATCCGCACATGGTGCACGAGTTCGTCGGGTCCATCCTCGAGGATCGCGAATCGGTTGCCGATGCGTCAGCAGCGGCGAACTGGACTATGACTGGCATTTGCGCACACGAATCCGCCATGAGCGGAGGCGAGCGCATCCGAATACCCTCAACCGCATAGGCCTCAGCCGTCGCAAGGAAACGGCTGAAACGCGCGTCGGGAATCACAACACCCATCCCCACAACACATGGAAGGCGTCATGATTAACAGGAAACGTTTATTTGTAGGCAGCTTCATCGCCCTGGTCGTTACGTCCTTCGGCTTCATCATTCGTGCTTTCATCCTTTCGGAATGGGGTCGCGAATTCAGCCTCAGCCAGGAGGATCTCGGGTGGATTGCCGGCGCAGGTCTGTTTCCTTTCGCCGTCACGATAATCCTCTTCAGTCTCGTTATCGACCGAATCGGATACGACACCTCGATTCGCATCGCGTTCGCCGGACACGTCGTGTCGGCCGTTGTCACGGTGATGGCCGGATTCGTAGGCGACCCGTTCTGGGTACTCTTTACGGGAACGGTCATCCTCGCGCTGGCGAACGGGATCGTCGAAGCGGTCATCAATCCGGTGACAGCGACCCTCTATCCGAAATCGAAAACGCATCACCTGAACATCCTTCACGCCGGATGGCCGGGCGGTCTGGTGCTCGCCGGCATTCTCGTCATCTTCATGGGTGACATCGGCTGGCGGTGGAAAGTGGGGCTCGTGCTGCTTCCGACGATGATCTACGGCGCCATGCTCTTGACTCAGAAATGGCCGGTCAACGAGCGTGTGGCCGCCGGCGTGCCGTACCGCGACATGCTGAAGGAGTTCGGGCGTCCGATGTTCATCATTCTCCTCCTGATCATGGTCCCGCTGGCGATTACTGAGCTGGGAACGGACAGCTGGATCACCGCCCTGATGGAGAATGTGCTCGCAAATGTACATCCGGGATGGGTACTCGTTTACACGTCCGCCATCATGTTCGTGCTCAGGTTCTTCGCCGGGCCGATTGTTCACCGGATCAATCCGCTCGGACTGCTGGCCTGCAGCGCGCTGATCGCCTGCATCGGGCTGATCTGGCTGTCAGCCGCCGGCACGGCCGCGGTCGCCGTCTTTCTCGCGGCCACGTGCTACGCCCTTGGCAAGACGTTTTTCTGGCCGACCACGCTCGGGCTCGTATCGGAGCAGTTTCCGCGAGGTGGTGCGTTGACGCTGAACACCATCGCCGGGATCGGAATGCTGTCGGCCGGCCTCCTCGGCGCGCCGTTTCTGGGTTCGATCCAGGACAAAGTCATCGATCTCGAACTGAGCGAGCGGAGTCCGGCTGTACACGAGCAGGTGACCGATGAATCTCGAATCGGGCTGCTGGGAGCCTACCGGCCGCTGGATCCCGACGCTGTCGAGGCGCTGCCACAGGAGGAGTCCGGCGTCGTGAGCGAGGTGAGAGCGGAGTCGAGCCAGATCGCGCTTCGGTACGTCGCAATTCTCCCCGTCATCATGCTGCTCTGCTACCTGGCGCTTCTCTTTTATTTCCGACGCCGGGGCGGGTATAAACCCGTCGATCTGCAGCCTGAAAAAGCCACCGGCGGGGTTGAGGCGCCGGTCGTTTAGATGGATTTGTGCATCGCGGATTGCAGCATTCTTGAATGCAATCAGGCATGCAAATTGCGGCGCGATTTCATAAGGTGCATGAAAGGTTGCGAACCTACATATATGTTGCGGCGTGAGCCGGAACACGACCTTGAAAGCCGTATTGAGCCGTCGACGAGGGTGTGCTAATGCGTTGGATGGGGGGAATTGCGGGGCGATTGGCGTTGTTCGTGTCGCTCGTGGCGCTCGTCGCGACCGCTACGGTAGGCTACATGGTCTACCGCGGCGCGAGGGACTCATTGATGCAGTCCTCGTTCGACCGCGTCGAGCACACGGCCGAGACCGTTCGCGTGCGAATGTGGGCAACGCTGGGGGCAATCGGAGACGACGTCAAGTTTCTCTCGGCGACGCCTGCCGTTCAAGGTATCGTACGTGCAACAATGCAGGGAGGCCTCGATCCGGAGTGGACGATCTACGACGATGAGTGGGGCACGCTGCTCGCTGAAATCTGCCGATCGTTTCTGGAGACCCGCTCGTCGTACCTCGACGTTCGCTTCGTCCGGCTGCTGAACGACGAGCTCACGCTGGTACGCGTGGAGCGCCGAAACGGACAGGTGGTCTTCGCGGATGTCGAAAGTCTGGGGGAAACGACCGTCGGCGAGTTCGTCCGGTCCACTTCAAATCTGACGGACGGATCGATCCATCTCTCCGATCTCGGCTGGAGCGGCGAAGAGGAGCGCTTCCAGGGGAACTCCCACGTTCTCCGATTCGGCACACCGATCTATACTCCCGATGGACAGGTTTTTGGTGTCATCGCCGTTACAGTAGACACCAGGAAATTCCTGGAACCGTTGACGTCGATTGTGGACGAACACCAAACGCTGTACGTCGCCACCCGGCAGGGTGAACTTCTTCACGTGTCCGGGCGTGCGGCTCCGGAGCGTGATGGAGAATCTGCGCGCTTGCAGCACCTTTTCCCCTCAACCGACGAGCTCGTGATCGGCGGGGAGGCGAGTGAGATCCAGATGCTGGACGTCCCTGTTGGACGACAAAAACCGGGCATTGGTTTTTTCGAGCACGTCTCCCTCGATGCGAGCGGAGATGCGCCGCCGCTGGTCGTGGGCGTGACAGAGCCGCACGAGACGATCCTCGCCGGCGTGCGAAGTGTGCGGAATCAGAGTGCCTTGATCACGCTCCTGCTCTGCCTGGCCGCGGTTGGCGTCGCGCTGACGGCATCCAGATATCTTACGAAGCCAATTCGGCAGATTACCAGGGCGGTGTCCAGTTTCGGCGGCCATAATGGCGATGACACGGCAACGCTGCCGGTCGAAAGAACCGACGAGATAGGGCTGCTTGCCCGTTCGTTCGAGGCGATGGAAAAGCAGATTGAGGACCAAATCACCGTCCTGGAGAACGAAGAGGAGCGGCAGCGAACGATTCTGGAGACCTCGGCGGAGGGTATCATCGTGACTGACGCCGAGGGACGAATCGAGGAATTCAATCCAGCGGCCGAGCACATCTTCGGCTGCAAGGCGGAGAATGTCGTGGGCTGCAAGGTAGGCTCCATGATTCAAGCAGACATCATCGCGATGACCGAAAAAGCGACGCAGTCCAAGCGCGTGCCAGGAGTCGAGTCGGTCGGAACCCGAAGAGACGGAACGAAGGTCCCCCTCTATATACTCTGGAGCACGTTTGAGTGGAGCGGAGAGCCGAAGATTACGATTTTCACAGAGGACATCAGCGGACGCAAAGAAGCCGAAGAGGCTCGCGAACAGCTCTTCAGAGAACTCGAAGAAGAACGGGCTTCGCTTCGCGATCTCAGTTTGACGCTGGAGGCCCGCGTTCGTGAACGAACGGCCGATCTAGAGAGGCTCAACCGAGAGTTGGAAATATCGAATCGCGAGCTTCGTGAGATTGCGAACGTGGCATCGCACGATCTGCAGGAACCACTCCGTAAGCTCCGCTCCTTTGCCGACTTGCTGGAATCCGAGTACGGCGAAGTACTGGATGAGGAGGGACGCTTCTACGCGCAGCGGATCTTCGGACTGTCCGAACGCATGTCCCGCCTCATCAACGACCTGCTCGCATTCTCCCGGGTGACATCCAAGTCGATCCCATATGAGAAGGTCGACCTCGGCGACGTCGCGCGCGAGGTCGTTTCGCGCCTTGAGGGGACCCTGAAAGAGAAAGGCGGCGCCGTACACTTCGAATCGTTGCCGGAAGTGGAAGCCGATCCGCTTCAGATGCAGGAGCTGTTCGAGAAACTGATCGAAAATGCGCTCTCGTACCGCCGCCCCGATGTGGCTCCGAGGGTGCAGATCCGCGGATCCATTCAGAATGACGCAGTAGACAACTCTAACGGGACGATCTGCGTGCTCGAATTTGAAGATAACGGCATGGGCTTCGATGAAAAGTATGCCGGACGCATCTTCGCACCGTTCGAGCGGCTCCACAAGCGGCAATCGACACATAGTATGGGCATGGGCCTTACGATCTGTCGCCGAATCGCCGACCACCATCGAGGCGCGATCACGGCTCGGAGCACGCCCGGCAAGGGGTCGACGTTCGTCGTGACGCTGCCGGTCCGACAGCGGGCGCGGACCGGGTGAGAACAATCGATTACTCTATCGGCGCGCGAATCATTTTCTTCGTGACCGCCGACGCTCCGGCAGTCAGCCGATAGATGTACGTCCCGGCCGCCAACCCATCTGCATCGACCCGCACAGTCTGCCGGCCGGCCGGCTGCCACACGTCGACCGGCACTGCGACTCGCCGGCCCAGCAAATCGAAAACCTCGAGCCGGACGGGTCCAGCTTCTGCCAATTCGTAGTCGATGACGGTACTTTGCTGAAATGGGTTTGGATGGTTTTGACCCAATTTCAGGGCGCTTGCGACGGGCGGGTCGTCCGTGGCGACGGCCGATTCGCTGTAGGTGATTCTGCGAAGTGCGCCGCTGTACGAGAGGATGTAGATGCCGCCGTCCGGACCGAGTGCAGCGTCTACGAGCTGATAGAAGCCGGTACCGAAGACGATGCTCTCCCAGCCGCCATTTCCGTCCTCCCTGAGATAGCGGAGCTCGTCGTCGAAAAAGTCCGCATGGAAGTGAGCGCCGTCGAATTCATCCGGAAAGCGAAGGTCAGGTGGGGCATCGTGCGGCCGGTAGGTGAGCAGTGCAACAGCCGTTCGATGAGACGGCCTTTCGTACTCATAATCGTAGATAGGCGCCGTCGGGTTCGGCGTGATGAGATCTGCGTCTTCCTCGAAATAACCAGTGCCCTCGTGGCGCGGGTAGCCGAAGTTCTCACCGCCTGTCGACAGATTGAACTCCTCGCGGAGATTCGTTCCTACATCGCCGATGAAGAGCCGATCCGTCTCAGGGTCAAGGGCGAATCGGAACGGATTCCGAAGGCCGACTGCGAAAATCTCGGGCCGTTTTCCCGCAGGCTCCGATGGGAAGACCGGGTTATCGTCCGGAACCGATCCATCCCTGTTAATTCGCAAAATCTTACCGTAGAGATTCGTCAGGTCCTGAAGATAGAGCTCATCTTCCTCCCAGAACTTGTATTTCACGTCGTCCCCATGGCTCACGTACAGCGTGTTGTCGCTGCCAAAACGAAGCGTTCCGGCGTTGTGATATTCCGAATCGTCCACGATCTCAAGCAGGATCTCTTCGCCGGCGACGTCAATTGTCAGGTCGGTCGACGTTGGATCACTCAGTGCACCCTCTACGGGATAACGAGCGACGCGATTTACACCGCTGTCGCTGGTATAGTAGAGATACACATAGCTCTCGATCGGAAACTCCGGATCTACGGCCACGCCGAGAAGTCCGCGCTCACTCGAAATCGCCAGATGTGGGATCGTCGCAACGGTGACCGGGTCGGCCGCACCTTCTACGATAAGATTCACATTACCGCTATGATGGCCGATGACGAGAACGCGCCCGTCGGGGAGCAGTCCGAAGCCCGTCGATTTCGCAGCAGACTTCTGGTGGATCGTCTCGACGGAGAAGCCGTCGGGCACAGTCTGGGCGGCGACCGGTACGACGAGGGACCGTGCGGCGAGCATGATAAACATCGCAAGCACGGTGAGCCAACGGCACCATCGGCGAGGTCGTGACTGCACCGGGAGGATTGGGCTACATCGCGCGGACATTCAACAATCGAGGTCAAGGATTTACAGAGGGTCCGGGCGGCTCCGATGCGGAAGATCGAATAGCCTCGAGAAAAACTTCACCGTACCGATTGAGCTTAACTTCGCCGACGCCGGGCAGATCCGCGAAATCGGTGAGTGTTGCGGGGCGTCGTCGCGCCATCGCGGCAAGAGTGCTATCGTGAAAGATGACGTAGGGCGGTACTTCCTGTGTCCTCGATAGCGTCAGCCGGAGGTCGCGCAGGCGATCGAACAGGGCTTCGTCTTCGGGCGACGCCGGACGTCCGTTGCCGGTGCCGGCAGCCCGGCGGGCCCGCTTCTTCTTTGCAGCCTTACGAGGTGTCGGATCTTCTCGGAGCCGGACAGTGCGGTTCCCTTTTAATACGGTCCCGCCGTCCTCTGTGAGCTTTAGGCCGCCGTAGCCGGAGACGTCCACGCGAACGATGTCTGCGGCCACGAGCTGGCGGATGATCGAACGCCATTCGGCGACGCTCCGATCGGATCCAATACCGAATGTGCTGACCCTGTCGTGACCGAAACGCCGTACCTTTTCCGTGTCGCTGCCCCTCAGCACGTCGATGACGTGCCCGGACCCGAATCGCTGGCCGGTCCGGTACATACACGAAAGGACTTTCTGGGCAGCTACGGTGCCGTCCCACGATCCGACGGGGTTCAAACAGGTATCGCAGTTTCCGCAGCCGCTCCCGCCGGCTACTATTTCCTCGCCGAAGTACGTGAGAAGCACCCGACGGCGGCATTCGGCCGTCTCACAATAGCCGACGATGGCGTTCAGTTTGTGGTGGAGCGCCCATTTGTGGCGATCCTCCGCTTCTGACTCTTCGATGAATCGACGGAGCAGCACGGTGTCGGACAGCCCGTAGAGCATCAAGGCGTCGGCAGGCAGACCGTCGCGTCCGGCGCGGCCCACCTCCTGGTAGTATCCCTCCAGATTCTTCGGGACGTTGACGTGCACGACGAATCGCACATTCGGTTTATCGATGCCCATTCCGAAAGCCACGGTCGCCACGACGATCAGATTCTCCTCGCGAAGGAAGCGCTGCTGATTTTCCTCCCGTTCCGCCGCGCTCAGACCGGCGTGATAGGGCACGGCTTTGCGACCTTCCCCGTTCAACCACGCTGCGATCTCCTCGACTTTCCGACGCGAGAGGCAGTAGACAATGCCTGCGTCATTCGCGTGATCGCGCTCGAAAAATCGCCGAAGCTGCTCTTTCGTGTTGCGTTTAAGCTCGACGGCGAACCGGATGTTCGGGCGGTCGAAGCCTGTGACCACCAGGTCTTCCGAGCGCATCTGAAGCCGCTCGAGAACGTCACGCTGCGTCGGCTGGTCGGCCGTCGCCGTGACGGCGATGCACGGTACATCGGGAAAGCGCTCGCGGATCTCTTCAAGTCGGAGATACTCGGGACGAAAATCGTGGCCCCACTGAGAGATGCAGTGTGCTTCATCGATCGCGAGGAGACCTATCCTGGCGTTCGCCAACTGATCGAGAAAAGCGGGCGTCGTGAGCCGTTCGGGCGCCACGTACAGGAGATCGAGATCGTCGGAGGCGAATCGCCGCTCCACGGCATGCTGCTGCGGG
The DNA here is from genome assembly GCA_964554105.1 of uncultured Rhodothermales bacterium. Classification (GTDB taxonomy): domain Bacteria; phylum Bacteroidota; class Rhodothermia; order Rhodothermales; family VXPQ01; genus CAZKNF01. Next base: position 11,929 of record CAZKNF010000029.1, on the reverse strand, counting down.
CGCGTCATGCTCGAGTTCAGCGCCGCAGCCCGCACTCCGAGCTGCAGAAGGGCGTCGATCTGATCCTGCATCAGCGAGATAAGCGGCGACACGACAAGCGCCACACCGTCCTGTAGAATCGCAGGCAATTGGTAGCAGAGCGATTTACCACCGCCGGTCGGCATCACCACGAGCGCATCCCCGCCGGCGAGTACCCGCCGAATAATCGCCTCCTGCATCGGCCGGAAATCGTCGTAGCCGAACACGGTTTTGAGGGTGCGATGAAGGTCGAAAGCGCGCTCCGCCATGGAGATAGGAAAGGTTCGGTCAGCCCCGGCGCCGGGACACCAGCGAACGACTAGTATGCGGCAGGCTTAGCCCAGATCCGGCACGACGTAGGGTTCTCGGTATGAGCGGCGGCGGAGCATCCGGTTGGCAGCCTCGTCGTCGATAAATACCTCCCGATCACCGTCGAATGAGATCTCGCGTCCCAGGCGATAAGAAATGTTCGCCAGATGCGCGAGGCAGCTCGAGCGGTGGCCCACCTCGATATCGCAGGCCAGATCCGACTGCTTGCCTGAGCGAAGCGCAGCCACAAAATTTTCGTAGTGACCACCCGCTCCGGAACCCACGGTCATCAGCACATCAGATTCCTCGCTCTCGATGTTGTCTGAGTTCGGTCCCGGCTCGTCGTTGTGACCGAAGAATGTCTGCCATTCACCCTCGGCGTCGATCTCCAGGCGTCCTTCGCTGCCGTAGAAGATATCGCCGATTCGAGTCTCACCGTCGGCATTCGTGGGCAGTCCCCGGGTCGCGAACTCGAATATGACGCCGTCGTCGTACTCGAAGATGGTCGTCTGCGTATTCGGCGTCTCCTGTGCCGAATCGTACACGAAATATCCACCAGAGGATTTCACCCTGACCGGATAATCGTCTCGGCCCAGACCCCACGCGCCAATGTCGAGCTGATGCGGCCCCTGATTCCCCGTATCCCCGTTTCCGTACTCCCAGATCCAGTGCCAGTTGTAGTGAAACCGGTTGCGATTGAACGGCTGGAGCTCAGCGGGACCGACCCAGAGATCGTAGTCCACATCATCGAGATACGCGGACGTGTACGGCGGCATGTAACTATCGCTGCCGATGGTGAACGCGAACTGTTCACTGTCCTGCATCGGTCCGTCGGGGTACCGCCCGATGTCAGCCCTCGGCTTATAGCACAGGCCGCGTGCCATATAGAGGTCGCCGATTCCTCCATCGTGGAGGAAGCGGATCGCTGCAAGCGTATTGGCGCGCGACCGATTCTGAAATCCGACCTGAACGAGTACGTCCGCCTGCCGGGCCGCGTGAACCATCTGCCGGCCCTCCCAGATGCTGTGACATGACGGCTTCTCGACGTACACGTGCTTTCCGGCCTGCGCGGCCCAGATCGTACCGAGCGCGTGCCAGTGATTGGGCGTTGCAAAGGTGACGGCATCGATCTCGGGATCGTCGAAAGCGCGCCGCATGTCGAATTCGGTATCGGGCGCGTAGCCGTATTTCTCCTCGATCTCGCGTATTCGAGCGGGGAAAAGATTGCCGTCGACGTCCACGATCGTCTTGATCCGCACGTTCTCGAGGCTTCCGAACCCGTCGATGTGGCTTCCGCCCTGTCCACGAATTCCGACTACGGCCAAATTGATGCGCTCGTTAGCGCCCATGGCGCGCTGCGGGGCCAGACCGGCGGCCGACGCCGCGGCAATCCCGACCCCTGCGCCGGTGGTCTTCAGAAAATCCCGCCGGGTCAATCCTCTCTCGTAATTCATACTGCATCTGAGTGGGTCGCTTGCGTATCTGCCGTAACGCCCTAATTTTGTGATCATGCCCTACTTTAATGGTCGAACCGCAGAAAAACAAACGCGGGGCTCCGGCGTTTTCGAGGCGACTATCCGCACGACTATCCACGCTACCTGCCGTCGTCCGTTGAGTGAGGCCGCGAGGACGTGTCAAATCTTCCTGGGTCGCGGAAAAAACTTCCGATTCCGCGTGGCTCACGATCGACCTTGAGCGGGAGAGCGAGCGCGCCGTTCAGATCAAATAGTCCGATTTTGAATCTAATATCTCCGGCCAGCCTGACACGCTCTAGCATCAAAATGTCAACGAAGCGGCGTAGTGGAATCGGATTCCTTGCGGGCGATTCTGGAAAGCAGGATCGTCCGTGATCTGCCACCGGCACGTCTGAGTAAAAGTAGATGAGTAACAGTAGACGCGACCTCGAACACGGGATGGGTATGTATTTGAGATGGGGAGCATGGGCACTGGTGGTTCTTGCACTCGCATGGGTGCCGGCGGCTGCCGCGCAGAGTTCGGATCCTTTCGACGTCACCGCGGCGACACCGCGGCTTACGGCAGATCCTGTAGATGGGCCGATCGTAATCGATGGACACCTCGACGAGCCGGAGTGGGGGCAATCCGAGATGGCGACGGAATTTCTCCAGTTTGAGCCACGCGAAGGAGCGCCCGCCACCCAGCCGACCGAGGTGCAGGTGCTGTACGGTCCGAGCAGTCTCTATGTCGGTGCGATGCTGTACGACGACGAGCCTGACCGCATCCAGGAGACGCTTGGCCGACGCGATGAGTATACGCAGGCTGACTGGTTTGCCATTTCGATCGATTCGCACCTCGATCGGAAAACGGCGTTTCTCTTCGCCATCAATGCCGCGGGCGTGCAGTACGACGCCCTGCGCGCTGAGGATGTCGACGAAGACGCCGGTCCGGGGGGAGGGGGCGATAAGTCGTGGAATGCGATCTGGTACTCATCCGTACGCGTCACGTCGAATGGATGGATCGCAGAGATGCAAATACCCTATAGTATGCTGCGCTTCTCCAGAGCCGACGTTCAGATCTGGGGTGTTCATTTCACAAGGGAGATACCCCGGCTCGGTGAAAAATCGGAATGGCCGCTCGTGCCGCGAACGGACCGGGCGAATCTGGTGTCCCGGTTTGGACGGCTCGATGGGATCTCTGGAATCGAGCCGCGTCGCGACGTGCAAATAACGCCCTACACGCTCTCGCGCCTGACGACCGAAGAAGATCTGGATCGTCCCGGGCGGCTTGCGCGCGACGGAGGTGTCGACGCCGGCGTCGACCTCAAGCTCGGACTCGGTTCGAACGTCACGCTTAACGCGACCATCAATCCGGATTTCGGTCAGGTCGAGTCCGATCCCGCCGAGCTTAACTTGACGGCCTTTGAGACATTCTTTTCCGAGCGGCGCCCGTTCTTCATCGAGGGCATGCAGACCTACCGATTCCCGTTGATCGGGTCGAGCAGCCTCCTCTATACGCGCCGCATCGGTGCAGAAGCGCCGATCATCGGTGCCGCGAAGCTCTCCGGACGAACCGAGAACGGGCTATCCTACGGCGTGCTCGGCGCTGCGACCGGGCATGATTTTGATCCGGCGCGTCATTACGGCGTGGCGCGGGTCAGTCAGCAGATCGGCTCCTTTTCATCGGCCGGCGGCATGATAACCGGCTTCGACGGCCCCCCGCTCGAGGCCTTCGGTGCCGGCATTCCCGGTGCAGGCGATCCGGACGGCGACGCCGCGGATCGGGATCGGCGGCGCGTGATGACAGGCGGTGCGGACTGGGACTTGCGCTTTCGCGACAACAGGTACAGCCTGCGGGGCTTCGCGGCGTTCACCCATGGCTTTGGATCGGAGACCGGGCTGACGGGCCAGATCATGGCCGCCCGGCGTCAGGGGTTGTGGACCTACGAGTTCGGAGGCGACTTCGTCGACGATCGATTCGATCCAAACGATCTCGGGCGTCAGAGCGGAAACGATGCGGCCGGTGCGATCGTCCGGTTTGGTCACGACATCAACGCCGGGCGTCCGTTCGGTCCATTCCAGCGCGCCGAATTCGGTGGGTCAACGTGGCATCAGTGGTCGTACAGGGAAGGCATCAATCTTGGCGGCCGAATCAATCTAGAGTCGAGCTGGACGTTCCGGAGCTTTCAGAGCATCGGTCTGGAGCTCGGGGCGAGCAATGTATTTGGGGGTTATGACCTTTTCGAGACGCGAGGCTTGTGGCCCAGTCCGACTCCTAGGTCCATCGGAGGGGCGATCGCTTACCGCACCGATGAGCGGCGAGATTGGCGGATCGAGCCCGAGGTCGAGATTACATTTCAAGACGACGGAGGGCGCGTTTTTCAGACCGGCTTAACGGCGGATTGGAACATCCGCTCGCGACTTTCCCTTGCGAGCGACTTGAACGTCGAGTGGGGTGACGGTACGATCGAGTGGTCGTCGAACGAGTCATTTCGGAGGACGGCTGACGGCTGGATGATCGGCGCCGACTCACGCCCGCCCGATCAGCTCGGTGCGGACGAGTTCATCGCGATCGACGAGGACGAGGGGCTCGATCCTATCTTCGCCGGCATAGATCCGTTCGACGGGGCCGTGGATGATTACTTCGTACCTGTATTCGGATTGCGCGATACGCGCGCGCTGGATCTCACGCTGCGCACGAGTTACACATTTACGCCGGATCTGACGCTGCAGTTGTACAGCCAGTTCTTCATTGCCCGCGCCCGCTACGACGATTTTCGCGTCCTCAGCGATCCTGACACGCGGACGCCCATCAGTGCATATCCCAAACGAAACGAGTTTTCGCGGAGCGCCTTCCAGTTCAATACCGTTTTGCGCTGGGAATATCGACCAGGTTCGGTGCTATTTCTCGTCTGGACGCAGGAGCGGCTCGGCGATGAGGCCCTGAATCCGCTGGCCCCGTGGGGCGCATCCCCCTACGACACGCCGATTTCCGATCAGCTCGCCGACACCTTTCGGATCTTTCCAGGAAACGTCTTTCTGGTCAAATTGAACTACACCTTTCTATATTGAGCCGGCGCCTGCACGCTTCATCGTGAGGCCGTTGCCACCTCCTCAACCACAAATGGCATCCGATGATGCGATTCGTCCTCGTACTCGTCTTCACGACGTTTATCATTGCCGGTGGTGCTCTCGCGCAGCAGCGCCAGGGTTACCCCGAAGGAACAGTATCCGTCACGCTGGTCGATGGGGAGGTTCTAACCGGGACGCTCGAGTCGGAGACCGACATCGAGATCGTCCTGCTCACGTCGTCCGGTGTTCGAATGAGCATACCAAGAGAGCAGATCCGCTCGATCGTCTCAGTAGCCGGCGCGCGATTCTTGCGGGCGGATCCGAATCGGTCGCGCCTTCTGTTCGCGCCGACCGGAAGGCCGCTCGACAAAGGGCGAGGATATGTAGCCGATTATGAACTTTTCTTCCCGTTCGTCGCGTATGGTCCGGGCGGCGGAGTGACGCTTGCGGGAGGTGTATCCTTGATTCCCGGATCATCCGGCCAGGTGGTCTATGCAGCTCCGAAGATTACCGTCTATCAGCAGCGAGAAACAAGTGTGGCTGCCGGTGTAATAGCGAGCACATTCGTGGGTGGAGACATCGAAGACATTCCCACATTCGGGCTCCTATACGCCGTCGGAACGACTGGCGGATCGAGGGCGTGGCTCACCGGAGGAGTGGCCTTCGGGTTCGCGGACGGAGAAATCGGCAAGAGTCCCGCACTCCTGATCGGCGGTGAGCTTCAAGTCTCGAACAGCGTGAAGCTGATGTCCGAAAACTACGTGTTCGTCAACGTGGAAGACGGACTTCTCGTGTCCGGAGGGATTCGGTTCTTCGGTGAACGAATTGCCGTCGATCTAGCACTAATGACAATTCCGGTGTTGTTGACCGAAGTAGATGGCTTCCCCTTCTTTCCCTGGCTCGGCTTCGCTTACAATTTCGGCCCCTGATCCGTACTGCCGCTGGGGACAGCTCTCAATTTGTCTCGATTACGCTGTCATCCTGATCGGTGAAGTCCGGTACGTTCGAACGCGCGGGCGTCGATCTGCGATTGATTCTGTAGGAGATGCCCATGTTGATCGAGTAGTCTGCGAATGCGGCATCGCCGCGCCTCGGCTGCCCTGTGAGCCGCTCCGTCTCCATATCCGTGACGCTCTGCGGGCGATTTCGGTCGATCGCCACCGGGACGGACGCGAATAACTGGACGCCCTTGACGGCGTAGCTGAGCCCCGGCTCGATCGAGAATACGGATCCTGGACGGCGAAATCCCGCGCTTCCACCGATCAGATCCTCGACCGGAACACCCTCGTATCGGGCGCCGAGCGAGAGGCTAACGCCCTCAAGAGGCAGGCTATAGCCGGCGCCCGCCCGGAATGCAAACTGATCGGGTACGGACATGATCGACTCGTTCGCCAGAATTGGACTCAGCGTTTCCCGAAACGTGCGTACGCCGTTCATCTCCCGCGGATTGAACAGATAAAAAGCCGAACCATACCAGGAGAACAGGTCGTTGATGTGATGGTAGATCTGCGCGTCGATCGTGAATCCGAATCCACCGTCCCCGGGCTGGATCGACTGGTCGACGGGCCGCACTTCCGGATGGCCTTCGATGCCGACGTTGTAAAAGATGTCCGAGGCATTTTGATTGCCGGTCGGCAGCTTGATGCCCACCGCCAGGGCGGCATTGTAGTGGTGATGTTTGGCCGGATTCAGGAGCCAGTACCCCACGCCGACGCGCGCGTCCGCCATACCGCGCGAGAACGAGCTGAACCGATCGGTGCGCCCGTGCTCATATAGAGACGAGCGGGTGTTCAAGACGACGGGCAGCGTCAAAGTGGAGTATAGACGGTTCGTAAGCGCGTACGACAGATAGAAGTCGACCGAGTGGGAGTAATTGATTACTTCCGTGTTGTTCGCCACGCGATCCGGGTGCTCTTCGCGTCCGCTGAAGTGACGAAACGATTCGAAGTACCGGTAGCTGGTGCCGATGGTGAGCTCGCCGGGATTCAGCAAAGCGCCGTTCAGGTCCGTCCCGCCGCCGGTCGAAAAATGCCTGATCGCGACGCAGCCCTGTGCGGATGAGGTCTCGGGAAGAAGTCCGAGGGCGAGAATGCCTGTGAGAAACAGTGCGCTGAGGAGTCTCATCGAGTATCGGGGGATATTGCGGATGAACGGGCTTGATCTTCTCCTGAGTTGCTCCGCATGCGCCGGGTAAATGGTGCGAACGGACAGAAGGAACAGGACGACGAGAAGGCAACGTCAATATAAATGACGTCCACCGACGTGACAAGTGGGTGACATCATTTCGTAAGGCAGAAAAGAAGCCCCTCCGGTGCTGGGACCGAGGGGCTCCATCCAAATTTGAAG
>CAZKNF010000029.1:0-4630 GCA_964554105.1 uncultured Rhodothermales bacterium | reverse complement strand
CTGGTATACTGCTCGACCACCTGTTGCGCCGCAACGTTGAAGTGCCACTCGACGCGTTTCGCGAAGACGTGCTCGAGATGCTCGATCGCCTCCTGCTCCTCCGGACTCGTCGATCGCAGGCTGCGTATCGTCTGGATGATCTCCTGCTGACCGAGGAGCAGCGTCTCCATGAGGGCCTTATTGGTAATCACGATATTGAGCAAGACCTGCAGAATCTGCTGGTTGAGCAGGATCTTCATGATCGGCTGTGATTCCGCCTCTCTCTCGCCAACTACCGCCCGTTCGGGAAGGTCGTAGACGCCCCGATGCACCCGGACGATGAGATCCATCATCGTCATCTCAGAGAGCGCGCTTCGAGCGTTGTTGTACTCCAGCCCGGACAGATCGACTATTTCCCGGATTTGGAGTGCGCGGCCTGCCTCGCGAAGTACGCGCAGGATCTTAGCCCTCCGAGGCGACACGCTATTCGATGGGGTGCTCATGTTCGTGGCGAGCTGTTTGGAGCTTAGGCGCGGGTCCGATTTCGTCGTGCCGGTGTTCGCGTATAAACGCGGAGTTAGACCTCCCATCCCGGGCGGTAATCGCGACGGATGAATTCATTGGCTTCGGGGACATTCGTGAACTGCATGTTCTCGGCATCCCACTCCAGCCGGTTGCCGGAGAGGCGATAGGCGACGCCCTGAAGCGCCGTCGCCTCGGCGAGAGGTGCGATGCTTTCGAAGCTTCCGCGTGACTTCCCGCCTTCCTTAATGGCATTGATCCATTCGTCGTCCGAATCGACGATCTCGATCTCGTCCGTATTGATGTCGCCTTCGACGTCGACCATTCTCCCTTCCGGGAGGAGGCGGGGGTCCGTTCCTCGAAATCCACACAGAATTTTCCCCTGATCGCCTACGAACATCATGCCCTCACGCTCGAGCTCCTCACCGGCGTCTACCAGCTCGGACGGCGTTTGCGGCTTGATGCCTCCCTCATACCAGTAGAGGTCCAGTGGCGGCTGGTCGCCGCGCGCCGCATGCCGGAGGTTGAGCGTACCGGCCACAGGGTAGGCAACCTCGGAGAGCCGGTAGGTCGAGACATTCTCCTCGTTCACGAACGCGACGGTGTTGGCGTGGCCCATGACGCTTGTCGGTGCATCGAGGCCGAGCAGGCGGTAGACGAACCACAGGCTGTAATTGCCCATATCCGCAAAACTCCCGCCGCCGAAATCGTACCAGCCGCGGTAGGTTGCGAAGGTATAGTCCGGATGATACGGCCGGTGCGGCTCGGGCCCCAGCCAGAGATCCCAATCGAAACCGGCGGGCACCGGCGGCTCCTCGGCCGGATAATCAAGCCAGCCCTGCGGCCAGACCGGTCTGAAGGTCCAGTTGTGCACTTCGCGAATCGGACCAATCACGCCGGCCTTGAACCAGGCGTCGAGGGTGTAATAATCCTCGCGGTCGCTGTAGGCCAGCAGGTGCGTGACGGCCGAGCTCTGCCGTGCCACGTCGATTGTATTGCGTACCTCGTTGAGGACATTCGAGACCGGTTTGTGCGAAATGGCGGCAACACCCTGCTTGAGGGCGGCCGTCGAGATGGCGGAATGAGTGTGGTCCGGCGTGATGATAACCGCCGCGTCGAGATCGGTCTCGGTCTCGAGAAGCTCCCGAAAATCGGCGTACGAGCGGACACCGTCGTAGCTGCCGTTCCCGCTCATTTTCCCGTAGTACGTGTTGAAGATTTCCCGCGCGACTTCACGTCCGGCGCGAATGCCCCCGTCGTTCTCACCCCAGGAATCGTCCTCGAGAAGGCGTCGAACTGAGTTGCGGATGCCGTTCGGGGACCAATCGACATAGTTCGAGCTGTCCGTATTCGGGTCGCAGACGCACGTGAACTGGAGGTCGTCTCGTTCGACGAGGCCTGTCGTGACCTGCCGGATGCCTTGCGTGCCGCATCCGATCTGCGCGACGTTGAGCTTATCGCTCGGTGCGACGAAGCCGGGTCCGCCCAGCACGTGACGTGGAAGGATGGTGAACGCCGATGCGGCAGCCACGCTGCCGAGAAACTGGCGGCGATTCACCGTGCTGCTGCGTTCGGCGAATGCATCGCCGTGCTCGTCCTGTGTGGTGTTGTCGGTCGGCCGGCCATCTGGTCGCGATTCCATGGGTCTTCTGCTTGATTTGTCTTTTTGCGAATCGGATGCGGCGGTTCGCTGGCGACGTGAACGCATCCGAACTACTACACTGTCAACTATACCAATCCCACTCGACTTTCGCCAGCCAAGAGCGGGTGATCTTCCTACGCCTATCCGCCGCAATTGCTTCACTCTGGACCGGTCGACGCCCTACCGAGAGGACGCCGCGGAGCTCGATGATCCGACGTGCGCGCTGCGAGGAATCTCATCTAGAATTCTTCCGGGATGCCGTTCCGATCACCCATTTCACGTGGGCTCTTTATAACTTTACCCATCCGCCGGCGAGCGCTCGTTCGCCACGCACGTATGTACGAAAGCACATATACACGAAAGTACGTGCGCTATAAGGTTCTCACCAATCGGAATTATACATGATACGTCCCGCAGCCATGCGCACATTCCTTGTCGTCATTTTCGCGTTCGGACTTTCCGGATGCTATCACGCGAGTGTCACGACCGGTCTGACCCCGTCGGCACAGGTTATCGACGAGCCGTTCGCTACTAGCTGGATATACGGGCTCGTCCCGCCCGAGACGGTGGAGGCGGCGAATGAATGTGAGAACGGCGTGGCTAGGGTCGAAACCCAGCTGTCGTTCGTCAATCAACTCGTCGGACTGATCACCTTCGGCATCTACACGCCGATGCACATTACGGTCACCTGCGCCAGCGGTACGGTGACCGGATCCGCCGACGTTCGTGTGAATGACGACCTCGACGTGCTGTCCGCATTCGAGCATGCGGCGGATCTCGCCGTGGACGACCGGCGGTCCGTCAGTGTAAGTTTGAAGTAGGTAATCTATGAGGTATCGATCATGAAATTCGGTCTGCTCACGGTATCATACGCGGGGCTCTTCTACGATGGAGAGGCCCTCTCCATCGAACAGCAGATTCATAAGGCGCGCGAGCTGGGTTTTGATGGACTGGCCATCGAGACGAAGCGGCCGATCGCCTCGCCGATCGATTTGACCGCGGCCGACCGCCGGCGGATTAAATCGGTGGCGGCGGACGAGGGCATCGAGCTCTGCGCCATCGAGAGCATGTCCAACTTTGCGAGCCGCATCTCCGAGGAGCGCGAGAACAACCTCGCCATGATGCGCGAGGTCCTGCAGCTCGCGAACGACCTCGATGTGTCGCTCGTGAAGATCTTCGCCGCGTGGCCCGGGATCGTCGATGACGAGGCGAGCACGGCGCTTTATGCTCCCTACGAGCGGGGCGACTACTACAAGCAGCTGTATCCGGCTGATCTGCTTCGCTGGCAGCGAGCGGTAAGCGGCATCCGGGAAGCCGCGGCGTGGGCGGAGGATCTGGGGATCACGCTTCTGCTGCAGAATCACGCGCCGGTGCTGCGGCCCGGCTATGAGGATGCGCTCGCGATGATGCGGGAGATCGACCGGCCGAACGTGAAGTTGTGCATCGATGCGCCGCTGTTCGACGGTCGCCAGGACGACGAGTACGTGCGCGAGGCCGTCGAGCAGTGTGGAGAGGACCTCCTGCTGTCGCACTACGGCGCGTGGAATTTCAGCGAGTCGGAGGCCGGCGAGCCGGTGCAGGACATCGCCCCAAACATTGCGGTGCGGGTCAACTACGAGGAGTTCGTGGCCGGATTGTGGGATATCGGCTATGACGGCTATCTCGTATCCGAATACTGCCTCCCGTGCATCCGCGATCATCGTGTGGCGGGCGTCGAAGCGGTGGAGCGCGCGACGAAGGTTTCGCTCGAGTACATGAAGGATGTGGTTCGCCGGACCGCGAGCGTGCCGGTCGGATGACGAGCTGGATTACGGCGCGCCTCCGGGCGATGATGTTTCTGCAGTTCTTCGTCTGGGGCGCGTGGTACGCCACGGCGGGCAACTACATGTCCGAAGTGGGCATGACCGACGCGATCTACTGGGCGTATCTCGCCAGTCCGATCGGCGCGATTGTGTCCCCATTCTTTCTCGGCATGGTCGCCGACCGGTTCTTCCCCGTCCAGAAAGTGATGGGCGTGATGCACCTGCTGAGCGGCGTCTTCGTCTTCTCCGCACCCTTCATGGCGGAGGGCGAGTTCGTCTCGACGCCGCTATTCCTGCTCCTGCTGCTCCTGCACATGCTCTGCTACATGCCGACCGTGGGGCTTGCGATGGCGACGGCGTTCCACAGCTTGGAGGATCGCGAGCGGCAGTTTCCGCTCATCCGCGTCCTCGGCACTGTCGGCTGGATCGTGGCGGGATTCCTCGTGAGCTTCGTGCTGCACGCCGATCGCACGGCCCTCCCGATGCAGATCGCCGGCGTTGCCGGCGTGTTGATGGGGCTCTACAGCTTCACGCTCCCGAACGTCCCGCCGCCCGCGGCCGGGAAGAAGGTGTCCTTCCGCGACGTCGTCGGCATGGACGCCTTCAAGCACCTGCGCTCCCGCTCGTTCAACGTGTTCCTGCTGTGTCTATTGTTGACGAGCATTCCGCTTGCGACGTACTACGC
>CAZKNF010000028.1:0-43374 GCA_964554105.1 uncultured Rhodothermales bacterium | reverse complement strand
GGTTGCGTTCTACTCTAGCTTGAACACTTCTTTTACAATCTTCTAATGCGCGTCCCAATTTCACTTCGCCTTCCGCCGGTCGGGCATGGCTCCGCCACGTCGGTCACATAGCCGACGGATGCATGCATTCACACAATGTGCTGATAGAGAGGCGGCAGCAAGAGAGTCCATCTCGATAGTTACCGGATGCGTCGAACGGGCCGGTATCGCGAAGAGGATGTCGCCTCAGCAGACGTAGAATTCAGCAGACGTACAATTGCAGTGGAATACTACGTTCCATTTGTCCGCCGAGCATACTAGCTCCTGGATAAGCAGTGGGGCACCAAACCGCCGTTGCAAATGCGTTTTTGGCTCACGCTTTTCTTTCTCCCGGAGGTACGGTATATCGGCGTTTTCTGCACCACCTATAGGCGGTCGCCACCGGGCTAATCGGCTTGATGATCCGTGATGGGCGGTCCATGTCGTTCCGAACCCCAGTTCTGATCCACCGCCACCTTCTCGGTGTGATCGAGGTGCAGGGGATCCTCAACTTCGTCGACGACATTCTCGGCGAGGTACGCCAGGAAATGTCGATCCTTCAGACTGTGAATGTTGTTTTCATGTCGAAAGTCCCAGTGCTGGCCGAACTGCGGATCCTTGTATCGGTCCAGGTATTCGAGGCGATCTTTCAATTGATTCTTCGGCGTAAGCAGTCGATCGAGACCGAAGATCGCTTCATCGCGGCTCTGGAATGTGAGGTCGTATTCCTTGGACATCACGATAGCTTCTTCCGGGCAGACCTCCTCGCAATAGCCGCAATAGATGCACCGCAGCATATTGATCTCGAACCAGCTCGGCTCGCGTTCCTTCACCCCGTCGATCTCGTGTGACTGCATTGAGATGGCCATCGGGGGACAGGCTCTCGCACAGAGATTACACGATACGCACCGAGGCTTGCCCTCCTCTTCCACGAGAACGGGCCGGCCTCGAAAGCTGTCGGGGGGATACCACTGTTCCTCCGGGTATTGAAATGTGTAGAGCGGCTCCTTCATCTTGTTGAAGGAGTAACCGAGCCCTTTGAAGATTTCAGGCAGATACAACCGCTCCCAGAAGTTCAGGTCGCGTTCGTTCTCCTTACGCAGATTTACCGGCTTGCCGGGCATAGATAGCGTATGAAAGTAATTTTTATTCGTGCTAAAACGGCGATGCGTGAGCGAAGATAAAAGATCATGCGGTACTGAACGCTCTGATCTCGTTAATAGGTTCTGAAGATCTCGTTCCGTTCATGCAGGATCTTTACTTCCGGAATCCTCTTCTTCATTGTCGGGCAGCGCTTCGCCCACCGTACGCCACACCATTCGAACGGCCCCCTTCGAAGGCTCGATACGTTTGCCATATCTTCGTGCCCATACTTGCGTGAACTCGGCGCCGATCAGCAGAATCATTGCGGAGAGATACATCCAAAGGAGAAGTACCGCCAATGAACCGGCGGCTCCGTAAGCGCTGCCGGGGCTGCTTCTACCGAGGTAAAATCCAATGGCAAATTTGCTGATCACAAAGAGGGCCGCAGTGGCTATCGCACCGGTCCAAACTTCGCGCCAACGTATCCGCGCATCAGGAAGAATCTTGAATATGGCCGCAAAGAGGAGCGTGATGATGCTGAGAGAAATTGCAAAATCGAGCGTTCTGGGGATCCAGATGGCGATATCCCCTGGAAGTAGGTCCTGCGCGTGGGTGTCGATCGCCGAGACGGCCGCGCTCAATGCAAGCGAGACGAGTAGAAGGAATCCGGCTCCCAGGATCATCCCGAAGGAGAGAATTCGTTTTAAAAGGAAGTTCCAGACTCCACCCTTTTCCGGGTCGGGCGCCACTTCCCAGGCTCTGTTCAGTGCGCCCTGAAGCTGTGCAAATGCGCTGGTGGCTCCGAAAAGGAAAGCTGCACCTCCGAGGATCGTGACAATCAATCCCCCTCCCGAATTAGCTTGTTCGCTCGCGCCTGCGACCATGGTACCGATTTGCCCGGCCGTTTCCGTTCCGACGAAGGCGGCGATTTCGCTGGTCAGAACCTGCTGTGCCGATTCAGCCTCGAATGCGAATCCGGCGATCATGATGATCAGAAACAGCAGCGGCGGGAGGGAGAAGATGCTGTAGTACGCCAGGGCCGCGGCCATGCGTGGGCAGTCATCTTCAAGAAATTCATTTACCGTCTGCTTGACGACTTCGAATATCGACTTCCCTCTCTTCTTTATCGATCGCGCCATGCTCGAAGCGTATTTAAGTGCTCACCTCAGATGGTCGGTGTTCTGCATCTCTGAAGAGATCCGCGCAGCGCGCGAATTGATCCGCCATGCCAATGAGCACGAGCCGGTCTCCAGGTTCGATGCGGAAGTCTCCCGAAGGACTTCCGATCGTTTGGTTACCTCGCCGCACGGCGAGAACGGTGAATCCGTGCTTATTTCGGAGCTGGAGGTCCGATAGTGTCTTTCCCGCTATGGGCGCGTTCTCGCGCACGGCGACGGCACGTGTGTGGAGTCCTTCCTCGTCGAGACCCTGCAACACCATCATATGCGCCTCCTGGATGCTGCCGCGGATTACGCCATAGTCGTCCTCCCTGACCAGATTCACCTGCCGCTCGATTTCATCGGACGAGATCATGTACGCACCGAGCACGTGCGAAAAGAGACGTACGGACGTCTCGAGCTCCTCGGGCACGACAATGTCGGCGCCTTCCTTCTGCACGCGAGGCACATCGGCGAGAAACCGCGTGCGTGCAAAAATCTGCAAGGTCGGGTTCTCGTAGCGTGCAACGCTTACAATCCGTGCCGTGGCATCGCGATCATTGATCGCGACAACGAGAACTTTTGCAGCGTGAAGTCCGACATTCTCCAGGATGGGAAGCCGAGAGGCATCCCCATACATGATCGGTATGCCTTCCTTCTGACCTTGCGAGACGGATGCCGGATTGAGCTCGAGCACCATATAGGGAATACCCGTGTTCTTGAGAACCTGTACGAGACGCCTGCCGGCCGGTCCGTACCCAACCACAATCACGTGATCGTTCAGTGCGGGAGGCTCTTGCTCAGTCGATGAACTGACGTCAGATGTGCCAATCGGGATAAGTCTGCCGACGAACTCGCCGACGCCCGGTGCCACGCGCATGAGGAAGGGCGTGACGGTCATCAATAGAAATGCGACGGCTATGAAAGCCTGCTCGCCTTCAGCGCCCATGCCGGCCGGGGATAAGCCGACTTCAGCGCCGGCGCGCTCCAGTACGAACGAGAACTCCCCGATCTGCGCGAGCGAAAGGCCTGCAATCGTCGCTATGCGGACCGGAAATCCAAGGCCCAGGATGGTACCCGTGGTCGAAAGAAATTTGAAGGCGAGCACGGCCAGCGCAATGAGGCTGATCAACAAGAGGTTATCGAGCATGAATTCGACATTGAAGAGCATGCCGACGGAAACGAAGAATACGGCGTAGAAAACGGTGCGCAGCGGAAGGATTTCGCTGAGAGCGTGCTCCCGAAATCGGCTCTCGCTGACGACGAGGCCGGCAAGGAAGGCGCCGAGTGCGAGGCTGATCCCTGCTAGACTCGTCAGCCAGGCCGTACCAAAACAAATAGCGACGACTGTGAGGAGGAACAACTCCTGCCGTCTGGTTCGGGCGATCCACTCGAGAATGCGCGGCACGACGAGTCGGGCGAAGAAAACGACGCCGACCACGACGACGAGTGCGCGGACGAGCACAAATCCAACGTCGAGGGGCGTCTGGTCCTCACCGCCCAGAAGCGGCACGAGGAGCACCATTCCGATGATCGCGAGGTCCTGAAATATTAAGATTCCAAGCGAAAGCCGGCCTGCGGGTGTATCAGTCTCTGCGCGCTCGCTCAACAGTCCCAGGACGATGGCCGTGCTGCTCAACGCCACCAGAAAACCGGTGAAGACGCCTGTCCGCCAGTCCACGCCGAAGGCAACGACTACCGCCGTGGTAATGGCGACCGTGATGCCGACTTGGAGGCCGCCGCCGCTCAGAATAAACCTGCCGATGCCTTTGAGCTCTTCGAGACTGAACTCCACTCCGATCGTGAAGAGCAGTAGTATGACGCCGATCTCTGCGAGCTGATTGACGAGTTCGATGTCCTCGACGACGCCGAGCGCATAGGGACCAATCAGCGCTCCTGCGATAAGGAATCCGACGACCGGTGAAAGCCGAATACGGTAACAGATGTACGCGATCAGGACACTGAGCGCAAAGAGCGCAACCAGCTCTCCGAGAAAAGGCAGACCAACTGCGGCAAGTAGCGGCATCTAGTTATTGCTATCGGGATTCTGTTCGATCAACTTCACTCCGCGCCGGCCAAACGGGTCAGGCCGGGCGCCGTGATTTTGCCTTGAAGACGAGCGTGAGTGGTACGCCGAAAAACCCGAATGCGTCCCGCAGTTTGTTTTCGAGATATCGACGGTAGGACTCGTGAACGCCCTTCGGATAATTGCAGAAGAACGCGAATACGGGCGGATTGTCGCGGACCTGCGTCACATATTTTATTCTCACAAACTGGTTGCGATAGGTCGGCGGCTTGTGCGTCGCCATCGCGGCCTGCATGACGGTGTTGAGCTCGCTGGTCGAAATGCGCTTACGCCGCTCCCGATCCACCTCGATGGCGGTTGTGAGGACGTTGTAAACGCGTTTGCCCGAAGCCGCCGAAATGAATAGCACCGGAACGTAGTCGAGCATTTTCAGCCGGCTGTAGATGGCGCGCTGGTAATCGCGCGCCGTATTCGTCTCTTTGTCCAGCAGGTCCCACTTATTGACGGCAATAACGAGGCCTTTGCGCATGTCTTCGGCCTGCTTCAGCACACGGATATCCTGTGCCTGGAGCCCTTCCACCGCATCGAGCAGCAAAATGGCGATGTCACACTCGTCGATTGCTCGTTGTGTGCGGAGCGTCGAGTAGAATTCGACATTTTCCTTCACGCGAGATCGTTTCCGAAGCCCCGCCGTATCCACCAACACGATCTCGCGCCCTTCGAAGTCGACGATAGAGTGGATGGCATCACGCGTCGTTCCGCCAATCTCCGTGACAATCGACCGCGGAAAGCCCAGGATGGCATTAGTCAGCGACGACTTGCCGACATTGGGTTTTCCAATTACGGCGATACGGATGCGATCGGGGTGGGCTTCCTCTTCGACGTCGTACGGAAGTGCGCTGACCAGATCGTCGAGTAGTTCGCCGGTGCCCGTACCGTTTACGGCGCTGACAGCGTAGACTTCACCGAGACCGAGATTGTAGAATTCCCCTGATTGCCACCGACGCTCTTCGTTGTCTGCCTTGTTGGCGAGAACGAAAACCGGCTTGTCGGTCTTGCGGAGAATCGTGGCCATTTCGTCGTCCATATCCGTGGAGCCGGTGACCACGTCGACGACGAACAGGATGGCATCCGCCTCGTCGATGGCGATGTGGACCTGCTCGCGAATGGCGGATTCGAAGGTTTCGGCCGAATGTGGAACGAAGCCGCCGGTATCGACGATGGAAAAATGGCGGCCGGTCCACTCAACATCTCCATAGACGCGGTCACGCGTTACGCCGGGGTCATCGTGGACGATCGCGTGCCGGGCTTCGACGAGACGGTTGAAAAGGGTCGATTTGCCGACGTTCGGCCGGCCGACGATGGCTACGAGTGGCATGGCGAAAGGCTAGCGCTTCGTGAGATGTACCGCTTCAAACGATTCGCTATCGACGAGCGCTACAGGCGCTCCTTGCGTTCGAGGTAAAGCGCTCGGAAGAGCATGTACGCCGCTTCCGCCGTTTCGGTTGTGAACCAATAGTTGATTCCGGCTCCGACGGCCGCTCCGGCGATGGGTATGGTCTGGCCGATCTTCCGGCCGACGATGTTCTTCGCAATCTCTCGGGGGAGGTGTCTATTCTGATCTCGAAATGTGCCGCTGATCCGGCCCTTGTAGGCCTGATCGTGGGCGAACGCCGCCGCGGCAACGGACACTTCGCGCAGTGCATCGGCCTTGGCTTCGCGCCCGCTGGACGCCGCTACATTATAAATCGACAGCACGAGAGGACGATACTCGGGCCCGCGCATAGGGAACCCGTAGGCACCGCCGATCTGCTGGATCATCCGAAAGTTGATGGTAAACAACAGGGGGATGTCGGCGGCGATCAGCACGGCGCCTCCGAGACCTGCACCGCCGCCTTCTACCGCGGCGAGTATCGTGTTCTGCGTGAAGTGCGAACGAGCAAACGGGTCGAGCTTGTCGAGTGGTTCATCTCGGAGATTCTCGAGGCGTTCAGCATCGAAGCCTGCCTTACGGGCTGATTCTTTGACGTCGTCATCGACGTACGTCCATTCAGACGCATCGTTGAGCACGGACAGAAACTGTGAGACGGCGTCGCCGGCCTGATCGACGAGATCGGGCGGTACGACGCGGTCCACCACCCAATCCATCGGGCGCATGGCCCAGTTCAGGGCCTGCGAGAAGATTGAACCTTCTCCGCTCTGCCATTTCTCAATTTCTCGCCGGACGTCTTTCTCGTACTGGTTAAGGCGCAATTGGCTATCGCTCCCTAGTTCATGAGCTTATATTTCTTGAGGAGCCGGTACATCGTGGCCCGGCCAATTCCGAGTTCGACGGCGGCCCTGTCGACATTGCCGTCGCAGATCTGATAGGCCCTCTCGACTGCCTGCCGCTTTAAATCCTCCAGCGAAACGATATCCTCGTCGTCGTCGCCAAGGACCACGCCCGCGAGATCCTGTCTTTCCTCGTCATCCTCTATACCGTCGTGAGCGAAAGCAAGTTGCGCGGCGCGGGAATCTCCGTCTGCAGCCTGCGCCAGCGTCATGCGTTCGTTCCACGGTGAGATGGCCGATTCACCATGAATCATGAGGTCGGCGGGTTGAATCTCGTCGTGATCGGAGATGAGGACCGCGCGTTCGACGGCGCTTTTCAGCTCGCGCACGTTGCCCGGCCATGAATATTCTACAATGGCACGCCTGGCTGCAGGCGACAGCCTCCTTCCACTAAACTCGGGATGGTCTGTGACATACTCCTTCAGGAAGTGCTTTCCGAGGACCAGCACGTCTTGACCCCGCCGGCGCAGCGGCGGCAGCAGGATGGGATACTGGAACAGCCGATAATATAGATCCTCGCGGAACGTGCCCTTACGAATCATAGGGATGACATCGCGGTTCGTCGCGCAAATCACACGCGCATCAAACTCGATGACGTCGTTGCCTCCGACACGCTGAATCTCCTGATTTTGCAGCGCGCGAAGCAGTTTCGCTTGCAAATCGAGATTAAGCTCGCCGATCTCGTCGAGGAAAATGGTCCCGTTGTCAGCCTGTTCGAACTTTCCGATTTTGCGATTGTGCGCGCCCGTGAACGAGCCTTTCTCGTGTCCGAAGAACTCGCTCTCCATCAGATCGCGCGGGATCGCGGCACAGTTCACGACGACGAATGGTCCGTGATTGCGAGGCGAGTTGAAGTGGATGGCCTTCGCGACGAGTTCCTTACCTGTGCCGCTCTCACCCTGGATGGCGACGGTGATGTCGCCCCGGAGCGCTTTGTTGATAAGGCGGTACACCTTCTCCATGGCCGGCGAATCGCCGATGAGCTCTCGCAGTCCGTACTTGCGGGAGACCTCCCCCCGAAGCGAATCGAGCTCGCGCTCCATCGAGATTTTCTCGCGGACATTCCGCACGACCGTGTCGAGTTTGACCAGGTCGTCCTGTCCTTTCGTGATGTAATCGTACGCGCCGAGCTTCATTGCATCGACGGCCACATCGATGGCGCCCTGCGCGGAGACCATCACGACAGGGACGCCGGGTTTGCGCTTACCCATCTGCTTCAACGCTTCGATCCCACCGATACCCGGCATCATGATGTCGAGCAAGACAAGGTGCGGATCTTCGTCTAGATGGTCGAGCAGTTCCTCACCGCTGTTATAGACGTGCACGTCATACTCGTCTGCTTTTTCGAGACGATAGCTCAACAGACGCGAATAGTGTCGATCGTCGTCGACGACGAAAATGCGGAAGCTCATAGGGTTCGACGGGTGATGAAGGCGCGCGCGAAATATAGCGGGCATGCCACTTGTATCCAATCGGACGTCCTCGGGGCCGCGCGGCTGCCGTTGAAGGAGTGCCGGCGGTGAAGAGAGGCGCTCGGTGCCGACTTTTGCGAGGTATCGGCGGCTTTCGAGGAGAGATAAGCCGCAGAGTGGGACTATCGTTTCGCCGCTCCGCGCACGATGTCCTTCTAGATTAAAAGGAGACCCGCCGTGCCAATCGCAAAGCAGTAGTACGCGAAATAATGCAGGTTGCCTCGCCGTACGAAGTCGAGAACGATTTTGATCGCGAGGATACCTGAGGCAAACGCGATCGCCGTTCCGATGAGAATCGGGAGCAGAGCCGTGGTGAATCCGATCTGGAACAGTTCGACGGCTTCGATTCCTGTGGCTCCGACGATGACAGGAACGGACATCAAGAATGAAAAATTGGCCGCCTTCTCGGGAGTCACATTCAGATAAAGCGATGTGCAGATGGTGGAACCGGATCGGGAGATTCCCGGAATGAGGGCGGCGCCCTGCGCGAGTCCGATAAGTACGGATTTCATCGGGGTGATGGGTCCCGCCGGGTTCTTGCGCAGCTTGGTCAAAATCAATAGGACCCCGGTCACGAGCAGCATGCCAAGAACGAAACGCGGATCCCCGAAGGCACCCTCGAGAAAAGTTTTGAAGACGAGATAGACGATCCCCGTCGGAATGATGGTGATCAGGATGAATATCGCAATCCGAAAATCTTCGTTGCCGCGATAGTGAAGGGCGAGCTGCTTCGGGTTGCGAAGGGCGAGCAAGACGTGTCCGAGGATGCTTAGCAGCCTGGCGCGGTAGACCGTCACGATGCTAAGGACGGTGCCGAAGTGCACGAACACCTCGAAGGAAATGTCGTCCGACGGGAGACCCAGGAGATGCTGTCCAAGCACGAGGTGCCCGGAGGAGGAGACAGGTAAAAACTCAGTCAGACCCTGGAGAAGTCCCAGTAGTGCTGCTTCCCACCACGCCATGCGATCTTAGTTCAATGGATGTGTACTGGTCTTCGCCGGCGTCCGAGCATGCGCGGCTTCCAGGATGGGTGCTGAAGTTAAACAATCCACATTCCCATTGATAGCCGGGACCGTTAAGAAGGTGTGGAACCTCAGGAGGGAAGGCGCGGCTCGACGAGAACGACGTCCTCTCGTTCGACGAGAACGGCGCCGGGATCGGCACCCTTCGGCTTGCGCACGTACTTGCGCTCCGTCACGATGACCGGTACGAGCCCGCTTCCCCGCGCTTTGCTGAAGTATGCCGCGATGGCAGCGGCTTTTTGGATGATCTGAGGCTCAGGCTGTGCGTCCCGGCCGGGAAGTCGAAGCACTGCGTGAGACCCCGGCGTGCCACGCGCATGCATCCACCTGTCGTATTTCTGCGCATGGCGGAAAGTGAGGGCGTCGTTTTGCCTCGCGTTCCGCCCGACCCATACCTCGTAGCCGCCACCGAGATCGAATCGCCGGAAGGGTACGCGGTCTTCTGCCGTTTCCTCGCCTGGCATGAAGCGCTCGAGATCTGCGGCGCGATCGCGGCGAAACTCGCGAACCGCTTTCAGCCCTTCCAGGCTGCGCAGTTCTTCGAGGAGGGTCTCGGCGCGAACGGCGAGCTCTTCGGTTTCCAGCAAGCGACGCTCCGCCTCTTCGCGAGAGCGCCGAGTCCGCCGTGCGCGGTTGTAGTATGAGCGGGCATTTTCGACGGCGTTCTTCGACGGATCGAGGCTTATCCGGACCTGCTCGCCACCTTCGAACAGATCCGGCAGGTCGACCAACTCGGCACCAGCGTCAACCGCGTGCGGATTGGCCATCAACAGATGACCGAAGCGTTCGTACCGATCTGCACGACTTTCACTCGAGAGCTCTTCAAGCATCCGCTCAGCGCTTTTTCGGTAGTGCTTCGCGGCGTCGTCGAGCGCGCTTTCGACCGGGTCGTACAGTCGATCAAAGTGATTCTGGGCGAGCGTACTTCGAACGAAGATCCGGACGGCCTCGTCCGTCGAATCGAATCCTTCTTCGCGAAGGCCTTCCTGACTCGAGAGTGGAAGAAGGGAAAACTGGACCGGCCGCCTGTCGCGCCAGTAGATGACAGGGCTCGGATTTTCGAATTCCGTCGCGATTTTCGCGGCTTCGCGATAGAGCGATCGGAGGGCGGATTCTTCGACGTGCGGGTCGGCGCTGGGGTCGAGCCCTGCCCGCAGTGCGGCTTCACGAGCGAGCATCCGATCGAAAAGGGGCATGGTCGACGCGAGCGCCTGCTCGATCGACTTCCGATTGGTCCGCCATCTGCCCAGGAACGCTTCGGCATCGCGCACCGCAGGGGCACTCCGGGATTCAGGCGCCGGCTGGCCTTTCAGCTCGCCGCTATGCAGAAACGCGTCAAGAATTCTTCCTGCCGAGGAAACCAGAAAAGCATTCGCGCGCGGGCCGAACAGCATGATCTGAATGCGAGAATCTCCGGCGAGGTCGATATAGAGCATGCGATCGCGTTCGGCGATCCGCAGACCTGTCACCGACGTGCCTGACGCATCTTCGAACAGCGTCGCGACATTTCTGCGCGCCCGCGAGTAGCCATCCACACGAAATATGAAGTGCATGGGCGACCTGACGGACAGGCGAAGCATGGTTTCAGCGGAATCGTCCGCGAACGCGAGCGTAAGCTCGTCCTTCTCTTGCGAGAATGCATCCACGAGCCGAAGGCCATGAATATTGCTCCTCCATTCTTCAACGAGGGCGCGAAGCGTATAGTAGTTGGTGATCATCCGGGTCGAGGTGACTTCAGTCGGTACGGCCGTTCGCGTCGTCTAATGCGCGAAGAATCATGTCGCATGCAGCATCGAGAACCTCCCATTCAATGTTCAATGGAGGAGCGATACGGATGATCTTGTCGGAGTGGAGCGTCCATCCCACAAGCACGCCGTAGTTCAGCGAACCGGAAACCACACGGGCAGCCGCCGTCGCGTCGAGGATCTTCAACCCCAGCATTGCGCCTTTCCCACGAATTTCATCGATTAGTGGGTGCTGGAGACGTGCCCGGATTCGTTCTTCGATTTCCAGCGCCCGTTTTGGAAGATTGCGTTCCAGCAGCTCTGACAGTGCTGCGTGTGCGGCGGCGCAGGACACGGGATGACCGCCGAAGGTCGTAACGTGACTCAAAGGGGGATCGCGGCGAAAGGTCCCGAAGATTTCCGCGCTGGAGATGAATCCGCCCAGCGGAAATCCTCCGCCAAATGCCTTCGCGACAGTTAAAATATCAGGCACCACGCCGGCCTTCTGAAATGCGTACAGCGAGCCGGTGCGACCGGATCCCGTCTGCACTTCGTCAAAAATGAGCAGCGCGCCTGCTCCGGTGCACCGCTCCCGCAGCGAACGGAGCCATGACTCGGAAGGGACATTCACGCCGCCCTCGCCCTGAATCGGTTCCGTGATCACGCAGGCGGTGTCGGTGTCGATCGCGTCGAGCGCCTGCTCGTCGTCGAAACGTAGAAACTCGACCCCGGGCAGAAGTGGGCTGAAAGGGTCGCGGTAGATCTTTCTCCCGGTGACGGAGAGTGCGCCCTGCGTGTCGCCGTGGAACGAACCTTCGAAAGCGATCATCCTGGAGCGTCCCGTAAATTTCTTGGCGAGCTTCAAGGCGCCTTCATTCGCTTCGGTACCGGAGTTTGTGAAGTAAATCATCTGGAGAGAGTCTGGGAGCTGGCCGGCGAGCAGCGACGCGAGCGCGACCTGTGGCTCCTGGACGAATTCTCCATACACCATCACGTGCGTGTAACGCTCGATCTGCTTCACTGCCGCATCGACGACGCGCGGATGGCTGTGGCCCAACGACGAGACCGCGATTCCACTGATGAAATCGATTATCCGTCGTCCATCTTGAAGAAAGATATACGGCCCCCTCGCCCGGTCGACGACCAACTCAAGGGGATGATCACTCGTCCATGCGAGATGGCGACCAAATTGTCTTTCGAGATCCGACGGCATCAGCGTTTAGTAGTATCTGTACAGGCGGATACACGCGGCGAAGTATACATCGTCTTGATGGAGGTTCTTGATAAAGGTTCTTGATGGAGACGTGTACGAGACGATTTGCACGTTGACGGCGATCTTGAGGCACGCGGCGGCGGATCCGCAATGTGATCTCAGCAAAGATATCGACGCATAGTATGGGAACAACTTTGTCAAGATCGTCATAGCCGGATGCACACGCGCGGCACAACCGACTCCCTGCCTTTCCACCTCGTCGGCCGGCCGCTTCGCATAGGGTTCCTATTGTCGTCCCGTGTATTATGGTTTCCCACGTCGCCGATACACTATTCAATCGTCTCATCGACGCCTTTCCACCCGACCGAGCTTACACGCGAGAAATGTACTCTCGTGACCCGATGCCCGGTCCGCTCGCTCAATATCTCGATGCCGGCATGCAGGTCCGCCTGCTAGCCGCGACGCAGGTTCGCGACGGCTGGTTCGATGCGGATCATCCTGATGTAGTACGGGCTTCGCGGGCATATCGTGAGGCATTAAAGCGCCATCAGCGTATTCCGGCCGACGCGTGGCCGGATTTTCTTCGAAGCGCGTGTGGAGATACGGCAGCCTATCTGATTCGACCGGTCAGCACCCTTCCCGATTTCGTCTTCGCCGAGGGGAGCGCATCCGTCAAAACGGAGGACGTATTCGAACGACTCGACCATTTTCCGGCCTATCCGTATTTCCGCGAAGTAATTGAGGCTTATTTCGCGCGCAAGAATGTGGACAGCATTGATCGCGCACGATTTGAAAATCTCCTCCGCCGAATCGATCGACAGATGACGGGAGATTATGGAGGAGACGACTGGGCGAAACTCCTTCAGCCGCTCGTCAGCATGCTGTTTCTAATTCCAGAGTACTCAGGACGGATTCCGGTCGACGTGCTTAGAGCGTTCTTTGCCGAAAAGGATGCTGCTGATGTGGTCGCGCGCCTGGATTCCCGGTACGTGGCGAAGGGATACAGATCGATAGACGAATCCGAGCTCCGTGATCTTTTCGTCGATCGGCAAAGGGAAGCAGATCTCGTCGAACCGACGTCCCAGCAGTCCGCTGAAATGAACGGTCCGCCGGCCATTAAATCGCGGGAAGACTCTGCGGATGGGGTGGGAGGCGATGGTCCGGTGCCGCTCTGGAAGCAATTCGAGAAGGATGTAAGCATATCTGCCGGATCTTCGCGTCCACGAACACCTGAGCGTGACCTCGATGCCGGCGTTTCAGCGGCGCCAAGCGCGCAGCCGTTATGGAAACAGTTTCGGAGCGGTTCGGAGGAAGCGCCGAAGGAGGGGACGGGTGCCGGGCGAATCGATCACGAACGGCGCGAGGAAGCGCGAGGCGACGCAGTCAGGATCGACCGGATGAATCCGACCGAGAATTTAGCGGCGATCGAACGCACGGTTCTTGGCGAGCGCGGTCGGCGCAACCGCAATCTCTTTTTAACCCATCTTTTTAATGGGTCGGAGGACGACTACGAACAGACCCTGCGCCAGCTGGCGCGAGCATCCAATTGGTCGGAGGCCTCGAAAATTATTGCGAGCGAGGTGTTTAAAAAGCACCAGGTTAACATCTACAGCGGCCCGGCGGTCGCATTTACCGACGCCGCAGAAGCGCAGTTCGTAAGCTGATCTACCGCAGCCGCAATGGACCAACGCGACGGACGTTTTGCTGACCTGGAACAGCGCCGAGAAGAGGCGCGACTGGGCGGCGGTGAGGCACGCATTGAGCGCCAGCACGAAAAGGGGAAACTTACGGCGCGAGAGCGGCTGGACATCTTGCTGGACGACGACTCGTTTCAAGAGCTCGGCACGTTTGTTCGGCACCAGACGCACGACTTCGGACTCGAGAACAATCGCCCGTACGGTGACGGCGTCATCACGGGATTTGGGACGATCGACGGTCGGCTCGTTTACGTCTTCAGCCAGGATTTCACCGTTTTCGGAGGCTCGCTGGGAATCGCTCACGCGCGCAAGATTACGAAGGTCATGAAGCTGGCCATGGAGAACGGCGCGCCGGTTATCGGTTTGAATGATTCCGGCGGCGCGCGTATTCAGGAAGGTGTCGATTCACTCGGCGGATACGCGGAGATTTTTCTCTTGAACACGCTCGCCTCGGGCGTCATCCCGCAGATATCCGCAGTTCTTGGCCCGTGTGCCGGCGGCGCAGTGTATTCGCCGGCGATTACGGATTTCATTTTCATGGTAAAGAACACGAGCTACATGTTCGTGACCGGCCCGAACGTCGCAAAAACAGTGACGCAGGAGGATGTCACAGCCGAGGAGCTCGGAGGCGCCGACACCCACGCATCCAGGAGCGGCGTCGCGCACCTCGCCTGTGCTAATGAGGTCGAGTGCCTGCATCAGATCCGCCGGCTCCTGCGGTACGTGCCACAGAATTGTGAGGATGCTGCACCATTCGAGCCGACCGACGATCCATTTGACCGGCAAGACGAGGAGCTCGACGTCCTGGTACCGGACCTGCCGAACAAGCCCTACGACATGCACGAGGTGATCCACCGGATCGTCGATGACGGTGATTTCTTCGAAATTCATCCGGATTATGCTTCAAACCTGATCGTGGGATTCGCACATCTCGGGGGGCGATCGATTGGGATCGTGGCAAATCAGCCGGCCGTACTCGCTGGCGTGCTGGATCTCGATGCCTCGATCAAAGGAGCACGGTTCGTGCGGTTTTGCGATGCATTCAACATCCCGCTCGTCGTTTTTGAAGACGTACCGGGCTTTCTTCCGGGAACAGAGCAGGAATGGCGCGGAATTATTCGAAACGGTGCGAAGCTGCTTTATGCGTTTTGCGAAGCGACCGTCCCGAAGGTGACGGTGATCACCCGCAAGGCGTATGGCGGCGCGTACGACGTGATGAATTCAAAGCATATCCGTGGTGATCTGAACTATGCCTGGCCGACAGCCGAAATCGCAGTAATGGGTCCGAAAGGTGCCGTCGAAATCATCTATCGGCGGCAAATCGAGACGGCCGAGGATCCGGAGGCCGCGGAGGATCAATTTGTCGACGAGTACCGCGACAAATTCGCCCATCCGTACATCGCGGCTGAGCGCGGCTTTATCGACGACGTGATCCGGCCAAGCGAGACTCGCTCGCGCCTAATCCGCGGCCTGGAGATGTTGAAGAATAAAGTGGTGAACAATCCTCGCAAGAAGCATGGAAATATTCCGCTGTGACGGCGCTGCACCCTACCGTCCATCATCAAGTCGGGCGGGCTTTATTCGGGCAAGAATCAGTCGATACCCACAGGGTCGGCAGCTAGAGTAGTCCAGCCGATTTATTTCTGTCGCCAAGCGCAGAGGATCAGTAACTTCGCAGTACTGTATTTTTCGCAGCGTACGTCTTGCATCACTAGGCATATCTGCTTAATGTACCGGCAGCTACCCTGATCGACCTAACGTGTCCCATTAAGTGTTGTCCCAACCTAATTGTCTGGAGGATCGCGTGCGCCGTTTGACGTCTCTTCTTCTATCGATCGCAGTGCTTCTCGTGCTTGCGCAAACGCAGACGGTTCGTACGTCGTACGGACAGCAGCTTGATTCCCCTCGAATGACAGCCTTGCCGGCGGCTGTGATCCCGGTAGAGTCGGAAACGCTCAGGAGGTCGCATGGGGGCGGCGTCTTAGCTAATCCGGACTCGCTCACGCACGCTCAGGTTCTTCAGCGCATCGGCCGCATTTACGACTACCAGTCTCGGCTCCTCACTGCATCATCAAACGATGACTTCGCGCAGGTAGAGGAGCTTCTCGATCGCTCGATGACCGAGCTTCAGCGCCTTCTCGTGTACCCGGAGGTCGTCGAACGTGAACGCTTTCGGGAGCTATATCGGACCGTCGTCGCAGAATATGAACGCTACTATCAAGTTCCGGCGGACACCCTCTCGCTTCCATTCGGGGATATCTTCACTTTTCATAGCGCGATGTTCGAGGTGCTGAACAACCTCGACGATCCTCTTCTGGAGGACGTCACGTTTCCTTCGTTGGGTCCTGTCGCGACGACGATCCCGATGACGGAGAATCGCCTCGTACAACAGAGTATTTCTTATCTGACGAAGTCGCCGGAGAAGCATCTCTATCTCTGGATGGGGCGCGCGGAGACGTACTTCCCGATGATCGAGCGCATTCTTGAGGAGGAAGGACTGCCTGATGAGCTCAAGTATCTCGCGATGATCGAGAGCGGCCTAAATCCGCGAGCCCGCAGCTGGGCGGCTGCAAACGGCATGTGGCAGTTCATCGCGGCCACGGGTCGTGCCTACGACCTCAGGATCAACAGCTGGGTGGACGAGCGCATGGATCCCGAGAAGGCTACGCGTGCGGCTGCAAGGCATCTCAAGGATCTTCATAAACAGTTCGGCGGCGACTGGCAGCTCGCGCTGGCGGGATACAATTGCAGTCCGAGCCGCATCAGACGCGCCATGCGCCGGGCTGAGGCGCGCCACGGACGAAAGGCGACATTCTGGGACATCTACAACGACATTCCACGCGAGACGCGAAATTACGTACCCATGTTCATTGCAGCGTCGCTCGTCGTATCCAATCCCGACGAGTTCGGCGTGGACGTGAGCAAGGTTAAGGAGGGCCCTGAGTATGCTTACCATTACGTCCCTGTCCGAGGCTTCCTCTCGCTGACTGAGATCGCCGACATGGCGAATACGGACGAAGCAATGATCCGAGCTTTGAATCCGGAGCTTCGGAGGTCACAGGTACCGCCATCCAACGATGGCTACCACATTCGCATTCCACTCGGTACGTACGATCAATTCGAACGGGCATATGCCGAGCTGCCGGCTGCGAAGCGCCAGTCTACTGATTCCTATGTCGTGCGCAGGGGCGACACGCTCGGCAAGATCGCGCGTCAGTACGGCGTCACGGTTGCGACGCTGATGCGCACGAATAATCTTCGGAGCACGACGATCGGCATCGGTCAACAGATCGTCGTTCCCGTACCGTCATACGACTCCAGCCCTCTGCTTGCAGATCTCAGTGAATCCGACGTGCTCACCGTCGATTACGGACCCTCGACCATTCGTCCGATTCTTCTGCCCGAAGGGAGACGGAATGCCGGGCGCAGCAGCATCAGCAGAAACGCGACGCCGGTGAGAACCGCCAGTACGAGGTCCACCGACGCGGCAGCGGCAGGGTCTTCCACGAAACCTGATGAACCGGCAACGCAGAACGAGGTCGAGGAGAAGCTAGCTGAGGAGAAGGAAGTCAAGGAAGAGGCTGAGAGTGAAGCGACGACGCGGATCGTCTACACCGTTCGCCGCGGCGACAACCTGACGGATATCGGGAAGAAGTACGGGGTGACCGTCTCTGAAATCCGGTCCTGGAATAATTTGAGGGGCAGCCGCATTCAGGTCGGCCAGCGACTGCATCTTTTTGAAACGAACCCGGAGCAGCCGGCGGAGAGCACAACGACGGTCTACCGCGTACGGCGGGGCGACTCGCTCGGCAAGATCGCTAAGAATCATGGCGTTTCGATAGCTGAGCTCCGCCGTTGGAACAACCTCTCGACAACTGTAATCCGTGTCGGGCAGCGCCTGTCCATTCACGAACGTGGTACGCAGTCCGGTCCGATCACGTATCAGGTTCGCCGTGGTGATTCCCTCTCGGTGATTGCGAGGAAGCACGGCGTTACGATCAGCGACCTGAAGCGCTGGAACTCGCTCAGGTCGAACAGAATTCGCATTGGCCAGAAGCTCACCATTAATTCTTGAGGGTACGCGAGAATTTCTGGACTCAGTCGCCGATCGAGGTGTCGCAGCGGCACCGGGCGTTTGCCGGACGTCACCCGACCAGGGCCTTTACGTATTCTCGTCGCATGTGGGCGATTGCGTCTATTGAAATGCCTTTCGGGCAGACAGCCTCGCATTCACCGTGATTTGAGCAGTCGCCGAAGCCCTCCTTCTCCATCTGCTCTACCATGTTGACGACGCGCCGTTTTCTCTCGACTTTGCCCTGAGGCATATGCGCTAGATGTGCGATTTTGCTGCCGGTGAAGAGCGCGGCAGAGGAATTTGGACACGCCGCCACGCACGCACCACATCCGATGCATGCAGCAAAATCGAAAGCGGCGTCTGCGTCGAGCTTGGGAACGGGAATTGCGTTGGCGTCCGGCGCGCCGCCGGTTCCAATGGACACGTACCCACCTGCTGCGATAATGCGATCCAGAGCGCTGCGGTCGACCACGAGGTCTTTGACGATCGGGAACGCCCTTGCCCGGAAGGGTTCGATCACGATCGTGTCGCCGTCCTCATAGTGGCGCATGTGCAGCTGACAGATTGCGGTTTGCTTCATCGGACCCTGCGCCGTTCCCCCGGCCATCAGGCCGCAAGCACCGCAGATTCCCTCGCGACAGTCGTTGTCGTATTCAATTGGATCCTCCCCCCTCTTGATGAGATCCTCGTTTAATTCATCGAGCATCTCAAGAAATGACATGTCCTTGTTGACCGAGTCGGCGGTGTAGTCGACGAGTCGGCCGGGCTCATTCCGTCCGGCTTGACGCCAGATTCGGAGATGCAGTGTTATTGTCGATCCAGCCATGCTCGCAGCGCTCGCGTTTCCGTTACGTCTGTGATTCACTTATAGCTTCGAGTCGTGGGCTGCACGTACTCGAACTCCAGGTCCTCTTTGTGCATTATTGGACGCTCGATGTCGCCGGTATATTCCCATGCTGCGACATACGCAAAAGCTTCGTCGTTGCGGAGGGCTTCTCCGCCGGATGTCTGATACTCCTCACGAAAATGTCCGCCGGCGGACTCTTCGCGGTCCAGTGCATCGCGCGCCATCAACTCACCGAGCTCCATGTAATCGGCGACGCGTCCAGCGAATTCGAGATTCTTGTTCAACGTGTCCTTGCGACCGGGGACCCGTAGGTCTTTCCAAAAGTCTTCTCGCAGTTGGCCGATCGAGACGATGGCATGCTCGAGGCCTTCTTTTGTGCGAGACATTCCCACGTAATCCCACATGAGCCGGCCCAGCTCCCGATGAAACTCGGTCACTGTCTTTTTCCCGTCGATCGCCAGTAATCGCTCGATTCGTGACCTTGCATCTGATTCCGACTCGCGAAATGCAGGATCATCCGTACTAACCGATTGAATATTCGCCGAGGCGACATAGTCACTCAGGGCGGCCGAGATAATGAAATAGCCATCGGCGAGGCCTTGCATGAGCGCGCTCGCTCCGAGGCGATTCGCTCCATGATCGGAAAAATTCGCTTCGCCGAGTACGAAGAGACCCGGGATGGTGCTCATTAGCGAATAGTCAACCCATAAGCCGCCCATCGTATAATGTGCCGCAGGGTATATCCGCATCGGTCTATCGTACGGATTTTCGCCCGTGATGCGCTCGTACATCTCGAAAAGATTACCATAGCGCTCTTCGATGGTGTGGCGACCGAGTCGCTGAATGGAATCGCTAAAATCCAGGTAGACGGCTTCACCAGTGGCCCCTACGCCGCGTCCCTCGTCGCAGACCGCCTTAGCCGCTCTCGAGGCAATGTCACGCGGCGCGAGATTGCCGAAACTGGGATATCTCCGCTCGAGAAAATAGTCGCGGTCCGCCTCCGGAATGTCTAGCGGAGAACGTTCGTCGTTCGAATCCTCCGGCACCCATACGCGGCCGTCGTTCCGGAGACTCTCGCTCATCAGCGTGAGCTTCGACTGGTGCTGTCCGGAAACCGGAATACACGTCGGATGAATCTGTGCATAACACGGGTTCGCGAAGTATGCACCACGCCGATGGCACCGCCACGCGGCCGTCACGTTCGAGTTTTTCGCGTTCGTCGAGAGGAAATACACATTGGCATAGCCGCCGGTGCAGAGCAGGACGGCGTCGCCGACGTGCCGCTCCAGTTCGCCCGTCAATAGATTTCGCGTGATGATGCCGCGGGCCTGCCCATCGACCAGAACGAGGTCGAGCATCTCACGCCGGGGCATCATCTCGATCTTGCCTGCGCGTACCTGCCGCTCGAGCGCCTGATAGCATCCTAGCAGCAGCTGCTGTCCGGTTTGCCCGCGCGCGTAAAAGGTGCGGGAGACCTGAGCGCCGCCGAAGGAGCGATTTGCGAGAACGCCGCCGTACTCCCGAGCGAACGGCACACCTTGAGCGGCGCACTGGTCGATAATGTTGTTGCTGATCGCCGCCAGCCGGTACACGTTCGCCTCACGAGAGCGATAGTCGCCGCCTTTGATCGTATCGTAAAAGAGCCGCCAAATCGTATCGCCGTCATGGGGGTAGTTCTTGGCCGCGTTGATGCCGCCCTGCGCTGCAATCGAGTGTGCGCGTCGGGGGGAATCCTGGATGCAAAATGCCTTTACGTCGTAACCGAGCTCCGCCAGTGAGGCAGCTGCCGAACCGCCGGCGAGCCCGGTCCCCACGACGATGACGGTATGCTTTCGCTTATTGGCAGGGTTAATCAGCCTCGCGCGATCGAGATAATTCTGCCACTTATTCTGCAGGTCACCGGAAGGAATTTTCGGGTCCAGACTCATGTGAGCGTATCCTGCTAAACGAAGAAGAAGATGTACAGCGGCAACACGAGGAATCCGACGGCAACTCCGATTGCGACCAGGGTTCCGAGACCGTAGACCAGTGGCGTCAGCCGCTTATTCATGGCGCCAAGCGACTGGAATGCACTCCATATGCCGTGACGTAAGTGGAAGCCGAGAAGAATCATCACGGCGGGATATCCAAATGCGTACAACGGGCTCTGGAAACGCTCGGTGACGAGGCGCTGAAGGTCCCGAATCGGCTCGCCGCCCACCATGGAGACATATCCTGCATCGATACCGGGCCCGAATTTAAACGAGCCCAAATGGATCACGAGGAAGACGAGAAGCACGATGCCGGTATATATCATCGTGCGGGAGCTGAGGGAAAGCCGGCTTGGACGGCCGGCCGATTTATATTTTGCGTAGCCGTGCTCTCGTGCACGTCTCTTCTTCCGATAGATATCGACCCCGATCACGACGTGGATCAGCAGTGTCACGACCAGGAGGAACTCTACGAAATAGATTAGAGGACCCGTGCTCAGCAGAAAATCTGAATAAAGGTTGTACGCATCGTCCGAGGCGAAGTATCCGAGATTGCCGATCATATGAGCGATCACGAAGAGCACCCATACGAGCCCGGTAACGCCTGTTAGCAACTTCCTGCCCACCGGAGAGGTGACTGCAGCCCAGAATCCCGGTGCAGGGGAATGGTCTTGCTTTGCCATCGAAAGTGACTTGAATGTAGATGGTTTCGTCGCCGGCGTTTACGCGGCACGACTCGTCAGGACCGTCTGTACTTAAAAGAAATGAAAAAGGGCCCGCTTTGATAGTTAAAGTCCGCGTGAATATAATGGGACCGATCAGTAACTCATGTTCTAGTTGCGCTAAATGGGTTCAGCCACTCAAGTAGGCGGGCATCAAACAGGTGTTGCCGCGAATAAGCGACGAGATCTGTGGTGGGTCTCCCCGCTCGCGGTTCTCCTGGGACTTTCAGCATTCATCGTGTACGCCACCTGGGCTGCGCTGCAGGCCTCGCATTATTACACAGGTCCGTACCTCTCTCCTTTTTATTCGCCTGTTCTGTTCACGGATCTCGCCGCCGACGGGCATGCGCCTCTCGAGCACGCATGGTTAGGCCGCTGGCCTGAATGGTGGCCGGCATGGATCCCCGCATCGCCGGCGATACTCATTCTGTTCTTTCCCGGCATTTTCCGCTTTACCTGCTACTACTATCGAAAGGCCTATTACCGTGCCTTTGCATGGACGCCTCCCGCCTGCGCCGTCGGCGCCGTTCCGCAGCGTACCTATCGTGGCGAGCGAGGCCTGCTGCTGTTTCAAAACCTGCATCGCTACGCCCTCTATCCCGCGCTCCTGTACATCGTCGTACTTTCCTACGATGCGGTGACTGCTTTCTTCTACGCGGGCGAATTCGGCATCGGCGTCGGAAGCATCGTATTGACGCTGAACGTCATTTTACTCGGAAGCTATACGTTCGGATGCCACTCGCTGCGGCATCTGGTAGGCGGGGGAAGTGACTGCTTATCCTGCAGCGGAATTCGGCATGGCACATGGAAGAAGGTGAGCAAGCTGAACCGCCGCCACGGAATGTGGGCATGGTTCAGTCTCTTCTGGGTCGGTTTTGCTGATTTCTATGTACGCATGGTGTCTATGGGAATCTGGGAGGACCTGAATACGTGGGGTTTTTGACGGGCGAAGCTCGGGTGAATGGTGATGGCGGACAGGATGTGCGTCCATGTGAACGCTGCAACGGTATTAGAAGCGAATGAAAACGGACATATCGGACATTCAAACCATCTCGCACGACGTCCTCGTAATCGGGGCCGGCGGAGCGGGACTGCGCGCAGCGATCGAGTGCTCGGCGCGGGGTTTAAGTACGGGCGTGGTAAGCAAGTCACTACTTGGGAAAGCGCACACGGTGATGGCCGAAGGTGGCTGTGCGGCGGCACTCGGCAACGTCGATGGGCGCGACAACTGGAAAATCCACTTTCGCGACACCATGCGCGGCGGCAAGTTTTTGAACCAATGGCGAATGGCGGAGCTGCACGCCAGGATGGCTCCCGACCAGGTACGGGAGCTCGAGGAGTGGGGTGCGGTTTTCGATCGTACGAAGGACGGCCTCATCAGTCAGCGCAATTTTGGAGGCCACCGGTATCCGCGACTGGCGCATGTGGGTGACAGAACCGGGCTTGAAATGATCCGCACGCTGCAAGACCACGGCGTGCACCGCGGTATCGACTTCCATATGGAATGCAAAGCGCTGGCGCTGCTCAAAGATGGAGATCGCATCTGCGGCGCGGTCGGACTCTGGCGCGAAAGCGGCCGCTTCGTTGTCTTCTCCGCAAACTCCGTAATCCTCGCGACCGGCGGCGGCGGCCGGGCGTGGTCGGTGACATCCAACTCGTGGGAATACACGGGCGACGGCATCGCGATGGCATACGACGCCGGCGCCGATCTCATGGATCTCGAATTCACGCAGTTTCATCCTACAGGCATGGTCTGGCCCCCGTCGGTGCGTGGCATCCTGGTAACCGAGAGCGTTCGAGGCGACGGCGGCGTTCTCCTCAACAGCGACGGCGAACGCTTCATGTTTCGCTACATTCCGGAGCGGTTCGCGAACGAAACTGCGGATTCGGAGGAAGAGGCGAACCTATGGCTGCAAGGCGAGAAGAACGCTCGTCGCCCTCCCGAATTGCTGACACGAGATGTTGTTGCGAGGGCGATTCTCAATGAAGTCAAGGAGGGCCGGGGATCGCCGCACGGCGGCGCCTTTCTCGACATCGCCTCTCGCCTGGACGCTGACGCGATCAAACGGAAACTGCCGTCGATGCACCACCAGTTCAAGGAACTCGCAGGCGTCGACATCACGAAGGAGGCGATGGAGGTAGGGCCGACGCTCCATTATTTTATGGGGGGCGTTCGTGTGAATGCCGAAACGCAGCAGACGACGGTCCCCGGCCTATTTGCCTGCGGCGAATGTGCTGCCGGACTCCATGGAGCCAACCGTCTCGGCGGCAACTCACTTTCGGATCTCCTCGTGTTCGGACGTCTGGCCGGCGAGGCCGCCTCCGATTACGCAGAGAAACATCAGGGCTCACCTTCGTTCGACGACGCCCTCGTGGCGTCCGTCGTTCAGCGGGCCATTGATCCTCTGAATCGCGAGGCGGGCGAAAATCCTTACCTCGTACACGAGGAACTGCAGGAGCTCATGCAGCAGTATGTCGGCATCATACGAACCGCAGGCGAACTCGAGAAGGGCATCGAAGGCGTGATGCGCCTCCGCGAGCGTGCGCGCGACGTTAAGGCGCATGGTGCAAGTCAGTACAATCCCGGCTGGCATGAAGCGCTCGATCTGGCACCTCTCTTGACGATGTCGGAAGCCGTAGCACGCGCAGCGAAAATGCGCGAGGAGAGCCGCGGAGCACACACGCGCGAGGATTTCGAGGGCGAACGCGAAGCGTGGGGCGATCGAAACATCATCGTATCGAAAGACGAAGACGAGATGCGCGTTCAGGCAGTCGATCGCAGTCCTCCTCCACAGGAGCTCGCCGAGATTGCCTTTTCATCACTTGAAGAACTCGAACAGCAACATGCATGAACGGCAGTTTCAAATCTGGCGAGGAGACGCGGAGGGCGGTGATTTCGTCCAGTATCAGACCGAGGTCGACGAGGGAATGGTCGTGCTCGATGCCATTCACAAAATCCAGGGCGAGCAGGCCAATGACCTAGCTGTGCGGTGGAATTGCAAAGCCGGCAAGTGCGGATCGTGCAGCGTCGAGGTAAATGGAAAGCCCAGGCTTGCGTGCATGACCCGGTTGAGCGATTATTCCGAGGATACGGAGATCGTCGTTCAGCCGCTCAAAGCGTTCCCGGTAGTCAAGGATCTCGTGAGTGACGTTTCGTGGAACTACGAGCAGAATAAGCGCATCGCTCCGTTCAATCCTCGAGAGCGTGATCCCGATGGCGAGTACCGGATGTACCGAGAGGATGTCGATCGAATCCAGGAATTTCGTAAGTGTATCGAATGCTATCTCTGCCAGGACGTGTGCCACGTGCTCCGAGATCACGGCCAGCATCGTGAATTCGTTGGACCGCGCTTTATGATTCGCCTGGCAACCCTGGAGATGCATCCCCTCGACACGGAGGATCGAATTCCCGAAATCAAGGAGGACTACGGCGCGGGAATGTGCAACATTACCAAATGCTGCACCGATGTCTGTCCGGAGGGAATCAACATTACCGATAACGGCATCATTCCGCTGAAGGAGCGCGTTGTAGATCGCTACTACGATCCATTGATGCGACTTTTCCGCCGTGGCCCTAAAAAGGAGACGAAATCCTGATTACCTTACACGTTTCACGATTCCACTTTACATCGGGCAAGTGTTCGACAAATTGACCAACACCACCCAAAAGGAGGCAAGTATGAGAAACATCACCAAACAGGCAACGCTGATGCTATGTGCTGCGGCGTTCATCATGATCGGCTGCGAAGCCGAAGACACGACACCTGATCCAGGAATGACGCAGGATACGACAGCGATGGATGCGACAGGGCCGATGGGAACTGCAGGCGCCGACACCTTGGAGGCCGTTCTGTCAGGTGACGCGGCAGCGCCGGAGCCGGGCGATCCCGACGGCAGCGGTACGGCGACAGTCGTTTTGAATCCGGATGAGGCTACTGCCTGCTACGAAATAGAGGTTGAGAATATCGCTGAGCCGGGAGCGGCCCACATTCACAGCGGTGCGGCAGGATCATCCGGACCACCGATCCTGGATTTCAACGTTCCGAATAACGGGCTCTCGGGATGCGTCGATGCCGATGAGACAACTATTCTCGCAATTCTCGGATCACCTTCCGAGTACTACGTGAACGTGCACAACGAAGAATTTGGAGCGGGCGCCGTCCGGGGCCAGCTCGGCATGTAGATCGTAAACCCGGGGAATCAGATGGACGCGGCCCTGCCAGGTGGTATGGGCCGCGTCGTGTGCGGTAGCGAAATTTCAGTATAATCGGGTGATGCGATGGAGGATTCTAT
The DNA here is from genome assembly GCA_964554105.1 of uncultured Rhodothermales bacterium. Classification (GTDB taxonomy): domain Bacteria; phylum Bacteroidota; class Rhodothermia; order Rhodothermales; family VXPQ01; genus CAZKNF01. The sequence goes on along the minus strand of CAZKNF010000028.1, from coordinate 17,724 downwards.
GTTCGAGATCAAACGAATCTCTCCCGACGCCGTACCCGCAGCGCTGGAAAAAGCGATGCGTTATCGGCTCTTGAACGAGCCAATGCAGGCCGAAAGCATCTGTATCGACGTCCTCGAGTTGCAACCGGATAATCGCAGCGCACTGGTCACCCTGCTCCTGGCATTGACGGATCAATTCGATCGACACATGAGCGAACGTGTTCGGCGTGCCAGGGACGTGCTGGACCGGATCGACGATGAGTACAGTCGATTCTACTACGAAGGCATCATATGTGAGCGTCAGGCGAAGGCGCATCTGCGCCAGGGCAGTCCAGGATCAGGGCATTACACATATGCGCTTCTGCAGAAGGCGATGGATCTGTACGAACAGGCGGAATCTCTCAGTCCGGAGGATACGGACGATGCCGTTTTGCGCTGGAACACATGCGCTCGCATCATCATGGGCCATGCCGAGATCGAGCCGGAGCCGCAGATGCCGAGCAAACCCGCGATGTTAGAGTAACGGCGGGCGCTGCAGGCGCTGCTGAACCTTCTTTCCGCGAGCGCCGACGTACTCGGCTCTCGGCCGGATAAGCCGATTATCCTCCCACTGCTCGAGGAGGTGTGCCGTCCATCCACTCGTGCGACTCAGAGCAAAGATAGGGGTATAGAGGTCGATGTCGATGCCGAGCATGTAGTAGACGGATGCGCTGAAGAAATCGACATTCGGATACAGCTTCTTTTCAGCCTCCATCTTGCGCATGATTGCCGAACCGATTTCGTACCACTTTCGTGAATCGGTCTCCTCGCTCAGGCCTTCCACCATCTCGCGCAGAATTGCAGCGCGTGGGTCGAGCGTCTTGTAGACGCGATGTCCGAAGCCCATCACCCGCTCTTTCTTCTCGAGCTTTTCCTCTACGTAGTCATCCGGATTGCGGCCCGATGCATCGAGCTCGAGAAGCATCTTCATGACTTCCTGGTTCGCTCCGCCGTGCAATGGACCTTTCAGTGCTCCGATGGCTGCAGTAATTGCAGAATAGATGTCGGAAAGCGTGGAGCCGACGACGCGCCCCGTGAATGTGGAAGCATTCAGGCCGTGCTCCGCGTGCAGGACCAGGCAGACGTCGAACGTCCGTTCGGACGCATCTCCCGGTTCTTCGCCGTTGAGCATGTATAGAAACTCGTACGCCAGAGAGTTTTCTTTACGAGGCGGCACGGGCTCTTCTCCCTTCCGCAGGCGATCGAACGCCGCTATGATGGTGGGGACGCGTGACTGAAGACGGATCGATTTGCGGTAGTTCGCCTCGTGAGACATATCATCTGCCTCGCTATCGAAAAGCGCCAGGGCGGAAACCGCGGAACGAAGAGCTGCCATCGGATTGGCATCATCAGGCATCTGCCGCAGCATTTCGATGATCGTCGGCGGTAGTTCGCGTTCAGCCTGCAGCTGCTTGGTGATCTCGTCGAGCTGAGTTTGATCAGGAAGCTCGCCATTCCACAGGAGGTATGCGACCTCCTCGAAAGTCGTATTTGCAGCCAGGTCGCGAATGTCGTATCCGCGGTAGATCAAATCACCCTGCTGGCCGTCGATGAAGGAGATGTCTGTCTCGAGCGCAACGACGCCCTCGAGACCCCTCGCTCTGATGACTTCGGGAGTACCTTCGGATTTCGATCCGTCACCTGCAACTTTCGTGATGGGGTCTGGCATATGGAAGTCTTACCTAAACGTTTGCGATTTTCTCCGTCGATCAACCACTCCCCGAAGCGCTCGTCGCGCGGAACGAAGTACCAAAATCCTCGATCTGAATATCACCCGCGAACGAACGCCGCACTGGGAAGACGTGCGGCCATCAGTATACGCATCAGGACGTTTGTGGTGCCTTTGACTGCCGTCGATCACGTTCTTCTTCAACACGATCGTATCCGAACGTTCGGCACACGCATTTGCGGCTGCAGAGCTTCGGCAGCGGCTTCATCGCACATCCACATGCACTCAGATTTTTTGTATGGGATCATTTCAACCAAGATTTGGATATCAAAGACGACGAGAACGATACATTGATCGGAAGACTTGATCGAACTTTATATTACGCTAAGCGCCCTGACTGGGGCGCTCAACATCTCACAAGAGTTAACATCTACTATCAAGGAGTGCATTACGCCTTCCTTGAGCCGGATAGTTTCTGGCATCTCAGGCGCCTCCAAGCGCGCAATTGGACCGGGTATTATCGCCCCCAGACTCTCGAGTCAAGGTGTTGATTCAGCACCACGAGGTACTGCCTTTCCTCCTCCCGTTCCACCACGCGTCAGTGTAGCCGCCGCCCCTCTTTCCGAGGTTGCAGTGGAATCTGACATGAGACGAAAAAGCCGGCTCGTGGGAGACGTGTACTTACGTCTTTTATGGGTAAAGAAATCATTATTAATGCGGAGAAGGAGCGTACACGAATTGCCATATGTGAAAATGGCGAACTTGTAGAGCTCTACATCGAGAGCCCCGACAACGCTCGGACGCTCGGCGACATATATCTTGCCCGCGTGCGCAAGATTATGCCGAGCATCCAGGCAGCGTTCGTCGACATCGGGCAGAAGCAGGACGCGTTCCTCCATTTCTCGGATCTCACGGAAAACCTCCCACAGCTCCTCGATTTCGTGAACGAGGAGAATCCACATGTCGGCGGCGACTCCGGTGCCGGAGAACAACCCCACAAGACGCGCGGGAAACGGCGAAAGCCAAAGGGCGGCAAGGGATCACAGGACAAAGACAGCGCGGAAGGCGAAAGCAACGCGGACGGCGGCGAGAACAAACGCCGGGGCAAATCCGGAGCGCAGGCACGCGGTCGGCGTCGTCACGCGCAGCGCCGCTCCAAACGAGGCGGCCGGAATTCCGACGGACCGCGGCCCGAAACCTATCTCAAACGCGACCAGCGCATTCTCGTCAAAATCGTAAAGGAGCCGATCTCCAGTAAGGGCAGCCGCGTGTCGACGGACATCTCGATGGCGGGCCGCTTTCTGGTGCTCGTGCCGTTCGCGAATTACGTCGCTGTCTCGAAGAAGATCTACTCCTACAAGGAGCGGAGGCGCCTTCGTGCGCTGGCCAAGAGCCTCCTGCCGGATGGTTTCGGGCTGATCATACGAACGGCCGCCGAGGGCAAGAACGCCAAGACGCTGGACACCGATCTCAATCTGCTGCTTGAGAAGTGGCGGAAGCTGGAGAAGCAGCTCGCCGGCAAGCCGAAGCCGCCCATCAGCGTCCATCAGGATGTGAACATGGTTTCGTCCGTGATGCGGGACCTGTTTTCGGATGATTACGATCGCGTACTGATCGACGAGCCGAAACTCTACCGCAACATCAAGAGCTATATCCAGGCCGTCGCACCCCAGATGGTGGACGCCGTTCGGCCGCACAAATCGAAGAAGCACATCTTCGAGCAGACCGGTATTCAGGGAGAAATCGAGCAGGCATTTTCGGGTCGAGTCGACCTCCCGACGGGCGGCTATCTCTTTATCGAGCATACCGAAGCCATGCACGTTGTAGACGTCAACTCAGGACGCTCCGGCCGCGGTATGTCTCAGGAAGAAAATTCACTGCGAGTCAATCTCGAGGCGGCCCGAGCCATCGCGAGACAGGTCCGCCTGCGCGATCTCGGCGGCATCCTCGTCGTGGACTTCATCGACCTTCGTGATGAGCGAAACAAGAGGAAGGTCTATGACGAGATGAAAAAGGAATTCAAGAAGGACCGGGCCGTGTCGAAGATCCTCCCGATGAGCGACTTCGGACTCGTGCAGATCACGAGGCAGCGACTACGTCCTAGCATCACAGTTGGACAGACACCCGATTTTCTACCGCGGAACGGCTCCACCTCAAAGAGTGAAGCGCCGGATCGGCCGCAACGTGAGCAGAAGGACGAGAGCATAAAGGAGGCTTCGTCATCCCGTTCTGAAGATGCGCCGACGAAGGGCATGACGAACGACGGCAGCGCCAAAGAGAATGGTGACCGGGACAAGGAGCTTGACGGTCGCGATGCCGAATCAAAGAAGCGTGCAAGCCGTCCGTCACCGACGCGTAGCGTAGATCCGGAGAAATTCCTCGCGCGCATGGAGCAGTGGCTCGTCGACTACAAGACTATGGGAAATCGGCGGGCAGTAACGCTGCGCGTCCATCCATTTACGGCGGCCTATCTGAATCGCAAGGTTCCGAATCATCCGACGCGATGGTTCATGAAGCACCTGATTCGGGTACGGCTCGAGATCGACGACACAGTCTCTCCGCACTCCTACAGGTTCATAGATGCTCGGTCCGGCGAAGACATGACGGACAAAATCGAGCTGCCTGCTTCTGAATAGGGAATCCGTCGCCATCAGCCGACGAAGTAGACCCATACGAGTCCGACTGCCAGGGCGAGCCCGATGCTCAGCCACACGTCGAGCTTGAGCCAAGTCGGATCAGTTACGCGCTCGGCCACGATGTCGGCGCGGTCCACGTCTAGCTCCGATCGATCCGCCGTGCCGTAGGTTAGGCCGCGCACTTTATCAAACGATGGGCGTGCCGTGGACAGTGATACACCGATGAGTGCGATCACGCATACAACGAAGAGGATGATGGCGAAATGTAGGAAGTTGATTTCGGCGATTGCCTCCCAGATCGAACCGGATGCGAGTCCGTCCCTCGCGGCCCCGTTAGCAAGCTCCAGGCCGAGGCGCATCGCCCCCAGTACGAACCCGAGCAGCAGGGACGTAATTGCGCCGCTGCTGTTGATCCGCGGCCAAATCACTCCCAGAAGGAAAACTGCTGCGATCGGTGGCGCTATGTAGGACTGTACTGACTGCAGATATTCGTAGAGACGACCGGAAATTATCTGCATGAATGGAATCCATAGGAGTCCGAGTACCACCAGTACACCCGTCGCCCACCGCCCCACCAGTACGAGCCTGCGTTCTGAGGCACCCGGGTTCAGCTTTTTGTAGATATCCCAGGTGATGAGCGTGGAGCACGAGTTGAACACTGACGAGAGCGAACTCATCAGCGCTGCGAGAAGTCCCGCCACGACGAGTCCACGGACACCCACCGGCAGCAGAAGCGCTACGAGAGCGGGCAGCGCCTGGTCGGATTGAGTAAGCTCGAGTGCCCCCTGTTCTGCGAGGGCAAAGGCAATGACGCCGGGAATCACGAAGATGAACAGCGGCAGCAGTTTCAGATAGCCGGCGAAGATAGTGCCCCGACGCGCATTGTTCTCATCCTTCGCCGACAGCGTCCGCTGGACGATGAATTGATCCGTACACCAATACCACACGCCGACAATGGGCGCGCCGAAGAGGATTCCCGTCCATGGAAAGGCGGGGTCGGTTATCGGCTTCCACAGATTGAAGAACCCGGGACCCGCCGCAGACTGCAACTCACCCCAACCACCGACTTCTCCCAATCCGATTATCGTGACCGTTACGGCGCCGCCGATCAGTACGAACATCTGGATCATATCCGTATACACAACAGCTCGCAGGCCTCCCAAAATCGTATAGACGCCGGTAAAGACTACGACGACGAGTGCTCCCGTCCAGAAGTTGATCCCCATGAGGGTCTCGAATACGATTCCGCCTGCATAGATCGTGACGGAGATCTTCGTGAGGACGTACCCCACGATTGAAATCACCGACAGGTACCATCGAGCGGCCGGTGAGTAGCGCCGTTCGAGGAATTCCGGCATCGTGAATACGCCGCTCTTGATATAGAACGGCACGAACACCCATCCGAGAATCAAGAGCATCAGAGAAGCAATGATCTCGAACTGGGCGACCGCGACACCGCTGCTTGCGCCGGTGCCGGCAAGGCCTATCAGATGTTCGGACCCGATGTTCGATGCAAACAGAGAGGCCCCTACCACGAACCAGCCTACATTTCGGCCCGCCAGGAAATAGCCGGCTGAGGTTTCGTCTGCCTTTTCCTTCCTATAGGCCCAGGCGGCCACGAAGAAAACGAGAAGGAAGTAAAGGCCGATGACGACCCAATCGAAGGTGAGAAGACCAACCATGACAGGATGTGATGCAGGTGAGGGTCTCGAAAACTCATCGATTAAATACAGCAAACATCGAAGAACGGCAACAGGCGCACTGCTGTCCGGTGTGTTGTGGTTTTGCTACCTTGACGGCGCATAATCCGGATGGTCATGAAAACAAGGCCTGGGTCGGCCAGTTATTCGAGGTGAGCCAACTACGAGCGGCCGAAGCCATCTAATATTATCCGATTTAATGACAGGTACTTTGATGACAGGTACTGCGCCCTCATCCTCCTCTTCCTGTCGGGAGAACGCGCGGGCGTTCAGTGCATCTGCGCTTCGATTGCGGTGCGCCCTGATCGGTGCATTCATCGTCTTCTTCGCGTGCTTGCCTGATGGGAATGCCGCTGCCCAGATGTTTTCTTACAATCCCGACCGGGTGCGCGCGGTCCAGTCTGTATCGTTCGGATACACATCCGTCGACTTCCAGTTTAGCGGCGACGGTACGCCCGATCCATCCTTCGAATTCGCGGGTCCTATCTACGGCGCCGTCTACTCGCGTCCGAACTTTCACGTGGCGTTCGGATATGGAGCCCAGGACGACGAGGATCTTCGAATGCTCGATGCGTCGTTGACAACGTGGGGAGAGTTTCGCGTGCTCGGCTCGGCACTCACACGATTGTACATACCAATCGCCCTCCACAGCTCCTACCGACGAGTCGCACCAGAAGGAGAGGAGGACTCGCTGGTGGATGCATTCAACATTACGGTTCTCGGACTCGGCACAGGTCTCGGATTTGCAGCACAAACCGCCGGTGGTGTCCAGATCGAAGGCCGTGCCACACCGATCATCGGGCTTGCCCTTCGCGCCTTCGGCGATTCCGCCGGCAGCTCCCGGCTTATCGACACACACGTTCAAGTCCACGCGCCGGGTCTGGCCGGACGCTTCGGCGTGTCCGCGGGGTACGGCTTTCGGGCGCAGGTGTGGAGTATCAGTGCCTCGAGCCTTTTCCCAGTGACACAAGATGACCTCTTCGATTACGCCGGATCGGCGCATTCATTGTCGGTTGGCATCAACTGGTAGATAGAGGGGCTGAACCTCACCGGTAGTTGCGGCATTATACCACGCCCGAGGTTGGATCCAGTCGACTTGCGCATGAAGACCGAGCAGATCGTCGAAGAATTGAAAGAAGCCGCCGAGCAGCTCGGACTTCGTGTCCGGACGGAGAAGGGCAATTTCCGCGGCGGGCGTTGTGTCGTAGGCTCCGAAGAAACGATCATGCTCAACAAACATCATCTTCCTGAGGCCCAACTCGTGGTGCTTGCTGAATGCCTGCGCGAGCCGGGCATCGACCAGATATTTCTGAGACCGGCGGTGCGGAAGGCGATGGAAGACGTTTGGCGGAGAAACGAGACTCTTGAGGTAGACGCAGCGGATGGAGACGATTGAGGGCGGCATCAAGGTCACGCTGCTCGGCACCGGCACGTCAACCGGCATTCCGGTAATCGGCTGCGGCTGCAGAGTGTGCACGTCATCTGATCCGCGGGACACCAGGACACGATGCTCGTGCTACGTCGACGCAGATGGCGTACGACTCGTCATCGACACGGGCCCCGATTTCCGGTCCCAGGTCCTTCGCGAAGGGATCGACCAGGTGGATGCTGTCTTGTTTACCCATCACCATTTCGATCACGTCGCGGGCGTCGACGACCTTCGCCCTTTTCTCTTCAGGAATCGCTGTCCGATCCCGTGCTTCGCTCGCAAGAACACCGCGGACGTGCTGCAAGACATGTTTAACTACATCTTCGAGGACGGAAGCTATCCGGGCGTGCCGGATCTCGATTTGCACGAGGTAGCGGGGGTTTTCGACGTCGGAAGCCGCACGGACTCCGAGCAGCGCATTCGTGTGACTCCCATCGACGCCTCGCACGGCGAGCTCCCGCTCTACGGTTATCGCATCGGTCGGTTCGCCTATCTGACGGACACGAATCGCATTCCGGATGCCAGCTTGGATCTCCTGCGGGATCTCGACGTGCTCGTGCTCGATGCGCTTCGAGAGGAGCGTCACCCTACGCATTTCACAATCGATGAGGCGGTTGAAACGGCGCTCCACATCGGCGCGGAGGAGACCTATCTTGTCCACATGACGCATAGTATCCTCCACGAGGAGGTCGATAGGCGTCTTCCTGACGGCATCCAACTCGGATACGACGGCCTGTCGTTCGAGGCACGGCTCTGACGCGCTCGAGCCCGACGAGGACCTGCCGGCAGCCTCTGTATACGTATATTGCGGCTCCGGATGGTGCCACTAACCTCAATATTCATTTTGCGGCAACCAGCCTGTGAAGCTCCTGATTTTAAACGGCCCGAATCTAAACCTGCTCGGTGTTCGAGAGCCGGAGACCTACGGCACGACTACACTGGCGGACATCGAGCTTTCGCTGAAAGAGCGGTTTCCCGATATTTCGTTCTCGTTCTATCAGTCAAATCACGAGGGGGATCTCATCGATCGCATCCATGCTTCGGGTGGTGGTGATTTCGACGGAGCCGTCATGAATCCCGGGGGCCTGACCCATACATCCGTTGCGCTCAGGGATGCCGTGGCTTCGGTTTCACTACCGTTCGTCGAGGTGCACCTCTCGAACATCCATGGGCGCGAGCCATTCCGCCACCGCTCCATGACGGCGGGCGCTTGCGTCGGACTGATCAGCGGGCTCGGCGCCGCCGGGTACGAGATGGCGGTGCGATTCTTGATCGAGACGACTCAGTCGGACGCTCGAGGCGCCGATGAGTGAGCCGCGAGGGGAAGGTGCCGGGCTGCCCGAACCAAACTCGAGCCGGCGGCGCCCGTTAAGCGACTCACCCGATGCTGAGGCGGATCGTGCAGACGCCGCCGCGGCCGCATCCCCGAAAGCTTCTGAGTCTCAATCCGACGACCCGCAACGGAGCAGCGCTGCGGGAACGGTGGCGGCGGGCATTTTCACGAGCCGGATTCTAGGTTTCGTGCGCGAGCGTACGGTGGCGCATTTCTTTGGAGTCGGAGCGCACGCCGACGTGTTTCAGATGGCCTTCAAGGGTCCCAACCTCCTCCAGAATCTTCTTGGGGAGGGTACGATCTCCGCGGCATTCATTCCGATCTACTCGAGGATGATTGAGGCCGGGCGTGCTGAAGAGGCGGGGCGGTTTGCAGGTGCGATCTTCGGTCTCCTCCTGGCGGTCGCCTCGGTCGTGAGTTTGATCGGGATCGTGTTTGCGGAGCCGATCGTCGCGATTTTTACGCCAGGGTTCCTCGATGATGCGTCGAAGGTGGCTGCCGGCGAACTATCGATCGACCGCTATGCCCTGGCGGTGCAGGCCGTCCGCATAATTTTTCCGATGACCGGCATACTCGTTCTGGCCGCATGGTGTCTGGGGGTACTGAACAGCCACCGCAAGTTCTTTCTTCCCTACTTCGCACCGGTGGTGTGGAACATCGCGATCATTTCCGGTCTGTTCGTCGGGGCCTTGCTCGTGTTCGATTCGATGGCCGACGTCTTGATCCTCGACGAGATCTCGACCTCCGCACAGACAAGGCTGCTTTTCGCCGGTTTTTACGGCGCGCTGGTGGGGGGCTTACTGCAGTTCGTGATTCAGCTTCCGCTCGTCATCCGCATGCTGAAGGGCTTTCGCATTTCCTTTTCTACGCGGGTGAAGGGGGTACGCGAGGCCATCGATGCCTTTGGGCCCGTCGTCGCCGGAAGAGGCGTGTATCAGCTGTCGTCGTATCTCGATCTGGTTCTCGCCTCGCTGCTCGCTGCGGGTGCCGTCGCGTCTCTGCGTTATGCGCAGATGCTGTATCTCCTCCCCGTCAGTCTCTTCGGTCTCTCCGTCGCCGCATCCGAACTGCCTGAGCTTTCGAGGTTCAGTGAAGAGCGCATAGCTCCATTTGTAGGACGTCTGAATCGATCGATGAAGCAGATGCTCTTCATGACCGTGCCGACGCTCATCGGTTACCTGATTTTCGGATTCCTGATCGTCGGCGCCATTTTCCGTACAGGCTCCTTTAATCTGAACGACTCGTGGCTCGTGTATATGGTTCTGGGAGGCTATTCCCTGGGTCTCTTGGCAACGACGATGTCCCGCTTACTTCAAAATGCCTTTTACGCGCTGAACGACACGAAAACGCCGGCCAAGATTGCCGTCGTGCGCGTACTCGTGTCCGCTGTACTTGCCGTGCCCTTGATGTTTCTTCTGGATCGGTACTCGGTGTCGGCGGTCGTCGGGTTTGATGCGGCGGATGATCCGCTCTTTCTCGGCGCGGTGGGTCTTTCCCTGGGGACGAGTGTGGGGGCGTGGATCGAACTCTGGCGGCTGACGCATTCGCTTCGCGCCCGCATCAGTGAATCCGCGCTCCCGTGGCGATCGGTTCTTCGCATGGGGGGGACAGCATTGATGGCGGCCGTTCCCTCAGTGATCATTTGGGCAATTATGCCACCGTGGCACGTCGCCTTGATGGCCGTCGTCGTCGTGGCCGTGTACGCATCCATTTATCTCGGAGCCTCCTACATTCAGGGCGCGCCGGAGATGCACGCCTGGATGGGACGATTTCGGAAAGGGACTTGAGGTCAGTCGAGATGCGTCCATTCGTCGACCTCGATATGCGCATAGGGAGACGGAGCACCGCTCCATTCTCCTTCAGCCATGCGGCCACTTACGCTGAGCCGCGTGGGTGTGACCAGGTCGGCCGGAAACGATTCCTGGAGCTCCAGGATGTACAGATTCCCCTCCGCGGTTTCGAGCATATACGCAGTGAACGGCTCGTTTCCTCGGACCGTCACCACACCTTCGACGGTCACCGTGTCATCCGCCGCCGGACGGCTCGTTATGCATCCTCCAGCCGCGACAAGTAGCGTCCCTGCGAAGCAGATGACCACGACGATTCGGGAGAGTCCTCTCACAGACTCTGAATACCGTTCGCCGATGCTCGACATTCGGGGATGAATTCGCATCAATCAGGTAAACTGGTTTGCGCTCAGCGACGTTAGGACGTAATGTATTATACTAACCTCCGGTCCCTTCTACGCCTTCCTCTCGATCCGTTGAAAATCCGAATTGTTCCTCTCGCCATTTTAGCAGCAGGCCTGATCTTTCAGTCGTCAGCTGCACAGGAGGCTGAACTGAAGCCCCTGGAACCACGTGTACACTCGAAAGCTGAAACCGCTTCCTCTCCATCGGATTTCGAGATTATCCACGTTACGGATATTCTCGCCCGCATGCCGGAGGCGCAGGAAGGTCTAGAGAAGTTTATCGAAGCTCGCGATGCCGGAGCTTTGGCGGCTCGCAAGGGTGGTTTGAGCTTCGACCTGGGAGAAGAGAAGTCGTTCAACGTACTCGAAGGGGTACAGGCAGATGAGCCATCATGGGTTTCCAAGACGTTTGTCCTGCGTTCGACGAATGACGTCGCCAACGTTTGGATTGAGCAGAGTCTGGATTCCACGGTGAGCGACGAGCAGTTCGAAGAGCTCGACGAACACATCCTGCATTCCACGCCGGCCTCGTCGTTCCGGCCCGATCGCGGCATCGTCGAGAATGACAACTATCTCTTCGGCGATCCACCGAACGTGGATGGAGACGGAAAAGTAGACATTCTTACGTACGACATCGAGGAAGGTGAGGGAGAGTCGTGCTGCATTCTCGGCTATGTCACGTCGGCCGACCTTAACCCCGATCCAGTAAACAACCAGGGCAACGCGGCAGACATATTACATGTCGACGTGAAAGAAGGGCTGAGCCAGGGTGTGACGCTTTTGGCCTGGATTATCGCACATGAGTACCAGCATCTGATCCATTACAACTATCAGCAGCCGATAGGGTCCGAGTTCACGTTCATCAACGAAGGGCTCTCGGAATGGGCCTCTGTGATAAATGGGTATTTCAACCGTGGAACCGGGTACCTGAACATCACAGACGAACACAGGACTCCACTTCTTGAATGGGATACGTCCGAGAATGTGTACGACTATGAACGGTCGGGGCTGTTCACCACCTATATCGCGGACCGCATCGGTCCGGAAGCAACCGGCTCTATCGTCCGTGCCGAGAAGGACGGATTTTTCGCGAACGGTGCGGACGGTTATGAAGTCGTCCTCCAAGAGCATGGTACGAGTCTGACGGAGGTCATTGCCGGCTTTCATACGGCGAACTTCGTGAACGACGCCGGAATCGACCCGCAGTACGGCTATAATCTCGTTCAGCGGATGGGCGTGAAGGCCGTTCCGACCATTCAAATCGACGGCACCTCCTCATCGTCATACAACCGTGACAGCGTGGTCGTCGCGTCGGGTTCAGTGCGATACTATTCGTGGAGCGACGTGGGGGATTTCACGGTGACTGCGGACATCATCCCGGAAGTGGCGGATGCGATCGCAGAAATCCAACGAGAACGGGTTCAGCTTCGTGTGGTTTTGGAGCATCTCGACGGCCAGCAGTCGGTGGAAGCGATTCAGATGGGAGCGGACAGTCACACATTCGAAGGAGACTTCAGCCGTCTCACCCTCATTATCGCGAATACGTCCACGGGTGCAAGTTCCTCGAGTAAGATTGACGTGGCTGCCACATGGGACGAGAGTGGAGGGAGCGGCGTTGCACGAGAGGCGATTGTTTTCGATGACGGAACGGCGACGGGGCAGTTTTTCGCGATGTCGGAAGTCGCCCGCCTTGCAAACAAGTTCGAAGCGCCACCTGGAAGCAGGCTGGCAACCGTGCATGTCGCCCCGGTTTACGACAACGATTTTTCGAACAGCGACGTCCCCGCTGGTACAGCCAAAGATTTCCGCCTGCACGTGTGGAGCGTGGATGCTGATGGGTTCCCCGACGCGGAGCTTTTCAGCACCGACGTGACAGAAAATCCGGCGACGCAGCACATTAACTTTGCATCAGGCGAGTTTTCGTTTCTCGAGATCGAACTGCCTGATACGTCCGTACTGTCCGAGCTCGGCGACTCGGTATTCGTCGGTCTATCGAATATCGGACCTGACAACAATTATCTCGCACTGGCGCCTTCGGCCAAGGAATCCGGCGACGATGTGTCCTATTTGTATCTGGATTTCATAAATGGTGAAGGTTGGGCACCGCTTGCGGAAATTACGGATGGCGGCGAGGAGATCTTTGAGGACACGGTGCATCCCATTCGTGTGGAGTTTTTAGTCTCTACTGCGCTCGACTCGGACGACGAGGCAGAGCTTCCGGCGCAAATTTCGCTGGCGCAGAATTACCCGAATCCGTTTAATCCGTCGACCTCGATCGAATACAGCCTGCCGAGCACGATGCACGTTCGTCTGGCCGTGTACGACGCGCTCGGACGGCACATTGCCACCGTCGTCGACGGCGTGAGGACGGCGGGCGAACACGAAGCGCAGCTCGATGCAGGTGAATGGGCAAGCGGCGTGTATTTCTACATGCTCGAGACGGACGCTCGGACCGTCTCGAAGCGAATGATCCTAATGAAATAGGCATCACTCTTTTTAGGCATCACTCTGTCCTAGCTATAGCGACGCTTCCTGGCGTATGGCCCGCATCATATCCACTGGCGAAACCCCCGCGAAGAAGCGGCACGCGCACATGCGCTCATGCGCGGAAGTTCTGAGGCTGCTTGCTCAGCGATCAAAAGTCGACGCCGAATCACAGGATATGGCCGCATTCCTCGTTTTCAATCTGCGCGGCATATACGAAACGATCGACGAGAGCGCACACGCCTGGGACGAACGGAACTACTGGAAGAAGGCGGAGAAGCTGCGTGAGAAGTGGCGTTGGTCGCGCACGTACGCTGCTGAGGTAGAGAAGGCGCTTCTGGGCGGTCATTGGACAGAGGTACAGCGTCTTCTGATCGAACTCGTCCCACATTTCTCCGGAATCACGGTGACGAGCATTACCCGCGACGCTGATTGGTGGTGCGGCGCATTTCGAGCGTTAAAGAAGGACACACCATGACGAATGCTGTGAAGTGTCCCCTCGGCTACGTTCTAAGGCCGCTGCGACGTACGTCGGTATACAGGCATGCCGCGTCCGGAATGCGATAGAGCGCGCTCCTTCGATGCTGTAGATTGGTTTCGTGAAGACGCCCGTGGCGAGAGATCAGTTATCCGACGAATAGATTGGAACATGTCATGCAGAGTTCGTCACCCGATTTTTTCAGCAACGCGACGACACGTCGCCTAGCTTGGATCCGAAATCTGTTTTTCCAGGAGATAGATTGTCCGTCATCGGCGGCTACCGGAGTTCAGCCAGTGGAATCGAAAGGTATCAGCCCGAGACCGGGCGTTCTCCTCGTCGCACCGCCTATGATGCATGACCCCAATTTCAGGAGGGCCGTGGTTTTGCTTTGTGAACACACGTCGGAAGGCAGTTTCGGGCTGATTCTCAACCGCCCGGTGGGTGTACGCCTTTCGGACGTGATCCCCGACCTCGATGACGGTGATATTCCTATCGACAACGGCGGGCCCGTGCAGACGGATACGCTTCATTTCATTCACACCTGCGGTGACATCGTACCCGGAACGATTCCCGTCTCCTCGGGCATCTCGTGGGGCGGCGAATTCGACTTTATGAAACTCTTGATCGAGACGGAGCAGATTTCCAAAAAGGACGTGCGATTCTTCTTCGGATATGCAGGATGGTCGCCCGGACAACTGTCTCACGAGATAGAACAGGGTGGATGGCTCCTCGCCTCCGGCGGCGAAGAGTCCGTCTTTAGCGACGACCCGGATTCACTCTGGAAGCATGTGCTGCGCATGATGGGCGGTGAATATGCAGTGCTGGCGAACTTTCCGGAAGATCCGCGACTCAACTGACGTCTCAAATCTGTGATGGCCTCCGAAGCCTGGGTCAAGGAAGACAACGCGGCCGTCTTCACGGACCTGTACCAGCTCTCGATGCTGCAGGCCTACTTCCGGGAAGGGATGTCGGATGAAGCCGTATTCGACCTGTTCATTCGGCGTCTTGGAAATCGCAATTATTTGATCGCCTGCGGGCTCGATACGGTGCTCGACTACCTGGAGACGTTTCGATTCAGCGAGCAGGCAATCACGTATCTCGAGTCACACGAACGCTTCGATCAAAGCTTCATCGAATACCTCGCCTCCTTCCGGTTCACCGGCGACGTATTTGCCGTTCGTGAGGGGACGCCTATTTTCCCGGATGAGCCGATCCTCGAAGTCGTGGCGCCGATTGGTGAAGCGCAGATCGTCGAGACGTTTCTTTTGAATCAGATTACGTTCCAGACGAACGCCGCGACGAAGGCGAGTCGCGTCAAGCGCGCAGCCGGCGAATGCACCGTGGCGGATTTCGGGATGCGTCGAATGCATGGCGCAGACGCCGCCCTTCGCGCTGCTCGCGCATTTCATATCGCGGGACTAGATTCGACCTCGAATGTGCTGGCAGGCCAGATATATGGTATCCCGATCACCGGTACGATGGCCCACAGCTACATCGAGGCACACGATCTTGAAACTGAGGCGTTTCGTGCGTTTGCGGACCTCTATCCGAAGACCATTCTTCTAGTGGACACGTACGACACGCTGCATGCGATTCGAAAGATTGTTGAGATGAGTAAAGACGGAAACGGCCTGGACCTGGCTGGAATCCGGCTTGATTCGGGGGATCTGGGACAGCTAGCGATGGAAGCCAGACGAATTCTGGACGACGGCGGACTCGACCACGTCACGATCTTCGCCAGCGGCAGCCTCGACGAACACGAGATCACCGCTCTTCTCCAAGCGGGGGCTCCAATCGACGGCTTCGGTGTCGGGACAAGGATGGGAACGATCGCTGATCAGCCGTATCTGGACAGCGTTTATAAGATCAGCAGCTACGGCGACAAGCCACGGATGAAGCTCTCGTCCGAAAAATCGAACTTGCCCGGACGTAAGCAGCTTTTCAGGCGATATGAGGAAGGAAAAGCTGCGGGTGACGTGATCGCCAGGTACGACGAAGAGATCGATGGACGGCCGCTCCTGGAACAGGTGATGTCAAACGGCCGCCGGACGCCCGCTGGTCGTGTAACACTCGATGAGGCACGGGAAAACGCCCGACAGTCGCTCGACGAGCTGCCGGCGCAGTTCCTCGCTCTCGAGAAGACTGAGCCTGCATACCACGTCCGAATCAGCGATAAGCTGACGCGGCTGCTCAACGAAACGCGCGCGCGGTTGGCGAACGAGCTGCTTTAGGCAGCGAGAGGTTAAATATCTCCGAGTATCGGCCGGAGCAGAATTTCCTCAGCTACGGTTCGGCTGCTGAGGTTATACGCGTCAAGGAGAGCCTGAGCTACATCTTCAACCGGCATGAACCGCTCTTCCGGCAATCCGGCACCTTCCCAGCTTCTAGTGAAGGTCGCGCCGGGAATCATCGCAGTGACTCGCACGCCGTGTTCCCTAACCTCGTCTCGAAGTGCGCGAGAAAGTCCGAGTAGACCATGCTTCGCTGCACAGTACGCTGCGCCAGGATAGGATTTAATGGAAGCGACCGAACACATGAAGAAGATGTGCCCGCGGCCGCGGGCGATCAACTCGTCTATAAACGCCTTTGTGACGACGAACGCACTGGTCAGATTGACGTCGACCTGTGCGCGGAAAGACTCGATAGACATCTCCTGAGCGGATCCCGGCTCGAACAGGCCTGCGTTATTAACGAGAACATCCGGCGGTCCCCATTTCTCTCGGATCGAGGCTGCCGTGGCGGCAACCGCTGCGTCGTTGGTTACGTCGCAGAGGAAATACTCGGCGTCGCTCCCTTCCGTCCTGCACAGAGACTGCGTCTCTTTCAGAAGCGTTTCATCACGCGACACGAGGGCCAGACGCATGTCCGGAAGCCGAGCGAAGGCGACCGAGACGGCGCGGCCAATACCATGACTGGCTCCGGTGACGATTGCCAGGGGCATATCAGTTAGACTGGATAAGGCGCATGAACTCGGCGCGCGTCGGAGCTCTCATAAACTCGCCGTTCATCGCGCTCGTCGTCGTAACGGAGTTTTGCTTTTCCGCTCCGCGCATCATCATGCAGAGGTGTCGTGCCTCGATCACGACCGCCACTCCCAGGGGTGTAAGCACATCCGTTATCGCGTCGCGAATTTCAAGCGTGAGGCGCTCCTGTACCTGAAGCCGTCGGGCAAAGACGTCGACAACACGCGGTATTTTGCTCAGGCCCACGATTTTTCCATCGGGAATGTAGGCGACGTGTGCGCGGCCGTAGAAGGGCAGCATATGATGCTCACACATCGAATATACCTCGATGTCCTTCACGAGGATCATTTCGCTATAATCCTCCTCAAAAATTGCGGATTTTAGGATTTTATCCGGATCTAGCCCATAGCCGTGGGTCATGAACTGAAACGCTTTGGCGACACGGGTCGGCGTCTTCAGCAATCCCTGGCGTTCGGAGTCTTCCCCGAGCAGATCGAGAATTTCGGCGACGTGACCGCCGATTGCCGCAGTCGTGTCCTCGTCGTAGGTATCCTCTCGTTGATAGAGAACGGGCACCTGGAAATCCAATTCACCATTAGGCCCGGCGTCGCCGGTTGCTTCCTTGCGTTCGATCATCTGATCCTGGTTCTTATTCACCGTAATACTCCGCCATGTTGTTGTCCGTCTCGAAAAGACGTACACGATGCAGCTCCCCGCCTGGAATCTCACCTTCGAGCTGCCGCCAGATGGCAATCGCGACGTTCTCGGTAGACGGTAAGATCCCGTTCAGAAAATCGACATCCAGATTCAGATTTGAATG